>CACHGV010000001.1 GCA_902579465.1 uncultured Pelagibacteraceae bacterium
AGAAAAAGTTATAAGAAATTCACTTATTGTTGATGAGGGTGATGCATTTAATAAGGTACTTTTAGACAAATCTATTAATTCAATTAAGTCTAGAGGTATATTTAAATCAGTAGAGTCAAAAACCAAAACTTCAAAAATAGATAATCAAAAAAAAGTGATTGACATTTTAGTAGAAGAAATGCCCACAGGCGAAATATTTGCTGGAGCTGGAACTGGTACATCTGGAGCCACAATTACTGCTGGCATACAAGAAAAAAATTATCTTGGAAAGGGAATTAAATTAGGAACAAATATCTTAATTTCTGAAGATAAAATTAAAGGTAAATTTTCGGTTGTTAATCCTAATTTTAAAAACACAGACCGCTCATTAAACACAACTTTAGAAAGTACGAGTTCTGATTTTTTAAGCACAGGTGGATTTAAAACTTCTCGTACTGGATTTAGTTTTGGAACAGGTTTTGAACAATATTCTGATTTATATGTAAATCTTGATATATCAACATATTATGAAAAATTAGAAACAGCTTCTACTGCTTCTGATTATAAGAAAAAACAAGAAGGTGATTACTTAGAAAATTTATTTACTTATAAAGTAATGATGAATAAACTTGATCAAAATTTCCAACCCACTCAAGGTTATATGATTAGTTTCAACCAAGAACTACCTATTTACTCTGATGATTTATCTATAGGAAATACAATTAATTTATCAAAATATCACCCAGTATCAGATAATTTAATTTTATCAGGCAAACTATTTCTTAAGACAGTCAATTCAATAGATGATGAAGTAAGAGTCTCAAGAAGAATATATATACCTAGTAAAAACTTAAGAGGATTTGAACCTGGAAAAATAGGACCAAAAGACGGTGTTGAGTATGTTGGTGGTAATTTTGGATCAGCTTTAAATCTGAACTCAACTATTCCAAATGTTATTAATGGATTTGAAAATATAGATCTGAATCTTTTTTTAGATGCCGCTACATTAAGGGAAGTTGATTACGATAGCTCACTAGAATCAAGTAAAATTAGATCAGCAACAGGTATAGCAGTTAATTGGTTTACAGTAATTGGTCCTCTTTCATTCTCTTATGCAATTCCAATATCTAAAGAATCAACTGACCAAACAGAGTCTTTTAGATTTCGAATAGGAACATCATTTTAAAAATGAAAAAATTTTATTTTTTTTTATTAATATTGTTTTTATTCCCATTAAATACATTTGCAAAAATAGCTTATATTGATTTAAATTTAATCTTAAATAACTCTGATGTTGGAAAATTTGTAAACGAGCATATTGATAAAATAAAGAAAGAAAATTATTTAAAATATAAAGAACAGGAAGATAAATTAATAAAAAAAGAAAAACTTTTAATTTCCCAAAAAAATATTCTGAATGAAGAAGAATTTAACAAAAAAATATTTGTATTAACAGAAGAGGTTAAAAAATATAGATTAGAAAAAGAGGATTCAATTAATAAAATAAACAAAATTAAGGTTGATTATACAAAAGAAATTTTTAAATCATTAAATCCAATTATCACAAATTTTGTTGACTCAAACTCTATTTCAATAGTAATTCCAAAAAAAAACATCATTGTTGGGAAAAAAAATCTAGATATTACTGATCAAATAATTAAGCTTCTCAATGATAATATTAAAAAAATAAATTTTTAAGATGGAAAATCCTTTTTTTAAAAAAAAAAAAAACATAAAAATAAATGATATATTAATTGCTTTAAACCTTAAAACACAAAAAATAAACTTTCTACTAAATGATATTAAAGAATTAGGTACTGCCAATAAAAATGACATTACTTTTTTTAATTCAATTAAATATCTAGAATTATTAAAAACAACTCAATCAAGACTAGTAATAACCAGCAAAAAATTCACAAATGTTGTTCCTTCCAAAATTAAAGTAATTGAGGTTAAAAATGTATTATTAGCTGTATCTTACATAACATCTTTATTTTATCCAAATTCTGTTAACGACAATTCCGATCTTGATGTTGGCAGAATAAATAAAAACGATTTTAAAAATTTAAAATATGGTAAAAATGTTTTAATAGGTAAAAATGTCAAGATCGGTAAAAATTGTTCAATTGGTCATAATACTATTATTGAAAAAAATGTTAGCATTGGTAATGATTGTAATATTGGTAATAACGTTATTATTAAAAATAGTATTATAGGAAATAATACAAATATTCTAGATGGTGCAATTTTAGGTAAAAAAGGTTTTGGTTTTTTTCCAGAAAAAAATTCAAACATTAGATACCCACACATAGGAGCAGTCATAATTGGAGATAATGTTGAAATTGGTTGCAATAATACAATTGATAGAGGTTCCCTTTCAAATACAATTATAGGAGACGGTACATTCTTAGATAACCAAGTACATGTAGCTCATAACGTTAAAATAGGTAAAAATTGTATTATTACTGCTCAAGTTGGGTTTGCAGGAAGTTCGACGATTGGTAATAAAGTAATGATAGGAGGTCAAGCAGGCATCTCTGGTCATTTAGTTATAGGTGATAATGTTAAAATTGGTGGGGGTAGTGGAGTAATTAAAAATATTCCTTCAAATACAAAAGTGATGGGGTATCCTGCTAGAAATATAAGAAATTTTTTAAAAGATAATAAAATTAATGAATAACCTAAATAAAAATCAAATAAAAGAATTATTACCTCATAGAGAGCCAATGCTTCTAATTGATGAGTTAAGAAATATAAAAAAACTTTTTTCAGCTACAGCAATTGTAAATGTTAAAAAAGATAGTTTTTTTGTGAATGGCCATTTTCCTGGAGAACCAGTCATGCCTGGTGTTTTGATTGTGGAAGCATTTGGACAAGCAGCTGCTGCATTAACTGCAAATGGTCTCGATAAAGCAACCTATGATAATAAATTAGTCTTCTTAATGACAATTGAAAAAGCTAAATTTAGAAATCCAGTTATACCTGATTGCACTTTAGAACTTAATATTGAAGCTATCAGATCACATGGAAGAGTATGGAAGTACAAAGGTACAGCTTTTGTGGGTGATAAAAAAATGGCAGATGCGCAGTGGTCTGCAACGATTGTAGATAGAAAGTAATAATCAGTAGTAATAGTTGATAAGTATTAATTATTAAATTTGTTATTTATTATCCGTGATCCACAAAACAGCTATAGTTGATAAAAAAGCAAAAATTTCAGACGATGTTCAAATAGGGCCTTATTGCATCATAGGTCCAGAGGTTGAAATAGGATCAAACTCAGTTTTACATTCGCATGTAAACATTGTTGGTAATACAAAAATAGGAGTGAATAACCAAATATATCCATTCTCATCAATAGGAACTCCTCCTCAAGATTTAAAATATAATGGTGAAAAAAATTCTTTAATTATAGGTAATAACAATAAGTTCAGAGAATATGTAAATATAAATCCTGGAACTGAACAAGGTGGTGGTATAACAAAAATTGGTGATAATAATTTATTTATGGTTTATTGTCATGTAGCACACGATTGCTTGATATCAAATAATATTGTTTTAGCCAACAACGTACAAGTAGGCGGACACGTTGCTATTCAAAATAATGCAATAGTTGGTGGAAGTTGTGCAATACATCAATTTTCTAGAATTGGAGAATCTTCAATGATAGGAGGGATGACTGGTGTTTTGAGCGATATTATTCCATTTGGATTGTCAATGGGAAATAGAAATAATTTAATGGGGTTAAATCTTATTGGATTAAGAAGATCTAAAGTTTCAAATGAAAATATAAAAAAAATACAATTAGCTTATGAAATAATATTTAAAACGCCTAGTTTTAGAGAAAATATCAATCAACTTAATAATGATCTTAAAAACAATGAATTTGTAAAAAAAATACTTAATTTTATAAATTCAGACAAAAAAAGACCAATATCACTTCCACCCAACTTATAATGCTAGGACTTTTTTTAGGAGAAAAAGATTTACCAATTCAAATACTAAAAAAAATTGAAAAAAAAAAATTAAATTATTTTATTATTGATCTTACAAAAAATAATAAATTTAAAAAAAATAAAAATAGTTTTTTTATTAATATAGGCAAATTTGGTGAGATTTTAAAACTCATTAAATCAAAAAAATGTAGGAAAGTTATTTTTGCAGGAAACATAATTAAACCAAAGATATCAAAATTAAAATTGGACTTTAAAGGTTTGTTTTATATACCAAGAATAGTAAAAGCGGCAAAGCTAGGTGATGCGGCAGTATTAAAAGCTTTAATAAAAATTCTATCAGAGAACAACATTAAAGTTATTAGATTAAACACTTATAATCCAGAATTAACTTTAAAAAAAGGAGTTTATACTAGAATAAAACCTTCCAATGAAGAGAAAGAGCAAATACTAAAAGGTATTAAAACTTTAAAAAAAACCAACTCTTATAACCATACACAAGCAGTAATTATAAGAGACAATAAGGTTATTTCTTTAGAAACAAAAAATGGTACAAAAGAAATGATAAAGCGTGCTCCTAAATCCAAAATTAAAAAAGGTATTTTAATAAAGTTACCTAAAGCAAAACAAGATTTAAGGGTAGACTTGCCCACAATAGGGATTGACACTTTCAAAGATTGTAACATCGCAGGGATTAAGGGAATTGCAGTTAAATCAAATCAAAATATTATATTGGATAAAGAGATTTCGATTAAATATGCTAATCGCAATAAACTATTTCTCATTGCAATATGAAAAAAATTTTTATTCTTACTGGAGAACCCTCGGGTGATAAATTAGCATCTGAAGTTGTTTCAGAAATTATAAAAAAAAGAACTGATTTAGAATTCTTAAGTGTCGGTGGATCAAACTTAGAAAAATTAGGTATAAAGACAATCTTTGAACAAAAAGAGATAACATATATTGCTTTTACTGACATTATTTTAAATTTTTTTAAAATAAAACGTAAAATAAAAGAAACTGTAAATGAGATTTTGAAATTTAAACCAGATATCTTATTTAGTGTAGACAGTCCAGATTTCTCACTAAGAGTAGCAAAACTAGTAAAAGAAAAAAATTCGAAAATAAAAACAATTCATTTTATTGCTCCAAAGGTTTGGGCATGGAGAGAGGGTCGTGTTAAGAAAATGAAGAAATATTTAGATCATATTTTATTACTTTTTAAGTTTGAAAAAGAATATTTTGATAAAGAAAAACTCACCAATACCTTTGTGGGTCACCCACTTTTAGATAAGAATATTAATGAAAACGTTCAAATAGACCAATTTTTAGATAAAAAAAAAATTATTTCCATTTTTCCTGGTAGCAGAGTCTCAGAGATAAAATATCACACACCAATCCTAATTAATTTTATAAAAAAAATGAATAACAAAAATCCTAACTATAATTTCATATTTCATACAACTGACAAAAATAAAGAACTTTTACTAAATTATATTTTAAAAGAACAAATACAAAATATAGAAATTATAAATGATGATAAAATTAAAAATAGAGTTTTGAAAAAATCAATCTTCGCCGTAGTAAAATCTGGCACAGTGTCACTGGAAGTTTGTAAAATGAATATTCCTTCAATAATTATATATAAGATGAATATTATTAATTTTTATATAGCAAAATTTTTATTAAATATAAAATTTGTAAATATGATTAATATTATTAATAATAGAGAAGTAATTCCAGAGTTGATACAATCAGAGTGTAATGCTGACGAAGTATTTAAAAGTGTTTACTATTTCTTAAAAAAACCAGATTTAATATCAAAACAAAAACAAGAAATAAAAAAAACTCTTGAAAATTTGAGTTCTCCCAGCTCTTCATCTGAAGAGGCATCAAACATTATCTTATCCTATATTTTCTAATCTTTTTATAACTTCATTCTTTCCAAGAGACAATATTATATCATATATTCCTGGACCAAATTTGGACCCAGTTAACATTATTCTTAATGGCTGCCCAACTCCCTTAAAATTTGTATTGTTTAATTTTATTAATCCATTTACGATTTGTTCTAAACTTTCTCTGTCAAAAACTTCTAATTCTGAAATCTTCTCTTTAAACGAATGTATAATTTTTTTTGCTTCATCGTTTATAAGCTCTTTATGATTTTCATCAAAAACAACTTTATCATTTAATATATATTTAGAATTATTAAATATATCCTCCAGTGTTTTTGCTTTATTTTTTAAGAATATTAAAGAGCTCTTTATTGTATCTTCTTTTTCCTTTTTAATTTTATCTTTATAAATTTCACAATATTCTTTTAACTTTTTGTACAAAATCTTTTCATCAGTGTTTTTAATGTAATGTTCATTCATAGAAAGAATTCTACTCATATCAAGTTTTGAAGGTGATTTACCTATTCCTTCTAGATTAAAAAGTTTTATACTTTCGTCTAAGTTAAAAATTTCCTTATCTTTATAGGACCACCCTAACCTAAGTAGATAATTTCTAAGTGCCTCAGCTAGAATTCCAATTTTTGAGTAATCCTCCAATGTTGAAGCATTATCTCTTTTTGACAACTTTTTACCATCTATTGTATGAATAAGAGGTATATGAGCAAATTGTGGAATATCCCATCCTAGTGCCTTATATATCTGTATTTGTTTAAAAGTATTAATTTTGTGATCATCTCCTCTAATAATATGAGTCATTTCCATATTATGATCATCAACAGAAGCAGATAAGTTATATGTTGGGGTTTCATCATTTCTTAAAATAACAAAATCCTCAATAGTATTATTTTCAATCTCCACGTTTCCTTGAACTAAGTCTTTTAGTATAGAAGTACCTTCTATTTTACTTTTAAATCTTATAACTGGTTTAATACCTTGTGGGGCTTGATCTTCAGCAATATCTCGCCATTTTCGATTATATACATAAGGAATTTTTTTTTGTTTAGCTCTTTTTTTTTGTTCTTCTATTTCCTCTGTACTACAATAGCATTTATAGGCATTTCCATTTTCTAATAACTTTTTTGCAATAATTACGTGTTCACCAATCATTTTTGATTGAATATACTCTTCACCATCATGCTCTATTCCCATCCATTTAAGAGAGTTAATTATTTGAATCTTATGCTCTTCTTTAGATCTTTCTTTATCAGTATCTTCTATCCTTAAAAAAAATTTACCCGATTTATTTTTCGAATATAACCAATTAAATAGAGCAGTTCTTACTCCACCAATATGCAATGGACCAGTTGGAGAAGGAGCAAATCTAGTTGCTACTTTTTTCATGGAATTTATTTAAACTATTTTACTGAAAGTTTCTATATAAAGATACAAGAACTCCTTGAACTTTTACTCTATCTGGGCCAAAAATTTTTGTTTCGTAATTTCTATTTGCACTTTCCAATGCAACAGTTTTACCTTTTCTCCTAATTCTTTTCAACATAGCTTCATGATCATCAATTAAAGCTACTACGATTTTTCCATTATCTGCTGTATCTGCTTTTTTAACAATAACAGTATCACCATCATTAATTCCTGCTTCAATCATCGAATCTCCTTGGACCTTTAAACCAAAAAATTCTCCATCTTTTTCAATGTTTGCTGGCAGCGGAATTCTTGAAACTTCATTCTGAATAGCTTCAACTGGAGTTCCTGCAGCAATTTTTCCAAGAACAGGGATTTCTCTATCGTTAGAATTATTAAAATTTTCCTCATCTAATCCTCCTTTAATTACGCTAGGAGAAAAACTATTATAAATATCATTTGCTGATGCAGTTTCAGGTAATTTAATTACTTCTAATGCTCTAGCTTTATGAGCCAACCTCTTAATAAAGCCTCTTTCTTCTAATGCACTAATAAGTCTATGAATCCCAGATTTTGATTTTAAACTTAATGATTCTTTCATTTCCTCATATGAAGGAGATACACCTGTAGATCTCAACTTTTTGTTTATAAAGAGAAGCAGGTTTTTTTGTTTTTTAGTTAACATAGAACAAATTAAGTACATCGATGTTCTATAAAAGTTCCCCAATTTATACAACAGTTAAAAAGTAAGATAAATCAATAAAAATTTCTATAAAAGAGAAAAAATATTATTATTTTCTAAGTTTTTTAATAGTGATTCACCAATTAAAAATGAGCTAATTGAGGTCCTGTTTTTTATTTCAAGCAATTCATCTTTTGTTTTTAGACCACTTTCAGAAATTAAAGGGGAAGAGTGGTTTGAAACAACATTATATATATCATAAGTTGTATTTATCTCAGTTTTAAGAGTTTTTAGGTTTCGGTTATTTATGCCAATTAAAGCATCAGGATATTTAACCGATTTTTCCGCTTCTTCAACTGTATGAACTTCAACAATCACACTCATATTATACTTTAAAGCTTCCTCGTAAATTTCATCAGCAGTTTTTTCAGAAATACCGGCTAATATAATCAGTACTGCATCAGCACCATAACTTTTTGCTAAAGGTACTTGAAATTTATCAATAAAAAAATCTTTACAAAGAACGGGTAATTCTATTTTTTTTTTAATTTCAGAAATATGAGATAGATTTCCTAAAAAAAAATCTTCTTCGGTTAATACCGACAAACAAGTGACGTTCTTAGAATTATATATATTGGCAATTTTAACTGGGTCATAGTCATCTATCAAAATACCTGCAGACGGACTTGCTTTTTTTATTTCAGCAATTATAGATATTTTATTTTCTGAGTTATTTGTTTGTATTTTCTTTTTGAAATCAAAAAAAACTCCCTTCTCACTAATTTTATTTAACAAGCTGTCTATATCAATTTCAAGTTTTAATTTATCAATTTTAGTTTTCTTTTTATCTATTATTTTCTGAAGGATATTTTCAGACATTTTGTAAATTTTTTATATATTTGAATGCTGTACCAGACTTAATAAAATTTCTGGTATAATTGTAAGCAATTTTAAAATTATCATATTTTTCAGATATCATTAACCCTGCTGCAGCATTTAAACATACAGCTTTTGAAAAATCATTATCTTCTCCTTGAAAAATATTTAAAATTTTCTCAGAATTGAATTTAGCATCATTTCCTACTAAATTTTCAAATTTATCAGCATTAACATTTAATTCATTTGGATCAATTATAAACTCAGATATTTCATTATTTTTTAATTGTACAACATTAGTTTTGGCGTAAGGTGATATTTCATCTAGACCATCCTCACTATTTACAATCCACGCAAATTTTAAATTTAGATTTTTAAGAGCATTGGCAAAAACTTTAAGAAGACTATTATTAAAGACACCAATTACCTGCCTTTCAACAAGTGCTGGGCTGCTTAATGGACCTATCATATTAAAAATAGTCCTTTTTCCTATTTTTTTTCTTGTTGGACCAACATATTTCATTGCCGAGTGGTAATTTGGAGCAAACATGAAGCCAAAATTGTCATTTTTAATTTGCTCCTCGATTTGATTTGGTTCTAAGTTGATATTTATATTTAAGGCTTCAAGAACGTCAGCTGACCCACATTTTGATGAAACTGCCTTATTTCCATGTTTTGCTACTTTAACACCCATACTTGCCAATAATAGCGCTGATGCTGTTGAAATATTTAGAGTATCTTTTCCATCTCCACCAGTACCACAAGTATCAATGCAATTTTCAACTTTTACTCTTTTTGACTTATCTCTTAATATATATACACCACCAGCTATTTCATCTGAAACCTCACCTTTATCTGATAATAAAGTTAAAAAATTATAAATTTGTTCATCACTAGCTTGACCATTCATTAGAATCTTAAATGCATTTTTACTCTCATCAAAATCTAAGTTTATTTTATTTCTTAGCTTTTCTAAAAATTGATCCATTTTTACTCTTTTACAAAGTTCTCTAAAATTTTTAAACCATATTTTGTTTTGATACTTTCAGGATGAAATTGAACTCCATGGATTTTGTATTCCTTATGCATAACACCCATTATTGTCCCATCTGATGTGCTAGATGTAATTTTTAAATCTTTAGATAAGGATTTTTTATCAATTACTAAACTATGGTATCTGGTAGCTGAGAACTTTTTTGGTAAATTTTTTAAAATACCAATTTTCTTATTTATAATATTGCTTGTTTTTCCATGTACAAGTTCCTTAGCTTGAATAATCTTAGAACCAAATATTTGACCAATGATTTGATGACCTAAGCAAACACCAAGTATTGGCATTTTTTTATACAAATTCTTTACTATCTTTAAACAATTTCCAGATTGATTAGGATTTCCAGGACCTGGGGATATTACAATTTTATTATATCCTTTTCTTAAAATGTAATGATGATCTACCTTATCGTTTCTTAAAACATCAATTTTAGCAAAGGATGAAAGATAGTGATATAAATTAAATGTAAAGCTATCATAATTATCAATTAAAATTATTTTCATACTGTTTACTCCAAAGCCTTTATTAAAGCTTTTGCTTTATTAACTGTTTCATTAAATTCATTAATAGGTTTACTATCAGCAACAATTCCTGCGCCTGACTGTACGTAAAATTTTTTATTTTTTGAAATTGCTGTTCTAAGCGCAATACAAGTATCAAAATCACCATTTGCAGAAAAATAACCAATACCACCAGCATAAACTTTTCTTCTAGTCGTTTCCAATTCATCTATAATCTCCATAGCTCTTATTTTAGGTGCACCTGATACCGTTCCAGCAGGAAAACCAGCTAATAACGTATCAAATTTTCCAAATTTTTTATTAAATACACCTTCAACATTTGAGACTATGTGCATTACATGTGAATACCGCTCTATCTTAAAACTTTCGGTTACCTTAACAGAGTTAATTTTAGAGACTTTTCCAGTATCGTTTCTTCCAAGGTCAAGAAGCATTAAGTGTTCAGAAAGCTCTTTTTTATCTTTTAAAAGATCTTTTTCATAAAATTTATCTTCTTTTTTGTTTTTACCTCTAGGTCTTGTGCCAGCAATAGGTCTAATAGTTATTTTATTATCTCTGAGTCTCACAAGTATCTCAGGACTCGCACCTATAATTTGGAAATCCTCAAAGTTAAAAAAATACATGAAAGGGGAAGGGTTAGTAATTCTCAATTTTTTATAAATATCTAATGGTTCTTTATTAAGATCAGTTTCAAACCTTTGACTTAGAACGACTTGAAAAATATCTCCTATTTTAATGTAATTTTTAGCTCTAGAAACATTACTAAGGAATTTCTTTTTTGAAATATTTGATTTAATTTTTATTTTTGAAATCCTGGTTTCTGACTGATTTATCTTGTAACTATAATTTGCCAAAAATATCATTTCTTCTATTTCTTTTTGTATTTGATCATATTTAGCTTGATAATTTTTGATTTTTTCGTCAAAAAAACAATTAACTATAAAAAATATTTTTTTTTTAACATTATCAAAAACAACTAGATTTTTTGGTCTCAAAATTCTTGCATCAGGAATTTTAAGGTCATTTTTCGTCGTATTAGGAATTTTCTCAATATATCTTATTGTATCATAAGAGAAATATCCTGATATAATTGAGCTAATTGGTGGTAATTCACTTGGTATTTTAAAATTAAAATTTTCGATTATTTTCTCAATATTATCTTTTGGAGTTCCTCTTAATTTCTTTCTTTTATTTTCGTACTTTAAAACACAGTTGTTATTATTAAATTCCCAAATTTTATCAGGATTTTTACCAAAAATTGTATATCTGCCTTTTATGAAACCTTTTTCAACAGATTCGAATACAAAGCTATTTCTTACATTTAAAAAGTTATTAATTAAATTTTCTATTTCTTTTAGGCCATTTGATTTTATTGAATGGTAAAGAACTTGATTTTTACTTTTTTTGTGATTTTTCTTAAATAACTTTAGATTAATATTCAACATTATCTAAAATAATTTTTAACTCTTTCAATTGTTTGATTGAAAATTTTTACCTTATATTTTGAATTTAAAGATAGATCATAAGATGTATAAACATCATTAATAATGTCGTTATTTGCTTTAGTAGAATATTCTTCAATATTATCAGTATTTTTTTCCATATCTGAATAATAAATATTCTTAATTTTTGTAAGAAAAACTTTATTTGTTTCCCCGGTTACTAAGGAGAAACTTTCTTTTGGCAATGTGTATAAAAGTTTTAAAGAATCCGGGTCAAAAACTTGGTAATCATTACTATTTTTAATATTTATAGTTTTAATATTATTTGTATCTTTTGATAATTTCAAAAACTCATCATCATTAAATATCTTTTCGTCAATTTTTTCAAAAAGACTTTTATTAAATTCAAATTTCTTTTTTAATATCACATTATTTTTAACTTTTTCTAAAAATTTTAGATCTGTTTTGTTTGGAATTTTTTTGTTAATATTTGATATTTCAAAAATTAGAAAATAATCATTTTTGTCAACTAGTTGTATTTTATCTTGGTTTCTTTTTGAGTAAATTTCCTCAAGTATTTCATCTGTATCATCTTTCAAGACAAAATTATTAATTTCATTTAGTTTGAAATTATAAATTTCATTAATTTCTCGAATATTTGATCCGTTTAAAATATTATTTTCTATCTCATCAATTTTCTTAAAAAATTCATCATTAAACTCATCAATTTCTATTAGATTTTTAGGTGTAATTTTTGCATAAGTCACATCAATAAAATCAATTTTCAAAATTTCTTGATTATTTTTAATGAAATCCTCAACTTCTAATTTAGTTGCAGTTTTATCATGAACTAAATCTAAATCTAAAAATTCAATCTCGATTTTTTTATTTTCATTGATATATATTTTATTTTTTAAAAAATATGGTGACTTAATTCCTCCACTTATATAATTAAATAAATTTTCTTTCATTTCTTGTTTCTTTAATGAATTTTCAAATGTAGAAGCAATTAAATTATTTTCTAGTAGAAATTTTTCATACTTAACTCTTGAAAACTTCTTATTATCATCAAGTAAAATCGAATTAGATCTTATTTTATTTGCTAACGCCTCCTCTGACATTGATACATTTAATTCTTTAATTTCCATCTCAATTAATTTTTCAGATACCAATTCTGATAAAATATTTTCAATAATATTTTTATCTATGTTTGCTTTTATAATATCATTTGTGAGTCTTGACTCGTTTATAAAATTTACAAAATCTTTTGATGAGATTGCTTCATTATTAATCTTAGCAACGTTGTTAGTATTACCTCCACTAAAAACACTACCCATGCCCCAAAATACAAATGGAATTATAATAATTCCGACAATTACTCCTGCTAATTTTGAATTTGAAAAATTTCTTAGTTTACTTATCATATTCTATAGTCTTTATTTATTGATCTAAAAAAAAATAAACATATAAATTATATTAATCTTTATGACAAATAATAAAATGTATTTCATTGCTAATTGGAAGATGTTTGGGTCAGTTAATTCAGTTAATTCATTAAATAAAGTAATAAGTTATTCAAAAATAAACAAACTTAAAGCCAATATTATTTATTGTCCACCCTTTACATTAATCAAATCTTTTGTAGATAAAACAAAAAAATCAAATATTCAAATTGGTGCTCAAGATTGTCATACACAAATAAACTATGGACCTTTCACAGGAGCTATAAGCTCAAAGATGATTAAAGATTTAGGGGGTAAGTTTGTTATAATTGGTCATTCAGAAACAAGAGTAGAAAATAATAATAAAAAAATTAATTTAAAGATTAAGTCTGCAATTTATGAAAAATTAAATGTCATTTTATGCATAGGTGAAAAATTGATTGATAAAAAAAAAAATAAAACAAAATATGTTTTAAAAAAACAGTTACTTGAAGGTTTAAAAAATTTAAAGAATTTAAATAAAGTTATAATTGCTTATGAACCTGTTTGGTCAATTGGTACAGGTATTATTCCTAGTGAAAATGATTTAAAAAAAAACATTAGTTTTATAAAAAACACCTTAAAGATTTCAAAAAAATTTACAAAATCTAAGGTTTTATATGGAGGCTCTGTAAATCCAAAAAATATAAAAAATTTAATGAGAATCGATAATATTGATGGTTTTTTGATTGGCGGAGCATCAACTAATGAAAAAATATTTATTGATATAATGAAAAAATCAATTAATTAGGCGTCGTGGAAAACATACTATTAATTATAAATATAATATTAGCAGCAATTCTAGTATTGCTGGTTTTGTTCCAAAAATCTGAAGGTGGAGCCTTGGGTATTGGAGTTTCTCAGGATAACTTTATGCTTTCAAGGTCAGCTGGGAATTTTATGACTAAAGCAACGGCTATTGTTGCAACATTATTCATAATTTGTAGTCTAGGATTAACTATTATTTCACGAGGAGATCTTCCTTCAAACACTTCTGTAATTGATAAAATAGAAGAAAATGCAGATGATGCTCCTAAATTACCCGAAAATAATAATTAATACTTTTATTTTTATAAATCATTGGCTATAACATAATTCCATGGCGCGATATATATTTGTCACTGGCGGCGTGGTTTCATCACTTGGTAAAGGTTTGTCATCAGCATCGCTTGGTTATTTGCTTGCTTCACAGGGCTATAAAGTGAGAATAAGAAAAATGGATCCATATTTAAACGTAGATCCAGGAACAATGAGTCCATTTCAACATGGCGAAGTTTTTGTAACTGATGATGGGGCTGAGACTGATTTAGATTTAGGACATTATGAAAGATTTACAAATATTTCAGCCAAACAATCTGACAACATTACTACAGGTAGAATTTATAGTGATATCATAAAAAGAGAGAGAAGAGGAGGTTATCTCGGAAAAACAGTTCAAGTAATTCCACATGTTACAGATAGAATTAAAGAGTTTATAAAAAAAGATATAACAAATGAAGATTTTGTAATTTGTGAAATTGGAGGAACAGTTGGTGATATTGAGAGTTTACCATTTTTAGAAGCTATAAGACAGTTTTCAAATGATAATGGTAGATCAAAATCATTATTTATTCATTTAACATTTGTTCCTTTTTTAAAATCTTCAGATGAAATTAAAACAAAGCCAACACAACATTCTGTTAAAGAATTGAGAAGTATAGGAATTCAACCTGATATAGTGATCTGTAGATCTCAACAGTCTATTCCTTTAGATCAAAGAAGAAAAATATCACTATTTTGCAATGTAGACATTGCAAATGTTATAGAAACAGTTGATGTAAAAACTATTTATGAAGCCCCAATAAGTTTCTTTAATCAGAAATTAGATAAGCAAGTTTTAAAATTTTTTAAAATAAAATCTAGAAAAAAACCAAACCTGCTGCCTTGGAAAAAAATTACAAATATAGTTTTAAAAACAAAAAGAACAGTAAATATTGCTGTCATAGGCAAATATGTAAACTTAAAAGACGCTTATAAATCACTTGATGAGGCTCTCACGCATGGAGGAATTTCAAATAAAGTTAAAGTTAACTTAGTAAGAATTGAGTCAGATAAACTTAGATCAAAAGAAATTAAATCAAAATTAAAGAATGTATCTGGAATATTGATACCAGGAGGGTTTGGCAAAAGAGGAACAGAGGGAAAAATTGAGGCAATTAGATATGCCAGAGAGAGAAAAATACCTTTTCTAGGTATTTGTTTTGGAATGCAAATGGCCATGATTGAGTTTGCAAGAAATGTTCTTAAAATTAAAAAAGCTGGTTCTAGTGAACTAGATAAAAATTGTTTTCCCGTAATAGGATTAATTGATGAATGGAACAAAGATGGAAAAATTATAAAAGGAACTGATAAAAATCTGGGAGGAACAATGAGATTAGGTTTATATGAGGCAAAACTAAGAAATAATTCTGCCATAAAAAATATCTATAAATCTAATATCATTAAAGAGAGACACAGACATAGATATGAGGTCAATATAAATTTAATGCAAAAATTTGAAAAAAAAGGTTTGATGTTTGCAGGAATTTCTCCGGACAATCAATTACCTGAAATTATTGAACTCAAAAATCATCCATGGTTTATTGGAGTGCAATTTCATCCAGAATTTAAATCTAGACCTTTAAATCCTCATCCTTTATTCTCATCATTTATTAAAGCTGCAAAATCTTTTAATGGAAAATAAAATAGTTAATTGTAACGGTATAGAAATCTCAAACAAAAATAAAATTTGTTTAATAGCTGGACCCTGTCAACTTGAAACCGAGCAACATGCTTTGGATATGGCGGGTAAAATTAAAGAAATTACAAGAAAGTATAATATTGGATTTATTTATAAAACTTCATTTGATAAGGCTAATAGAACAAGTTTGAAAGGCAAAAGAGGAGCTGGTTTAGAAAACTCCTTGCCTGTATTTGATAAAATCAAAAAAGATATTAAAGTACCCGTTCTTACCGATATACATAATGAAGAACAATGTTCCCTAGTTTCTAATCACATAGATGTTCTTCAAATACCAGCATTCCTTTGTAGGCAAACAGATTTATTAATTGCTGCTGCTAAAACCAATAAAATCATTAATGTGAAAAAGGGTCAATTTCTAGCACCGTGGGATATGGTGAATGTAACCAAAAAAATTTCTGATAGTGGTAATGAAAATATTTTAGTGACCGAAAGAGGAGCTAGCTTTGGTTATAATACGTTGGTCTCAGATATGAGATCTATTCCCATCATGGCAAAAAATGGTTATCCAGTAGTATTTGATGGAACTCATTCAGTGCAACAACCTGGTGGTCTAGGTGAAAAAAGTGGTGGTCAAAGAGAATTTGTTGAGTATTTGTCGAGAGCAGCAGTAGCAGTAGGCGTTGCAGCTATTTTTTTGGAAACACATCAGGACCCTGATAATGCTCCATCAGATGGTCCAAACATGGTCCCTTTAGACAAATTAGACGAGCTAATTAATCAAATTGTAGAAATTGATAATTTAGTTAAAAAGTAATTAATGAGTAAAATCAAAAAAGTTGTAGCCAGACAGGTTTATGACAGTAGAGGAAATCCTACTATTGAGGCAGAAGTATTTGTTAATAATTTAAGTGCTTCAGCAATTTGTCCCTCAGGTGCATCAACAGGAACTTTTGAGGCTTATGAAAAAAGAGATAAGAGTAATAAAAAATACCTAGGAAAAAGCGTTTTAATACCAGTTGCAACCGTTAATAAATTAATTTCAAAAAAATTAAAAAATCAAAATATCCATGACCAAGAGAGAATAGATAGTATTCTTATAAAATTAGATGGCACAAAACAAAAAACAAAGTTAGGTGCGAATACAATATTAGCTGTATCTATGGCTGTAAAAAAATTATCAGCAAAAGTTAAAAAAATACCTTTATATAAAAGTTTTATTATCCAAAAAAATTTTAAACTCCCCTTTCCTTTAATGAATATTATCAATGGGGGTGCACATGCTGATAACGGCCTTAGAATACAAGAGTTTATGATTAGACCGGATAAAGCAAAATCATTTAATAATGCTGTAAGAATGTGTTTTTTAGTAATAAACAATTTAAAAGTATTGTTAAAAAAAGCTGGTCACTCTATTAATGTAGGTGATGAAGGTGGCTTTGCACCAATGATAAGCGATAATGAGAGTGCTTTAAGGCTTATAGTTCGAGCGATCAAAAAATCAGGTTTTAAAAATGGTAAAGATATATCAATTTGTTTAGATGTTGCAGCAAATGAATTAATTAAAAAAGGCAAATATTCAATTCATTCTAAAAATTACATAAGTGTTGATCAATCAATTAAAAAATACTTACAACTTATTAAAAAATATCAAATTAAATCGATAGAGGACCCATTTGGTGAAGATGATTGGAAGGCATGGTCAAAATTTGTAAATGAAACAAAAAACAAAACACAAATAATTGGGGATGATCTTTTTGTAACTAATCTTGAAAGATTAAAAATAGGTTTTCTGAATTTATCCGCTAACAGTATTTTAATAAAATTGAACCAAATAGGCACTGTAACCGAAACGTTAGAAGTAATAAAATTTGCTCAACTTATTGGTTTTAAAACAATCATCTCTCATAGATCTGGTGATACTGAAGACACATTTATTGCTGATTTAGCAGTAGGTACCAATTCAAATCAAATCAAAACCGGGTCTCTTGCAAGATCAGAGAGAATAGCAAAATATAACCAACTAATTCGTATTGAAGAAGACCTTGGTAGATCTGCTAAAATGAATAAAATTGATTAATGTTAGAAAAATTAAAAAAAAACTATTTTATTCTTATCATCACATTTCTGTTTATCTATTTTTTCTTTAATTTATTAGATGGTGATAGAGGCCTTATTTCTTACATGGAAAAGAAAGATATATATAAGCAACTAAAAAATAATCAAATTACCCTTAACAGTAAAATAGATGATTTAGAGCACAAAAATTCACTTTTAACAGAAAATATAGATCTAGATTTCATAGAAATATTAATAAGAGAAAAGTTTTTATTTGGAAAAGAAGGTGAGACTACCTATATAATCAAAGATAATGGAAATCAAAAATAGACCAAGACACCCTGAAAAAGTAAATAAACCAATTAATCCTATCAAAAAGAAACCTGAGTGGATTAGATCCAAGTTATTAAATAGTAAAGAATTTTTTTTAACTAAAACGGTTGTTAATAAAGATAATCTTGTAACAGTTTGCCAAGAAGCAAACTGTCCTAATATTACTGAATGTTGGAGCAAAAGGCACGCAACACTAATGATAATGGGTGACACATGTACAAGAGCATGTGCATTTTGTGACGTTAAAACAGGAAAACCAGAAAAATTAGATCAATTTGAGCCAATTAAAATAGCGAATGCAGTTAAAAAATTAAGTTTAAGACATGTTGTTATTACATCTGTTGATAGAGACGACCTTTCTGATGGTGGATCAAACCATTTTCATGATGTTATTGTTGCAACAAGAAAAAAAAATCCAAATACAACAATTGAAGTTTTAACACCTGATTTTTTAAGAAAAGGCGATGCTTATAAAAGAGTATTGGAAGCAAGCCCAGATGTTTTTAATCATAATATTGAAACTGTCCCTAGTCTTTACGTAAAAGTAAGACCTGGGGCCAGATACTTTGGATCATTAGAACTTTTAAAAAATTCAAAAAAATTTAACAAAAATGTTTTTACAAAATCAGGAATTATGGTTGGATTTGGGGAAACCAGAGATGAGATAATTCAAGTTATGGATGATCTAAGATCTGCGGAAGTTGATTTTTTAACTATAGGTCAATATCTTCAACCCTCGGCCAAGCACTTTCCATTAAATAGGTATTATCATCCAGATGAATTTAAAGAATTGGGCAAAATAGCAAAATCTAAAGGATTTTTATTAGTATCTTCATCACCTTTAACAAGATCTTCATATCATGCTGATGAAGATTTTAATAAACTAAAAAATAACAGAAAAAATATTCATTAATGCCAAAAGCATCAGTTAAGAGATTAATTGATAATAAAAAAGACAAACTCATAGAGTTCGTTTTAGATATTGAAAAATACCCTGAATTCGTTCCATTCTGCCGGGGTTCAAAAGTTTATGAAAAAAAACAACAGGGAGATCTAACACTTATTGTTGCAGATCTAACAATTGGAAAAGGGCCTTTTGTAGATACCTATAAAAGCGATGTGAAATTTAATAAAAAAGATGACACAATTTTTGTAACAAATATAGATGGTCCTTTAAATTATTTAAAAAATAATTGGAAATTTCAGGAGCAAGGAGATTTAACCGAAGTAACTTTTGATGTTGATTTTGAAATTAAAAATAAATTTTTAAATATTTTAATGACCAAGTCTTTTCAATTTGGTCTTGAAAAAATTGCGGATGCATTTCAAACAAGAGCTGAAAGTTTATAATATTTTCAAAATCATTTTAAGAGCTTGATTTACAGTTGCTTTTTGAATTGTAACTCTATTTTTACTTTTAAATAAGTTTTTCTTTATGATTGTTTTACTTCCTTTTTTAAGTCCTATGTAAACAAGTCCAACTGGTTTTTCTTTAGTTCCACCATTTGGTCCTGCTACACCAGTAATGGAAATTGATATATTTGATTTACTAATTTTACTTAAATTTTTAACCATCGATAGACAAGTTTCATAGCTAACTGCCCCATATTTAGTAATAGTTTTTTTGGGAACTTTAAGTAATTTTATTTTTGCGTTATTTGAATAAGTTACTAATCCCATATTAAATACTTTAGACGACCCACTAAAAGACGTAATTGAGCTTGCTAAAAGCCCTCCCGTACAGGATTCGGCAAAGGATAAAGTTAGTTTTTTTTTAGTAAGCAATTTTAAAATTTTTAAAGATAAATTAATCATGTAGTAATAATCATATAAAAGACCAGTATTGCGACTACGTACAGACCAGCACAAATATCATCCATTATAACACCAAAACTATTCTTAAAGTTTTTATCATAATAACTAACAGGGTAGGGTTTTGTGATGTCAAAAATTCTAAAAAGAATAAACATAATAAAGTAAAAGGTTAGCACTCTTGCTGGATCTGATGGTTCACTATGAGCAATTTCATAAAGACATATTGGTATTGATTGACCAATAAACTCGTCAATAACAACCTCTTTTGGATCCTTATTGGTTAAATCTTTAATAAATAAATTTACTGCAAAAAGTGAAATTATAAAAATAGCTACTAAAAAAAATAAAAATATATCAGCTGATACTGAAAAAATGTGAAATAATATATATAGTAAGATAACAGTTACCAAAGAGGCATAACTACCAGGAATTCTTGGTAATTTACCAATTCCAAACATTGTAACAAATACAAAATTTAATTTTTTAAGCATAATAATTTAAAGAGACTATTGCTTCACAAGCAATAGCTTTTTCCTTTCCTATTAAACCTAATTTTTCAACTGTTTTACCTTTTAGATTAATTTGATCTTTATTTACATTTAGCAAATTAGACAACGAAGTGATAATTTTTTCTCTATATTTTGAGACTTTAGGTTTTTCACAAATTAAATTTATGTCTACATTATTTATAGAATATCCTTCCTCATACAATTTTTTCAAAATAGGAGACAGCATATTGGGTGATCTTATATTTTTAAATCTTCTCTTGTTACTTGGGTAATGAGTTCCAATATCCATTTTTCTCATAGCACCAAGTAAACCATCAATTATTGCATGTAGCACAACATCTCCATCAGAATGACCTTGTAACCCAGAATGAAAAGGAATTTTTAAACCACCAAGGTATAGTTTCTTATTTTTAATCAATTTGTGAATATCAAAACCAATACCATAAAAACTCTTAATATTTAACTTTGCCAAATCTGATTTTGTAGTTATTTTAAAATTATTTTCCTCACCTTTTATAAATTTAACTTTTTTTTTAAAATTTAAAAATAATGATGCTTCATCAGTAACTAAATGCTTATTTAATTTTGATATTTTATAGATTGTTTTATAATCAAAACATTGGGGTGTTTGTGTAAATATTAATTTGTCTCTATCTAAATTTTGCAACATATTTCCATCTTTATACTTTGTTGAGCTTTCAGTTTTTACGAACGGCACAACCGCTTTATTATTTTTAAGACTAGCATTAAGTTTTTTAAGTAATTTAATTGAAAAATTTGGTCGAGCAGCATCATGAATAAACACATTTTTTATTTTCTTATTTTTTAAAAAATTTAACGCCTTTTGTGACGATTGATATCTTTCCTTTCCACCTTTAATAACTTTTATAGATTTGTCATTGATATTTTTTATAGGAATATTAGATACAATTATTATTGATTTAAATAATTTTGATTTAAGTGCTTTATCAACTGAGTGCATAAATAAGGGTTTATTGATATAATTTATAAATTGTTTAGGATTATTTGATTTAAATCTCTTACCTTTACCTGCAGCTAGTAGTATAAAACTATTACTCATGATTATTATAAAATTTTTTGTAAGATATTTTTAGATTATGTTTGCTTTGTTAAAAAGAAATTTGTTTATCATAGTTATCTTTATACTAACTATTTCTTTAGCTTTTATTACATTTTTAACTTTTATTGACAAAAGTTTTATCAAATTAAATGAAGACAATCTTGAAATTCTTATGATTTCCAACATTATTTTAGTGTTAATATTTTTTGTATTAATATTTATAGACATCAGAAATTCTATTAAAAACAACATTAATGTAAGGGGTTCTATCGCTAATAGAAAATATATTATTTCATTTGGTCTTTTTACTCTAATACCTTCATTGCTAATTGCAATATTCTCTCTATTTATATTCTCATTTGCACTAGATAAGTATTTTAATGAAAAAATAACTACAGCAGTTAATAATTCTTATGAAATTGCAAAAAATTATGTTGATGAGAAAAGAAATAAAATCGAGTCTGAGATTGTTTTAATTGCATTTGATTTAAATAAATATTCAGAATTATATAGTTCTAATCCAGATAGATTCCAACAAATCATAAATACTCAAAGATATTTAAGAGATATAGACCAACTTCATTTAATCAATCGAGAGGGACAATTAATTTTATCAGCGGCAGAAATCAAATATAAAAAAATTGAGGATAGGGCGATGAAGATGGTTCAAAATGATGATAGACCACTAAAGATCATAAATACTTTTGAAAATAAATCTGCAGCAGTAATAAGATTGTCAAATTTTGATAATACATTCTTATACGTCTTGAAATACTTTGATAAAGATATTTCTAATTATTTAATTGAGTCTGAAGAAGCAGTAAATTTTTACTATACAGTTGAAAATCAAAATTTTGGTATAAGAATATCTTTTGCAATAATTTATGTTACGTTAGTAACACTTTTGTTATTCTTATCAATTACAATTGCTATTAGATTTTCATCTCGTTTTTTTATTTCAATTAATAACTTAATAACAGCTTCCGAAAGTATAGGAAAAGGCAATCTTGATACTAAGGTTCCTGATTTAAAAGCTGATATCGAAATGGAAAGACTTAATAAAAATTTTAATTCGATGATTGATAGGTTAAAAAATCAACAAGAAAAATTACTTACTAACGAAAGACATGAAGCTTGGGAAAATGTTGCAAGAAAACTAGCTCACGAGATTAAAAATCCTTTAACACCAATACAATTAACAATTGATAATCTTAAGACAAAATATTTACCAAATATTGAAAATGATAGGAAAGAGAAATATTTGAATAATCTTAAAACTATCCTTAAGCAAATAAATCAAATTGAAAATTTGGTAAATGAATTTTCTGATTTTGCCAGAATGCCAAAACCATTATTTAAATTAAATAACTTAGACAGTGTAATTAAAGATAATATCAATTTGGTAAATAAGTTTGATACTTCAGTAAAAATTAGGTTTGTTAATCATTTATCAAAAGAAGTAATATTAAATTTTGATAATGAACAGTTTAATAGATTATTTTTTAATCTAATTAAAAATTCTGTCGAAAGTATTCAAGAAAAAGTAGAAAAAGACAGCAAAACTGTCAAAAATATAGATATAGAAATTAGACAAAGAAGAGATTATATAAATATTAATATTATAGATACCGGAACTGGATTTAAGAATAAAAGAACAAAAGATATAATAAAACCATATTTTACAACCAAAGAAAAAGGAACTGGATTAGGATTATCGATTGTAGACAAAATTATTAGTGATCATGAAGGGTCAATTAAATTTTTAAATCATAAAAACGGTGCAAAAATTCAAATTATAATTCCATATAAAAAATAATGTCAGCTGAAATTTTAATTATAGATGATAATGCAGATATTAGATTAATTCTTGATGAGTTAATTAAAGATGCTGGATATATGACAAGACTTGCTGCGAATTTTAATCAGGCATTAACTGAAATTGATAAAAAACTCCCAGATGTTGCAATCATTGACGTTAAACTAGATAAAGGCGACAACGATGGGATTTTATTGTTAGATCATATAAAAAATAAAAATCCTGATTTACCCGTTATTATGATATCAGGGCATGCAAATATTGAGATGGCAGTAAATTCTTTAAAATCTGGTGCATTTGAATTTATTCAAAAACCATTTGATAAAGAAAGACTTTTAAATTTTGTGAATAGAGCAGTAGAAAATTATAATCTAAAAAATGAAAATAAAACTTTAAATACAAAACTTTTTCATACATTTGAGTTAGTAGGTAAAAGCTCTAATATTCTCTCAATTAAAGAACAGATAAATAAGTTATCAAAATCTGAAAGTAGAATATTTATTAGTGGACCCACTGGATCAGGTAAAGAATTAATTTCAAGAAAAATACATAAAAACTCAAAAAGAAAGGATGGTCCATTTATCGTAATCAATGGAGCACTTTTAGATGCAAAAAAATATGAACTAGAATTATTTGGAGAGGAAAAGAAAGATGGCTCTATATTTTATGGAGCACTTGAAAAAGCATCGGGTGGCATACTATTAATCGATGAGGTTACAGAAATACCGCTTGAGACTCAGTCAAAAATCTTAAGAGTCGTCATCGATCAAAAATTTAAAAGAATAAATAGCAACCACGATATTAAGGTTGATGTCAGAATTATTTGCACAAATAGTAAAGATGTTCAACAAGAAATAAGATTTGGAAACTTTAGGGAAGACTTATTTCACCGGCTAAATGTGTTTAATATTAAAATAGATCCTTTAAATAAAAGAATAGATGATATTCCAATTCTAATAGATTATTTTATTGAGAATATTTGTGAAGCTAACAACTTTAAAAAATTTAAAATCATTGATAATAATTATTTACTTAATTACGATTGGCCTGGGAATGTAAGAGAACTAAGAAATTTGATAGAAAGAATAGCTATATTGTCACCAGGTGATGATAACGAAAGGTTAATGAACATAATCAAAGAGTCTCTATCTAAATCCATTGAAGATGAATTTTCTGTAACAGAAAGTCTTACAGTTCCTTTAAAAGAAGCTAGAGAAAGTTTCGAAAAACAATATTTAATCTCTCAATTAAAAAAATTTAGTGGTAATATTTCTAAAACTGCAAAATTTATAGGTATGGAAAGATCTGCTTTACATAGAAAACTAAAAATACTCGGAGTAAAAGATCTAAACTAATGAATATTATTATTTGTGGAGCTGGTAGAGTAGGGTCTACTATTGCCAAAATGTTAATTGAGCAAAATCACTCAATTACAATGATTGATCAATCAAGTGATGACATCCAAAAAATAAATGAAACTTTGGATGTAAAAGCAATTGTTGGTAAAGCAACTTCTCCAGCAATACTTGAAAAAGCTAATACAAAAGACGCTGATATGATTATTGCTGTAACAAGAAATGATGAAATTAATATGTTGATATGCCAAATCGCTTTCTCATTATTTCAAGTTCCAAAAAAAATTGCTCGTATAAGATTTCAAGAATATCTTGATCCAAAATATTCAGGATTGTTTAATAGGGAGAATTTGCCAATTGATAATATTATTTCCCCAGAAATTGAAATAGCTAAATCTATTCAGCGAAAATTAGAGGCACCAGGAGCTTTAGATAATGTGCCTTTTGCTGAAAATAAAATTAGATTGCTAGAAATTTTAATTAATGAAAAATGTTCAATACATGGAATTAATTTAAATGAACTTACTAAAAAATTTCCTAAACTTAATGCTTATATTCTAGGCGTTATCAGAGGTGACGAATTTGTTGTAATGAAAAAAACAGATCAACTACAACTTAATGATAAAGCTTATGTGGTTGTCAACAGTAGTCAAATGCAAGAAACTTTGTCCGTGTTTGGACATAATGAAAAGATTTCAAATAAAATGTTAATTATTGGGGGTGGAAATATTGGTTTTAATCTTGCTAAAAATATTGAGCAATCATTTGATTCTGCAAGGGTTAAGATAATTGAAAAAGATAAATCTAGAGCAGAATATATAGCCAATGAACTTAATGATACTATTGTGATTAATGGTAATGGCTTGGATGAAGATGTTTTAAATGAGGCTAATATTGATGAAGTCGAAACAGTTCTAGCGTTAACCAATGATGATGAAGATAACTTAATGGTAAGTGTGATTGTTGAAAAATTTTCTAAAGATAAAAGAACTATGGCTTTGATAAATAAACCTAACTATTCATTACTACAATCTTCTTTAAAAATTGATGATTTGATTGATCCAAGAATGAATACAGTTTCAAGTATTTTAAAACATGTTCATAAAGGAACAATCGAAAATGCCTATACAATTTTAAATGGTGAATATGAAGTTATAGAGGCAGATATTATTGAGACGTCTGAGTTGATTAATAAGCAATTAAAAGACTCAAATTTACCCGATGAAATTAGAATTGGCGCAATATTAAGAAATGAAAATGTTATTGTTCCAAGTTCAAGTTACGTTTTTCAAAAAGATGATACAGTTGTTCTTTTAGCCAAAAGAAATCAATTACCTATTGTAGAAAATATGTTTAGAATTAGTTCAGTCTAATTTTAATATGACTAAATTTAGCGCTATTTATTTAAGTTCTTTTCTATTTTTGATAAGTATTTTTTCTTTTTTTAATATTATTTATTCAAATTATTTTGATATTTTTTATAACATTGAAAATTATATATATACTTTAACTATAAGTCTTTTTTTAGGAGTAATTCTAATATTATTTAATAAGATAAATACAAAAAAAATTACTCTTTATGAAAAAATATTTACTGTATTGATTGGTTATTTTCTTTTTCCATTAATAATATCAATACCTTATTATTTTAGCATACAAAATTTAACTTTATTAAATTCATATTTTGAAGCTATATCAGGTTTTACTTCTACAGGATTTACTATTTTTGAAAATGTAAAACAATTAGATGAAAGTCTAATCTTATGGAGATCTACCTCCCAGTGGATTGGAGGAATTTATTTTCTTTTTTCTATTTTACTATTAATTGATATTTTTGACAAAAATCTGAAACATTCATTCACTGAATATTTATCTTTTAATTACAATGAAATTTTTAAACAATCTGTTAAAATTGTTATAATTTATTCCTCATTAACTTTAATTATATTTATTCTATTTAAGATAATTAATTTAAGAACTTTTGATGCATTTAATTTATCATTATCGATAATATCATCAGGTGGTTTTTTGCCTGTTAATAGAGTTGATTATTTATTTGAAAGCGATGTTAGTAAAATTATTTTATCATTTACTATGTTGTTATCTTTTTTTAGTTTATTTTTAATTTATAATCTTATTTTTTTTAATAAAAAAAAATTAAATTTTTTGAGTGAAGATTTTAATCTTTTAATTTACTTATTAGCTATAATTTCTTTTTCATTTGTTTTTTTAAATTCAAGTAATAATTTTCCAACAATTTTAGTAGCAATTTCAAGTAGTATTTCAAATATTGGTATTTCTTTTAATGATACACCAAATAATTTAATATTTGTGTTTTTTATTATGGTTGTGATTGGTGGTTCTTTTTTTTCAACAAGTTCAGGTATTAGAGTTATAAAGATTTTAAGTTTATTAAAATTTTCTTTAAATAATTTGTTGTCACACTCAAAACCAAACCAAATTTATTCAAACAAGGTTACATTAATAAATGATACAACTGAAAAATCAGATATAAATAAATATTTCTTTTCGATAATTATTTTTGTTATTTCTCTATCTATATTAACTCTTTTTTTAACACTTTCTGACATCCAATTTGAAAATTCATTTAAGCTTTCTTTGTTGACAATTATGAATACTGTAAATTCAAGTATGTTTGATTTCGCGAATTTTGATTTTTATAATCTTTCTTTTTTAACCAAGATTTATTTAATAATTTTCATGATAATAGGCAGAGTAGAGCTATTAACTATACTAATATTATTTAAAAAATTTCTTTTCAAAAATTAAATTAGTATTATAAGATTATTTTTTTGCGCCCTTAGCTCAGCTGGATAGAGCATCGGTTTTCTAAACCGAGGGTCGGAGGTTCGAATCCTCCAGGGCGCGCCATCTTTAATTGATCAGTATTGTTAAGGTAATTTTACCATTGATGGTTGTATAAGTTTCTGCTTTACTAATGCATTCAAAAATTACATTTTTGAATAATTTGTTAACAAATAAATAATAAAAAGAGGAAAATAATGTTTAAAATAATAAAACAATTGACTTCTGTAGTTGCTATGTTTGCTGTGCTATTTGCATTTTCAACAGAAACAATGGCTGCTAAGAAATCAAAAACTCTTGAGAACACTAAAAAAAGAGGATTCGTAAGATGTGGTGTTTCTCAGGGTCTACCTGGATTTTCAAACGCAGATGAATCTGGAAATTGGACAGGAATAGATGTTGATGTATGTAGAGCTGTTGCAGCTGCTACATTAGGAGATGCAACTAAAGTTAAGTTTACTCCTTTAAGTGCAAAAGAAAGATTTACTGCACTTACTTCAGGTGAAATTGACATTTTGTCAAGAAACACAACTTGGACGCTTTCTAGAGACGCTGACATCGGTTTAACATTTGTTGGTGTAAACTTTTATGATGGACAAGGTTTCATGGTAAGAAAAGGTTCAGGAATATCATCTACGGGTGAATTTAAAAACGGAACTTCAGTTTGTACAAACTTAGGAACTACAACTGAGCTTAATATGAGAGACTTTTTTGATTCAAGAGGAATTTCTTATGAGCCAGTAGTTTTTGAAAAAGCGGATGAAGTCGTAGCTGCTTACGATGCAGGCAGATGTGATACATACACTACAGATAAATCTGGTCTTGCTGCTCAAAGAACAAAATTATCAGCTCCAGATGATCACGTAGTTTTACCTGAAACTATTTCAAAAGAACCACTAGGACCTGTCGTTCGTCAAGGTGATTCTGTTTGGGAAGATATAGTAAGATGGTCTTTAAATACTATGATCGAAGCAGAAGAGTATGGCGTTAACTCATCAAATGCTGACATGATGAAAACTTCAAACAATCCAGCAATCAAAAGATTAGTTGGTGCTGAAGGTGAATTAGGAGCAGCTTTTGGTTTAGATAACGACTGGAACTTAAGAATTATCAAGCAAGTTGGTAACTACGGTGAAAGCTATAAAAGAAACATAGCTGACACTGGAATTCTACCTGATAGAGGTCCAAATGAATTATGGACTAAAGGTGGAATACTATACGTACCACCAGCAAGATAATTTATTTTTAAATTATTTAAAAAGGGCTAGAAATATCTAGCCCTTTTTTTTATTATAGGTTTCAATGAACAACATTATAAAAAGATATATACCTCAGATTTTAGCTATATTATTTGTTGTTCTTATTTTTGGGTTTTTAACCATGAATGCCCAGACTAATATGGATAATAGAGGTATTGATTTTGGATTTGGTTTTTTATCACAAGAATCCTCATTTGATGTTCAATTTTCTTTAATTGAATATAGTGGATCAGACTCATATGCCCGTGCTTTTCTAGTTGGACTTTTGAATACTTTGTTAGTTTCTTTTATAAGTATAATTTTTTGCACAATCCTAGGTGTTATAATTGGTGTAGCAAGATTATCTTCTAATTACTTAATTAAAAATACAGCAGCGTGGTATGTAGAGTTTTTTAGAAACATCCCATTATTATTACAAATATTCTTTTGGTATTACGCTGCTCTTAGAGCTTTACCTATGCCAGAGAAAGCTAATGCATGGTTTGGGGTAACTTATATGACTGTAAAAGGTTATTACATACCAGCTATGGTATGGGAAAATTTAAATGTATTTTTATATTGTGGTCTTGCAGCAATAATAGCAATTATTGTAATAAGGATTTATGCAATTAGATTAAGAGACACACAAGGTAAACAAATTCCTGTGCTCCTTTATTCGGCAGCTCTATTAATTGTATTACCTCTTTTATCATTCTTATTTGGTGGCGTATCTTTAGAATTTGAAATACCTGAACTCAAAAAATTATCAAAGATTTCTTATATTTATGAAGGTGGAATAAGTTTACCTCCTGAATTAATAGCATTAGTTCTAGCACTATCTTTATACACCTCTACCTTTGTAGCAGAGTGTGTTAGAGCTGGTATTGAAGGAGTTACCAAAGGCCAAAAAGAGGCTGCAGCATCTGTTGGTTTAACGCCTAATCAAGTTTTAAAATTAGTTATTATGCCCCAAGCACTAAGAATTATTATACCACCTACAACAAACCAATATTTGAATTTAACTAAAAATTCATCTTTAGCAGCTGCTATTGCATATCCTGACTTAGTACTTGTGTTTGCAGGTACCGCTTTGATGCAAACAGGTAAAGCAATAGAAATTGTTTCAATAACAATGCTAACATATTTAACTATTAGCCTAACTATTGCAGCAATAATGAATTGGTATAACAAAAAAATTGAAATTAAAGAAAAGTAAATGATACAAACTATTAATTTTTTAAAACCTAATAGAGATAACATTAAAAACTATTCTATTATTGGATCTTTTTTAGTTTTAGTAAGCTTAATTGATGTCATATCAAATGCTTTTTTAAAAATAAATTTAACATCTTTTTTACCTGGCTCCTTAACTACTTTATTTCCATTAATCATAGGATTAATAGGATTAAATATGATGAGAATTGATTATTCAGGAAATAAAACTTTGGATTTATTAAATAAAAATATAAATACAAATAATTTTAATGCTCTATTAACTTTATTAATATTATTTTCAATTATAAAAGCCCTTCCTCAGTCTCTAAGTTGGATGATTTTAGACGCTACTATTTCTGGTGATTCAAAAGATGCATGTACAGGCACTGGTGCTTGTTGGACATATATTAAAGTTTGGTTCAGAAGGTTTATGTATGGAATGTATCCCAATGAATTTCATTGGAGAATAAACACTGCATTCATTTTAGTTATTGCTCTTGGCTTTGTTGGGTATTTCATGAAAGAAAATTTAAAAAAATATTTAGCTTTATACTATGTAATTATTTATCCAGTGATTGCATATTTGGTTATTTACTACTTAATATCTGGTGGATCATTTGGTTTACAATGGGTAGAAACAGGTGCATGGGGAGGGTTATCACTTACTTTCATAGTTTCTTTTTTCTGTCTAATTTTCTGTTTCCCACTAGGTATGATTTTTGCACTAGGGAGAAGATCTAATCTTCCTGCAATAAAATATATCTCAATTTGTTATATTGAATTTTGGAGAGGCGTTCCATTGATTACAGTATTATTTATGTCATCTGTAATGTTTCCAATGTTTCTTCCTGAAGATTTTTTCATGGATAAATTAGTAAGAGTAATTATAGCAATTACATTATTTGAGGCCGCTTACTGTGCAGAAGTAATTAGAGGGGGTTTACAATCACTTCCTAGAGGTCAATACGATGCAGCTAAATCCTTAGGAATGGGTTATTGGAAAATGCATATTTTTGTAATTTTACCTCAAGCGCTAAAATTAGTTATTCCAGGAATAGCAAATACCTTTTTAGCATTAGTTAAAGATACTCCTTTAATCTTTGTAGTTGGTTTAGCTGAACTAGCAGGTATGCTTGCTTTAGCAAAAACAAATCCAAAATGGCTAGGCTTTGCCATGGAGGGATATATTTTTGCATCAATAGTATTCTGGATTATATGCTATGCAATGAGCAAATATAGTTATAATCTAGAGGCAAAATATAAAACTGAAAGATAATAAATGTCTGACCCAATAATAAAAATTCAAAATATGAATAAATGGTTCGGTGATTTTCAAGTTTTAAAAAATATAAATCTTGAGGTTGAGGCAAATAAAAAAATTGTAGTATGTGGACCATCAGGATCGGGTAAATCTACATTGATTAGATGTATCAATAGATTAGAAGAGCACCAAGAGGGAGATATAATTGTTGATGGAAATGAACTATCAGAAAAAACTAAAGATATTGAAAAAATTAGAGCTGAAGTTGGAATGGTTTTTCAACAATTTAATTTATTTCCACACTTATCAATTTTAGACAATTGTACTCTTGCACCTATCTGGGTTAAGAAAATGCCAAAAAAAGAGGCTCAAGAACTAGCCTTAGACCAACTTAAAAAAGTACAAATAGATGATCAAGCAAACAAATTTCCTGGACAACTTTCTGGTGGACAACAACAACGTTGTGCAATTGCTAGAGCATTATGCATGCAGCCTAAAATCATGTTATTTGACGAGCCAACTTCAGCATTAGACCCAGAAATGATTAAAGAGGTGCTTGATGCAATGGTTAGTCTTGCTAAAGGCGGAATGACTATGATTGTTGTAACACATGAGATGGGTTTTGCTAAAGAGGTTGCTGATGAAGTGATTTTTATGGATGAAGGCATGATAATTGAAAAGGCAGATACTAAAGAATTCTTTGCTAACCCAAAGAGTGACAGAACTAAGCTTTTTTTGAGCCAAATTCTTTAAAATAATTCTAAAGACTTCATAAAAAGTTACTTGACAGGTTTGTAATAATTTAAAAAAACCAATTTTTTTAAAAATTATTTTACTTGCATAAAGTTTTCTATTTAGATTAACTCACATTATTATTTTATTTAAAGAGGGGTCTTGAATGGAAGAAAATTTTAACAAACATCTTGGCAATAAGCTCAAGCTAAGAAGATTAGCATTAGGTTTAACTCAGACTAAAGTAGCAAAAGCTATAAACGTAACATTTCAACAAATTCAAAAGTATGAAAAAGGGACTAACGGTGTAAGTTCAATTAGATTATTACAACTTTCTAATTATTTAAAAGTTCCAATAAATTATTTTTTTGAAGATTTTTCAGAATATTTAGTAAATCTTGACAAATCAAAAGAGGGACACATGAATGTAAATTATAACTTCTTAGTTAAAGTTTATTCAGAGTTAACTCAGGATCAAAAAATTAAATTCGGAAAAAATTTACAGATAGCGCAAATAAATACTTCTAAAGCTGTTTAATTGATTTGGCTCCTCGGGCAGGACTCGAACCTGCGACCAATTGATTAACAGTCAACTGCTCTACCAACTGAGCTACCGAGGAATATTTTCTCACAACTTACTTTTTTTAAAATTTATCTCAATACTTATTTTGGAGGCAACGCCCGGAATCGAACCGGGATACAAGGATTTGCAATCCTCTGCGTAACCATTCCGCCACGTTGCCATCAAATATAAAATATTTGGTAATCGATATTTGTATAATTCATTTTGATCATTAGTCTATAAATTTAGCAATGATTTTCATTATTGTTTATTAATTTGATTAATTTATAAAACAATTCAATGAGTTTTGATAAATATGAGCATAAAAATGTAGAAAATAAAATCTACGATTATTGGGAAAAAAATGATTTATTTAAACCCAAAGAAAATTCAAAAAAATTCTCAATTGTAATTCCACCACCGAATGTAACTGGAAGTCTCCACATGGGGCATGCTTTAAATAACTCAATTCAAGATGTTTTAACAAGATTTCATAGAATGAATAATTATGAAACTTTATGGCAGCCAGGTACAGACCACGCTGGTATTGCAACCCAAGCATTAGTTGAAAAAAAACTTACAAAAGAAGGGGTTAAAAAAAATGATTTGGGTAGAGAAAAATTTATAGAAAAAGTATGGGAATGGAAAAATGAGTATGGCGATATTATTATAAACCAACTTAAAAAACTTGGATGTTCTTGTGATTGGTCTCGTAATGCATTCACAATGGACGAGAATTTATCCAAATCAGTCATAAAAGTATTTGTTGATCTTTATAATAAGAAATTAATCTACAAAGCAAAAAAACTTGTAAATTGGGATGTTGTTTTAAAAACAGCAATATCTGATTTAGAAGTTGATCAACGTGAAGTAAATTCTCAACTTTATTATATAAATTATCCAATAGAAAATTCTGATAAATTTGTAACAATTGCAACAACCAGACCTGAAACTATGTTGGGAGATACTGCAATAGCAGTTAATCCTAAAGACGATCGATTTAAAGATATTGTTGGAAAGCTAGTGACCATTCCTTTAGCAAACAGAAAAATAAAAGTAATAACAGATGACTATGCTGATCCTGAACAAGGAACAGGAGCAGTAAAAATTACTCCAGCTCATGATTTCAATGACTATGATGTGGGTATAAGAAACAAGTTAGAAGTAATTAATATATTTACGCCTGATGGAAAAATAAATGACAATGCACCTGAACCATATAAAGGTTTAGATAGATTTGCTGCAAGAAAATTAATTTTAGAACATCTTGAAGAAGGTAAGTTTTTAGAAAAAATAGAAAAGTTAGTAAACAAAGTTCCTTATGGAGATAGATCTAATTCTATTATTGAGCCTTATTTAACAGAACAATGGTTTGTTGATGCTAAAACTTTAGCAATTAAAGCAAAAGAAGTAGTAAATAATGGTAAAACTAAATTCTTTCCTGAAAATTGGTCAAAAACATATTTTCAATGGATGAATAATATTGAGCCTTGGTGTATTTCTCGTCAATTATGGTGGGGACATCAAATTCCAGCATGGTACGGACCTGATGGAAAAATATTTGTAGCTGAAAATGAGGATGAGTGCAAAAATCAAGCAAAAGAATTCTATTCAAAAGATGTAGAATTAAAAAGAGATGAAGATGTTCTAGACACTTGGTTTTCATCAGGTCTATGGCCATTTGCTACTTTAGGTTGGCCAGAAAAAACTCCAGAAGTTGAAAAATTTTATCCAACAAGTGTTCTCGTCACTGGTTTTGATATCATATTTTTCTGGGTTGCTAGAATGATAATGATGGGAACTCAGTTTTTAGATAAGGAACCTTTTAAAAATATTTATGTTCATGCTTTAGTTAGAGATGAAAAGGGTCAAAAAATGTCTAAATCAAAGGGCAATGTTATTGATCCATTAGAACTTATCGAAAAATATAGTGCAGACGCCTTAAGATTTACTCTATTATCAATGGCATCACCAGGTCGAGACGTAAAATTATCTGAAGACAGGGTTAAAGGTTATAGAAATTTCTTAAATAAAATTTGGAATGCAAATAATTTTTTAACACAAAATAAATGTGATTTTGGTGATGTAAAAAAACCTGAAAATATAAACTTAACTATTAATAAGTGGATACTATCTGAACTTATAAAAGTTAAAAACGACACAGAAAATAGTTTAAAAAACTATAGGTTTGATGAGGCAGCAAAGAATATTTATCAGTTTGTATGGCATTCATTTTGTGATTGGTATTTAGAGCTATCTAAAACTGTTTTAAACTCTGAAAATGAGGAAGATATCAAGGAGTTAAGACAAACATCAGCATATGTTTTTAAGGAAATTTTAATAATACTTCATCCATTTATTCCATTTGTAACCGAAGAGATATGGTTAAATAATAAGCTAGATAAAGATGGCAAAGATTACTTGATGCATGCTAATTGGCTAGAAGATGATTATCATGAAAAAAAATCGTATGATGAGATAAATAATATCATCAATTTTATTACATCAATAAGATCATTTAAAAATGAATTAAATATAAGTCCTGGATCATTTATTGAAATTTCAACAGAAAATACAAACAAAGAATATAAAACTTTTTTATCTTCTAATGAAAATATAATGAAAAAAAATGGAAGAATTAAAAATTTTTATGAAAAAGATTTAGATAAACCCTCCGCAAGTATAGTCATAAGTGGTGAGTTATTTAAATTATATTTTGATGAAGATGTTAATTTAAATATGATCAAATCAACTCTAGAAAAGAAAATTACAAAAATTAGCGAAGAGATGAAAAAAATTGATGTTAGATTATCAAATAAATCCTTTGTTGATCGTGCACCACAAAATATAGTAGAACAGGAGAAAAGCAACTTTGCTAATCTTGAAAAAGATGTTAAAAAAATAGAATTAACTCTTAAAGGTTTATAATGAAAAAATTTAATAAGAAAAAATTACCAAGTAGACATACAACAATAGGTGCAGATAAAGCCCCTCAAAGATCATTTTATTATGCAATGGATTTAACAGAAAAGGATGTTGCTAAGCCATTTGTTGGTGTTGTTTCAACATGGAATGAAGCCGCTCCTTGTAACATAAATTTAATGAAGCAAGCTCAATCAGTTAAAAAAGGAGTTAAAGCTTCAGGCGGAACTCCAAGAGAATTTTGTACTATTACAGTAACTGATGGTATTGCGATGGGTCATGAAGGAATGAAGTCATCTCTAATTTCAAGAGATGTAATAGCAGACTCAACTGAACTTACGGTTAGAGGACATTGTTATGATGCATTAGTTGGATTAGCGGGCTGTGATAAATCATTACCAGGTTTAATGATGTCGATGGTTCGTTTAAATATTCCAAGTGTATTTATATATGGTGGATCAATTCTACCTGGAAGATTTAATGGAAAAGATGTAACTGTTGTAGATGTATTTGAAGGTGTTGGAAAATATACATCAAAAAAAATGACAGCTCATGCATTAAGAAAATTAGAATTAAAAGCATGTCCAAGCGCAGGTGCTTGTGGTGGACAATTTACTGCAAATACAATGGCATGTGTCTCTGAAGCAATAGGACTAGCTTTACCATTCTCAGCAGGAACGCCAGCACCATATTTAGAAAGAAATAAATATGCAATAGACAGCGGTAAAGCTGTAATGAATTTATTAGCAAAAAATATTAGACCTAGAGACATAGTAACAAGAAAAGCTCTTGAAAATGCAGCAACAATCGTTGCAGCAACAGGTGGATCAACAAATGCAGGTTTACACTTACCAGCTATCGCAAATGAAATTGGAATTAAATTTGATTTAATGGATGTTGCAAAAATATTTAAGAAAACTCCTTATCTTGCAGATTTAAAACCAGGTGGAAAATATGTTGCAAAAGATATGTGGGAAGCAGGAGGAGTTCCAATGTTATTAAAAACTCTAATGGATGGTGGTTACATTCATGGTGATTGTATGACGGTTACAGGCAAAACCATGAGAGAAAATTTAAAAAATGTAAAATTTAGAGAAAATCAAAAAGTAATGAGATCTTATCAAAATCCAATTTCACCAACAGGAGGAGTAGTTGGATTAAAAGGTAATTTAGCTCCAGAGGGTGGAATTGTAAAAATAGCAGGTTTGAAAAAATTACAATTTACAGGAAGAGCTAGATGTTTTGATAATGAAGAGTCTGCGTATAAAGCGGTAATAAACAGAAAATACAAAGATGGAGACATCATTATAATTAGATATGAAGGACCCATAGGAGGTCCTGGAATGAGAGAAATGCTTCAAACAACTGCAGCAATCTACGGTCAAGGAAAAGGGGAGAAAGTAGCCCTCATTACAGACGGTAGGTTCTCTGGGGCTACCAGAGGCTTTTGTATCGGTCATGTGGGCCCTGAGGCCTCCGTAGGCGGTCCTATAGCCCTTTTAAGGAATGGGGATATCATCGATATAGACGCAGAAAAGGGCACAATTAACGTAAGACTTACAAAGAAGGAACTAAGTGCAAGACGTAAAAAATGGAAACCGAGAAAAGTGAATTTTGGTAATGGTACATTATGGAAATATGCACAAACAGTAGGACCAGCTTATAAAGGTGCACCAACTCATCCAGGTGGTAAAAACGAGGTTAGAACGTACGCTGATATTTAATGAAAATTAGACCTGTAATACTTTGTGGTGGCGCAGGAACAAGACTTTGGCCAGATAAAAAAAAACATCAAGCAAAACAATTTATTGATTTTGGCGGATGGAGTTTAATTCAAAAAACTTTAGAAAGAGTAAATAAACCAATTTTTGATTTTCCTATAATCAGCACAAACCTCAAATACTTAAAGGAAGTCAAATTAGCTTTAAAAAAAAGTAAAATAAAAAAGTTTAAAATAGTTCTAGAACCAGCTAAAAAAAATACTGCACCAGCAATACTAGCATCTGCATTAATAAAAGACATTCCATTAGATCAACCATTAATGGTTTTTGCAGCAGATCATTTAATTGAAAAGTCAAATATTTTAAATAAATCTTTATTAAAAAATAAATCAAATTTAGATAATCAAAATCTATTTATTTTTGGAATAAAACCTACAAGCCCATCAAGTGAATATGGATATTTTTTAACTAAAAAAATTAAATCTATAAATAAAGTTACAAAATTTATTGAAAAACCAAAATTATCAAAAGCAAAAGAAGTAATTAAGAAAAAAGGTTACTGGAATTCGGGTATGTTTTATTTAAGAAAAGACTCAATAATCAATAACTTTAAAAAATATCAAAATAAAACTTATAAAAGTTGTGTTGAGGCACTTAAAAAAGGCAAATATAAAAATAATACTTACTACTTAAATAAAAGAGCTTTTGAACAATCAATCGAGAAATCTTTTGATTATGCAATACTTGAGAAAACAAACAAAATTAATGCTATTAAATTAGATATACCTTGGTCTGATCTTGGCAGTTGGAAAGAGATACTTAAGATATATGATAAAAATAAAAAAAAACACTTTAAGAAAAAGAATGTTTTTTATAGACCATGGGGGAGTTATTTAAATTTATTTGAAGGAAAAGAGTTTTTAATTAAAGAATTATCAGTTAAACCTAAAGGTATATTAAGTCTTCAAAAACATCATCACAGAGCAGAACATTGGTTAGTTACAAAAGGTAATCCAAGAATAACTTTAAATAAAAATATTATTAATAAAAAACCTGATGAGCATATATTTATTCCATTAGGAGCAATTCATAGAATACAAAATCCTGGAAAAAAACCTGTAAAAATTATGGAAGCTCAAGTTGGTTCAATTCTAAAAGAGACTGATATTGTTAGATATCAAGACATTTATGGTAGAGCAAATAAATTTTAATTAAATTGTAATAATCTATAAATATTTTTGTCATCAACATTAATTATGAAATTCTAATAAAATTTTAAATTATAAAACATCTTTATTTCCCCTTAATTTTAAAATTTTGTTGATTAACTACTTTCCCCTTTTTTAATTACAAAAAGGGGAAAGAAGATTTAGAAATTAATTATTTACAGATGCGGAACTCTCGATAGTCTTCTTTTTAGCTAGTTTTTTGTTTTTTTTTTCAGCAACTCTTTTTTCAATACTTGCAATTTTAATATTAATTTTAGATAATTTTTTTTCTTTTAAATTGATCTTATTTTTAAGTTTTTCTATTAACTTGATAACCTTTTTTTTTCTTTTTTCATTTTTCTTTAACTTTTTACTCATAATGACCTCCTGTGTAATTTTATAATAATTATATTTAAATTAAATATCTTAGTAAAATGATTTTTTGATAAATTCTCTTATTTAAAAGTTATGCTGTTAATATGTTAAAATATTTTCCTGATTTCCTTAATTCTACGTTATCACAATATTGATATTTATCACCATCAATTTGAATTGGAATTTTTTTCCCTTGTCCATCAATTTTTAGCTCACTGGAATAAGATGTTATAACACTCGTAGACTTCGATAAATCTCCAAAAAAAATAATCAAATAAATATAATAAAGTATTTTTATTCTTGTAAGGTCTTTGAATACATAAGTAATAATTTTGTTATCAAATATATTTGTTTTATTAATTTTGTAGTGACCCGCATAATAATTGGTATTAGAACATAACACCCAGTCAGCTATATGATTTTGACCATCTATGTTAACTTTTAATTTTTGATTTTTCATTAACAAAAATTTTTGCAATCCTTTATATCCAAAAATAATTTTACCTAACAGTTTTTTTAGAGAACTATTAATTGAATGGACTATCGTTGCATCCCAACCTATACCTGCCATTAAAATAAAATAATCATTATTGATTTTTACTAAATTAGTTTGTTTTAAATTGTTTGATTGTAAAATTTGAACAATTTTACTTATTTTTTTACTCATATTTAGTTCAGCTTGAAGTAAATTAGCAGTTCCAGCTGGTATATAACCAATAGCAAAATCTTTTTTTGGAACAAAATTATTTTTAATAAGTTTGTTTATTGCAAATGATACTGAACCATCGCCTCCAGCAACTACAAGTCTATCTATATTTAACTTAGAAATATTTTTAAATACTGCCTCTGCTTTATCCACGCTCTCAGTTTCAAAAAAAGAAACATCGTTATACTTAGAAAGTTCATCAGAAATTTTTTTTATAAATTTAGATTTTCTGCCAGAGGAAGCGTTTTTGTTGTAAATAATGCAATATTTCATAATAAATTTTAATATTTCCTTAACATTACTATGGCACAAAGAATTAAACGATTCTAGTGCAAATTGAATTAAAAAAAAAGGATTAAATGAAACCTATATTAAAATACAAAAGTATATTCATTTCAGATGTGCATCTTGGTACTAAAGGTTGCCAAGCAAATAAATTGCTTGAATTTTTTAAAAATACAAGATCAGAAAAACTTTACTGTGTAGGCGATATAATAGATGTTTGGGCACTTCAAAAAAATTTTTATTGGCCACAAGAACATAATGACGTAATTCAAAAAATATTAAGAAAAGCAAGACATGGAACAGAAGTTTACTACGTTATAGGTAATCATGATGAAGTGTTTCGAAAATTTATTCCTATGCATTTTGGACAGATAAAAATGATCAATAGAGTAATTCATCAGTCTGTTTTAAATAAAAAATATTTAGTTGTTCACGGTGATGCTTGGGATGGTGTTATGAGATATGCCAAATGGTTGTCGAAGTTAGGCGCAATAGCCTATGAAATGCTATTGAAATTAAATGTAGTGATTAACTTTTTTAGACGTCTAAGAGGTAAAGGCCAGTGGTCTTTAGCAAAGTTTCTTAAATATAAGGTAAAAAATGCAGTTAAATATATGGGAGAATACGAAAAAACAATTGCAGAATATGGAAAGAAAAAAAAATTTGATGGAATAATCTGTGGGCATATTCATCATGCCCAAAATGAAAATTATGATGGTGTTAATTATTTAAATTGTGGAGACTGGGTTGAGTCTTGTACTGCCTTAGTTGAAAACTTTGATGGAACGTTTGAAATAATTTATTGGGATAAATTAAGAGAAGAATTTTCAGATAGTCGTAATAATTCAGATAAAGAAGTAATTGAAACTCCAGGTCTGAAAAAGGCATCATAATGAAAATATTAATTGTAACAGACGCTTATTTTCCTCAAGTAAATGGTGTGGTAAGAACTTTAAATGAAACAGGAAAAAAACTTGAAGCAATGGGTCACGAAGTTGAGTATTTAAATCCCCAACTTTTCTTCACTGTGCCAATGCCTAAATATAATGAAATAAGACTTTCTGTGAATATTTGGCCAAGAGTAAGTCATTTAATAAAAAAAATAAATCCTTCAGCCATACATATAGCTACCGAAGGTCCTTTAGGATTTATGGCAAGAAGATATTGTCTTAAAAATAATCTAAAGTTTACCACAAGTTTTCACACAAGATTTGATAAATATATGAAATTATATTTACCTTGGGTTCCTGAAAAATTATCACAGAAATTCCTAAGCAACTTTCATAACAAAGCAGAAAAAATTTTGGTTACAACCGAATCTATGAAAAAAGAACTAATTCAAATTGGAGTAGATGAAAGTAAAATGGTTGTTTGGACAAGAGGTGCTGACCATGGATCGTTTAAAAATCCAAAAAAAATCAATTTAGAATATAAAAGGCCTATATGGATATATGTAGGTCGAGTGGCTATTGAAAAAAATATTCGTGCTTTTTTAAATCTAAAATTAGAAGGAACAAAACTTCTTGTTGGTAAAGGACCAGATATTGAAAAGTTAAAAAAAGAATTTCCAGATGCTCACTTCTTGGGTGAAAAAACTAATGGTGAATTAGCTTCATATTTTACATCATCTGATGTTTTTGTCTTTCCAAGCAAAACAGATACGTTTGCAATTGTAATATGTGAATCCCTCAGTTGTGGTACACCAGTTGCAGCATTTCCTGTTCCTGGTCCTAAAGATATTTTCAAAGATAGTGAAATTAATTGTTTAGATGAGGATTTAGAAAAATCCGCAATGAAAGCTCTAAAAGTTGAAAGAGAAAAGTGCCTAGAATACTCTAAAAACTTTACTTGGGATAAAACCGCAGAAATTTTTATTAATAATATCTCCCCTAATTAAGTAACTAAAATTTAAATAATTGCATATTAAATTTTTAATATGTTAATTATATACTTAACTTTTAGAACATCATGATTGGCCTCTTTGAAATACTATTAATCTGTGTAATTATATTTCTGCTAATAATAATTTATTCAAACAGAAATAAAAAAAATACTGATGATAAAATTATTATTTCAAAGTATGAAAAGGATGATAGCAAAACATTTATATTAGATGAATTAGAGGATCAATTTATAGCATTAGATAAATTAAATATTATAAAATATGCCAATCCAAGTGCCGAAAAAAGATTTGGTAAAAATATTTTAAATACACATCTCGGCACAATTTTAAGAAATCCTAATCTAGATGAAAAAATCAGAGAAGTTAAGTCTTCAAAAAAAACCAGTAATTTAGATTTAGAAATAAATTTGCCTTCATATCAGTATTACAGAATTTATGTGATTCCTGGACCAACTGTAATTTTTACAGAAAAAGACTCTGTTGTTTTATTTTTAAAAGATCTTACTGAAATTTCAAAAGCACAAAAATTTAGAACTGACTTTGTTGCTAATGTTAGCCATGAATTAAAAACTCCTCTTGTTTCAATTAAAGGCGCTATAGAGACAATAGAGGGTCCCGCTAAAGATGACGAAATAGCAAAGATAAAATTTCTTAAAATAATCTCTTCACAAAGCAAAAGAATGGAAAATTTAATAAGTGATCTATTAATATTAAGCAGAATTGAACTCCAGGAGCATATAAGACCTGACAAACCAGTTAATTTGAAGAATGTATTGACAAAAGTAAAAGATGTTCATTTTACTAGCTTAAAAGAAAAAAATATTAATCTTGAAATTAATTTAGGTAATGTAAGTGATGTTATTGGTGATGAAGATAAATTAATAACAGTTTTTTCTAATTTATTAGACAATGCTATTAAATACTCAAAAGAAAAATCAACTATAAATATATTAGCTTCTCCAAGCAAAGGGAAACTCATAACAAAAGGAATTAAAATATCTGTATCTGATCAAGGTATTGGAATTCCCGAGGATCAAATTAACAGGGTAACTGAAAGATTTTATAGAGTAGATGTTGAAGAGAGCAGGAAAGTTGGTGGAACAGGTTTAGGTCTTGCAATTGTCAAACATATAATTTCTCAACATAGAGGTGATTACGAAATAAAAAATCTTAATGGTAAAGGAACCGAAATTAACATTCATTTACCCAGTGAATTATAAACTTCATATAATTTAACAATTTTCACAATATAATTTAATTTGTAAATAACGGATTTTTTAAATAAGGTTGTTAAATGAAAAAAATAATAATAAATTTTTTTATTTTTTCTTACTTATTCTTTAATTTTATATCAAATTCTTACTCTGAAGTTTCTAATAAAAAAGACATTACAACACTTTTAAGAAACCAACAACTTACTGTATTTGATATTGGTATTTTTAGAATGAAAAATGACTTAGAAAATACCAAAAACACTGTCAGTAAACATTTTCCATCTGACAAAGTAAACGTTGATCATATCTATACTGAGGTTTTAACTTCATTCTGGAGAGATACAATTGATTTGATTGTATCAATCCCAATGAACAAAAACTTAAAAAAAGAAAATTATATGTCTGACATGTATAGATGTAAAAATATTTTCTTTTCTGTAAGAGATCATTTGTTAAGAAAACAAAATGAGAGTAATTATAATTTTAATAGAGCCTCAAGTTATATAATTACTACTTTTTCTACCCCCACAAGTTGGCCTTCATGGAAATATGATCAAAAACAAGTAAAAGACCTTATATCAATGATACAACTAGAAGTTACTTTAAGACCAACAAAGAGCTTAGCACTAAGTGAAAATGTGAGCCCAATTCGTTGTAGAGGAGATTTAGCTGCAGATAATGATACTTTAATCATCTCTAAAAAATACAACTAAAAAGTTACCTATTTAACAAAACTGTAACAAATTTGTAATACTAGAGTCCTCAATAAAATTTATTAAGCGAGACGTTAATTAAATTTAATTCACGAAAGGATATTAAAAATGAAAAAACTAACTATAGTCCTTGCTTCAATAGTTGCCATTTCTGTTGCCACTATTGCTCAAGCAAGAGATCAAATCAAAATAGTTGGATCATCTACTGTATTCCCTTACGCAACAATAGTTGCTGAAAGATTCGGGCAAACTGGATTTAAAACGCCAGTAATCGAGTCAACTGGTACAGGTGGTGGTGCAAAATTATTTTGTGCAGGTGTAGGAGAAGCTCACCCTGATATAACAAATGCATCAAGAGCAATGAAAGATAAAGAAAAAGCTCTTTGCAAAAAAAATGGTGTTAATGAAATTGTTGAAGTTATTATCGGTAACGATGGTATTACTTTAGCATACAGTGTTGACGCTGAACCAGTAAACTTCACTAAAGAACAACTTTGGAAAGCTTTAGCAAAACACTCAGTTGTTGATGGTAAATTAGTAGACAACATATACAAAACATGGGATCAAATAGATCCAAGTTTACCAAAACAAAAGATTTCAGTTATGATTCCCCCAGGAACATCCGGAACAAGAGATGCTTGGAATTCGTTAGTAATGAAAAAAGGTATGCCTAAAGAGGCTAAAGCATTATACAAAGCAGGTTTCGAAGCTGGAAATAAAAAATATAAAAAACCACAAAAACTTTACAGAGAAGATGGTGCTGCTATTGAAGTTGGAGAGAATGATAGTTTAATTATTCAAAAATTATCGGAAGACAAAGAAATGTTTGGTTTTTTTGGATTTAGTTACTTCTTAGCCGCAAGAGATAAATTGCAAGCTGCAAGTATAGAAGGTGGTCAACCATCACTAGAATCTATCCAAGACTATAGTTATGCTGTTGCTAGACCATTATTCTTTTACGTAAAAAAAGCTCATGTTGGTGTAATTCCAGGATTACATGAATTTGTAAAAGAATTCACTACAACTAAAGCTATTGGTAAAAGAGGTTACTTAGCGGAAATAGGACTTGTTCCACTTGATAAAGCAACTTACAGAACAGTTAGAGATAATTCGAAAGCTCTTACTGCAATGTCAATGGAGTAATATAATATTTGTTAACAAACTCAAAAGGGGCCCTATTAATTGGGCCCTTTTTTTTGTATAAATCTAAAGGAGCCAATAATTGAATTCAGTAATATTTTTAACAATCGTTCTTTTAGCTTTATCCAGTTACTTCTTTGGAAGAAAAAAAGCTATTTTAATTCAATCTAACAAACGGTTAACAGCTCTTCCAAAATTTTATGGGTACTATCTTGCTATATGGTGTGGCGCACCCGCTTTTCTTTTGTATGCTTTATGGTCGATATTTGAACCTAGCATAGTAAGATTTTTTATACTTAGTGATTATTCTTCGCAAGGACTTCTAGAAGGAGAGTTGAATTTATTTTATGAAAAAGTAAAATCACTTTCTCGAAACCAGTATTCAGGAGAACTTACTGCAGAGTTACAAAGATCAGCAGAAAAATATTTAAACTTTAGAGACATAGCAAAGTGGTCTAAGGTCGTTATAGTTTTATCATTATTAATTGCATCAACAGGTTATGCGTATACAAAGATTTCAAACAACACTAAAACAAGAGAACCAGTTGAAATATTTCTTAAAGGAGTATTTTTTTTATCATCACTGGCAGCGATATTAACAACCATTGGTATTATTTTTTCCCTTTTGTTTCAAACAATAGAATTTTTTCAAGTTATCCCACTATTTGATTTTGTATTTGGAATGCACTGGTATCCTGCAAAAGCTTTTGTTCGAGATGCAAGTGAAGCACTTGATCCATCAATGTATAGTGATACTTTTGGTGCGGTTCCGATATTTGCAGGCACCTTTTTTATAGCTTTGATTGCAATGTGTGTTGCAATACCAATTGGTTTGTTAAGTGGTATATATATGGCGGAATATGCGAGCAAACGTTTAAGACAATATGCCAAACCTGTCATTGAAATTTTAGCAGGAATTCCAACTGTTGTTTATGGTTTTTTTGCTGCTTTAACAGTTGGACCTTTTTTAAAAGACCTTGGATTATCATTAGGACTAGAGGTGTCAGCAGAAAGCGCACTGGCAGCCGGTGGTGTTATGGGAATTATGATTATTCCGTTTATATCAAGCTTAAGTGACGACGTAATTACAAGTGTTCCTCAAAATCTTAGAGATGGTAGCTATGCCATGGGAGCAACAAAATCTGAAACAATAAAAAGAGTAATTATTCCAGCTGCTTTACCTGGAATTGTTGGATCTATTTTATTAGGTGTTTCTAGAGCTATTGGTGAAACAATGATTGTTGTAATGGCATCAGGGTTGGCAGCAAACCTAACTCTTAATCCATTAGAGTCCACTTCAACAATAACTGCTCAAATTGTTGTTATCTTAATTGGTGATCAACAATTTGGGGATCCGAAAACCCAAGCAGCTTTTGCATTGGGATTAAGTTTATTTATAGTTACTTTAGTTTTAAATATTGTTGCCTTATCTGTTGTGAAAAAATATAGAGAGAAATATGAATAAAGAAGAACGTTTAATTAAAAGATACAAAGCTGAAAAAAGATTTCAATTTTACGGTAAAGCTGCAATATTTATGGCTTTATTATTTCTAGTGGTATTTCTAACAAAGATATTTTCTACTGGTTACACAGCATTTCAAAAAACATGGTTGGTAATACCAGTCAATTATAATGCAGATTTATTATATTTGGATCCAGATAAAAAACCAACAACCGAAGATATTAATGATGCAGACTTTTATGAGTTTGGGATAGAAACATTTATCACTCTCGATCCAGATGCAAGTGAGGATCAAATTATGGAATTAAAAAAAATGTTTGCATTTACTTTTGAGAGAGAATTAAAATATTATCTTCTAGACAATCCTGATAGCTTTGGAAAAACAGTTGATGTAAAATTAACAGCCTCTGACGACTTAGATCAAGTATTTAAAGGAAATTATCCAAGAGATATACCTGAAAATAGAAGAAGAGCATCTGATTATCAATTAAAAATTTTTGATAAATTAAATGAAGATGGAAGAGTTATAAGTGAATTTAATGCCAGTTTTTTTACAAATGCTGATTCTAGAGAAGCTGAGTTAGCGGGGATAGCAAGCTCATTTATGGGTTCATTATTTTCCATACTTGTCTGTCTGTCAATTGCCTTTCCTGTTGCCTTACTAGCTGCAGTTTATCTAGAAGAATTTGCACCAAAAAATAGATTTACAGATTTTATTGAAGTAAATATCAATAATCTAGCAGCAGTTCCTTCAATTGTTTTTGGATTGTTAGGATTAGGTGTTTTATTGGCTGTATTTGGTTTACCTAGATCAACACCCTTAGTTGGAGGTATAACCCTTTCATTAATGACTCTTCCAACAATTATAATAGCAGCCAGAGCATCATTGAAGGCTGTTCCACCCAGTATAAGAGAAGCAGCTTTAGCAATGGGAGCTAGCAAAATGCAAACGACGATGCATCATACCGTGCCTTTGGCTTTACCTGGAACTTTATCAGGTACTATAATTGGCTTAGCTCAAGCATTAGGTGAAACAGCGCCTTTAATATTAATTGGAATGGTTGCTTTTGTTAACACAATACCAGGAACCCCTATGGATCCAGCAGCTAGCTTGCCTGTTCAAATCTATATATGGGCAGAGAGTGCCGAAAGAGGATTTGTAGAAAAAGTGTCTGCTTGCATAATGGTATTATTATTTTTCCTTATATTTATGAATTTAGGAGCACAATTAATTAGACATAAATTTGAAAAGAAATGGAACTAAAATATGAATAAAATAGAAGCAAAAAATGTTGATGTCTATTATGGAGCGAAACAAGCTTTATTTGATATCAATATGGATATCGAAGCAAATAAAGTAACTGCTCTTATTGGACCTTCTGGTTGTGGTAAATCAACATTCTTAAGATGTTTAAATAGGATGAATGATGTGATCGATATTTGTAAAGTCAGTGGTGTCGTAAAAATTAATGACTATGACATAAATCAAAAAGATACAGATGTTGTAAGGCTTAGAGAAAAAGTTGGAATGATTTTTCAAAAACCAAATCCTTTTCCAAAAACCATTTATGAGAATATTTCTTATGGACCTGAGATACATGGGATAGCTCAATCTAAAAGTGAAATGGATAATATTGTTGAAGAGAGTTTGAGAAAAGCAGCACTTTGGGAAGAGGTAAAAGACAGAATTCACGAACCAGGTACTGGTTTATCAGGTGGACAACAACAAAGACTTTGTATTGCAAGAACAATATCAATTAAGCCAGAGGTAATACTCATGGATGAGCCATGTTCAGCTCTTGATCCAATTGCGACAGCACAAATAGAGGAGCTAATTGATGAATTAAGAAAGGAACATACTATAATAATTGTTACTCACTCAATGTCCCAAGCTGCAAGAGTCTCTCAAAATACTGGTTTTTTTCACCTTGGCAAATTGATTGAAGTAGGTTCTACTGATAAGATATTCAAGAATCCGACTCAACAACAAACGCAGGATTACATAACAGGAAGGTTTGGATAATGAATGAAAAACCACACACAGTAAAATCTTACGAAGACCAATTAAAAAAATTAAACAATGATTTAGTTGAAATGGGGGCAAATTGCGAAACCGCTTTAGGTAATGCAATGAAAGCAATATCATCAAATGATCATAACCTTGCTGATGATGTTATAAATTCAGATATGGTTATAGATAATTTTGAGTCTCAGATAGAGAATGAGGTAGTAAATTTAATTGCTTTAAGACAACCAATGGCTGTGGATCTTAGAGAAACAGTTGCAGCTCTAAAGATGTCTTCAGACTTAGAAAGAATAGGTGATCTTGCCAAAAATATTGCAAAAAGAACAAAACTTATAAATACGCATTTGCCAAATAATTTAATTGAAGCAATGAGTAGAATCTGCATTTTGGTTCAAAAACAATTAAAAATTGTTTTAGACTCTTATCTAAGTAGATCAAGCGATGTAGCTCAAACAGTATGGGAGAGTGATGAACAAGTTGATGATTTAACAAATAAATGTATGGAAGAAGTCATCTCATTAATTAAATCAAATATGGAAAATATTGAATATGGCTCACATCTTTTATTTGTTACTAAAAACCTTGAAAGGATAGGAGATCATACAACAAACATTGCTGAGCAAGTATTTTATTTAGTTACAGGTGATTATTTAGAGGGTGAAAGACCCAAGGGTAGCGATTCAGAATTAACAAAGTAATGAGTGCACACATATTTATTGCAGAAGATGAGGCGCCAATTTCAACCTTATTAAAATATAATTTAGAAAAAGAAGGTCATAAGGTTTCTTCAAGTGAAAATGGAGAGGACTCTTTAAAATCAATAAAACAAAAAATGCCAGACTTAATCTTATTAGATTGGATGTTGCCAGATTTATCAGGTGTTGAAATATGTAAACAGTTAAAAAGGGATAAAAAATATAATGACATTCCAATTATTATGCTTACTGCAAAAGGAGAGGAGGAAGATAAATTAAAAGCATTTGAAACTGGAGCCGATGATTACGTCACTAAACCATTTAGCCAAAAAGAATTAAATGCAAGAATTAAATCTTTGTTAAGAAGGGCTAAACCTTTGTCATCAACTGATGTTGTGGAATTTAAAGACCTTAAAATTGATAGATTAGCAAAAAGAGTTTATAGAAATGATAAGGAAATAATTTTGGGACCCACAGAATTTAAATTATTAGATTTTTTTATTAAAAATCCAAAAAGAGTTTATTCAAGAGAACAATTACTAAATAATGTTTGGGGTGAAAATATTTATGTAGAAAGTAGAACGGTTGATGTTCACATAAGAAGATTGAGAAAAGTTTTAAATGTAAGTGGATTAGAAAATTTAATTCGCACAGTGAGATCTGCAGGCTATTCGTTAGATAACTAAATCTTTAGGCCTTACAAATTCAGAAATAATTCCTTTCTCTTCAATATTTATCCAATCATTCGTATCGAAAACTATTTTAGCAAATGCACAAGTTGGGAATTTATAATTTAATAGTTTAAAATTACTATTATCTTTATTTTTAGTTAATTTTATAACTAAATTTTTAAGAGCAGGTTCATGATTTATTATCAATACTTTCTTAAACTTTTTATGGATATTTTTTATATTAGCTATTATTTCATTTTCATTAACCAAATAGAGTTTTGAGGAACTTTTAATTTTTTTTGGTTTATTTATTTTATTCAGTATTAAATTTAGAGTTTTTTTTGTTCTTTTTGATGAAGATAAAAGCACGTAGTCAAAGGAGTATTTTTTTTTAACAAAAAATTCACTTATAATTTTTGCACTTTTGATGCCTCTTTTATTTAGTGGTCTTTCAAAATCACTTAAATTTGGGTCTTCCCAACTAGATTTTGCATGTCTCATGACATATAATTCGCGCATTAAATCTAAATATATGACTGCATTAAAAAAACAAGACAAAGAAGAGCTTAAATCCAATTATATAAATAGAGAATTATCATGGTTAAAATTTAACGATAGAGTTCTGTTAGAGGCGCAAAATATTGAAAATCCTCTTTATGAGAGAGTAAAATTTTTATCTATTGCAGGCTCTAATTTAGATGAATTTTTTATGGTTCGAGTTGCTGGACTATACAGTCAAATTAAACAAGAAGTCGACTCACTAAGTTCAGATGGACTAACGCCTGAAGAACAGATGGAGATGGTTATTAATGATACAAAAAATCTATTAAATAAACAAAATACCATATTTAATAATCTATCAAATCAGCTGAAGAGAAATAATATTTTATTGACTAAGCCAGAAAACCTTAACACAAAAGAAAAAAAGAAATTATTAGAAATATTTAACGAAGAAATTTATCCTCTACTTACACCATCAGCGATTGATCCTTCTCATCCTTTTCCATTTATTATTAATCAAGGTAGAGCTTTAGTTATGAAGCTGAAGAAAAAGAAAAAAAAGAGAATTCTTAATTCAATTATCGTAATTCCTAAAGCTTTATCAAGATTTATTGAAATAGATGGAGGAAAATCATTTAAGAAATTTTTGGTTCTAGACGATGTTATTGGTTACTTTGCCTCTGAAATTTTTCCAGATCATTTATTAGAAAAGAAAATGATATTTAGAGTAATAAGAGATAGTGATGTAGAAATTCAAGAAGAGGCTGAGGATTTAGTCAGATCATTTGAACTAGCACTAAAGCGAAGAAGAACTGGTGATATTGTTAGATTAGAAATTTTAGAAAAAAGCGACAAAGAACTTGTAAAATTTATAACAAATAAATTAGAAATTAATCCAAATTATATTTATGAAGTAGCAGGTTTAGTTGGAATCCAGGATATAGACCAAATTTGTAAAATTAAAAATTCTAAATTAAAATTTAAAAACTTTACACCAAGAGAAGTAGAAAGATTAAAAGAATACAATAATAATTTTTTTGAGACAATTAAGAAAAAAGACCTAATAGTTCATCATCCATTTGAGACTTTTGATGCTGTAATTGAATTTTTAAATCAAGCTGCTATGGATAAAAAAGTAATTGCTATTAAACAAACATTGTACAGAACTACTTTAGATTCACCAATTGTTAAAGCATTAATTAGCGCTTCCGAAAATGGCAAAACAGTTACTGCTTTAATTGAAATCAAAGCTAGATTTGATGAAGAAGCAAATATACAGCTGGCAAGAAGTCTTGAAAAAGCTGGAGTTCAAATTGTTTATGGTTTTGCAAAATACAAAACACATGCTAAATCATCACTAATACATCGACGTGAGGGTGGTAAAATTCAAACATATTTCCATTTAGGTACTGGTAATTATCATCCTGTAAATGCAAAAATATACACAGACTTATCTCTATTTAGCTCTGATAAAAAAATGGCTGCAGATGTAGAAAAATTCTACAATTACGTGACTGGATATTCTAAACCAAGAAATTTAAATAAAATTTCCATTTCACCTGTAAATTTAAGAAAAACTTTAAATCAGAATATAGATAAGGAAATAAGTAATGCAAAAAAAGGGAAACACGCTGAGATTTGGGCTAAAATGAATTCATTAGTTGATTCACAAATAATTGATAAATTTTATGAGGCTTCTAGTGTCGGTGTAAAAGTCTCTTTATTTGTAAGAGGTGTATGTTGTTTAAGACCTGGTATTAAAAATAAATCGGAAAATATTATTGTAAAAAGTATCATTGGAAGATTTCTTGAACACTCAAGAATATATTGTTTTGCAAATGGAAAATTAATGCCTAACAGAAATGCAAAAGTTTATATTTCATCTGCAGATTTGATGCCAAGAAATCTAGATAGAAGAGTCGAACTTCTCGTGCCAATTGAAAATCAAACTGTTCATGAACAGGTTTTAGACCAAATAATGATGGCCAATTATCTAGACACGAATCAGAGCTGGGAACTTTATCCTAATGGAAATTATCAAAAAATTAAATATAGTCGGAAAGATTCTTTTTCTGCACATGATTATTTCATGAATAATCCAAGTTTATCAGGAAGAGGAAAGGCAAAACTAAAAATTAAACCTAAAAAATTAAACTTAAGGTTGGTTAAAGATGGAACTTAAAGTAATTAAAAATAAGCAAAATTTAAAATTAAGACAATCAAAATTAGCTATTATTGATATAGGTTCAAATTCTATAAGAATGTTAATTTACGATGATTTTACATCATCTAGAGTACCTTTTTTTAATGAAAAAGCAGTTTGTGAACTTGGTAAAAACTTAGATAAATCAAAAAAACTTCATAAATCAGGCAAGATATATGCTTTAAAAGTTTTAAAAAGATTTTCAGAAATTCTTAATGTTTCAAAAATTAATAACCTTAAAATTATTGCAACAGCTGTATTAAGAGAAGCTACAGACGCAAAGCCCTTTATTGAAGAAGTAGAATACTTATTTAAAAAAAATATAAATATTTTAACTGGTGAAGAAGAAGCTGAATCATCAGCTGAAGGCGTTAAAATTGGATTTGAGAATGTGGATGGACTTGTTGCTGATTTAGGTGGTGGAAGTTTAGAGCTTGCTAGAGTTGAAAACAATGTTGTAACAAATAAAACATCACTTCCAGTTGGTGTTTTAAGGTTAATTAACAATCCTATTGTTAAAAAAAGAAATTTATCTAAATATCTCAAAAATCTTTTAAGAGATGAAAAATGGTTATCTAAAAAAAAATTTAATAATTTATATTTGGTGGGAGGTACGTGGAGAGCTCTGTTTAAATTACACTTATTTCAAAATGAATATCCAGTCCATATTATTCATCAATACTCAATAGAAAATGAAAAACTTACAAAATTTTTAGAAAAAATTTCTTCATTTAATAAATCTAAATTGAAATCAGTTGAATACATATCAAAGTCTAGAACGCCTTATCTTCCTTATAGCTCAATAATTCTAGAAGAAATTATGAACATAGCAAATCCAAAAAATGTTATTTGCTCAATTAGCGGTATTAGAGAAGGATCTCTTGCCAAAGATTTATTTAAAAACTCAGATAGTAATTTTGTTTTTAATAAATCATTAGAGCATATTTCAAAAAAAAGAGGCGATTTAGGATCTACATATAAGAAATATTTTGATTTTATAAAACCTATATTTGAGGGAAATGAGCATTTTAATCAAAAATTGCTTCATCTATCTTGCGTACTAAGTCATATGGATTGGGGTTTGGGAGCATTCCAAAAAGCAGAGTTGGTTTTTCAAGAAACATTAAATACGCCTTTATTAAAACTTTCACATAAAGAAAGAATACAATTGGCACTTTCTTGTTACTGGAGATATTGCAGTATAAAATACAACCCAAAGATAGAATACTTAACGTTTTTAAATAACAACGAGATATATTCTTGCAAACAAGTTGGTGCAGCCTTAAGATTTGCTAATTCTCTTACATCAATATCTACAATTTTTTTAGAAGAATTTAAACTTTATAAAAGAGGTAATTCAGTATTTTTAAAAATACCTTCGCAGCATCAAGAGATAATCTCAAAACAAGTTACGAAAAAATTCAAAGCTTTAGCAAGAGAATTATTTTTAGATCCTAGGGTAATTTATTCAAATTAATTTAATATTAATTTAAATTAGATTTAATATTTTATTAATTTATCAGTAATATTTCATCATTAATTACATTAACTAAATCATTATTTTCTCTTATAAAAAGTGCTTACTTTGTAGGCACCTTTATAACTTTAAAAAATGAAGCCACATGAGATACATTACAAAATTTTTCATTTAAAATTAATTTGTTTATTTCTTCTTTAGACAGAAAATGAATTTTAATAGCTTTCTCAGGTCCTTTTTTTTTTAATTATTCTATTTGAATAATAGCAGTATATTTTAGTTGTTAACCTTCCTGGCTCACAATTAATTGTAAATAATTTTTTTGGTCTTCCTAATATTTTATATCCTGTTTCCTCATAAAATTCTCTACAAGCAGCACTTATAGAATTTTCTCCTTTATCAATCATACCAGATGGAAATTCATAGTTGATTTTATTAACTGGAATTCTTTTTTGACTAACTAGAACAAAAACGTTTTTCTTAATTTCCGCAACTACCAAAGATAAATCAGAGGTTTTTAAGAAATGATAATATTCTTTTTTTTTGAATGGCTTATTAATTAAAGTAATATTATTTGTAAGCTTAATATTTTTCAAATAATTCATAAGTTATTATATTTTAATAATATTAAAGATATTTTACAGATAAAGTAATTATATTGTTTTTTCTTTAATTAATTTAGAGACTTTGTTTATTTGATTTATTGTATCAGTATTCATTGGGTTTATATATGAAGCTTCTAAATAACTAGTGTAGGCTTTTTCGTAATCTTTCATTTCCATGTATACTTGTCCTTTTCCAATTAGAGCACCGAAATGCCTGCTTTCAAGTTTTAAGACCATATCAATATCTCTAAGTGATTTTTTATACTTACCCATAAAATATAAAGATGTTGCACGTCTATTCCAAGCTTCAGCCCAATTAGGATCTTTTTCTATAATTTTACTAAAAATCCTATATGCCCTTATATAATTTCCATTTTGAACTAGTCTTGAACCTTCTTTTAAATCAATAGTTAATTGAAAATTAGATGGATGTGTTTCCCACAAATTCCATATGCTTTTTTCTAAAATTTTTGCTTCACTTTGTGTATTACAATCTTTTAACTTACTCAAAAGTTTGTTTAAATCTAACTCATCTGTTTTTGCTGCTGAAGTCAAACATACTGTTGAAATTATCAATAAGAAATTTAGTATTTTCAGCATATGTAATAAATCTGTAATATTTTTGTAACATTAATAAAACAAGTTAAAATCAAAATAAACAGCAATAAAATCAGTATTATTATTCAATTAAAGATATGATTAATTTCAAATATTAAATTTTAATTAAAAGATTCGAAAAAAAACATATGAAAAATTCCAATATAGAAGGAATTGTATTTGATTTAGCTGGTACATTAATAGATTTTGGAAGCCTTGCGCCATCTCAAGTTCTTATAGAATTATTTGATAGGTTTGGAATTAAAATTACACGAAAACAAGCCATAGGACCAATGGGTATTGAAAAACGAGCCCATATAAAAGCATTGCTAACAACAAGAAAAATTAATTCGCAGTGGAAAAAAAAATTTAAATCAAAACCAACAGATAAAGATATTAATAAATTGTTTAAACTTTTTAATCCAGAATTAAAAAAAATAATTAAGAAACATTCAAAATTTATATCAGGAAGTAAAAAAACTTTAGATTTTATAAAAAACAAAAAAATAAAAATAGGAATCAATACCGGATATTCAGAAGAAATTCTAAATGTTATATTGCCAGAACTAAAAAAACAAAGATTTATACCTGATGTGTCATATAGTTCTTCATACACAAAAATTGGAAGACCCTCAGCTGAAATAATATATAAAATTTTTTCTGAATTAAATATTACCAAGGGATCAAATTGTATAAAAGTTGATGACACTATTCCTGGATTGTTAGAGGGAGTAAATGCTGGGATGTGGGTAGTGGGTGTTATATTTTCAGGTAATGAATTTGGTAAAACAGAAGTCGAATTTAATAGACTTTCTTTTAAAGATAAAACTAAATTTAGAAAAAAGATCAAGAATAAATTTAAGAAAGTAGGCGCTCACTATGTAATAGATACAATTAAAGATTTACCTAAAATTATCAAAATAATTCAAACTAGAATTAAATAAAATTACTTAATGAAAAGCATTTTTTAAGACCGTGGAAATTAAAAAAGCTTCTTTTTGTGTGTCCATGGACCTTTTTTTGTTTTAGGTAAAAATTTTTCAAGATCAATAAGGACTTTTTCAGACAATTTTCTGTAGGTGGTAAGTTTTCCTCCATAAATATTCAATAAAGGTAATTTTTTTATAATTTTTAAATCAAAAACATAATCTCTTGTGACTTTTGAGGCTGTTTTAAAATCTTCAATTAGAGGTCTTATCCCAGAATATGTATCTACGATGTCCTTTGATGTTATTTGTTTTTTTAAGTAATTATTTACTGAGCTAATTAAATATCTAATTTCTTTTTTTGATATTCCTTTATTTTCAGGTGATTTCACCTCTTCTTCAGTTGTTCCAATTAAAGAAAACTTCCCTTTATAAGGTATTACAAATATTATTCTTTTATCAGTATTTTGAAATGTGAACGCAACATTTTCTTTGTACAATTTTTTTGTAATAATATGACTTCCTTTAACCAATCTAATTTTTTTCTTAGATTTAATTTTTATATTTTTATTTAAGGTTTCATTTATCCACGGTCCAGATGCATTAATCAAAATTTTTGACTTTACTTTTTCACCATTTTCAAGACTAATAATCCATTCATTGCCAATAATTTCAGCTTTTTTAACTTTGTTGTATTCTAGTATTTTAGCGTTATTTCTTTTTGCATCTTTGGTATTTAATTTCGTTAATTTTTTATCGTCAATTTGTATATCAAAATATTGAAAACCGGTTTTGTATTTTTCTTTAAGAATATTTGAAAATTTTTTTCTAAGATCAAATGTTTTTGATTTTGGTATATTACTTTTGCCACCTAAATTATCGTACAAAAATAAACCAATTTTAATTAACCAGGCTGGTCGAATTTTATCTGCATAAGGAATTATAAAAGGAATGGGTTTTGAAATATGTTTAGCAATTTTATAAACAATTTCTCTTTCTTTTAAAGATTCTCTAACTAATTTGAATTCATAATTTTCTAAATAACGAAGACCACCATGTATTAATTTCGTTGACCAGGATGAAGTTGCTCCACCAATCTCACCTTTGTCAGCTAAACAAACTGATAAACCTCTACCTGCAGCATCCCTTGCAATACCTGCACCGTTTATACCGCCACCTATTATGAATAAATCGAATATTTTAGACATTTAAATTATGATTTGTTTTAAAATATACAACCTCTTTTAGAAACATTATATATTTTTACATTTAAGTAATCAAAATTTAACGATACTTTAACATAAATAATTTATCTAATTAAAATTATAAATTAACATAAGGGGTACAATGAAAAAAATATTGAGTGTTTTAACAATTCTATTTACTTTCTCATTTACATCACACAGTTATTCAAAGACAGAAATTCATTGGTGGTATGGAAATAGTGGATTTCTTGGTGATGTAATTATTGAAATTGCAAATAGATTTAATGCTTCACAAGATGAATACACCGTCGTTCCTACAGGTAAAGGAAGTTATGAAGATAACATGGCGGCAACTATAGCTGCATTTAGAGCAGGAGACCAACCACATTATTCACAGGTTTACGATGCTGGTGCTGCAATTATGGTAGCCCAAGTTAAAAATGGCGTTGTTATTGGTTTTGAAGATATGGCTGAGAAATATGGAATTAAAGTAGATGCAGATAATTATATTCCTGGAATTAAAAACTTCTATGCTGACTCTGATGGAAAAATGATAGGTGTTCCTTTTAATAGTTCAACTTGCTTAATGTATGCAAATATGGACATATTGAAAGAAGTAGGAATAGAATCAGTTCCAAAAACTTATGAAGAATTTGAGGCTATGGCTCCAAAAATTAAAGCTGCTGGATATATTCCTTTACTTCAAAGTCACTCTCCTTGGATCTGGACAGAAAATTTCTTTTCAAGACATAATCTACTTATGACAGATGGAAACAATGGTTACGATGCTGTTCCGACAAAAACTTTATTTGCTGAAACAGATGCATTTGTTTATCATTGGAAAAAAGTAAAAGAATGGTACGAAAAAGGACTCTACGGCTATAAAGGAAGAGCTTGGGGAGATAATCAAGCACCATTTATAGCAGGTGAGGCTGCTTTTTGGTTTGGATCTGCTGCATCATTTGGTGGAATGAAAGGTGTTGTTCCAAATTTTACAGTTAATCATATTCCTTATTGGGATTCAGTAACTGGTGGCAAAGAGTATCCAACATTTATTGGTGGCGCAGCAAACTGGATCTTAAATGGTCATACAGAAGAAGAGTATAAAGGACTTGCTAAATTCATCGAATTTATGGGTTCTCCTGAAATGGATTTATACTATCACAACATGACAGGTTATTCTGCTGTAACTAAAGGTGGTATAGAATTAGCTGAAACTATAAACTTTTATAGAGCTTCTCCATATCACAAAGCTGTTGGTGAACAATTAAGCTTAGAAGGTTCAACTATTCCTGGTGGATATAGAGCTGGTAACTGGCCTCAAATTCGTGAAGTAATTTACGAAAATGTTGAGCCAATGTTAAATGGCAAAATATCAATCGAAAAAGGATTAAAGAACATGGATAAGGGTGCAGCTAAATTGTTAAAACAATTTGCTAAGACTCTTTAAAAAATAATATAAATAAGGAGAGTATTAATATAACCTCCTTATTTATTATATGAAAAAAGTTCAGTTTAAATCAAACTATTCACAGTATTTTTTTTTAGCACCACAGCTAGGTATTTTATTAATATTTTTATATTGGCCAATAATACAAACTTTTAGAGATGCATTTACCATGCAAGATGCATTTGGATTTGGAAGACAATTTGTATGGTTTGATAATTTTTTATTTATCTTTGATGACCCGGCTTATTTTATAGCTTTTAAGTTTACTATTATTTATAGCTTTGTGATAACACTTGTCACAGGAGCCATTGGATTGTTACTTGCTGTAAATGCCAATAATGTAATGCATGGAAAAAGTGCCTACAAAACTCTTTTGATTTGGCCTTATGCTATTGCGCCAGCTGTGGTGGGTGTTATGGCAAATTATTTTTTTAGTGAAAGATTTGGATTATTGTATCATCTATTTAACGATTTATGGGGTTTTAATTGGTATGAAAGTGTTTTTGATTCTTATATCTACTTAATAATAGCAGGATCATGGAAACAAATAAGTGCTAATTTTATTTTCTTCTTAGCCGGTCTTCAAGCAATACAAAAATCTGTCATTGAAGCATCGATAATTGATTGTAAAAGTAGTTTCAGAAGATTTTGGACAATCACTTTCCCTCTATTGATGCCCACAACTTTCTTTTTAATCATTATCAATATAACTTATGCTTTTTTTGATACTTTTGGAATAATTGACACTACAACAATTGGTGCACCCTCAGGTGAAACAAGAACTCTTGTTTATAAAGCCTACATGGACGGATTTAGGGGGTTAGACTTAGGAAGTGCTGGTGCTCAATCAATTATGATGATGTTGATTGTTTTAGTTATTACAATTTTTCAATTTAGATACATAGAAGGGAAAATACATTACAATTAAAATGATTAGATATTTTTCATCAAACTTTTCTCATTTAATTCTTTTGATAGGCATTTTTATTATGATAATCCCTGTGTGGTTAATTTTTGCAAGCTCAACTCACACAGCTTTGATTATTAATACCCAAGGTCTTCAATTTTTTTTAGGAGATAAGTTTTTAGAGAATTATACAAAAGTTTTATTATATGAGGGTGGTTTTTTTAAAGAAATTACTGTATTAAAGATGTTTTTAAATAGTTTTTTAATGGCAACTGGAGTTGCGTTTTTATCAGTTATTTCATCTCTTATGACTGCATATGTCTTAGTTTATTTTAGAGTGAAATATGCAACATTATTATTTTGGATAATTTTTATTACTATACTAGTCCCTCTGGAGTTAAGAATTTTTCCTACCTATTCTGTTATGTCTACACTTAACTTAGTAAACTCATATTGGGGACTAATTATTCCAATTTCAGCTTCTGCTATAGCTACTTTATTTTTTAGGCAGTTTTATAAAACTATACCTGATGAATTACTTGAATCAGCAAAATTAGATGGCGCAAATACTTGGAGATTTTTTATTGACTTTTTAGTGCCATTGTCAAAAACAATGATTGTTGCAATGTTCATATTTATGTTTGTATTCGGTTATAATCAATATTTATGGCCGATATTAGTAACTTCTTCTGAACAATATTGGACTGTTGTCATGGGATTAAAGATGATGTCTGGATCAATCGTTAACAAATTTGCATTTGTCATCATGTCAATGATACCACCAGTATTAATCATAATTGTATTACAAAAATATTTTATTAAAGGGATTTTTCAAGACAAATGAAAATTAAATTTTCACAAATTTTAGCACACATTGTACTTATACTAGGTGTTTTATTGATGGTAATTCCGATTTGGTTATCATTTGCTAGCTCTACCCACGATACTGTAACTATTTTAAAAGAGGGAATGCAATTTGGTCTTGGCGATCAATTAACAAGAAATTATAACGAAGTTTTAAATGAGAAGGGTGGTTGGTCAGAGGAAGTGACTGCTGCAAAAATGTTTATAAATAGCTTTATAATGGCTTTGGGAATTGCAACACTTAAAGTAATTATCTCAGCAATGTCAGCTTATGCTTTAGTTTATTTTAGATTCAAATTTGCTGTACCGATTTTTTGGTTAATCTTTATTACTTTACTTGTGCCTCTGGAGGTTAGGATTTTTCCAAGTTATAAGATTGTATCAGATTTAGGTTTAACTAATTCTTACACAGGTCTTGTTCTTCCATTGGTTGCATCAGCCACCGCTACGTTTTTTTTTAGACAGTTTTATAAAACTATACCTGATGAATTACTTGAATCAGCAAAATTAGATGGTGCAAATAGTTGGAGATTTTTTATAGATTTTCTAGTTCCATTATCTAAAACAATGATTGCAGCGATGTTTATATTCATGTTTGTATACGGATATAGTCAATATTTATGGCCGTTAATAATGACTACGAGTGAGGAATATTGGACTGTAGTTATGGGAATGAAAATTATATTTACTGAAAGTTATGAGGGAGTTGCTTTACCAAGAACAGCAGAGAGATTTGCTTATATTATTTTATCAATGATCCCCCCAGTTTTAGTGGTAGTATTTTTGCAAAAATGGTTCATAAAAGGATTAATTCAAACAGAGAAATAAATGAGTTTTTTAGAATTAAATAAAGTTACTAAAATCTATCCAAACGGAACTAAAGCTGTTCATGAGACAAGTATGAATGTAGAAAATGGTGAATTCATGGTTTTTGTTGGACCAAGCGGATGTGGAAAATCTACTCTTTTAAGAATGATTGCTGGGTTAGAAGACATAACTGAAGGTTATATAAATCTTGATGGAATATTAATTAATAAAGTTGACCCCTCAGATAGAGATGTTGCTATGGTTTTTCAGAATTATGCACTCTATCCTCATATGAATGTTTACAACAATTTGGCTTACGGATTAAAAAATAGAGGTATTTCAAAAGAAGATATTGAAAAAAAAGTTAATGAGGCAGCAAAGCTATTACAAATTTCTGAATACTTGCAAAGAAAACCATCCATGTTGTCAGGAGGTCAAAGGCAGAGAGTTGCCATGGGAAGAGCCATTGTGAGAAATCCTAAAATATTTTTATTTGATGAGCCATTATCTAATTTAGATGCAAAACTAAGAATACAAATGAGGCTTGAAATAAAAAAGCTTCAGCAAAAAGTTGGAGTGACAAGTATATTTGTAACTCATGACCAAGTAGAAGCAATGACCTTAGCGGATAGACTGGCAGTAATAAATAATGGCCTTATTGAGCAGCTTGGAACACCGATAGAAATTTATAATAATCCTAAATCTATGTTTGTCGCAGGATTTATAGGTTCGCCACAGATGAATTTTCTTGAAGGAGAATTAATAAATAAAACTCTTACTTCAGAAGGTTTTGAAATTAATAATGTTACAAGTGATTTTAATGGACCAGTTATATTAGGAATTAGGCCAGAGCATATGTCGCAAACTGATAAAGGTTTAATAAATTTATCTGTAGATCTGGTAGAACAATTAGGTTCAGATAATTTGATTTATGGAGAAATAAAAAATAAAAAAGATTTTTGTTTTAGATGTCCTGGAAGTCAAATTATTAAAAAAGGAAGTAAATTATCTTTGAACATAAATGATAACAATTATTATGTTTTTGATAAATCTAATGGTAATCGAGTAAATTAATTTTGATTTTATCAAAGCCAAATTATATTAAAATTTATGGCCATAGAGGCGCTAGAGGAGATCTTCCTGAAAATACTTTAGAAAGTTTTAAATATTTATTTAAAAACAATATTAATGCATACGAAACAGATATTTTGATTTCCAAAGATCTTATTCCTGTGATTACACATGACTTTAGATTAGATCCAAGTTTTACAAAAGATAATGAGGGAAATTGGATAACGGATGAAAATATAATAATATTTGACTTAAGTTACGATGAGCTTTTAAAATTTGATGTTGGGTCTTTAAATAAATTATCTAGATATGGAAGAAGATTTGTTAATCAAAAAACTTTAGAAAATCAAAAGATACCAAAACTTTCTGAGTTATTAGAATTATCTTCAAAAAACAAATCTGAAAATTTATTAATAAATTTAGAAATTAAATCTACACCTGACGAGGAAAATTTAACTCCAACCCCAGAGGAAATGGTAAAACTTGTTATGAAAGAAGTAAATAAATCAAATTTACAAAATAAAATAATCATTTCTTCATTTGATTGGAGAACACTGACAGAAATCAAAAATCTTTACCCTGAAATTTCAAGAGCTTATTTAAGTTTTCTACAACAGGCAGGAATTAAAATTAAAAATACAATTTACAATAGATCTCCATGGATGAGTTACTTACCTTTTTTTGAAAAATATGAATTACCAAAAATTATAAAATCACAAGGTGGAAAGGCTTTGCATCCATACCATAAAGATATTACAAAAAAACTAGTAGATATTTCTCATCAAGAAGATTTGCCAGTGAACGTTTGGACAGTTAATGAAGAGAACGATATGTTAAAAATGATTGAGTATGGTGTAGATGGTATCATGACAGACTATCCATTAAGGCTGAAAGAACTTTGTGACAAAGAAAATATAAACTGGTTTTAGTTTATTTTAATGGATTTAAATATAGTTAATAACCAAGAACAATTTTTAGCAGGTAAACTTAGAGGGTATACTTTAAAAGGTGCAGAAAATAAATTTGACGATAAAGGAAAACCTTTACCATTTCCAGGGTGCACAATAATTTGTAATATTCCTCTTAATACATATTTATCCGATCAAATTATTGGTTTTCAAAAAAAATTAGAAAATTTTAATCCTGAAAAAACTTATTCCTATTTACCACCATCAAGTTTTCATATGACATTATTTGACTGTTGTAATTTAAATACAAAAAATACTTATTATTGGCCAACAGATATAGATCTTGATATGGATTACAAAGATATAGCTATTCAATTAAATAAAAGAATTGAAAACTATAATTTTCCAAAAGAAATCAATTTAAAACTAAAAACATTTTTTGGAGGTTACAGCATTGTTTTAGAACCCTTTTCTGAGGAGGACGAAAAAATTTTAAGAAATTGTAGAGATGAACTAAGTAATTTATTGAAAATTAAATTTGAAAATCATCAAAGATATACTTTCCATGTTACATTAGCTTATATCTTGAGACAACTTAATGAAACTGAAATAAAAAATTTAACTAAATTTAATAAACAATTATCCTCTGATTTTAATAAAAAAATTCCAAAAATTACTTTCACAAAACCTGAAATGTGCACCTTTAAAAACATGCTGGAGTTTGAAAGTATTAATCCTTCTAGCCTGTAATAGTTTTTACTTATAGATATTCTTCATTATTATTTTAATCTTTGATTTTCAATAAATTTTTAAAAACTGATTTAGAAAATTGACCTTAAATCTTATAGGTTCAATTTTTCTACGAGATAGTTTTATCTCTTGTCCTGTTATTGAAAAGCATTTTTTTAGCCACAAATACAGCAAAAAGTGCACCGATAATTTCTGCTAATATATAAACTGGAGTATACATATAATTAATTCCAGTAAAACTTTCTGTAAATGTTCTCGCTATTGCTACAGCAGGATTTGCAAATGATGTAGATGATGTAAACCAATAACCAGCAGTGATATAAAAAGCAACACATGAGGCCACTACCACACTTCCTTTCTTTAATGATCCAAAAATTATCAGTATCAATCCAAATGTTGCTACAATTTCAGATGTAAATATATTTATTCCGTCCCTTGATTTTGTTGATAATTCAAAAATTTGATGTTCGAAAAAGAAATTGGCAAGTGCTACACCTAACAAACAACCTAAAATTTGCGCAGATATATATGTGGGTAATAAATTTCCTTTTAATTTTTTTGTAAGAAACATTGCTAGACTTACAAATGGATTAAAATGTGCTCCTGAAACATCACTAAAAACAGTTATTAGCACAAAAAGTCCTGCGCCAGTTGCTATAGTATTGGCTAAAAGCATAATACCTGTGTCATTTGTAAGATTTTCAGCCATTATTCCTGAGCCAACAATAATCATTACAAGGAAACAACTACCAATAAACTCTCCAAGAAAAAACTTACTATATTTCATAATTTTTTATCCAATCATTAATTCTTGTTTCTAAATTGGAATAAGTTTTATGTATTTCTGTTGAAATCAGCTCTTCTTTATTGGGTTTATCACTCTTCTCTAACTCATTAATGATATAAACAGGATCTTCAATATCCCAATGAACTATTTTTTCAGGGGATGGCCAGACTGGACAAACTTCATTACTAGCATTGTTACATACAGTAAATACCTGATCAAAGGTTGTTTTCTCATTCAAGAATTTGTTGAAGTTTTTTGATGACAGATTTTTTGTATCAAAATTATTTTCATTTAGATACTTAATGACATATTTATTAATTATTCCAGATGGTTTGCTACCCGCACTGTAACCAATAAATTTATTTTTATGAAATTTATTAACTACACTTTCGGCCAATATGCTTCTGTGAGAATTGCCAGTACAAACAAATAAAAGTTTTTTCATTTTTAACTTTTATTACTATAAAATATTTTTTCTATACTTAATGAGTACTAAATCTAAATTGTAATAAAACTGAAACATTTTTAATTTAAAAGAATATGATGGATAATATGTCAAATATTGCCAATTTATTTAAAATTATAGAAGAAATTGGATCAGACAAACAATATGGAAATGAAAAAGTTTCACAACTAGAACATGCAATTCAATGCGCATTATTGGCAAAAAAAAATAATGAAAACCATTTTTTTATTACTGCAGCCCTATTCCATGATATTGGTCACTTAATTAATAATGACAAAGAAGCCATAAAAAAAGGAATAGATAAAAAGCATGAAAATTCAGGATCTCTTTTTCTTTCTAGATTTTTTCCAGAAGATGTTACAATATTAATTAAAGGACATGTTCCGGCTAAAAGATATTTGGTTTATTGTGAAAAAGGTTATTATGAGTCTTTATCTATTGCTTCAAAACGAAGTTTAGATGTCCAAGGAGGAAGTTTTTCCAAAGAGGAAGCAAACGAATTTATTAAACAACCTTTTATGCAAGATGCAGTTAGATTAAGAAAATATGATGATCTTGCTAAAATTGAAAATTTAGAAATTCCAAATATAAATTATTTTTACAAACACGTAGAGAGAAGCTTTAAATAAACTTTTTTTTGTTTAAAAAAATTGCTGTCGAGTTACCAAATATTGCTAAAACAAAAAATACTAATATTAACAAATCATATCCTCCTACATTCCATACCAACGAACCAATCCATGGACCAGCAATACTACCAATCATATATTGCAAAGCTAAAATACCATGAATATTGCCAAAGTTTTTTTGGCCAAAAGTATCATTTTGAACCAAAGGTTTTAAAATAGCCATACTGCCATATGCTGAACTATTAAATAAAACAAATAAAAATGCTAAGTAATGATTAATATTTATAAAGTATAAAAATATCATTCCAACTACCATCGAGTAAAAACAAATTACAAATAATTTTAAATTTGACTTATCACCTCCATATATCATAACTAAAATTCTACCTATTACTTGTCCTGGTCCAAACAGAGATGCTGTCAATACAGCTTGGGATAGACTCATCCCTTTTTCCTGCAACATTGGAATTACATGAGTTGTAATAGCACCAATATTAAATCCAATAACAAACAATGAAAAACTAAATAACCAAAATCTATAATCTTTAAGTATTATTTTAAGCTTTGAATTTTGATCTGTTTTCTTTTCAATTTTTTTAAATTCTTTTATAATTATATTTTTGAAACCAAAATAATTAGCTGGTGAACTAATCAATATATTTAATATTCCAAAAATAAATACAGTAAACCTCCAGTCATATTGTTCTGTTAAATAAGTAGCAGTAGGAAATGTGTATGTGCTTGCAAATCCAGCAAATAAAGTAATTATTGCAATAGATGTTTTGGCCTTTGATTTTAAATTAATAGTAATGACACTAAAAAGCATCGTATAAAGACAGCCACCCGAGGTTGCACTGACAAGTATCCAAGCAAGTAAAAATCCACCATATGTATCTACTGATGAAAGATAAATTACACTTAGTCCTAACAGTATAGGACTGGTCCACATCATTGGAAAACTTAGATTTCTATCTACAATCTTACCTAGAAAAGGTAAAAGTAAACTATGCACAACTAAGCCTAGAGAATAAATAAAGGTTAAATTATTCCTTGAGATACTAAGTTCATTTTCCCAAGTTAGCAACAACGCTGAGAACAGATACATACAACTGCTGTAACAAAAGGTAACTGATATACCTATTAAAAATGCAGACAAATATTTCACAAATTTTTTTATTTCTTTAACATTTTTTTAACAAAAGTAAGTTAATAGATTATTATGAATAAAATCTTAATCTCATTTATATTAACTTTATCCACAATTTCTATTACTCAAGCTGACAATCATGCTAAAATAACAGAGCAACAAGCCGGCAGTAGTTATTCACAAAATACTGAGGATACATTTAAAAATGAAATAGGGAATTGTGAAGACCCTGGCGTACTTATGTTAAGAGCCACTGTTAAAAATGATATTTCAAGATCTAGTCCCGAAAAAGCATCTGAGGCAGAAGCATTAATGAAAGAGGGCATGAAATTGTGTAATGAAAATAGAGTTTTTGAGGCAAAACTAAAATTAGAAGACGCTAAAACAACTGCTAGAGCAGGATTAGTAGATGGAGAGGATCCATCTATAACTAAAGTTGTTGTTGACAATAATGAGATAACAAAGGAAGAAAAACCTTGGTGGAAATTCTGGAAAGATTGATTTTTATCTTTTTAAATTCCTAAATTAAAATTTCTAGAAAAATTTTTGATAAAGGTATTTTTTCTATTTACCTTACAATTAATTGATCTGATCCAATTAATATTCTTCTAAGCCAAGCAGATAATCTATCCATAAATATTACTACAGCCAAAACTAATATTGCCATGTAGGCGACATTTTCAAAATCATTTCCAGTACCTAGTGCACCTAAAAATTGTAAACCAATTCCTCCTGCGCCCATTGCACCTATTATTACGGCTCCTCTAGTATTTGACTCTAAATAGTATAAAGATTGAGATACAAAAATTGGAAGTATTTGAGGAATTATACCAAATCTATGTTGTAGAAATTTGCTAGCCCCTGTAGATTGAACTCCTTCTTGTTGTTTCTTCTCAGTATTTTCAATTGCTTCAGAATATAATTTACCTAAAGTACCTGTATCAGTAAAACCAATCGCAAAAATACCAGTGAAGGGTCCTGGACCAAAAGCTCTTAAAAATATTAAACTCCAAATTAAAAAGTCTATTCCTCTTAAAGTATCAAATAATCTTCTTAACGTAAATCTTAGAGCTTTAATAGGTGTAACGTTGTATGCAGCAAGGAATGACAAGGGCAGAGCCATTACCGTAGCAAACATTGTCCCTAATACAGCCATAACTATTGTTTCGAGCATTGCCCACCAAACTCTACCGTGCATAAATGCTTCATTATCCTTAATCTCTGTTAAGAAAAGTTTTAAATTAGACATTTCAGGAACAACTCTTTCTTTAGAAAAAGTCAAACCTAGTGCTTCGAAAAAGGTATATGGTTCTAACGGACTTGAGAAATCAAACCAAAAATATTTCCATCCGATACTGTAACGATGAATTTCAACTTTTTTTGGATATACTTGAATTCTCTCATACAAAGTTGGTCTAAATTCAACTCTATTTTCTGTGATTCTAAAACCTTTTAAATCTTCTATGACCAAATCCTCTGAACCTACAAGGTAAGGTTTACCATTAGAATTTAATTTTATGGTAAAACCTCTCTCATATTTTGGAAAATTTACAATCTCGACTTTATCTTTGTATAATATTGCCTTACCTTTATTATTAAACTCAACTACATTGCCAACATTATCAGAATTTTTGTAAAACCAATCTGGAATTGATTTATCAAGATTATCTCTTCCATAAACACTTCTATAATTTCCTTCAAAAGCTATTTTAATATCCTCATGATTTTCCCATTTCATTGTTACATGATCTTTGTGTGCATATGTGTCTAAGACAAACATAGCAGCATTTTGTGGTTTCCATTTTTTTGGGATATCAACAACATCTAAAGTAAAAAAACCTACTATTAAATATACTAAGACGAGAAAAAAAATTATTTGGCCTCTTAATCTACTCTTTCTGGCTTGTTTAAATGTGTCAGGAAATAATTTACGAATATTTTCTCTTTGAATAGCTAAACTAGAACTCATTGATTTGCTCCAATTAATTTATGTCTCCAATATGCAGACAAATAATCTAATGCAATTATCGTACCAACCAGTAAGAACATACACGCTAAAACATCAGCTCCATAATTCCACTGAATTAGAGCCGCTAACATTTCTCCAATTCCACCTGCACCAACAAAACCTAATATTGTAGATTCTCTAACATTAATTTCTAACCTCAATATTCCATAACTTAAAAACAAAGGTAGTACCTGGGGAAGAACTGAAAATCTTATCTTCTGTGTCCAAGTTGCACCAACAGAACTTAAACCTTCAATAGGTTTTCCATCACAATTTTCTATAGCCTCTGTAAATAATTTACCAAGTGCTCCAGCAGTATGTATTGTTATAGCAATTACAGCTGGTAAAGATGATTTACCCATTAGATATAAAAACACCATTGCTATTATTAATGTTGGAAATGATCTTGTCACATCCATTAAAAATTTTGTAAATTGAATAACTCTTTTGTTTCTAATTAGGTTCCTACTTGAAAAAATTGCAAATATAATTGCTAAAATAAAACCTATAGAAGTTGAAAATAAAGCAATATTTAAAGTAATAATTAATTCAGGAATATACTTAATAACTCTTGGCCAATATTTCCATCCCATCTCAAAAGTGTCTACAAATAAATCTCTAGGGTAGTTAAAAAAATTAGCTATACCTCTTCCAAAAGACCCTGCATTTGCTTCTAACGATACCAAGGTACCACCAAAAAAAATTAATATTAGAATTGCAATTCCAAGTAGCGAGGACCTAGTTCTCTGGTTTGTTAATTTTTTTAAATTAACTTCAATTTGTTCTAGGTTGGCAGGTAAGGCTTTTGTCATAATTTTAAAGATAAATCAGAGGCAAAGATTTACAGTCTTTGCCTCTAATTATAGGGGGTTTAATTAATTATTTTTTTGCGCTTCAATTTTAGCTTTTCTTGCAGCTACAACTGACTCGTAAAAAGAATGATCCACCGGAACCCATTTTTTTACAATCCCGTTTGCAACGTTTTCGCTACATTTTGGATCGTTCTCGTGTATCCATTGCTTTAAACCAATCATTACTTGGTGTGCTCTAACAGGTAAAAAAGTAGGCATCACAATTGGACCATTAGGAATTAATTTTGAAGACCAAATTTGAACAATGTCGTCCATATTTAAAATCCCTTTATCAACCATTTTTCTTAAATTCCCTGACGAATATCCTTCTTCCCAGCTACCAACACCAGATACCCATGTTACACCAGCATCAACATCACCATTCATTACCGCTAATACATTGTTTTCATGTCCTCCAGAAAACTGTGTTTTTGAAAAATATGTATCTGGGTCCATACCCATAGCCTTTAATTCAATTGAAGGAATTAAAAAACCTGATGTAGAGTTAGGGTCAGCCCAACCAAAAGATTTACCTTTAAGATCTGCCATTGATTTAATTCCAGATGCTTTAGTTGCTACTGCAACAGAGTAGTAACCCATATCACCTGTTGGCTGCATTCTTGTTAGTACTGGTACTACTGCAGTTGGATCTTTAAGATACATACCCGCATATCCGGATGAACCAAACCATGTGTAATCTAGATTACCACCTAGCATCGACTCCATTGTTCCTGCGTAATCTTTAAATGTAAAGAATTTAGCAGGTACACCATAAGCGGCTTCGATATACGGCATGAAACATTCATTTCTAGCTATAATATCTTGAGCTGCTTCGTCACCTAAAAAACCAACTCTAAATTCTGGTTGGTATTTACTTAAGTCCATTTTTGGACCCGTGTAAGTTACCGCATTAGCTTGGGTTGAAAAAAACACCATAGCTAAAAGTGCAATAACTCTTGTTAGTTTATTAAACATAATTGTCTCCTTTTTATAATTTTAGTCTCTCGACTTATTTATATTTGTAACGATGAGTTATTGATCTCATGCAGTTGCAAATTCTTTCTCAACATCTCCATTTATCTTTTTTTTTGTTTTAAGCTCTGTAGATGTTACTTGTGGCTCAAAAGCTTCATCAGCCTCTGCACCATAAATTTCTCTTGCAAGTTTATCTGATAATTTTTCAGGCAAATCATCAAAGACTATTTCACCATCTTTCATTCCAATAATTCGATCACAATAAGTTTTTGCTGTATCAAGTGTATGAAGATTTGAAATAACTGTTAAATTTTTTTCGTCATGAATTTTTCTTAATGATTCCATTACCATTCTTGCATTCATTGGATCTAAAGATGCTATAGGTTCGTCTGCTAAAATCATTTTAGGATTTTGCATCAAAGCTCTGCATATAGCTACACGTTGCTGTTGACCTCCAGATAATGTTTCAGCTCTTTGGAGAGCAGTGTTAGCCATACCTAAGTTGTTAAGTAAAATCAAAGCATCAGCTCTTTCATCTCGAGAAAACATTTTTAAAGATGCTCTAAATGAGCCCTGATAATTTAATCTGCCTAATATTACATTTGTTAGAACATCTAATCGTGGGACTAAATTAAATTGTTGAAAAATCATTGCACAGTTTCTTTGCCATGATCTCTTTTCCTTACTTTTTAAATCTAGAATATTTTGACCTTCAATTTCAATCGAACCATCTGTTGCGTCGGTAAGTCGATTTATAATTCTTAGTAATGTTGATTTACCAGCCCCAGATCTACCTATGATTCCTATCATTTGAGGTTTGTTAACCTCAAAAGAAACGTTTTTAACGGCATGATTATCACCGAAAAATTTGTTAACTTTTTTAATAATCATTTGAGGAATTTATTAATCCTCTAATCTTTAATAAATGTTAAAATATTATTAATGAATCTTTTAAATTTTGTTTAAGTTATATGAAATTTAAACCTAAGGTAGAAAATCTAATTTTTTATTAAAAATTGAATTTTAGATCCAATAAAATAACTTTCACTTAACTCTATAGGATTGTTTTTAAAATCGACATTAACAGATGAAGTTTTTAATAGTGCTTCCCCCTCATTTATATTTAATAAATTTGATTTTATTTTGTCTGCAATTTCAGCATTGATTAGAGTTTTTGATCTTTTAATTAGTTTGATATTCAATAAATTAAAAGCTTTGGTTACTGATTGTTTTTTAACAAAATAATTAATAAATTTTGGAAATTTTTTATAAGGAATCGATCTGAAAGTTATTACAGAAGGTGAATTGTTGACAAAACCTATGCTATTTATGCGTGTAACTTTGTCATTTTTTTTTAAGTTGAGTTCTTTTTTTTCAAAAGGATTGCATTCAGCAATATCAAAACTTTTTATTTCAATTCTTACTGATTGGTTTTCTTGAAGTATATTCTCAGTAAATCGTACGTTTTTACTAATTGAGTAATTAATTTTTGATGATTTAACAAATACTCCAAGACCTCTTTTTGAATATATTAAATTATCATCTTTAAGTTCTTTAAAAGCTCTTCTTATAGTGTGTCTATTGACATTGAATTGTTTTGCATAGTCATTCTCAGAATCTAACTTTTTATTAATTTTGTACTTATTTAAAACAATTTCTCTTTTGATTGAATTGTATATTTCCTTCCAAAGCAAATCTTTTGTTGTCATAAAATTTTAATAAATAATATATTGAAATTATTTTTAATTTTAGTACTTGTCTAGTTGTATAGTATTATGAAAAATGAATCAAGAAAACAATGGTTAAGTTATTTAGCAACAGCAGATGAAAATTATCTAATATCGCTTTGGGACAATTTAAATATGAAAATAGAATATAATTGGTTAAGAGAACCTGAGATTGGCAGTGTTATGGTTCAAGGAAAAGCAGGCGTCACAGGTGATAATTTTAATGTTGGAGAAGTAACTATAACGAGATGTTCATTAAGTTTAGATAAAAAAATTCAAGGACATGGTTATGTTCAAGGTAGAAATAAATATAAATCCAAAATTGCAGCTTTGTGTGATGCATTGATGCAAACTGAAAAAAAAGAAATAATTAAAAGAAATATAATTGATAAATTAATTAAATATAAAAATAACAAAAGAAATGAAATATTATCTAAAACAGAAGCTACTAAAGTTGATTTTTTTACCTTGGTAAGAGGTGAGGATAAATAATCTATGGAAGTTGTTTCTAAAAAAAATAATTCTCAAGTAAGTGCTGATTATTTTAGAAGTATTTTGTTTGCAACCTCATATCCCGGTTCAATTGAGACATTAAAAAATATAGATCCCCCTTCGAATATGTTTTCAGCTAGTTGTTCAATAATAAAAACTTTTTGTGATAGTTATTCAAATATTTTTTTAGGTGGTGATGTTAACAATCAAGAAACTATTGATTGGATTAAATTTAATACAGGTGCAAACATTACAGATAAAAAAAATGCAAATTTTACAATTGGTACTTGGGATGATCTTTTACCATTAGATGAATTTAAAAAGGGGGACGAGCAAAATCCTGATCAATCGTGTACAATTATTTGCCAGTCCCAATTTGAAAAACCAAATGCCATAATTTCTGGTCCTGGTATTAAAAGTTCTAAAAGTATATTTTTACCTGATAGAGAGGTTATAAAAAAAAATAACCAGCAATTTCCATTAGGACTTGATTTTTATTTTGTTGATAATGATAAATTTTATTCAATACCAAGATCATTGAAAATAGGAGAGCTATAAAATGTATGTATCAGTAAAAGGTGGGGAAAAGGCAATAAATAACGCACATTCCTGGTTATCCGAAATAAGAAGAGGGGATGTAAATATAGCAGAACTAAATATTAAACAAATTAGTGAACAACTAACTTTAAGTGTTGATAGAGTTATGTCAGAAGGATCTTTATATGACAAAGATTTGTCTGCTCTTGCAATCAAACAGTCTAGAGGTGACTTGATTGAAGCAATTTTTCTAATGAGAGCCTATAGAACTACTTTACCTAGAATTGGTTCAAGCAAACCTATCGAAACTGGCAAAATGTTATGTCTAAGAAGAATATCTGCAACATTTAAAGATATCCCAGGTAAACAAAAGTTAGGCCCAACATTTGACTACACACACCGTTTACTTGATTTCAAGCTTCTTGCTGATGGAGAGTATGAAAAAGCTAAGATTGAAAAATATGATGATAAAGAAATCCCACATGTTTTAAGCTTTTTAAATAAAGAAGGGTTAATTCAGAAAGAAATACCTAGTGGCAAAACATCTAAAGATATTACAAGAAACCCAATTAATTTTCCTTTAACAAGATCTGAACGATTGCAATCTCTTTCAAGAGGAGATGAAGGTTTTCTTCTTGGTTTAGCTTATTCAACACAGAGAGGGTATGCTAGAAATCATGCATTTGTTGGTGAATTAAGAACTGGTTACGTTGAGGTTCAATTTGAAATTCCAGAATTAGGTATAGAAATAAATATTGCTGATGTCATGTTTACTGAGTGTGAGTCAGTAAACCAATTTAAAGGTAGTAAAAAAATACCTGCTCAATTTACCCGTGGATATGGTTTAGTTTTTGGTCAATTAGAGAGAAAAGCTATTTCTATGGCTTTGGTTGACAGATCAATGAGATGGAAAGAATTTGGTGAGGAGTACTTAGGTGTTGCTGCTCAAGATGAAGAATTTGTTATATCTCATTGTGATAATATTCAAGCTACAGGTTTTTTAGAACATATCAAATTACCTCATTATGTAGATTTTCAGGCGGAATTGGATTTAGTAAGAAAAATTAGAGAAGAGTATAAAAAAAATGAACAACGTACTTAAATTTAAAAATAAAAAAAATACTGTTGCAGCTCAAGATGAAATTTATAATTTTGCTTATTTAGACGAAAATACAAAAAGAATGATAAGAAGAGCTTTGATTAAAGCTCTTTGTATACCAGGTTATCAAGTTCCATTTTCATCTAGAGAAATGCCTATGCCATACGGATGGGGAACAGGAGGGGTTCAAGTAACATCGTCATGTTTAACAACTGACGATGTGATAAAAGTTATTGACCAAGGAGCAGATGATACTACAAACGCAGTTTCAATTAGAAATTTCTTTAAAAAAACTGCTAATATTAAGACCACAGAAAAAACAAGCCAAGCTTCGATAATTCAGACAAGACACAGAATTCCAGAAGAAAAGTTAAAAGAAAAACAAATACTTGTTTATCAGGTTCCAATACCAGAACCTCTTGCGTTTTTAGAACCAAGATATCAAGAAACTAAAAAAATGCATGCACTATCAGAATATGGAATTATGCATGTAAAGTTATATGAAGATATTACCAAAAATGGTCATATAGAAACAGCATATGCTTATCCGGTAAAGACAAATGATAGATATATAATGGACCCATCACCTATTCCAAAATTTGATAACCCAAAAATGAACAATAACCCTGCTATTCAATTATTTGGAGCAGGAAGAGAACAAAGAATTTATGCAATACCACCATATACTGAAGTAACGAGTCTTGATTTTGAAGATTATCCATTTGATCCCTCAAAGGCACCTCATAAATGTTCTATTTGTGGATCAAATGAGAGTTTTTTAGATGAAATAATTACTGATGATGACGGTAATAGATCATTTATATGTTCAGATACAAATTATTGTAATCAAAGAATGGAAAATAATTAAATGCAACCAATTTTGTCAGTTCATAATTTAAACAAATATTACGGTAATCAAGTGGGATGCAAAAATATGAATTTGACATTATATCCTGGGGAAGTCGTTGGTGTAGTAGGAGAATCTGGCTCAGGAAAAACAACTTTTATAAATTCCATATCAGGCAATCTTATTCCTGATAGTGGAAAAATCTTAATTGAAACAGGTAATGAAACGATTGATTTTCTAGAAATATCTGAGTCATTGAAAAGGTTATTGATAAGAACTGAATTAGCTTTTGTTCACCAAAATCCTAGAGACGGTTTAAGATTAGATGTAAGTGCTGGTGGAAATATTAGTGAAAGATTAATGTCGATTGGACAAAGAAATTATGGAAATATTAGGCAAACTATTTTTAAATGGTTAGATAAAGTAGAAATCGATAAAAGTAGAGTAGATGATTTTCCAAGAACATTTTCTGGTGGAATGTTGCAAAGATTACAAATAGCAAAAAATTTGGTTACGAGTCCTAAAATAATTTTCATGGACGAACCAACAGGAGGTCTTGATGTTTCTGTTCAAGCAAAAATTTTAGATTTGTTAAGAAAATTAGTTAGAGAATTAAATTTATCAGTTGTAATCGTTTCTCACGATTTAGCAGTGATTAGATTGTTAGCTGATAAAATTATTGTTATGAAAAATGGGGAGGCTGTTGAGTCTGGACTTTGTGATCAGGTATTAGATGATCCGCAACATTCTTATACTCAGTTATTAGTTAGTTCAGTATTACAGGTTTAAAAATGATTGAACTAAATAAAATTACAAAAAAATTTACACTTCATAATCAGGGCAAAACAAACATATTAGTTTTTAATAATTTGAATTTGAAAATTAATCCTGGAGAAATTGTAGCGTTAACAGGACCATCAGGTGTTGGAAAGTCTAGTATTTTAAAAATGATTTATGGAAACTATGTTTTTCAATCAGGACAAATTAAAATTAATAATCACAACATAGATCATACATATCCGAGAAATATTATTGAACTTAGAAAAAATATAATAGGATATGTTAGTCAATTTCTAAGAGTGATACCTCGTGTTCCTACAATTGAAATTGTTATGGAGCCCTTATTAGAAATAAATTCAGATCAAGATGAAGTTCGTGAAAAAGCTGAAAAAATTTTACTAAAACTTAATATAGATAAAAACTTATGGAATTTATCGCCACTAACTTTTTCAGGTGGAGAACAACAAAGAGTTAATGTTGCTAGGGGACTGATTAGAAATTATCCATGTTTATTACTAGATGAACCAACTGCTAGTTTAGATAGTGTTAACAAAGATATTGTTTTGAATTTGATTAATGAAAAAAAGGATAGTGGATCTTCAATAATTGGTATTTTTCATGATGAATATTCACGTAAATATTTAAATGCTAGGGAAATAGATATTACAAAAATATCAGATGCAAAATAACGGTCAGCTTATCGTAGTCGTTGGACCATCAGGATCAGGAAAAGATACTTTATTAAAAAAAGTAATTAAAAAAATTCCTAATTCCATTTTGGTAAAAAGGTACATTACTAGGAAAAAAGATATTAAAAATGAAGATCATTACAGCATATCAATTAAAAATTTTGAAGATAAGATTTTAAAAAAACATTTCTTTGTTTACTGGAAAGCTCATGGTTTTTCATACGGTATTCCATTTAAGGAAATAAAAAAAATAGAGGAAGGTAAAACAGTAATTTTTAATGGATCAAGAAAAGTACTTTTTAAAGTAAAAAAAAAAGTTAATAACGTTAAAATAATTAATATTATTGCCCCATCAACAATTATTAAAAAGAGACTTGTAAATCGAGCTAGAGAAGACAAAAAATCAATTAATAAAAGGATAAAAAGAAAAATTAATTTACTACCGAAAAATATAATTACTATAAATAATAATAAATCAATAGCTATAGGTGCAAATAAATTGAAAAAAATAATTTTAGCTAAGTGAAAAATTTTCTAAATTCTCAAACATTCCTTTTTGGTTTTCACCAAATATATATATTTTATCAAAATTATTTATTTCATTTAAAATGATTTCTTTGTTTCTTTCAATTTTTTTTAACTCAAGGTACAATTTGTTTCCTGTGACCTCTGATGCAAGGGTCATATGGAAATTAAATTCTGACATTAAATAGGGGTATCCCCATTTATATAAAATATTTAATTGTAATTTACTTAGTTTAGAGGGATTTCTTTTATCAATTTCTTTTTTTGTAAGAGGTGACCTAAATTTAAATAATTCTCTAACTAGTCTATTTGATAACTTATTAATGTTATTATTTTTTTTATTTTGAACAAAAGCATAAAAATTATTCATTTTTTTTAATTTAAATTTATAAAATTTAAATTTTTTGAATTTTTTTGCTATTTCCTCAGTTTTTTTAAATAATGTATTGGTACTATAATTTTTGTTTAGTTTAAAAGGAGGAATAAGTGTGCCGTGAAACCCATATTTCTTTGCAATTAAAACATTTTTATCTATGTTTATTAAGTTTTTAATTCCAAATCTGTTTAGATAATTAATTCTATGTTTGTTATTTATTAACTTTGCATTAAGTGGATCCCAACCGAACCAATATCTGCCAAATTCTTCTAGACTACTCTCTTTTGGAGGTGCATAATAAATAGCGTATCTAGAATATTTTTTCATAATTCAACTTATAATACTTATATAAATTTTCTCTAATTTAAAATATTTGTAACAATTCATGTGTATTAAAAAGTGATGCATGAATATATTTTAAACAATGCCATGATAATTAAAAAAGATGAAATCGTTCATGGTCATATCAGGATTAAAGATAACAAGATTGTCGATATAAGTAGTGGATTAAGTAATAACAAAAGTTCTATAGACTGCGAAAAAGATTATATTTCGCCAGGATTGGTTGAATTACATACTGACAATCTTGAAAGACACATGACACCAAGACCTAAAGTTTCATTTCCAGTAGAAAATGCAATTTTATCTCATGATAGAGAATTAGCATCTGTTGGAATAACTACAGTTTTTGATGCATTAAGAGTTGGTTCTATTGAAAAAACAGGAAAATATAAAAAATATGCAAAAAACTGTTCGGATATAATTTCAAGTTTTAAAAAAGATAATATTCTCAAGATTGATCACAAAATACATTTAAGAGCTGAAACTTGTTCGGAGAATTTGATTGATGAATTAGACGAATACAATGAAACTCACGATGTAAAACTGATTAGTATAATGGATCATACACCAGGTCAGAGGCAATTTAGAGTTATAGATAAGTACAAAGAATATCTTTCAATTAAACACGGTATGACAGAAAATGAAATGGAAATTCATTTTGATCACTTAAAAAATCTTCAAAAAAAAAATAGCAAGAAACACATAGATAAAATTTTAGAATTTAAATCATCATATGATTGTATTTTGGCTAGTCACGACGATACCACAGAAAATGATGTTCATAATTCAAATAAATATGGAGTAAGATTGGCTGAATTTCCAACAACATTAGAAGCAGCCAAAACTTCTAAAGATTACAATATTAAAGTTATGATGGGATCTCCTAATTTACTTAGAGGAGGTTCACACTCTGGCAATATATCTGCAAAAGAACTCTTAGAAAATGATTGTTTAGATATCTTAAGCTCAGATTATATTCCATCATCATTAATTATATCTGTTGTCAAATGGGGTTTAGAAATTGATAATCTTCCAAAAGCATTTGCAGCAGCTAGTCACGCTCCGTCTATAGCTACAAATTTAAATGACAGGGGTTCCATTGACAATAATAAGAGAGCAGATTTAATAAGGTTTAAAATTTATCAAAATTTACCAGTTGTAAAAAATGTTTGGTCAAACGGAATCCAAGTAAGTTAAAATAACCCAGTTATATAAGAATACTTAATTATACCTGCAATCATTATCGGGATTTGTAGTGAAAAATTTGTTAATAAAGGTTTATCCTTTGTAATGGTACCAACAATAGTCCAACCGATTATACCTAAACTGTGAGGTATCATGCTATAAGGATAGTAATCTAAATAAAAAGTTAATATTCCTAAAAGCGTCAAAACTGTGCTTGTCCATTTTAATATTCTGATATTTGCAGTCATTTTCTCTCCTTTTTTTTTAAATTTATTACCATTTTAAATTATGATAATATTATTTTAAAGATTTGTTAAAATTAGTTTCTATTAATGCTTAATTAAATTATTAATAAAATTTATTAATTTTAAATTATTTATTTAATGCATCTTCAAGATAATCTAATCTATCTTGACCCCAAAAAATCTCATTATTTAAGACATATGAGGGAGCACCAAATACATCGTTATCAACAGCATCTTTTGAATTTTTTTGATATTCCAAGTTCACATCTTCAGATAAAGCTAATTTCTTCATTTCTTCAAAGTTTAAATTTAATTTTTCACAAATTTCTTGAAGTGTATTGTGATCAGAAAGATCTTTATCCATAGACCATAAATATTTTAAACATTCATTTCCAAAATGAAGTTTATTACCCAATTTATTTGAAGCTATTACAAATTTTGCTGGTAAGTGTGGGTCTTTAGGTGGAAAAAACTTTGGCTTTTTAATAATCGGCAAACCCAGTTTATTTGAAATTCTCTCCAGTTCTACAAGTCTATATTTTTGTCTTGCAGGATGTCTTTTAGGAACTGGCAACCCACCAGTATTTGGAAAAATTTCACCAACTAAATCAAGTGGTTTTTCTATAACCTCTAAATTATATTTGCTTACTATTTTTGTAAATCTATCAGCTCCTAAATAACTAAACGGAGATAGGACACTAAAATAATATTCAATTTTCATTTTTTAAACGCATTTCTTGCACAGACCAAAAAATTCTAAATTGTATTTATTATATTTCATTCCTTTATTATCTTTAAAATCTCTTAGATGTTCTGATAATTTATGATCATGAATTTCGGTTACATCTTCACAACTTTCACAAATTGAAAAAATAGTAGCATTAGCAATTTGACATTTTGAATTTTTACAAGCTATGAAAGCGTTTCTACTTTCTATTTTATGAATTTTTCCAATTTTCACTAGTTTGTTTAAGGCTCTATAAACTTGCAAAGGAGCATTAATACCTTTTTTTTTAACATCAAATAAAATTGAGTATGCTTTTAATGGTTGATCAGATTTTTCAATTAAATCTAAAATTATTTTTTGGTTTTTAGTTAATGTTTCTTGTTTTTGCATTTAATTATTTTTTTATAATATCCCATTAATTTTTCAATTGTATTGTTTGTTTAACTTTAAGTAATGAAAAAATAAACAACACTAGAGCTGCAGCAATTATGGATGGACCTGATGGAGTGTTAAATTCTAAAGATGAGAATAATCCTATAAACACTGATAACAATCCTCCTATTATTGCAAAAATCACCATCTTTTTCGGGTTATCTGAAAGATTTCTAGCCATAGCAGTTGGTATAATTAACATTCCTGTAATTAATAGCACTCCAACTAATTTGATAGATATGGCAATTATTGCGGCCAATAAGACTGTAAAGACTGCTTTTGCTCTATCAGGGTTTAGACCTTCTGCCTGTGCTAATTCATAATTTACAGTTGAGGCGAACAAAGGTTTCCATATTAATCTTAAAACCAATAAAATTAAGGCTCCACCAACCCATATTGTTATCAAATCTTTTTTATTAACTGCTAATATATCCCCAAACAACAATCCCATAATATCAAATCTAATAAATGTTAAAAATCCAATCACCACTAATCCAACTGCTAATGACGAGTGGGCCAAAAGCCCTAACAATGCATCACTTGGAAGATTAGTTTTTTTTTGTAGTTGTATTAAAATTAATGCAATTGCTGATGAAATTAAAAATATTGAAACAGCAATATTAAATTCTAATGAATATGCAATTGTTACACCTAGTAATGCGGAGTGGGCGAGTGTATCTCCAAAATAAGACAATCTCCTCCACACAACAAAACAACCAAGTGGTCCCGCAACAAAAGCAATACCAATACCTGCAACCAACGCTCTTATAAAAAAATCGTCAAACATATCAATTTTTTTTTATATCCCCATCATTAGCATGAACATGATCGTGCTTATGTTCATAAATTGAAAGAGTTTGAGAGGCTTGTTCGCCAAACAATGCTTTGTATTCACTATTTTTTGCAACTTCTTTTGGTGAACCCGAACAACAGACATGACCGTTTAAACAAACAACATGATCAGTAGCGCTCATTACTGTATGTAAGTCATGAGATATTAATAAAATACCACAATTTAATTTTTCTGAAATTTCTTTAATTAATTCATACAAGGCAATTTCTCCTGTAAAATCTACACCTTGAACTGGTTCATCAAGTACTAGCAAATCAGGTTTTTTTGAAATAGCTCTGGCAAGTAAAACTCTTTGAAACTCTCCACCAGATAAATTTCCCAGACTTTTATCTTTTAAATTAATTACTCCAGTTAATGAAAGTGCTTCATCAATTACATCTTCTGTAAGATTATCTGTTAAAAGCATAAAATCTCTAACTCTTAGAGGAAGTGTCCAATCTATTGATATTTTTTGTGGAACATATCCAATATTATTTGTGAATTTTTCAACTTGACCCTCAATATTTTTAAATAAACCTAGAGCAATTTTTGCAGTTGTGCTTTTACCAGAACCATTAGGACCAATTAAGGTAACAATTTTACCTTTTTCGACTTGCAAAGAAACACCTTGCACAAGCCACTTTTGATTTTGTTGAAAACCAACATTGTTTAATTTTACTAAAATATTATTTCCTATGCTCATTTATTCACTTGACTTAAATATGTTATATTATTACACAGCGTTATATTATAACAATTAACAATAACCAAATATTATGAAAAATCTAAAAAAATCTTCAATAATCTTAACAATACTATCATTTTTAACTTTATTTACATCAGCAAATGCCGACATCAAAGTCGTTGCATCAATTAAGCCAATACACTCTTTAGCGAGCTATTTAATGGATGGTGTAGCTAAACCAGATTTAATAGTCGATGGATACGCTTCTCCACATGGATTTGCCATGAAGCCTTCGCATGCAAAAATGTTACAAGATGCTGACATTGTTTTTTGGGTAGGTGAAGATTTAGAAAATTTTTTAGAGAAACCATTAGATTCAATCGCTGCAAAAGCTGAAAAGATTGAGTTCATGGACGTAAAAGGTTTAATAAAATTAAAATTTAGAGAGAGAAATATTTTTGATGATCATGATGATCACGGACATGGTGATCATGACGATCATGCTAAAAAAGATGATCATGATGATCATGGTCATGGAGCTCATGCTTTTGAATGGGCAGGTCTTTTTGAATTAAAGGCTGGTACCTACAAATGGTCATTTGCTAAAGTTGATGGTGACTACGCTGACCCAGCTATGAAAATGGTAATATTATCTGCTCATGACATAGAAGAAGTTGAAGAGGCAGCTGAGAAATTACTTGAGAGCGAAACAGTTGAAGCAAAAAAAGATGGCGAAGTACTTGTAGCTAAAAATAATTCTTACAGTCTAAATTTTGATGCCAATAAAGATGTTTCTGTATTTGATGTAAAAATTGCTAAAGATGGCAAATATGCTTTTTTTACAGAGCATATGCCATTTGAATTTGAAGCAAATGAACACTTCTTTAAAGATTTAGCTGGTAAAGATTTAGAGGCTATTGCTCAAGAACCAGAAGGTGATGGTCACGATCATGGACATGGCGAACATGCAAAAAAAGAGGGTGGACATGATGATCACGATGATCATGATGGACATGAAGGACACCACCACGGTGAATTTGATCCACATATTTGGTTAGACCCAATTAATGCAAAAGTTATTTTATTTGAAATGTCTAAGCACTTAATTGAAAATGACCCAACAAATGAAGCTGCTTATAGAGCAAATTTAAGTAAGGCTTATAAAGAAATTGATAAACTTACAAATGATGTAACTGCAGAACTTAATGAAAGTACTGCATCAATTGTTTTTCATGATGCTTACCAATATTTTGAGAAAAGATTTAATGTAAATATATTAGGAGCTTTCACAGTTAACACAGATGTATTACCTGGCGCGGAACAACTTTCAGAGATCAGAGAAGTAATTGAGCACGATAAAGTAGCTTGTGTATTTTCTGAGCCTCAATTTAACCCAGATATCATTAAAGCTGTTGCAAAAGATATGAATATTAAAACTGGTATTGTTGATCCGTTGGGTGCAACTTTAAATCCTGGAAAAGGTTTATATTTTGATTTAATAAAAAATATGTCAAAATCCTTTAAAGGATGTTAATCTAATTAATGGAAGAAACTAACAAACAGGTTCCTGTTACCGTTTTAACAGGCTTTTTAGGTGCTGGAAAAACTACTCTTTTAAACAGAATCTTAACAGAACAGCATGGCAAAAAATATGCTGTAATAGTTAATGAATTTGGTGAGCAGGGCATTGATAACGATTTAGTTGTTGATGCTGATGAAGAGGTGTTTGAAATGAACAACGGTTGCATTTGTTGTACTGTAAGAGGTGACCTAATCAGGATTTTAAGTGGTCTTATGAAGCGAGCGGATAAGCTTGATGCAATTATAGTAGAAACAACAGGATTAGCCGATCCAGCTCCCGTTGCACAAACTTTTTTTGTCGATCAAGATGTTGCTGATCGAACAAAGCTAGATGCAATTGTTACTGTTGCTGATGCTGTTCATTTAAGTACACAATTAACTGATCATCACGAAGCAGAAGAACAAATTGCTTTTGCAGACGTTGTATTATTAAACAAAATAGATCTTGTTGATGAAAGTGGATTAGAAATTGTTAAAGAAAGAATTAAAAAAATTAATCCATTTGCAAAAGTTATTAATACAACCAAATGTGGAGTATCATTAAATGAGATTCTAAATCTTGATGCATTTAGTTTAAAACGTGTTTTAGATGTTGAGCCTGATTTTCTTACATCAGACCATGACCATGAGCATGATGATGATGTAACTAGCTTATCATTTGTCTCTGATACCCCTTTAGACATGGAAAAGTTTCAAGATTGGTTTAGTAAACTATTACAAACCAAAGGTCAGGATATTTTAAGAACCAAAGGTATACTTGACTTTACAGGAGAAAGTGATCGATATGTATTTCAAGGTGTACATATGCTTATGGATGCCTCACCAATGGGTAAATGGCCTGAGGGAAAAGAACGAAGTTCTCGATTAGTCTTCATTGGTCGAAACCTAGAAAGTATGAATTTAAAAGAAGGATTTGAAAACTGTAAATCGGCATGAAGGCTGATACAAGTCAATTCCCAGAATTAGATAAGACTAAATTTGAACAAAGAGGAACAGAGTTTAAACTTGGAATTCCTGTAACTAATGCGGTTACAGTTGGTAACTCAATAGCAGTTGGATTTGGTGATGGCACAGTAAGAATTTTTACATCTGGCAAAAGTTCTGAACCAATAAAAGCTCACAAAGGCATTGTACTCTGCATATCTAAAGATGGTGATAATATTTTAACTGGTGGAGATGATGGTCGATTTTTAAAAATTTCCCTTGATGGAAAGATTAGTGAGATTGGTAACTTTGGTACGCGTTGGGTAGATCATGTTACAGCAAATAATGGAAGTCTAGTTTGTTCATCTGGAAATATTGTTTATCTTTGGTCGCCAAATCATAAAGAGCCAAAATTATTTGAGCATAATAGCACTATTGGAGGTATAGCATTTGATGCCAAAGGCAGAAGATTGGCAGTTTCTCGTTACGGAGGAGTAACTCTTTGGAAAAAAGATTATAGCAACAAATGGAATTCATCAGAATTAAATTGGAAGGGTTCTCATAACAAAGTAATTTTTAGTCCTGATGGTAAATACCTGGTAACATCAATGCAGGAAAACCAACTACATTTTTGGCGATTAAAAGACAAAATTGACTCAGCAATGTCTGGATATGGTGCAAAAATTAAAAGTTTTGCCTTCGTAGATGACTCAAAATATTTAGCTACATCAGGAGCTAAAGAAGCAGTATGTTGGCCATTCGATGGAGATGGACCAGTAGGTCGAGAACCCATTTGTCTTCCTTATGTAGGAAATAAATTAGTTACATTCGTTGAACCATTCCCAAATGAAAATGCAATTTTAACTGGGTTAAGTGACGGTTCGGTTTTTTTGTCAGAAATCGAAAAGGCAAGCAATACAATTATTATTCGAAGCTTTACAGAATTTGAAGTTTCTGCCATTGCAGTAACCAAAGATTGCTCACATCTATTAATTGGTGACATGGGAGGAAATATTTTATGGACATCGATTTGGGATGAGGAAAAAAAATAATTTATGTTTAATAAAAAGAAACCTAACGCTGAAACTATTAGAAATTTAAAACTTGTATTTTCAAAAAAACATCAAATTCCAGAAAAATCTATTTTAAGCATGGCTGAGTTAAGTTGTCATGAACCTAATTGCCCTCCTATAGAGACAATAATAACTGAAAGAGCAGAAGATGGGAAAGTAAGGAATTGGCGTATAGCTAAGCCCATTAATGAAATTCAAGAAATTGATATTGATAATTTAAACGAAGAACACAATCATAATCATTAAAAATAATTGAACTTTTCAATTAAATAAGATCTAATAAAATTAATGACAACAATTCCTTTAACTTTGGAAGAGATTTATAATCTAGCTAATAAAACTTTACTAGCTAATGGATGTGACGAAGAAACATCAAACATTTTATCTGATTTAATAATGAAAGCTGAAAGAGATGGTTCGCTATCTCACGGATTATTTAGATTGCCTGCATATATTTCAGGCTTAAAAAGTGGAAAAATTAATGGTAAAAGCAGACCAGTCGTTTCAAAGATAACCTCAAGCGTCATTAAAGTAGATGGAAAAAATTGTTTAGCACCAATGGTGTTAGAAAAAGGAATTCCTGAATTAATTAAAGCGACAAAAGAAAATGGTATAGCGGTTTTAGCAATAACAAATTCTCATCACATGGCTGCAATGTGGCCTGAAACAGAGGCAATTGCAGAGCAAGGTTTGGTTGCTTTTGCATGCACATCTTACAAACCAGCTGTTGCGCCTGCCGGATCAATTAAACCTCTTTTTGGAACAAATCCAATTTCATTTGCTTGGCCAAGAAAAAACAAACCTCCAGTTGTTTACGATATGGCAACAGCTTCAATGGCTATGGGTGAAGTTCAAGTTGCTAAAAGAGAAGGTCATAAAGTTCCATTAGGCACAGGATTAACAAAAGAAGGAAAGGACACAACTGATCCAGCTGAAATAGCAGATGGGGGTGTTTTATTGCCTTTCGGCGGCTATAAAGGCTCTGGGATTGCGATGATGGTCGAATTGCTTGCAGGAGCCTTAGTAGGGGATAATTTTAGTTTTGAGACAGCTGAGAAGGATAATAATGATGGAGGTCCTCCAAGTGGTGGTGAGTTTATTTTAGCCATATCTCCAGATAAATTATCACAAAATAATTGGGACGAACATTCATCAAAATTTTTTGAAAAAATGAAAGCGATGGGTGATGTCAGACTTCCTGGTGAAAGAAGACATAAGAATAGATTAGATAAAGGACCTAGACATATTAATGAGGATTTAGTTAATAAAATTAAATCTTTAAGCTAATTCTAATTCAATTGGTGTATGGTCAGATGGTTTTTCTCTACCTCTTGGATATTTGTTAACTTTAACATCCTTAATACTATTCAGTAAACTGTTAGTCACTAAAAAGTGATCAATCCGCATTCCATTATTTTTTTGCCAAGCACCACTTGTGTAATCCCAAAAAGTATATTCCTCTTTATCTGGATAAATATATCTAAACGCATCGTGAAATCCTAAATTAAACATTTCTCTTAATTTTTTCCTTATCTCAATTCTAAAAAGAGCATCATTTTCATATCCCTTAGGATCGTGAACATCTTCAGCAGAGGGTATTATGTTAAAGTCACCTGCGATAATTATATTATCATAACTTTTTAAAAGAGTTTTAAGTTTTTTAATTAAACTGTTTAGCCAATATAATTTGTAATCATATTTTTCAGTATCTACTGGATTACCATTTGGTGTATAGATATTTATAATTTTAATAGTTTTAGATTTATACTTTGCTTCTGCTGAAATTATTCTTGATTGTTTGTTTTTATCTTTAAATATATCTTTTTCGATTTTGTCTAATTTTTTTTTGGAAAGTATTGCAACACCGTTGTAACTTTTTTGACCAAATACATAACTTTCATATTTTAATTTTTTTATATCATCAAATGGATAAGTTTCTTCTTGTGTTTTTATTTCTTGAGTTAACACAATATCAGGATTAAATTTTTTTAAGTATTCCTGAACATTTAATATTCTTGCTCTAATAGAATTTACATTCCATGAGCTAATGATCATTAAAGAGAAAACGAAACACCACAACCGCAAGATGATTTGCTTTGTGGGTTACTAATTTTAAATTGGTCTCCGATTAATTCTTTTACAAAATCAACCTCTGATCCTTTCAAAAGATCAGCTGAAGTTTTATCTATTAAAATATTATCTTGTCTTAAATCGTCGTCTTGAGGTGTCTTATCAAATGAGAAATCATACTGAAACCCTGAGCATCCACCACCTTTAATAGCGATTCTAAAAAAAGAACCTTCTTCTTTAGATGATAGAAGGTTATTGATTTGTTTTAACGCATTATCTGTAAATTTAATTTCTTTAATCATTATTTATCGCTGTTATTACTAATATAATTAATAATTACCATTTTTAAAGAATGAATAATTACTCAAAATTAGGTTTTTTTAAATCAAAAGGTCGCTTAATTTTAGAGCCAAATAGCTCCTTTAGAACGCCTTTTCAGAGAGATAGGGATAGAATAATCCATTCTGCATCGTTTAGAAGATTAAAGCACAAAACCCAAGTTTTTGTTAATACAGAAGGTGACCATTATAGAACAAGAATAACTCATTCATTAGAGGTTGCTCAAATTGCAAGATCAATATCTAGGTATTTGAATTTAAATGATGATTTAGTTGAAACACTAAGTCTAGCCCATGATATGGGGCATACTCCATTTGGGCATGCTGGTGAAGAAGCCTTGAATGAATCAATGGCAATGCATGGTGGTTTTGATCATAATCTTCAAACCTTAAGAATAGTGATGTTCATAGAAAATAAATATTTAAAATTTAAAGGTTTAAATTTAACAATTGAAACACTGGATGGCCTTTTAAAACATAACGGACCAATACGTAATATTGATAAAATAAATAGAATAATTGGAACTAAAAAATTTAAACAAAAAATTAATTTTAAAAAAAATTCTTCTCTTGAGGCACAGATTGCAGCCATATCTGACGACATAGCCTATAATAACCATGATATACAAGATGGAATTAAGGCTAAATTGTTTTCTTTAAATCAATTATGTGAAATTAATTTTTTTAAAGAAATTTATAAATCTTATAAAACAAAAATTAATCGCACAAATAAAGATATTATAGTTTATCAAATTATAAGAGACTCGATAAATTTAATGGTGCAAGATGTTATTAAAAATAGTATTAAAAATTTAAAGAAAAATAAGATTAATACTAAAAAAGATGTTCAAATGTATAAAAATAAAATAATCAATTTTTCTAATAAATTTTTATCTATAGAAAAAGAAGTAAAAAATTTTTTAAAATTAAATATGTATAATAATAAGACTGTGCAATTGAAAAATAATCATGGAAAGAAAATAGTAGAAAATTTATTTAAAATAATAGAAAAGAAACCAAAAAAGTTTATTGTCAATAAATTTATAGAAAATAATAAATATAGAGCAATTTCTGATTATATCTCAGGAATGACTGATAGATATGCAATACAATTATACAAGTCATACAAATGAATATATTTGAAAATTATTTATTAAAGATAGAAAAAATTATTAAGTCTGCCCATAAAGATAATTTGTTAGAGTTGCCAGATAATTTATCAGGCATAAATGTTGATATACCACCTGCAAAATTTACTGGCGATATTTCCACAAATGTTGCAATGGTATTATCTAAAATTAATAAAAAACCTCCTCTTGATCTTGCTAAACAGATAGCTGACTTGATAAAAGATAGTGATAAAAATATCGATGAAATTAGCATTGAAAAACCAGGTTTTATCAATCTAAAATTAAAAAATGAATTTTGGAATGGCTTTATATTAGATGTCTTAAATAATTCATCATATGGAAGTAGCACGAGTGGAAAAAAAAATAGTTTTTTAGTAGAATTTGTATCTGCAAATCCAACTGGACCTTTGCACGTAGGCCATTCTAGAGGCGCCATACTTGGAGATGTAATATCTAATCTTTTATCTTTTAACGGTCATAAAGTTACCAAAGAATATTATGTAAATGATTATGGAAATCAAATCTCTCATTTTACAAAATCCGTTTATTTAAGAATAAAAGAAATTCTTTACGATGAAACTTTTCCGATAAACGACAACGAATTATATCCTGGAGACTATCTTATAGATATAGCAAAAAAAATAATTTCAAAAAATAAAGATTTAGATTTTAAAAATTTTGAATCAGTTTCTGAAAAACTAAAAAAACTTTCTATACAAGAATCTTTAAAATTAATAAAAATCAATTTGGAAAATCTTGGCATAAAGCACGATAATTTTGCAAGTGAAACTGATGTGATAAATAATAATGAAGTTGATGAAGTAATTAAAAATCTAAAAGAAAAAAAATATATCTATGAGGGAAAAATTAAAGCACCCGAAGGAGAAAGCAAAGAAAACTGGGTAGAAAGAGAGCAATTATTGTTTAAATCTACAAACTTTGGTGATGATAAAGACAGAGCCTTACAAAAAGAAGACAAATCATGGACATACTTTGCAAGTGATGTTGCTTATCACAATACAAAATTAAAAAGAAATTTTAATATTCTTATAAATATTCTTGGTGCTGATCATGCTGGCTATATAAAAAGAATAACTTCAGTAGTTGAAGCATTATCAGGTGAAAAAAATAAGTTAATTTGTAAAGTAAGTCAGTTAGTAAAACTCATTAAGGACAAAAAACCTTTTAAAATGTCTAAAAGAAAAGGCGATTATATAACTATTGAGGATCTTATTAATGAAGTTGGTAAAGATGCAACAAGGTTTATTATGTTAAGTAGAAGTAGTGATGCTGAAATTGATTTTGATTTTGATAAAGTAAAAGAAAAATCTAAAGAAAACCCTATTTATTATGTTCAGTATGCATATGCTAGAATTTCGTCTGTGTTTAGAAATACCCAAACTGATATAAATAGCAATCTTGAGATAAAGAATTCAGATTTTAATTTTGGCAATGAGGAAATAAAGCTATTCAAAAAAATTAGTGAATGGCCTAAATGTGTTGAAGTTTCTTCAGAAAAATTAGAACCACACAGAATTTCAGTTTATCTATACGAATTAGCTTCTGAGTTTCATTCTTATTGGAATATGGGTAAGGATGATGCTTCTAAAAGATTTATAGATCAAGATAATACAATTCAAATGGAAAAACTAGTTTTCCTTAAATCTATAGCCAATACTTTAAAAACAGGTATGAATATTTTGGGTGTAGAAACCCCTGAAAAAATGTAATGATTAAAGAACTAAAGTATCTTTTTTTTCTTATTATAATTTTCTTCTTCATTTTTTTTACTGCCAGATACTATTTTTCTGATGAAAACATTAAAAAATCTTACAGATCACTTTCCTCAATTGATGAAAAAATTAATAATATAGAAAAAGATCTTATATTATTAGAAAATGATACAGAAAATATTATTGAATATGTAGAATTTAAAAATAATAAGAAAAAAAATAAATATTCTTTTTGGGAACTCCTTTATAATGACAAATAAATCTCATAGATCTTTTATATGCGGTATAAAAGGTAAATATCTTACCCAAAAGGAAATAAGTTTTTTAAAAAAATATAAACCATGGGGAATTATTTTATTTTCTAGAAATATAAATTCTATTAATCAAACACAAGAATTAACAAATTCCATTAAAAAAATTTTTAAAAATAAAAATTATCCTATTATGATAGATGAGGAGGGTGGTAGAGTTAGTAGATTAAGGAAATTTATTGATAATTCAATTTTTTCAGCAGAATATTTTGGCAAACTATTTAATAAAGATAAAAAAAAATTTGATATCTATTATAATGTCTATGTTAAACAAATTTCATACTTATTAAAATTATTAGGTATAAATATTAATACAGTTCCTGTTCTGGACCTTAAAAGAAAAAATTTTCATAAGATTGTTGATGACAGATCATTTTCAAGTAACAAAAAAATAGTATCAACAATGGGAGATATTTGTATCCATCATTTTCATAAAAATGGTGTTGCAACAGTGATGAAACACATACCAGGGCATGGTTTAGCTAAAGTCGACAGTCATAAAAATCTTCCCAAAATAACCAAAAATGAGGATTATTTACTAAAAAATGATTTTTATACTTTTAAAAACAAGAAAGCATTGATCGCAATGACAGGCCATTTACTATTTCAAAAAATTGATCCACAAAACAATGTTACTCATTCAAAGAAAATCATTAGTTTAGTAAGAAATAAAATAAAATTTAAAAATTTAATTTTAACAGACGATCTTTCAATGAAAGCTTTAAAAGATAAACTTGATATTAGAGTAAAAAAATCTTTTTTAGCAGGATGCAATTTAGCCTTACATTGCAATGGAAATTTAAGTGAAATGGTTACAGTTGCACAAAATTCACCAAAATTAGACAAATTTGTAACGAAAAAAACATCACAATTAATAAAAATTATAGGTTAGAGTAATTTACTATGTCCGATGATTCTTTAGACTTTAATGTAAATTTAAATAATTTCAGTGGTTCCCTTGAAATATTGCTTGATCTTGCTAAATCGCAAAAAGTTGATTTAGAAGAAATTTCTATTACAAAACTTGCTGATCAATTTCATCAATATTTAACAGAAAAAGAAAATATAAATTTAGAAATAGCTTCTGAATATTTGTTAATGGCAACTTGGCTTACTTATTTGAAATCAAAATTATTACTTCCTGAAACCGATGAGGAGGAGTTTAAAGCTTTTGAAGTTGCTGAGAAACTTAAATTACAATTAAAAAAATTAGAATTAATTAGATTATTATCATCTCAAATGTTAGACAGAAAAAGATTAGGTAGAGATGTTTTTATGCGTGGCTCTAAAAGTGGTGTAAAGTCGATATACGACAAAAAAGTTTCTTTAACATTATTTGAATTATTAAAAGCATATTCAGGAATAGTCATGACTAAAGATTTTCATACTATGAACATACCTAAACTTCCTGTTTTTACTACTGAAGATGCTATTAAAAGAATAAAAGAGTTCTTTGGTACACTCAATGATTGGAAAAATTTGTCTGAGTTGGTTCCTTCTGGATTTAATAAGTCTCCTAATTTAAAAAGAACAGGTAAAGCAGGAATTTTCGCTGGCTCTTTAGAATTGGTAAAAGAAGGAAATATATCTTTAAAACAAAAAGAATTATTCGATGATATCTATGTTAAGGAAAATTAATGAACAAAACTAAAAAAAATAATATTGTAAGTTTTCCAACTAAACTCACTGATGTAGAAAGAGAGATTGAGGCTATAGTATTTGCTGCTGCTGAACCTCTTTCAGTTGAAACAATAGAGTCAAAATTATCTAAATCAACAGATATTCAACAATCGCTGGAAAAACTAAGAGATTTCTACTCTAATAGAGGTATTAATTTGATTTGCATATCTAATAAATGGTCATTTAGAACTGCAGTTAATTTATCTTCTTTAATGTCAGAACAAAAAACTGTTGAAAAAAAATTATCTAGAGCTGCAATCGAAACTCTTGCTATTATTGTCTATCATCAACCGGTTACAAGGTCTGAAATTGAAGAGATTAGAGGTGTAGCTTTTGGAACTAATACTTTAGAAATTCTAATGGAGTTAAATTGGGTTAAACATGAAGGTAGAAAAAATGTTCCTGGCAAACCAATACAATATGGAACCACAGATGAATTTTTAAGCCATTTTAATCTGCAAAAATTGTCAGATTTACCAACCGTGAATGAATTAGGTTCAGCAGGATTAATTGATACATCAAGTGTAGACTCTTCAATATTTGGAACAGGCAAATTTTTTAAAGAAAAACAAGTCGATAAAAAGGAAAATATTTATTCTGATATTGATGAAATGTTAAGCAGTACCCTTAAATCTGACGAAACTTAAAAAATCACTTTTAATAAATCAATAATAAGGTTATAAATAATTTATGAGTATAGGATTTTGGCAAATAGCAATTGTAGTAATTTTAGTAGTATTACTTTTTGGTAGAGGAAAAATCTCTAGTCTGATGGGTGATGTAGCTAAAGGAATTAAAAGTTTTAAAAAAGGTATGGCTACAGATGTTACTGATGAAGACCAAACTAAAAATATTTCAGAAAATCAAGACTCTAATAAAAAAGAATAACAAATGCCGTCAATTGGCTGGCTAGAAATATTAATTATAGTCTCAATAGCAATTATTGTCGTAGGTCCTAAAGATTTTCCTTACATGTTAAAAAAAATCGGTTCATGGATTGGTTCAGCAAAAAGATATGTTCGTGATGTTCAAGGACAAGTCAGTGATTTGACAAATGAAACTTTAAATACTGATATAGACGATAAACCTAAATCAGAAAATCAAGAGAAAAAAAAAGATGAGTAAAGATAAAGAAGGTAGTTTCATAAGTCATTTAACCGAATTAAGAAAAAGATTAATAAACTCATTTATATTTTTAGCTATTCTATTTGTAATTTGTTATTATTTTTCTGAGTACATTTATGGATTTTTAGTTGAACCGTATGCAAATGCAGTAAAGGATGACGACACAAATAGAAGATTAATATTTACTGCTCTTCAAGAAACATTTCTAACATACTTAAAGGTTTCTTTTTTTGCTGCTTTTTTTATTACAAGCCCATTTATACTAATCCAAATTTGGAAATTTATTGCACCTGGTCTTTATAATCATGAAAAGAAAGCTATAATGCCTTACTTGGTGGTAACTCCAATTCTATTCTTGCTTGGAGGTATGTTAGTTTATTACTTAATAATGCCTTTAGCTATAAAGTTTTTTTTATCCTTTGAGAGTTTAGGGGCAGCCACAAATTTACCAATTCAATTAGAAGCTAAAGTAAACGAGTATTTATCATTAGTAATGAAGCTTATTTTTGCTTTTGGATTAAGTTTTCAATTACCAGTAGTATTAAGTTTATTAGCTAGAATTGGGGTAGTGAATTCAACATTTTTAAAAGAGAGAAGAAAATATGTTGTTGTAATAATATTCGCAGCAGCAGCTATATTAACTCCACCAGATCCAATCACTCAAATTGGTTTGGGTATACCATTATTAATTTTATATGAATTATCAATAATATCAGTAGGAATAATTGAAAAGAAAGCAGCAGAAAAAAATGCACAATATTAAAGATATCAGAAATGACTTCGAAAACTTTAAGGAAAGACTTAAAAATCGAAACATTGATATAAATCTTGATAATATATTAAGTTTAGATGAGGAAAATAGAAAACTTATTCAAGAAAAAGAAAAATTTGAAATGGATAAGAAAGCTATTTCAAAATCCAAAGACCAAAGTTTATTTGAAAAATCAAAAGAGCTCTCTTTAAAGATTGAAGAAATTAACAAAAATCAAATCAAATTACAGAACCGGATTACTGATATTTTATCTTCTATACCGAATATACCTTTAATTGATGTTCCAGTAGGACAAGATGAAAATTCTAATAAAGAAATAGAAAAAAAGGGAGAAATAAAAGAATTTAATTTTGTGCCTAAATCTCATTATGAACTAGGAGATAAATTAAATATGCTTGATTTTGACTTAGCAACGAAAACCACTGGTTCTAGATTTGTATTTGTTAAAAAAGAATTAGCTCAATTGGAAAGAGCAATATCAAATTTTATGATTGATACACATACTCAAAAAAATGGTTATACAGAAATATCGCCTCCATTAATTGCAACCGCTGAAACAATGTTTGGCACTGGACAGCTACCAAAATTTGAAAATGATCAGTTTGAAATTAAATTAGACGAAGGTGATGGAAGAAAGTTTTTAATACCAACCGCTGAAGTAATTTTGACAAATATTGTAAAAAATCAAATTTTAGAAAAGAATGAATTACCTATTAGAGTAGTTGCATCAACACCATGTTTTCGAAAAGAGGCGGGTAGTTATGGTAAAGATACAAAAGGTATGATTAGGCAGCATCAATTTTATAAGGTGGAATTAGTAAGTATTGTTGAAAACGACAAGTGTTCAGAAGAATTAGAAAGAATGTCTAATTCTGCTTCAATGATATTGGACGAGTTAAAACTTCCTTATAGAAAAATTGTTTTATGTACTGGTGACATGGGTTTTAGTGCAGAAAAAACCTATGACATTGAAGTTTGGCTCCCATCTGAAAATAGATATAGAGAGATATCTAGTTGCTCATCTTGTGGCACATTCCAAGCAAGAAGAATGAAAGCTAGATATAAAGGACAAAATAATTCAAAAGAATTTGTTGGCACACTTAATGGTAGTGGTTTAGCAGTTGGCAGAACTATGATTGCTATTATGGAAAATTATCAAACTGAAGATGGATCAATTTTGATACCCGAAGTACTTAAGCCATATATGCCAAATATAGATAAAATTTCTATCAATTAAGAGTTGAGTTTAAATAATAGATAGGATAAATAGCCTTAACTTAATAGGATACGTTATGGATGCTGGAATTGGACAATTTATACCATTAGTTTTAATTTTTGTTATTTTCTATTTTTTTCTAATTAGACCTCAACAGAAAAAAGTAAAAGATCACAAAGCTATGGTTGAAGCCCTTAAAAGAGGAGACAAAGTCATAACCTCTGGAGGAATAGTTGGCACTGTTGAAAGAATAATTGATAACGAAAAAGTTGAGGTAAAAATTTCTGATAATGTGAATGTCGAAGTTGTCAGAGCAACTGGAATTCAAGGTTTAGTAAGCTCTACAGAACCAAAAAAATAACATCATAAAAAAGTGTTATACTTTTCAAAATTACGAATAATTTCAGTAATTGTTTTTACAATTATTTTTTCCTATTTCGCTTTTTCAAATTTTGTTAAATTTGATGACAAATTTTTTTCAAAAAATATAAATTTAGGTTTAGACTTACAAGGTGGATCTTACTTACTTCTTGAGATAGATAATCGACCAGTAATTACTCAAAAACTACAGGCAAAAATAATTGAATTAAAGAGATATTTTAAGGAAAAGAAAATAACTCTTAAAAATTTTTCACTCAAAGGTGACACAATTTTATTTGAAACAACAGATAATGAAATTGAAAATGTCAAAAATATTTTAAATGATAAAGAAAGTGATGTTAATACTTATTATCCAACATACAAATCTCATGAATTCGATGTTTTAGAAGATGGAAATCTTTTCTCGTTAAATTATTCTAGATATGGTTTAGTCTTATTAAAAAATTCTTCATTAGATCAGGCAATAGAAATTGTAAGAAGAAGAGTTGATGAAGTTGGAACAAATGAACCTAATATTCTAAAAAGAGGAAATGATAGAATTTTAGTTGAATTACCTGGTTTAGATGATCCAAATAGAATTAAATCTTTACTTGGAAAAACTGCAAATCTCACATTCCAATTTATTTCACAAAATAATGAAGAGTCGTTTGGAACAGAAAAACTATCTTTTGAAGATGGTTCCAGAGACGCAATTGTAAGTAAAAGAATAATTTTAAGTGGTGATAATCTAGTTGATGCAAAGCCAACTATGAATTCTCAAACAAACGAAACAGTAGTTTCGTTTAGTTTAGATAGAGTAGGTGCCAAAAAATTTGGTAAAGCAACGAGTACTGGTGTTGGCAAACAATTGGCAATAGTTTTAGATGGTAAAATAATTAGTGCTCCTTCAGTTAGAGAACCTATAATTGGTGGATCTGGACAAATTTCAGGTGATTTTACCTTTCAGTCTGCAACAGACCTTGCATTGCTACTTAGATCTGGAGCTCTACCTGCACCTTTAAATATAATTGAAGAAAGAACGGTTGGACCAGATTTAGGTCAAGACTCAATAGACGCTGGTATTTTATCTTTATTTATAGGTTTCTTGCTAGTGATTTTATTTATGATTTATAAGTATAGAGCATTTGGATTAATTGCTAATTTAGCTCTTGTTTCAAATCTCTTTTTGCTAATTGGTATTCTAACTTTGTTTGAAGCAACATTAACCTTGCCTGGAATTGCAGGTATTATTTTAACAGTTGGTATGGCTGTTGATGCAAATGTTTTGATTTTTGAACGTATAAAAGAAGAGACTAAAAATGAAAAAAATCCAATAATAGCTTTTGATGCTGGATATACAAAATCAAGAACAACTATTTTAGATGCAAACATTACAACTTTAATTGCAGCATTCATTTTGTTTTTTATGGGGTCAGGACCTGTAAAAGGTTTTTCAGTAACTTTAGGTGTTGGAATTTTGACCACTTTGTTTTCAGTTTATTTCATAGCAAGATTGTTAACTTCTTTGTATGTAGTCAAAAATAAAGATAAGGAGCAGTTACTTTAAATGAGTAATATTTCTTTTAATAAGTTCTACAGAAAATTTAATATATTATCACTTATCCTAATAGTGGTTTCATTAGTATTTTTAATTTTTAAAGGTTTAAATTATGGTGTTGATTTCAAAGGTGGTACTTTAATTGAATTAAGAACTACAGATAAAACGAATAATATTAGTCTTATTAGAGATAGCTTTAATCAAATGAATTTAGGCGATGTATCTGTCAAAAAATTTGGCAATGAAACAGACTTTATTGTTAAGTTTGAAAAGCAAAATTCAAATGATCCTGAATTTATTAAAAATATTCAAAATAAATTATCAAGCTCTATTGGCGATGTCGACTTTAGAAGAGTAGAAAATGTTGGTCCTAAAGTAAGCTCAGAACTCTTAAAATCAGGAATTATTGCTATAAGTTTATCGCTTGCGGCGATGCTATTGTATATTTGGATAAGATTTGAATGGCAGTTTAGCTTAGGAGCTATTTTAGCTATATTTCACGATGTTATAATTACATTAGGTATATTTTCTATTTTTTCACTTGAAATAAACCTTTCAATCGTTGCAGCCGTTTTAACTATTGTTGGTTATTCAATGAACGATACCGTTGTTATATTCGATAGGGTTAGAGAAAATTTAAGAAAGTATTCCGATATTAAAATTTTTGACTTAACTAATATTTCAATTAATGAAACTTTATCTAGAACAATAATTACATCTGTAACTACATTGTTAGCTCTTTTTTCAATATACTTATTTGGTGGTGAAATACTAAAAGGCTTTTCTTTAGCAATGATATTAGGAGTTATTTTTGGAACTTACTCTTCAATATATATTGCAAATCCTATTTTAGTTGCACTGAATGTCAGCCAAAGAACAATAGTTAAAGAAGAAAAAGATTAATATAGGTTTTGAGCTATTACCATCGTCAGAAGCATTGGCAAAGATAGAAGTGTATTTGTTCTTGAAAATAACATCGCTGTTTTTGCTGATTTAGCTTTTACATCAGCTTCAACTTCAATAATACCTAATGCCTTTTTCTGATTTGGCCATATTACAAACCAAACATTAAATGCCATTATAATTCCTAACCACATACCAATTCCTATAGCTGTTGCTTTACCACCACCTGATCCAATTCCTAATGTCATAGCTTGATGAACATAACCGTTAAAATAAGCTAAGATTAATCCTGATATGACTGTAACTAAGGCTGCCCATCTAAACCAAAAAAGAGCTGCTGGAGCTATAACTTTTCCAATCGCTGGTTTTTGTTCGTCAGGTATTTTAGCCATGTTTGGTATTTGAACAAAATTAAAATACCAGAGTAACCCGATCCACATAATTGCAACAACAACATGTATAAATCTAAATAACCAACTCCAAAAAACTACGTCAATATCAAAACCATCATTTCCTAAGTATAAACCTAAAAATAGTAAAATGGATAATGCTAAAGAGATATGAACTGTTTTAGATAATGATTGAAGAATCGAAGTCATAATATTTGTAATTTATAACATTTTTAATAAAAATTTAAGCAGTTTTTTTGAACTTATTGTCCAACATTGGTTTCAAAAATTTTCCTGTATAACTATCTTTTACATTAATAATTTCCTCAGGTTTACCTTCAGCTATGATATTTCCTCCCTTTACACCACCATCTGGACCCATATCAACTATATAATCAGCAGTTTTTATAACATCTAAATTATGTTCAATAACAACAACAGTGTTTCCAGTTGCAACAAAGGTATGTAAAATTTCTAATAATTTTTTAATATCGTGTTGATGCAGTCCTGTTGTGGGTTCGTCCAATATATATATCGTTCTTCCAGTAGATCTTTTAGATAATTCTTTTGCTAATTTAATTCTTTGGGCTTCACCACCTGATAGAGTAGTTGCTTGTTGACCAATTTTTATATATCCTAAACCGACTTTCTTAAGTGTAAGTAATTTAGTTTTAATATTAGAAATATTTTCAAAATATTCACACCCCTCATCAACGGTCATATCCAAAACATCTGCAATACTTTTGTCTTTGAATTTAATTTCTAATGTTTCTCTATTATATCTAGTTCCTTTGCATTCATCACAAGTTATATAAACATCAGGTAAAAAATGCATTTCATATGTTATTACTCCATCACCCTCACATGCTTCGCATCTTCCCCCTTTAACATTAAATGAAAATCTTCCAGGTTTATAACCTCTACTTTTTGACTCTGGTAAATTAGTAAACCAGTCTCTTATTGGACCAAACGCACCAGTATAAGTCGCTGGATTAGATCTTGGAGTTCTACCAATAGGGGATTGATCTATATCAATAATTTTATCAACTAATTCAATACCTTTAAATCCTCTAAATGGTTTTGGAATTTTTCTTGATTTATTGTTATTAAGAGTAAGGTTTAAAGCATTGTAAAGAGTTTGAAGTATTAATGTTGATTTACCACTTCCTGAAACACCCGTTACACAGGTAAAACTTCCAAGTGGAATTTTAAGATTTACGTTGTTTAAATTATTTCCGCTTGCTCCATTAATTTCTAAAAATCTTCCATTTTTTGCTAATCTTCTAGTTCTTGGTATTGGTATATAGCTTTTGTTTGATAAGTATCTTCCTGTAATACTATCGTTATTATTTAATATGTCTTTATAAGATCCTTGTGCAATTACTTCGCCTCCTTTATTCCCAGCTTCAGGGCCAAGATCGATTATGTGATCTGCATTTTCCATTGTCTCAGTATCATGTTCTACAACTATGACTGTATTACCTAAGTCTCTAAGTCTTTTTAATGCATTTATTAATTTTACGTTATCTTTTTGGTGTAAACCAATAGATGGTTCATCAAGCACATATAATACTCCTGTCAATCCAGAACCTATCTGCGAAGCAAGTCTTATTCTTTGTGCTTCACCGCCAGACAAGGTTCCAGACTCTCTTGATAGAGTTAAATAGTCAAGACCAACATTAAGTAAAAAATTTAATCTTTCATTAATTTCTTTTAAAATGTGCTGAGCGATTTTAAGTTGACGCTTATCTAATTTTGTCTCGAGTGATTTAAACCATTCTTTTGCATCAAATATAGATTTTTCCGTTACTTCACTTATATTTAGATCATTAATTTTAACACAAAGTGCTTCATCTTTTAATCTGTGACCGTTACATCTTTCGCATTTTGTATCTGATTGGTATTGAGATATTTCCTCTCTTTTCCAATCACTATCAGTTTCTAAAAATCTTCTCTCTAAATTGTTTACCACTCCTTCGAATGTTTTTTTATGAGAATATTTTTCATATCCATCATCATATGAAAATTTGATTTCTTCCTCATCAGATCCGAATAATATTACATCTTTAATTTTTTTTGAAAGTCTTGACCATCTATCATTCAATGAAAATCCGTAATGTTTTGCTATAGAAGCTAAAGTTTGCGCATAATATAGTGAGGATGATTTTGACCAAGGCTCTATAGCTCCATCTGCTATAGTTTTTTTTTCATCGGGAACAACTAATTTTGGATCTACATTTAATTTAACACCTATACCTTCGCACTCTTCACATGCACCATATGGACTATTAAAAGAAAAAAGTCTCGGTTCTATTTCTTCAATTGTAAAACCACTTTCAGGACAAGCAAATTTAGTTGAAAAGATTAAATTTTCAGTTTTTCTAAATTTTTTTGGAAGCGTTTCGTCTTCATATTCTACAAACATTAGTCCATTTGCTAGATTAACAGCAGTTTCAACACTTTCAGCCAATCTATTTCCTAATGAAGCGTTTAAAACAATTCTATCAACTAGAACTGCTATATCGTGTTTTAATTTTTTATTCAGCTCTGGGACTTCATCTATATCATAAAGTTTATTATCAACTTTAATTTTTCTAAATCCTCGTTTCTTATAACCAAGTATATCTTTTCTATATTCTCCTTTTCTTCCTCTAACAACTGGTGCATATAAAAAAATTGTTGATTTTTTTGGGAGTGTTTTAATTTTATCAACAATTTGACTTATAGTTTGAGAAGTTATTGGCAGTCCAGTAAATGGTGAATAAGGGATGCCGGCTCTTGCATAAAGAACCCTCATGTAATCATAAATTTCTGTAACAGTTGCAACTGTAGATCTTGGATTTTTTGATGTATTTTTCTGCTCGATTGAGATTGCTGGACTTAATCCTTCAATTAAATCAACATTTGGTTTTTTCATCTTATCCAGAAACTGCCTTGCATAAGCTGATAAGCTTTCAACATAACGTCTCTGTCCTTCAGCATATACAGTATCAAAAGCTAAGGATGATTTACCAGACCCTGATAGTCCAGTGATAACAACAAATTTTTCTTTTGGAATCTCTAGTGTAATATTCTTTAAATTGTGCTCTTTTGCACCCTTAATAACTATCTTTTTAAGCATAATTTTTGTTGCTTTAGATTAATATAATTAATATTCAAGTTAATAAGTGATATAATAAACATTCTTAAATATTAAAATATTATGGCTGGAAGTTTAAATAAAGTATTATTAATTGGTCGTTTAGGCGCAGACCCAGAAGTCAAGCAAATGGTGAACGGCAAAAGCGTAGCAAGACTTAGTCTTGCTACTAGCCAATCCTGGAAAGATAAAAATACTGGAGAAAAAAAAGAAAAAACTGAATGGCACAGAGTAGTGGTTTTTAATGAAGGTTTGGTAAATGTTGTCCAGCAATATTTAAAAAAAGGTGCACAAGTGTACGTTGAAGGACAGCTCTCAACAAGAAAATGGAAAGACGAACAAAGTGGTCAAGATAAATACTCAACCGAAATTTTAATTCAAGGTTACAATTCATCTTTAACGATGCTTGGAGGTGGCAATCAAAATAATATTGCGTCACAAGATAATAAACAAAATTTTGATGATGCGCCTGCACCAGATCAAAGTGGTTTAGACGACGATATTCCATTTTAATTAACATGGAAAAAAACGAAATTCCAAAAATAAATAATATTAAGCCAATCTCAATGTATGATGAGATGAGCTCATCATATCTTTCTTACGCTATGAGTGTTATAGTAAGTAGGGCATTACCTGATATCAGAGATGGATTAAAACCTGTTCACAGAAGAATTATATATGCAATGCACAAAGGTGGTTTTGATTGGTCAAAACAATTTAGAAAATCAGCAAGAATTGTTGGAGATGTAATAGGTAAATACCACCCCCATGGTGATCAAGCAGTTTATGATGCTCTAGTTAGAATGGTTCAAGAATTTTCAATGAGCTTACCTTTAGTGGATGGACAAGGTAATTTTGGTTCTATAGACGGGGATCCTCCTGCAGCAATGAGATACACGGAAACTAAACTTGCAAAAGTTTCACAGTTTTTAATTGATGATATAGAAAAAAATACCGTATCTTTTAAAAGTAATTACGATGAAACAGAGCAAGAACCTGTTGTATTGCCTGCTCAATATCCAAATCTTCTCGTTAATGGAGCTGGGGGAATTGCTGTTGGTATGGCAACAAGTATACCACCTCATAATTTAGGGGAGGTTGTGGATGGAACTTTAGCCTTAATTAAAAACAAAGATATTAAAATCAATGAGTTAATGAAACATATTCCTGGACCAGATTTTCCAACAGGAGGGTTAATAATTGGAAAAGATATAATAAAGCAAGGATACAAAACTGGAAGAGGATCTTTTAAAATACGTGGAGAAATTTCAGTAGAAAATTTAAAAAATGGTAAAGATAGACTTGTAGTTTCATCAATACCTTACCAAATTAACAAATCTAATTTAAATGAAAGAATTGCAGAACTAGTAAGAGATAAAAAAATTGAGGGTATAAGTGATATAAGAGACGAATCTAATAGTGAAGGTATAAGAGTATCAATTGATCTTAGAAGAAATGTTGAACCAGAAACAGTGAAAAGACAGTTATATAAGTACACCTCAATAGAGTCATCGTTTGGTTTTAATTCATTGGCAATTGTTGATCAAAAACCTAAGACCTGCACTCTCAAAGATTTTTTAGAAAATTTTTTAAAATTTAGAGAAGATGTAGTTATTAAAAAAACTAAATTTGATCTTAAAAAGGCAGAGGAGAGAGTTCACATTTTATTAGGATTATCTGTCAGTGTTGAAAATATAGATAAAGTCATTAAAATTATCAGATCATCAAAAAATCCAGAAGAAGCAAAAAATTCACTTTTAAAAACTACTTGGAAAATAAACCAAGCATCGAAACTTATTAAATTAGTTGATAGTAAAAATTACAAAGGAAAATATGTTCTATCTAAGGATCAAGTTGTATCAATATTGGAACTAAGACTTCAAAAATTAACTGCTATCGGAATTAACGAAATAGAAATAGAAATCAAAAAATTAGCTGAAGAGATTTCAAAATATAAAAAGATTATAAATTCTAAAAATGAGTTGTTAAGAGTAATAAGTAACGATCTCCAGACAATTAAAGACAAATTCTCTGTACCCAGAAGAACAAAAATTATAGATGCTGTCTTAAATTATGATATTGAAGAAACAATTCAAAAAGAGTCAGTAATAATAACAATAACGCTTCAAGGATATATTAAGAGAGGAGCCCTGAGTGGAGTGAAACAGCAAAAAAGAGGTGGAAAAGGAAAAACAGGAATTAAAACAAGAGAAGAAGACTCGGTTGTTCAAACATTATCTGTAGATACGCATACATCATTATTATTTTTTTCTACAGAGGGTTTAGCTTACAAAGTTAAAGCTTGGAAGATACCTGAAGGATCCGCTTCATCTAAAGGAAAATCACTTTTTAATATTTTACCCTTAAAAAATCATCAATCTATAAGTTCGATTATGCCTTTTCCAGATGAAGATATTGATAAAAAAAATATGCATATAATATTTGCAACCAGCAAAGGGAAAATAAGAAAGAATAATTTAGAGGATTTTTCATCAATTAATGCTTCTGGTAAAATTGCAATGAAATTAGACTCTGATGATTTAATTGTTGGTGTAAAAATATGCACAGATGATCAAGATATAATGCTAAATACAAAATTCGGCAAATGTATTAGGTTTGAATCAAAAAAACTAAGAGTTTTCAAGGGAAGATCTTCTAAGGGTATAAGAGGTATTAATCTTTCAGAAAAGGATACAATTGTTTCATTATCTATAATTGATAAAGACGATATTAAAAAAAATAAAAGTAAAACTAAAGATGAAAAATCTGAGGTTAAAGCAAAAGAAAAATTTATATTATCAATCACAGAAAATGGTTATGGCAAAAGAACATCTCATTACGATTTTAGAGTTACAAATCGAGGAGGTAAGGGGATAATCGGTATTGTGAATTCCCCAAGAAACGGTAATGTCTCATCATCCTTCCCTGTGTTTGAGGGCGATCAAATATTAATTTCAACAAATAAAGGTAGAGTTATAAGAACTGCTGTGAAGGAAATAAGAATTGCCGGAAGAAACACACAGGGAGTAAGAATTATAAAATTAACTGGCGATGAAAAGGTTGTCTCATCAATTAAATTAGACGATAATTTGGTTTAATGAAAAATATAGCTATATATCCAGGGACATTTGATCCAATAACAAATGGCCATATTGATGTTATTAAAAAAGCTTTAAAATTTACAGATAAAATCATTGTTGGCATATCTGATGGTAATGAAAAGAATTTTTTATTTCCAATTGATGAAAGATTAAAAATTGTTACAAAAGCTTTATATAGAGACTTAAAACTTTCAAAAAATAAAATTCAAGTGATAAAATTTAACTCTTTGACAACTGAATTATGTAAAAAATATAAGTCAAACCTAATCCTTAGAGGTTTAAGGGCTGTTTCTGATTTTGAATATGAGTTTCAATTAGCTGGAATGAATAGAAAATTAAATAATAAAGTAGAAACAATTTTTCTTATGTCTGATGTTGAAAATCAGATTATTTCATCAAGATTTGTTAAAGAAATAGCTTTACACAAAGGTGATTTAAGGAAGTTTACAACCAAAAGTACAATCAAATCATTAAAAGAGATTTATGCTTAAAAAAATTAGTATTTTATTTTTATCAATATTTTTATTAACAACAGCTTTAAATGCAAAGGAGAACATAATGATACTAAAATTAAAAGACGGAAATTTAAAAATTGAATTATTTCCAGACGTGGCACCAAACCATGTTAAAAGAATAACAGAACTAGCTAATAGTGGAAAATATGATGGTGTTGTATTCCACAGAGTAATCGATGGTTTTATGGCCCAAACTGGAGATGTTCAATTTGGAAATTCATCTTCTGATAGTTTTAACTTAAGTAGAGCTGGCATGGGTGGGTCTGATATGCCTGATCTTAAAGAAGAATTTAATGATTTACCTCATGAAAGAGGAACGTTATCAATGGCAAGATCTTCAGACCCAAATAGTGCAAATAGTCAATTCTTTATATGTTTTGGTCCAACACCGCATCTTGATAGACAATATACAGTATTTGGAAAAGTTATTGAGGGTATGGAGTTTGTTGACATGATTACAAAAGGGGATGGACCCAATGGATCTGTTTCTAACCCAGATAAAATAATTAGCTTTAAATCTGAGTAGAATTTAATGGATGGAAGACATAAAAAAGAATTTTTCTTTTAGCGTACAACATCAAAATAAAAATTATCGTGTTGGATTAATTCAAACACACCGGGGTGAGATTAATACTCCTGCTTTTATGCCTGTTGGTACTCAAGCTACAGTAAAAGGTGTTTTTATTGACGATATTATTAAAACAGGAAGTCAAATAATACTTTCAAATACATATCACTTAATGATTAGACCTGGAACAGAGAGAATAGAGGCAGTCGGTGGCTTACATAAATTTATGAATTGTAAGCTTCCTATTCTGACAGATTCTGGTGGTTATCAAGTGATGTCATTATCAAAATTCAATAAAATTGATAGAGTTAAAGGAGCAATATTTCAATCACATATTGATGGAAAAACTTTTATTTTAAGTCCTGAAGAAAGTATTAAAATACAGAAAAAACTTAATTCAGACATTGTTATGGTGATGGATGAATGTCCAAAAAAAATCAATGACTACAATAAAATTAAAACTTCTATGGATTTATCTATGGAGTGGGCGGAAAGATCTAAAGAGGAATTTGGGATAAACCCTCACAAAGCTTTATTTGGTATAGTTCAAGGAGGATTATTTAAAGATCTAAGAAATGAGTCTCTAAAAAAATTAATCGACATAGAATTTGACGGATATGCTATTGGTGGATTAGCCGTCGGAGAAACACAAAATGAAATGTTTGATGTTTTAGATGGTATAAAAGATAATTTACCAATAGATAAACCAAGATATTTAATGGGTGTAGGAACTCCCTCCGATATATTAGGAGCAGTAAAGAGAGGTATTGATATGTTTGATTGTGTCCTTCCAACTAGATCAGGAAGAACTGGATTAGCTTTTACTTGGAATGGCAGAGTTCAAATTAGAAATTCTGAAAATAAAACAGACAATACACCTCTAGATAGTAATGTAACAAGTTTTGATTTAAACAAATACTCTAAAAATTACTTAAACCATCTTCATAATACTAATGAAATATTATCATCAATGATTTTATCATTAAATAATATAAATTTTTACCAAGAACTTATGTATGAAATTCGAAAAAATATTAAAATGGGAACTTTTGATCAATTTCACGACAAGTATATTAATATTTTGTAAATTTTAACCATTGCCAAATAAGAAAAAATCAATATAAGAATTTTCGTGTTGGGCCCTTAGCTCAGTTGGTAGAGCAATTCCCTTTTAAGGAATGGGTCGATGGTTCGAGTCCATCAGGGCTCACCAACATCCTAAGTAATTGGAGGGTACTTCAAGATTATTTCGTTCATCCAATTATTGATTTGATCAATTCTTCTATCATTAGATGGATGTGTGCTCATAAACTCTAGTGGTTCTTTACCTTTGTTTGCTTTTTTCATTCTTTCCCATATTTTGGAAGTTTCTCTTATATCAAATCCAGATAATGAAGAAAAAATTAATCCTAAATAATCAGCTTCACTCTCTTGTTTTCTAGTAAAAGGGTTCATTATTCCAATTTGAGATAAAATCCCAACTGTGTTCATTCCAGTTGTTCTATTTATTTCAGACAATTTTCCTCCAGTAGCAATATCAATAATTCCAGTTGTTGTATTCAATAGTCTTGTCCTGCTAGCCCTTTCAACAGAATGTTTTGCAACAGCGTGAGCTACTTCATGACCCATAACAGCTGCTAAACCATTATTGTTTTTAGTTATATCCAGCATTCCTGTATAAAATGCAATCTTACCTCCTGGCATGCACCAAGCATTTCTAATTTTTTTATTATCAATTAGAATATATTCCCATTCGAAATTTGCAGTTGGATCCTCCAAATCGTTTCTATAGAAATATTCTGATATTGATTTTTCTATTTTAGATCCAATTTGAATAATATTGTTTAAACTTTCTTTATCTTTGCTTAATTTAGCTTTCTTCTTAACTTGTTCATATGCTTTAGCAGCATAAGCGTTAAGCTTTGATTCTGATATTAATTTAAGTTGTTTTCTTTCTGTTATTGGTGCAGTAGTACAGGCATGTAAACCTGCAGAAAGACACCCACAACCCATTAAATATATAAAATTTCTTCTATTCACTTTTCTCAATATTTATATTACATGTAATTTATAATCAATTAAAGATATGTCGAAACTAAGAAGAAAAAGAATTTCATTTATAGCACGACTAAGAAACTATTTTATAACAGGAATTGTTGTTTTGGTCCCTATAGGAATTACATTATATCTTACAACATTTTTTATATCAATTTCATCAAAACTAATTCCACAAGGAATAAATCCAAATAGCTATTTACCTTTTGCAATACCAGGTTTAGAAATCTTACTTTCTGTAATTTTTATTACTCTTGTAGGAGGCTTGTCACTTTCATTTATTGGTAAAAAGTTTTTACAGTTATTTAATGATTTATTAAAAAAAATTCCGATTTTAAGAACAATATATTCTGCTATTGGACAAATGACAGAAACATTCGCTCCTAAAAAAGGATCAAAAAAAAGTGTAGTTCTAATTCAATATCCAAGAAAAGGCACATGGGCAGTTGGTTTTGCAACAAAAGAAAATAAAGGTGAAATTTCAAAAAAAACTAACACAGAATTAGTAAACGTTTTTGTTCCCACAACGCCAAATCCAACTAGTGGTTTTCTGTTAATGTTTCCCAAAAGTGAAATTGTATATCTAGATATGACATTTGAAGAAGCATCAAAATTTATAGTTTCAGCCGGGACATCAGATACCAAAGTTAAATAGTCTCATTAATTACAGCAACCTTGTCGTAAAGTTTGATAAGCTTATTATAGTTATTTATTTTAATATTATTTTTTTCAATTTTTTTAATCTCTTTTTCTGCAATTTTGAAAAGATCTTCGTGTTGAATAGGATCTGCTAGATTATATTTTTTTAAACCACTTTGTTTAAATCCTAAAATATCTCCATATCCTCTAATTTTTAAGTCTTCTTCAGCAATTTTAAAACCATCATTAGTATTTTTGAGAATTGTTATTCTTTTACGAGCATTTTCACTTAGTCCTGCTTTAAACATTAGTATACACGATGATTCTTTGTTGCCTCTGCCAACTCGCCCTCTTAATTGATGTAGCTGGGATAAACCATACTTATTTGAATTTTCAATGACGATTACATTAGCATTCGGAAAATCGATACCAACTTCTATTACTGTAGTTGAAACCAATATATCTATCTTTCTCTCATTAAACTTATTTAAAACCTTATCTTTTTCTTCTTTACTCATTGCCCCATGAACAATATCAACTCTGTCATTAAAAATTTTACTTAAATATTTATATTTTTCTATAGCAGATTGATGGTCAATCTTTTTCGATTCTTTGATTAATGGACAAACCCAAAAAACTTGATTTTTTTTTGAAATTTCACTTTTAATAAAATTAATAACTTCACTAATTTTAGTCTCATTTTTACTATAAGTTTTAATTGGTTTTCTATTTTTTGGTTTAGATTTTATTAGAGAAATATCCATATCTCCATAAATAGTCATCATCATTGTTCTTGGAATAGGAGTTGCCGACATAACAAGTACATCACAATCATTACCCCCTTTGTCCGATAGTTTTTTTCTTTGATTAACACCAAATTTATGTTGTTCATCAATAATAATTAATCCCAAATTGAAGTAAGTAATTTTTTCTTGAAAAATAGAATGTGTACCAATTAATATATCAATTTTATTATTTAAGAGATCTTTTAAAACTCTTTTTCTTTTTTTATACTCAGTTTTACCGGTTAAAATTTCAGGATTACAAAAGGTATTAAAATTTTCTAATATAAATTTATAATGTTGAATAGCTAATATTTCAGTTGGAGCCATTATTGCAACTTGATAGCCAGCATTTATAGCATTTATTGCAGCTATTACAGACACTATTGTTTTCCCAGATCCCACATCACCTTGTAATAATCTAAACATTTTTTGTTTTGACTCCATATCTTTATTTATATTATTTAATGAAGTTATTTGATCGGTTGTAAGTTTAAATTTTAAACTGCTAATTAGTTTATTTTGACATTTAAAATCTAAAATTTTATTTTTCTTTTTTATTTTTTTAATTTTATTTCTAATATCAGAAGAGAGTAAAAAATTTGCAAATATCTCATCGAAAACAAGTCTTTTAAAATATTTCGTATCTCTAATTTTTGTAATTTCCTCCTTATGAATTTTGATAATACATTCCTTCCATGATAAATTATCAAATAGAGCTGATACTTCTTTTGGCAACCATTCTTCTAAGTCAGGTAAATTTTGAAAAACACTATTTATTACTTGATTATATTTATTTAAAGTTAAACCATCAGAAAGACTATATTTACTGTCTTCATTTATAATATTTAAATTATTTGCCTTTTTTGTTGTTGGATTTACAAATTGAAATTTATTTCTAAAATTATTTGCTTTTCCATGTATTATTATTTCTTCATTTAAGGGTAATAATTTTTTGATATATCCTTCATAACTATTAAAAAAAATACAGTCTAATTTGACTCCATTTTTTTCACATTGTACTTTATTGGGTAAATTTCTAATTCGTGGAAAATAGTATTTAATTGGTATTACTTTTATGTTGTAATTTCTTCCTACTTGTAAATCATCAATTTCAGTATCTTCAGCAGTTTCAATTCTTGATATAGGTAAATGCCATAACAGGTCAAAAATTGTAAAAATTTTTTTTTTGTTGAATGAACTTAATGTTTTTTTACCAACACCTTTAATTTTATTAATAGGTGACAATAAATATTCAAAATTACTCATTAAATATATATATATGTTTATAAACAATGAATTCAAATAAACAAAATTTAATTAATAAGATTATTTATAGATCACAATATCGAGGCACAAAAGAAATGGACATATTTGTCAGTAGCTTTGTTAAATCTATAATTGATTCATTATCTTTTGATGATTTAGTTGATTTAGATATATTAGTTAATATGAATGATGAAGACATTATCAAAATTTCAAAGAAAGAAATGATCTTTAAAAATAATAAAATATTAAAACTATTGATTGATTTTAAATGAATGGCGGAGAGACTGGGATTCGAACCCAGGAAAGAGTTGCCCCTTTGTCGGTTTTCAAGACCGATGCTTTCAACCGCTCAGCCATCTCTCCATGTGCAAGGTTTTATTATTATTAATATATATTTCAACAATAAAATGACTTAAGTAGTTAGTCAAAATATTCAAATATTTAAAAATGAACAAAAAAAAATTTAATAAAGGAGTTTTGCTTACATCCTTTGGTTCATTTTGGTGGGGTTTTTTTGGTGTTATTTACTTTAAATATATTTCCTTTGCAGGTCATGTAGAAGTATTAATTCATAGAAGTGTCTGGACAGCTTTTTTATTAATAGTTACTACTTTTTTCTTTTCTAAATGGAGTATTTTTAAACAAATTCTTAATGATAAAAAGAAATTATTTATTCTCTTTATCTCTGGTATTTTAATTTTTATTAATTGGGGTGTATGGATCTATGCAGTAAGCGTAGATAAAATAATTGATGCTAGTTTTGGCTATTTTATAATGCCAATTATAAGTGTTTTTCTAGGTAATTTTTTTTTTAAAGAACCTATTACTAAAAAAGGAAAATTTTCGATCTTTTTAGTAATTATTTCTGTCAGTTATTTATTGATAATAGATTTTAATTCAATTCCATGGGTAGGTTTAATCGTAGCTTTAAGTTGGAGTTTTTATAATTTATTTAGAAAAAAAATTAATGTAAAAACTGATATTGGGCTTCTTATAGAAAGTTTGTATATACTTCCTTTTGTATTAGTTGCATTTTACTTTATAAGCATAAATAATTACAATGATTTTAGTTTATCGAATCCCTCTTTGATGCCATTATTAATGCTGGCAGGACCAATGACGGTGATTCCTCTTTTTTTGTATGTAAGAGGTGTTGAGTTAGCTGGACTAGGCCCAGCTGGTATGATTTTTTATATTACACCTACTTTGCAATTTATTCTTGGTTTTTTCATTTATAATGAGCAATTTAATATAAATCAGTTAGTTAGTTTTATTTTAATATGGATTGCTGTATTTATATATCTGAAAGATATTTATGAAAAAAATTAAAATTTATGTTTTTTTTCTTTTTATTTTAATAAATTTTAACGTCTATGCAAATGACTCTGAATTTAATGAGTGGAAGAAAAATTTTAAATTAATTGCTTTAGAAAAAGGAGTGAGTTTAAAAATAATCGAAAGTACCATTGATAAATCTATTTTTTTAAAGAATGTTATTAAATATGATAGATACCAACCAGAATTCTATGAAGATACCAAAACATATATTTCTAAAAGAGCTAATAATAAAAAAGTAAATTCTGGCTTAAAAATTTACAAAATTAACAAAACAAAAATTGATAAAATCACTCAAGAATATTCTGTTGATAAGGATTTGCTTTTGTCACTTATGGGCATTGAAACAAATTTTGGTAATTATTTAGGCAAAATGGATATAGTCTCATCATTAGCAACTTTAAGTTATGACAAAAGAAGAAGTGAATTCTTCACATCAGAACTACTTACACTTTTAATTTTATTTGATAAAGGAATTATAAATCCAAATAATTATTTAGGTTCATGGGCTGGAGCTTTTGGTAATTTTCAATTTATGCCTTCTACAATTAAAAATTACGCAATTGATTACAATAAGGATGAAATTATAAATTTGAAGAATATTGAGGATTCATTTGCTTCTGCTGCTAATTACTTAAATAAGATAGGGTGGGATAATGAAACACCGTGTTTTTACAAAGTTGAACTTATCAACGAAACACCACATAAATATCTAAATACATCAGCAAAACAAATAAAGCATAAAAACAAAGTATCCTATTTAAAAAAATATATCAAAAATAATAAAAATCTTAATGATCTTGATAACTTGAAAGCTGCAATCGTGACCCCTGATTATGATATTATACCTGACGCAAAAAAATTAACTCCAGCTTATTTAGTTTTTGATAATTATGAATTAATTTTAAAATGGAACAGATCTTTAAGATTTGCATTAGCAGTATGCACATTAAAAAACAAATTTGAAAATGCAATTTAAATATATTTTATATCTTTTATTTTTAACCTTATTTGCCTGTGAGCATCATTCAAAAAATATAAATATTAAAAATAAACCTGAGGATAAAAAAACTGTTGTTCAAAAAGATAAAATTAAAGTGTTATCAGATAAAAATGAAAAAAAGGAAATAATTAATATTGTTTATTCTAATAAAGGTTTTGCAATGATATATGATGAAGATGTAGATAATTTCCCGGATAGTAATTTAGATAATACATCACTAAACATATTAAGTCCTAACCTACCTAGTGGTACACCTGTTAGAATAACAAATATAATTAATGGAAAATCTTTAATGACTATTGTTAAAAACAAAACTGTTTTGCCAGCTTTTTTTAATTCTGTAATAACAAAGAGGATTGTTAGTGAATTATCAATCAATCCTAATGAACCTTATGTATATATTGAAACTATCAATTCTAACAATTTATACGTTGCAAATGATGTAAAAACATTTGATGAAGAGAAAGAAGTTGCCAATAAAGCTCCTGTTGATGATATAATGGTCCAGAGTATAAGTTTAGAAAATGAAATTAAAGAATCTAAGACTAATGATTTTGTAACAAATTTTAATTATATAATTAAATTTGCTGATTTCTATTTTGAAGATTCAGCTATTATGTTAAAAAATAGGTTATTTGAAGAGTATAAAATTGAGAATATCTTAATCAAAAAGTTGTCACAAAATAATTTTAGAGTTTATAAAGGCCCTTATAAAGATTTTGAAAAATTAAAGAAAGGATTTCATAATATCGAAAATCTCGATTTTGATAGCATTGAAATAATTAAATTATGAGAATAAAAAATTTATCATTAATTATAGTAATTTTATTTTTTTTTATTAAACCTGTTTTCGCTAATTTTGATGTAAATGCAAGAACCGCAATCGTACAAGATTATTTATCTGGAAAAATATTGTACGAAAAAGATGCCGACCGGCAAATTTTTCCCGCTTCTATGACAAAAATTATGACTTCTATTATAGTTTTTGACTTACTCAAAAGTGGTGAGTTATCGTTAGATGATAAATTTTTAGTTTCTGAGAATGCATGGAGATTGTCACAAGCAGGATATTCTTCAATGTTTATTATGGTTGGAGATGAAATAACCGTAGAAAATTTATTAAGAGGTATTATTGTTTCATCGGGCAATGACGCATGTATTGCTCTTGCTGAGGGTATTGCAGGAACAGAGGAAGAGTTTGCAATTATGATGACTGAAAAGGCAAAAGAAATAGGTATGGAAAATACTAACTTTTCTAATTCATCAGGAATAAATGCTCCTGATAATTTATCGACAGTTAGAGATATATTAATTATGTCCAATTATTTGATAAAAAATTACCCAAATTATTATGAGTACTACAAAGAAACAGAATTTACTTGGGACCGAACAGGTGGAGATCCAATTAAACAAGGTAACAGAAACCCTTTACTTTATAAAAATATAGGAGTTGATGGAATAAAGACGGGATATCTTGCTTATGAAAAATATTCACTTGCTTCAACAATTAAAAGAAATAATCGGAGAATAATTGCAGTTGGTAGTGGTTTTGTTTCGAAAAATCAGAGATCAAAACAGTCACTTAAATTATTAACATATGGTTTAACAAATTTTGACACAGTCAATATTGCAAAAAAAGATGAAATATTTGATGAATTGGATGTTTGGCAAGGAACACAGAAAACAATTAAATCGTATATAAATGAAGATGTTTATAAAACAATTCCAAAAGCTAAAAAAAAATATCTAAAAGTATCTGTTAACTATCAAGGACCAATAAAAGCTCCAATATTAAAAAATGACATAATTGGCAAAGTAAAAATATTATATAAAGATGAACAGATAGGAGAATACGATCTGTTAGCTTTTGAAAGTGTAAAAAGACAAAATATTTTCTCTAGATTTATTTCTTCGATAAATTTCCTAATCTGGGGTGATGTCTAAATATCCCATTATAGTATTTGAAGGAATAGAGGCTTCTGGAAAATCCACTAGCTTAGAAAAAATAGTTAAATATTTAAAAACAAATAAAATTAAATATAAAACTTTTAGAGAACCAGGAGGCACAAATCTATCTGAAAAATTAAGATCTTTAATGTTAAATAAAAAATCAGAATTAAGTAATAAAACGGATTTATTTTTACTAATGGCTTCGAGATCAGAAAATATAGATAAAATTCTAAAAAAAAATTATAAAAAAAAAGTTATATTAATTGATAGATTTATAGACTCGACATTAGCCTATCAACATTATGGAATGAAAATAGATAAAAATTTAATTTTAAAAATGAATAATTTTTTGCTAGGCAATTTAAGACCAAACTTTACTTTCTTAAGTATTGTAAATAAAAAAAATATGTTGAAAAGATTAAAGTTGAGAAAAAATAAAAATAAATATGATAATTTTGATTATAATTTTTATAATAAAGTTCAAAAAGGTTTTTTAAAAATTGCGAGTAAAAATAAATCTAAATACCTAATTTTGGATACCAATAAAGATAATTTAAAAATTATTGAAAATAAATTAATTAACAAAATTGAGAGAATTTTAAAGTAAGTGAGCGAGATAAGTAAAATGATTGGTCATAAATCTCTTTTTAATGATTTTATATATCTTGATCAAATACATAAACTTCCCAATAAAATTTTATTAAATGGACCAAAAGGTATTGGAAAAAAACTATTTGTAAATCATTTTTTAAATTATTTTTATTTAAAAGATAGCAAACCATCTTATAATTTAAAAAATAATGAATATAATTTGAGTAATAATATATCTAAACTTATATCCTCTAACTCACATCCCAATGTTCTCAAAATTTATAAAAACAGTGATAAAAAAATGATTGATATAGACCAAATAAGAGACATGATTCAATTCACTAATCAAACCGCTTTTAACAATGATAAGAGGTTCATAATTATTGAAAATGTAAATTTATTGGGGGTTAATTCTGCTAATGCTTTATTAAAATCAATTGAGGAGCCTAATAGCAAAACATATTTTATTTTGATCAATAATGCAGAATTTAAAATTTTAGAAACTATTAAATCACGATGTTTAGAGTTTAAATTAAATTTAATAAACTCAGAAGTAAGGGAGATTGTTAATTATTACTTCGATGATGATATATATAATAATATTAATTTAGATTTTATAAACAATTATAACTCTCCATCTTTTTTAATATCATTAGTGAATTTTTTAGAAAGTAATGATTTATCAATTAAAGACAACTCTATAGAAAATTTATTATCCTATATAATTAAAAATAAATCATATACATCTAATAATTTTATAAAAGAACATTTGAATTTATTTATTGAACTTTTTTTCTATAAAAATATAAATATTTCTAAGAAAATTTCATTTAAAATCAAAAAATATTTTTACTTAAAGCTTTCTTTTGTTAAAAAATATAACTTAGATTTTGAGTCTTTTTTTCTAGAATTTAATGATAAATTATTAAGTGAATAAAAATTACTACATTACAACGCCAATTTATTATCCATCTGCAAAACCGCATATGGGCCATGCTTATTCAAGTATTATTGCTGATTTTTTTGCAAGATTAAAAAGAATACAGGGTTTTAAAGTCTATTTTTTAACCGGCACAGATGAGCATGGACAAAAAATACAAAGAGCTGCAGAAGAAAAAAAAATGGATCCATTATTATTCTGTGATGAAATTAGCAAAACCTTTAGAGATTTATCTGGTACATTAAATTTATCTAATAACGATTTCATAAGGACAACTGAGAAAAGACATTCGAAATCAGTTGAGAATCTTTGGAATGTTCTAGAAAAAAAAGGTGAAATTTATTTATCCAAGTACTCTGGTTGGTATTCTGTATCAGATGAAGCATTTTACACTGAAAGTGAAATTGAGGATTTAGACGGTACTAAAAAATCAATTAGCTCAGGTTCAAAAGTAGAGTGGGTAGAAGAAGAATCTTATTTTTTTAAATTATCAAACTGGCAAGATAAATTAATTGAGTTTTATAATAAAAATCCAGATTTTATACTTCCAGAAACAAGAAAAAATGAAGTTATCAGTTTTGTTAAATCAGGATTAAAAGATTTATCTGTAAGTAGAAAATCTTTTAATTGGGGTATAAAAGTTCCATCTAATAAAGACCATGTTATTTATGTTTGGTTGGATGCATTAACAAATTATCTAAGTGCTTTAAATTATCCAAATGAAAATGACAATTTATACAAATCTTTTTGGCCTGCAGATTTACATCTAATTGGAAAAGATATATTAAGATTTCATGCTATTTATTGGCCAGCTTTCCTATTAGCTGCAGATATAGAACCTCCAAAAAGAGTGTTTGGTCACGGATGGATACTTTCTGGAGATGAAAAAATGTCTAAATCTAAAGGTAATATTTTAGATCCCCTTGAAATTATAGATAATTATGGCCTAGATCCTTTAAGATATTATTTAATTAAAGAGGTTTCTTTTGGCAATGATGGAAATATCTCGCAAGAAAAACTAGAGTCTTGTATTAATAGTGATTTAGCTAATAATTATGGAAATTTGTGTCAAAGAGTTTTATCGTTTTGTGAAAAGAATGCAAATTTAGAAGTTCCTGCCATAGAAGATCTAAAAGAAGAGGACAAAATTATTTTAAATCAATATACGAAATATTATGATAATTTAGTTATGTATTCAGATAATCAAGATGTTAATTCATATATTAATTTTATTGTTCAACAACTATTTTCAGCAAATAAATATTTCAACGATCAAGAACCTTGGAAAAAAAAGAATGATAAGTTAAGGATGAATACTATTATTTATGTTGCTTTGGAATTAATTAGAAAAGTAACTATACTACTTTATCCTATTATACCATCATCATCTCTAAAAGTTTTAGGTTTATTTGGTATAAATGAGGAAAAAATTAATTTTGAAACAATTAAAGAAAATAATTATCTAAAAAAAGGTCTTAAATTGAATAAATTAGATATTTTGTTTAAAAAAATTGAAAAAAATGATTGATTCACATTGTCACCTAGATCACGAACCTTTAGCTGAAAATATTCAAGACGTTTTATCAAGATGCAAAAAGGAAGGAATTAATAAAGTATTAACAATTTCAACAACATTAAATGGTTTTCCAAAAATTTTGGAGATTGTTAATAAAGACGAAATGATATTTGGAACTTTTGGTATACATCCTCACGAAACAAATACAGATCAAATTTCAAAGGAAGAAATAATCAGCAAAATCAAATCAAATAGTAAAATTATTGGAGTGGGAGAGACAGGTTTAGACTTTTACTATAACAATAGCGATAAAGATAAACAAATCACAAGTTTCAAAAATCATATTAATGCTGCATTAGATTTAAATTTTCCTTTAATTGTTCATTCTAGAAATGCTGAAGATGAAACTTATGAAATATTAAAAAATTCAGACAAGAAATTAAAAATACTGATGCATTGTTTCACAGGTTCACTACCATTTGCTTTAAAATTAATGGAGCTTAACACTTATTATTCAGCTAGCGGTATTATTACATTTAAAAACAGCAATGACCTACAAAATACGTTTAAACAATTACCTTTAGAAAGATTGCTAATTGAAACAGATAGTCCCTTTTTAGCACCTGAGCCAATGAGAGGTAAGAAAAATGAACCTTCTTTTGTGCGCTATACTTTAAAAAAACTCTCAGAACTAAAAAATATTACTTCCAAAGAACTTGATGAAATAACAACAGAAAATTTTAATAGATTATTTTTCAATCCATGAGCTTAAAATTTACTATTTTAGGTTGCGGTAGTTCTTTGGGTATACCAAGAATTGACGGTTATTATGGAAATTGCGATCCGAAAAATAAAAAAAATATACGTTCAAGATGTTCAGCATTAATAAGATCTAAAAATTTAAATATCCTTATTGACACATCCCCTGATCTAAAATCCCAATTACTTCAAAATAAAGTAAAGAATATTGATAAAGTTTTTTACACACACGCACATGCAGATCAAACACATGGGATTAATGAATTAAGAGTTTTCACATTAAAAAATAGAAAAAAAATACCTATTTATGCAGATTTAATTACAAAAAGAAGTCTTCAAAAAACTTTTAGCTATTGTTTTAAAGATTATAAAAATTATCCATCAATTCTTGACGCGAATACTTTAAAGTCCAAACATATATTAAAAGATGTAAATACAAAAATTGTAATTAAATCTTTAAAAGTTCATCATGGCTCAATAAAAAGTATTTGCTATATAATCAATAATAAATGTGCTTATGCACCTGATGTAAATAAAATAGATAATAAAGACTTAAAATATTTAAAAAACTTAAAATATTTAATAGTAGATTGTTTAAGATATAATTATCATTCGACTCATTTTAATTTAGATGATGTATTAAACTTAATTAGAAAAATTAAACCTAAGAAATCGATACTTACAAATCTGAGTAATGAAATTGATTATAAAGAAATAAAAAAAATATTGCCTAAAAATGTAACTCCCGCCTACGATGGATTAACTGTTTTAATTTAACAAACTTTCTATTTTATTTATAATTTTTTTTGAAGTTGGATTTGTTAATGATGCATAAGTATCTACAATTCTACCTTCTTTGTTAATTAATAATTTATAAAAATTCCACTTTGGGACTGCGGATTTGCCGTGGTTTTCTTTGGCCCATTTATAAATTTCATGTGCATTATCACCTTTAACATCTGTGATTTCTGTAATTGGAAAATTAATATTAAAATTTACTTCACAAAATTCTTTGACTTCATCGTTATTTTTTTTTTCCTGATTAAAAGAATTAGACGGTACGCCAAGTACAATCAATCCTTTATTTTTATACTTTTCCCATAACTTTTGCATATCGGCATATTGTTTAGTAAATCCACAATAACTAGCTGTATTCACAACTAAAACAGGTTTACCTCTGTAGTCATTTAAATCTATTATATCACCTGAAATACTATTTATTTTAAAGTCATAAAATATTTTTTCATAATTTGCATTCGATGAACTTTTAAAAAAAAACATAGTTATAGTTACTCCAATTATTAGTAAATTTTTCATTATTTTAATTATTTATTTGGTGTAAGTAGTATTAAAAAGTAACCAAATAAAGTGGATAATAATGACCCAGTTAAAACTCCAATTTTTACACCATCCATGTACTGCATACTTTCAGCAAATGCTAAATTTCCGACAAATAAACTCATAGTGAAACCAATTCCAGTTAAAACACCAACACCATAAAAATTATACCAGCTAGTATTGCTTGGCATTTGGGCAATTTTTAATTTAATTGATATGAATGAAAAAACAAAAACTCCTAATTGTTTTCCAACAAATAAACCTAAAACTATTCCTAATGGAACTTTATCTAATAGTGATGAAAAAGATAAACCTTCTAAAGATACACCTGCATTTGCAAAGGCAAAAATTGGCATTATTCCAAATGCAACATAAGGACTTATTGCATGTTCTACTTTAATCAAAAGTGAAAAATCTTTATCTTTTTTTCTATGAGGTATTGTCATTGCAAGTAACACACCAGCGATAGTTGCATGAATTCCTGAGTTATGGGTAAAATCCCACAAAAAAATTCCCACTATTAAATAGGGTAGAAATTTTTTTACATTAAATTTATTTATAACTAATAGAATAATAAATGCTAACAACATCAGAGATAAATATTTAATGCTTAAATCACCAGAATAAAATAAAGCAATAATTACTATTGCTCCTAAATCATCTATAATTGCTAAAGCTGTTAGAAATACTTTTAGTGAGAGAGGGACTCTCTTACCCAATAACGATAATACACCTAATGAAAAGGCTATATCTGTGGCCGAGGGTATTGCCCAACCTTTTAATGTTTCTCCATCTCCTAAGTTTATAAACACATATATTAATGCAGGAATTACCATTCCACCAACTGCAGCAATAATAGGAAGTAAAGCTTGTTTAATATTAGATAGCTCTCCTTGCAAAAATTCTCTTTTAATTTCAAGTGTTACAAAAAAGAAAAAAATTGCCATTAATGCATCATTTATCCAATGCAAAACAGAAAGCTTAAGACCAAAATTATTTATGCCAATAAATAAATATCTCTCTAATGTTGAAAAATATAAAATGGATAATTCAGAATTACTTATAAATAACGCAATTACAGCTGCAAAAAGAAGTACTATTCCACTCGCAGCCTCAAGTTTAAAAAATGATGTAAAACCTTTTGTAATTTTTTGGATCATATTTACCTAGCAAGGTCTTTTATAAAAAGTTTAAAATCTAAAAGGGTTTCATAAAAGCTATCAAGAAAAGGTTTTATAATTGGAAATACACTAATTAAATAAGACTTAAATGTATCTAATAAAAATATAAGACCTAATAAAGAAATAATTACTACAATAAAATAAACTAACACCGTCTTTATTTTTCCTTGTTTTTCATCATTTTCTTTTTCCTCTATTAAATTATATTCTTTCTCCTCATCATCTGTGTTCTCTTCAGATAACACTTCTTCATTTGTAGTTTTAAAATTCTCCTCATTTATTACCTCATCAGATTGAAGTTCATTTTTAATAACATTTTCATTAATTTTATCATCTAATTCTTCATCATTTTTAGTTTCAATAATAGGTGTATAATGCCAAATTTTGCTACAGCTCCCACATTTTAACAATCTACCTTCTTTAGGTATTAGACTGCTATCTACATTAAATTTTTTTTCTCCACATTCACAATTAATGATCATAAATCTTCTTATATAGTATAAATGTTTAAAATTCCTTTTAAAATGTGTTTTTATACTTTGAATTTTTTTTTATCTACTGTATTAGTACAGCAATCGGGGCGTAGCGCAGCCTGGTAGCGCATCTGGTTTGGGACCAGAGGGTCGCAGGTTCAAATCCTGCCGCCCCGACCATTATTTATGAAAAAAGCTAAAATTTACAAACCTTCCAAAACTGCCACGCAATCTGGTCTTAAAAAATTTGATAAATGGATTATTGAATTTATTACAGAGGATCCAGGTAAAAATCCTCTTATGGGATGGGAAAGTTCTTCAGATACTTACTCAGAATTAAACTTGGAATTTAAATCAAAAGATTTAGCAATAGAGTATGCTAAAAAAAACAATATTCTTTTTGAAGTTATAGAACCACAAAAAAGAAAAATAACTAAAAAATCTTATGCAGATAATTTTATAAAATAATGTTTAGATTTTTTACTATAAAAAAATGGTATCTATGGTCTTGGATAGGTTCGCTAATTATTTTATCATCTCTTTGGGTACAGGTTAAAATAGATGTTAAAATTAATGAGTGGTTTGGTGAATTTTATGACATGATTCAAAAAGCACTTGGTAAACCAAATGCTATTACTATCGAAGAATATTGGGCTAGTCTATTTTCGTTTATCGTGCTCGCTGCAATGTATGTTGGTGTAGCTGTTATTGTTAGCTACTTTACATCGCATTATTTATTTAGATGGAGAACTGCTATGGTTGAATATTATCATAGTGTATACGAAAAGGCCCGTAAAATCGAGGGAGCATCTCAAAGAGTTCAAGAAGATACAATAAAATTCTCTAGAATAATGGAGTCACTTGGGACCAGTCTAATTGAAGCAATAATGATATTAGTAGAATTCATGCCAATATTATTTGGCTTAAGTATAGGTATACCAATATTTTTTTTTGGTGATTGGGAATATGGTTTAATAGTAGGTGCACTTCTTTGGTCTATAGGCGGAACAATTTTTTTGGTTGTTTTAGGTTTAATATTAAGATTAGTAGGTATTGAATATGACCTTCAAAAAAAAGAGGCAGCTTATAGAAAAATTTTAGTTATAGCTGAAGATGATGGTACAGTAAGACCTAAATCAATTGAGGAATTATTCGATGATGTCAGAAGCATCCATTTTTTAAGTTACATCAGGTACCTTTATTTTAACATTGGTAGAATAGCTTATTTACAGGCTAATGTATTGTCGGCTTATGTTTTTCTTGCACCTGCAATAGTGGCAGGAGCTGTTACGTTGGGTGTTATGCAACAAATTATTAGAGCTTTTGGACGTGTAGAAGGATCAATGCAATATATTCTTAAGGCATGGCCCACGATTATAGAATTAGCGAGTGTTTATAAAAGATTGAGAGAATTTGAATATAAATTAGAAATTGAAGAAACTGAAAGAGAGATTAAAACGTAGTTAATGAAATTACCGCAAGAACTATTAAATAATCTAATAGAAATAACCTCAAAATCAGCAATAGCCTGTTATCCTTACATTGGTAAAAATAAAAAAATATTAGCAGATAAAGCTGCAACTGATGTAATGAGAAATCAATTAAATAAATTAGATATAAATGGTAAAGTTGTTATTGGTGAGGGTGAACTTGATGAAGCTCCAATGCTTTATATAGGTGAAATTCTTGGCAACGGTAAAGGACCCCAAATAGATATAGCTGTTGATCCTGTTGAGGGTACAAATTTTGTTGCAAAAAATCTACCTGGTTCAATGTCAGTATTAGCAGTTGCAGAAAAAGGAAATTTACTAAATGCACCAGAAACATATATGAATAAAATTGTTACTGGTAATCATATTCCTAGGGGATCTCTAGATATTGATTTTACAGTTAAAAAAAATATTAGTATTTACTCAGAAATTACAAAAAAAAAAAATTCAGAAATTACAGTATGCATTCTTCAAAGACCAAGACATAAAGAAATTATAAGTGAATTAAAAAAACTGAATGTAAATATAAAATTTATAACCGATGGCGATGTTTCAGGAGCATTACTTGTTTCAGATAAAAAATTTAATGTAGATATTTTTATGGGTATTGGTGGAGGTCCAGAGGGCGTAATAGCTGCTGCGGCTTTAGATACATTAAATTGCAATTTTCAAGGAAGATTCTTATTCAAAACGGCAAATGACAAAAGCAGAGCTAATGAAATGGGTATCAAAGATTTAAACAAAAAATACGAAATCAATGAAATAATAAAGGGTGAAAGTATTTTTTGTGCAACAGGCATTACATCTGGAGATTTAATGAATGGTGTAGCTAAGGAAAATGATAATTATATTACAGAGACAATTATCACTTATGATAAATCTGAATTACAGCTAATAAAAAAAGTGGTTTCACTTACTTGATTATTTTAAAAAATTACAATAAAAGATCTTCCTCTGGTCCCTTCGTCTATCGGTTAGGACACATGGTTTTCATCCATGAAAGAGGGGTTCGATTCCCCTAGGGACCGCCATAATTTATTTTGTTTGTCTTCTGGCATTTAATTTACTTCTAAGAGTTGAAAGAAGGTCATAAATTCTGTTGTCATTTTTAAACTTTTTATTTGTCACTTTTTCAGCAAATTCTATATCATTCATATCTTCGAGATTTAAAAATTTTTTACTTGAAACTAATCCCATTGAATTAAATTCAAGCACTAAAATATTATTTTTTGAAATTTTTTTTTTACCTAATTTATAAATTGATTGGTTTGTTTTTTTTCTTTCAATATAAATCCAGATGTCATTGAAATTGCTCATAGATGATGGTGGACCAATTAATTTTTTTACATCATTTTTGTTAGTCTTATTTACTAAAATTTTACTAGTTTTAGTTTCTAAAAATCTGAAACCATGGGAATTTGAAACTTTATTTACAGAACAATTAATTGTAAAAAAAAATAAAAAGAATAAATATATATATCTCATATGAAAAATGAATATTTAAATATTTACAATAATTTAATCAAATTAACTAGAAATAAAAACTTATACTACGGTCTTAAAAATGATGACACATTTTCTGACAGGCTTGTAATTTTATTGTTACATTTAGGTTTTTTTTTTAAAACATACAAAGGTTCTTTATCAAAAGAAGATGCGCAAAATCTATTCGATTTTATTATAAGACAAATTGAACTATCTATTAGAGAAATTGGATATGGTGATGTATCGGTAAATAAAAAAATGAAGGATTATGTAAATTTATTTTACTCAATCTTAGAAAAAATTGAAAATTGGGATATCTTTGATAGATCAAAAAAAACTAAGCTACTTGGAGATTTGATGAATATTAAAGAAAATAATGTTTTATTTATTGAATATTTTGATAGTTATAGTCATTATTTATTAAAAAACCCTTTAAAAAACTTTACAAAAGATATAATAGAATTTAAATTTTAAATATGGCTGTACCAAAACGTAAAACAACTAAGTCAAGAGCTGGTAAAAGGCGATCTCATATGAGAGTTTCCTCAAAAAATATTATTGAGGATAAGAAGTCTGGTGAATACAGATTGTCTCATCATCTAGATCTAAAAACTGGTTTTTATAAAGGAAGACAAGTTTTAGATACAAAAGAATAGTTATTATGACCAACCCAATAGTTATTGCTATTGATGCGATGGGTGGTGATAACTCACCGACTAAAGTAATTGAAGGTATAAGCATACATTCAAAAAATTCTGTAAATGTAAATTATAAAATTTTTGGAAATGATGATTTGATTAGTCCTCTCTTAAAAAATAACAATATACCAAAAAAAAGGTTTGACATAATTCATACTGATAAAGTTGTTGAAGGTGAAGATACAGCATTAATAGCAGCTAAAAGAGGAAAAAAAACAAGTTTATGGTTAGCAGTAGAATCTTTAAAGAATGACGAAGCTCATGCAATGGTCTCAGCTGGCAATACTGGTGCATTATTTTTAATATCAAAACTTAATTTAAAAATGATAGAAAATATTGATAAGCCAGCTCTATCAGCTTTATGGCCAAGCAGGATGGGAATGAATGTTGTGTTAGACTTAGGTGCTAATATAGAATGTAATTCAAAAAATTTAATTGATTTCTCAATAATGGGATCTGCCTTACATAAAGCGTTGTTTAATAATGAAAAACCATGTGTCGCATTACTTAATATTGGATCAGAGGAATTAAAAGGAAATGCAATTATAAAAAGCACTTACCAAATCTTATCTGAAAAAAAATATGATCTATTTAATTTCAAGGGATATATTGAGGGAAATCAAATTATGGATGGAGATGTAAATGTAATTGTTGCTGATGGCTTTACAGGAAATATTGCTCTTAAAACAGCTGAAGGAACCTCAAATTTTATTATTAATGAGTTAAAACAAGCCTTAGGTAGCACAATTGTTGGAAAATTTTCATCTCTCATTAACTATAATAATCTTAAAAAATTTAAAAATAAACTGGATCCAAGACTTTATAATGGAGCAATATTATTAGGACTAAATAAACCTGTTATAAAAAGCCATGGATCTACAGACTCAATTGGTTTTGCGAACTCATTAAAAGTTTGTGAACAAACCATTAAAGGAAAATTAATAGAACAAATTACAGCAAACATTAATTAAGTGAGACGTATAAATTTAACAAAAAAAGATATTATAAATTCTATATATATGCAAATAGGATTTTCGAAAAAAATAAGTGAAACTTTACTTGAAGATATTTTTGAACTTATTTTAAAAAATATCATCAAACATAAAAAAGTAAAAATTGCAAAATTTGGAACTTTTTTATTAAGAAAAAAAAATGAAAGAGCGGGAAGAAATCCAAAAACTAAAGAGCCAGCTATTATTGCTAGTAGAAATGTTATCCTTTTTAAAGCATCTAAAGAATTTAAAAAATATATAAATAAAAATGATTAGCACTAAGGAAGAAAGTAAATACAAAACTATTGGAGAAGTAGCTAGAATATTAAATCTTATTAATCAAAAAAATGGCTTACCTTCTACTCACACTATTCGTTTTTGGGAAAAAGAATTTAAGCAAATTAAGCCAAAGATTTTTACAGGCAATAGAAGATATTATGACGAAAATTCAATTAATATTTTAAAAAAAATCAAATTCTTATTAAAAGACAAAGGAATGACATTAAGTGGTGTTAAAAAGGTTCTAAACTCTAATGATTCAGATATTGACGAATTATACAATACATCTATAAAACAAAAAAAAATAATAAAGTCTAAAATTTTAAAGATTAAAAAATTATTAAATAAATTTAAAGATTGATATGGCAAAAAAAACTCATGTAAAAGTCAGGTTGGTTCCTGAAGAAAAACCAGATAGTCCTTTTTTTTATTATGTAAAAAAACCTGCTGGTGGAGAAAAAGCTAAAGTTAAATTAAAAGTTAAAAAATATAATCCAGCAACTAGGAAACATGAAATTTTTGTAGAAAAAAAATTACCACCTCATAGTAAATAATTTATTTTTTTTTATTAAAATTTCTTTTCTCAAAATCAATATAAGCATAAATCATATTCTTCCAAATTTTGTTTGTGATTTTTGGATCAATTTTATGTTTAATTGATTTTTTTTTAATGTTTTTTAGTATTAGATAAATCCTTTTTTGATCAACAATTTGGTTTTTTTTTTCTTTAAGACCAAGTACTCTTTTCACTAGGTTTGTTCTTTTTTTGATTATTTTTATCAATGAATCGTCTAATTTATCTAATTCTTTTCTAATTTTATTTAGTTTTTCTTTTTTTAATGGCGACATTTATATAATTGGATTATTTAAAAATTATTATATTTATCCGCCTATGTATAGTGAAAATCTAAAAGTTAATAATCAAGTATCAATATGGCTTATAAGTATGTTTTGGATTATTTCAGGAATGATCGTAGTTGGTGGTTTAACAAGATTAACTGATTCTGGTTTGTCTATTACACAATGGCAATTGTTCTCTGGTTTTTTACCTCCACTGAATAACTCTGAATGGATTATGTATTTTGACTTATATAAAGAGATACCTGAATTTAAATTACAAAATTTTGATATGACCATGCAAGAATTTAAGGTTATTTTTTGGTGGGAGTGGGCTCATAGATTTATGGGAAGGTTAATAGGCATAGCTTTTCTAGTACCACTAATATATTTTACTTTTAAAATTAAATTTAAAAAATTAATAAATCTTTATTTCATTTTTGCCTTAATATGTTTTCAAGGATTTATAGGGTGGTATATGGTCAGTAGTGGCTTAATTGATAGAGTTGATGTAAGTCATTTTAGGTTATCTGTGCATTTATTAGTTGCTTTTTTTATTTTATCATTAATATTTTGGAATTATTTAAAAATTAAAGTAAAAAGAAACTTTCATAATACTATCAATATACTATATCCGATTAGTTTTCTTTTCTTAGTATTTTTACAAATTTCGATTGGTGCATTTGTTTCTGGAATGGACGCAGGTAAAATTTATAATTCATGGCCGTTAATGGGAAACTCAATTTTTCCAAATGATAATAGTATAGGCAATTTATTTAAATTATCTGTTTTTAGTGATCCTTCTTTGGTGCAATTTATTCATAGAAAATTAGCTTATTTAATAGGATTATTTTATCTGTATTTATTTTTTTATACTTATAAAAATAAAAAAAGTGACCTGTATAGATCTGTTAATATTTTAGGTTTCTTTATTATTTTACAGATTGTTTTAGGAATATTCACTTTACTATATGGTGCACAGATATTGATTGCATCTATGCACCAAATAAGTTCTATTTTTTTAGTTGCGTCTTGTATCTACTTTTTATTTATAAATACAAAATCTAACTTACAGCTTTCAAGCTAGGCTTTCCAGAAGCTCCTAAAGCTTGATCAAGGTCTGCTATAATATCATCTGGATGTTCTATACCAATAGACAACCTTACATACCCCGGCGTTACACCGGCAGCTAAAAGTTCCTCTTCTGTTAATTGACTATGTGTAGTAGTTGCAGGATGAATAGCCAAACTTCTTGCATCTCCAATATTTGCTACGTGGTAAAACATTTTTAATGATTCTATAAATTTTTTACCTGCTTCAACACCTCCTTTAACCTCTATACCTACGAGCGCTCCATTACCACCCTTCATATATTTTTTAGATCTTTCACCTATCTCTCCTTTATGAAGAGTTGGGTATATAACTCTTTCTACATTCTTATGCTTTTGTAAAAATGCTACAGCTTTCTCTGCATTAGAGCAATGTTGTTGCATTCTTAATGGAACAGTTTCTAGACCTTGAATTATTCCCCAAGCATTATCGGGCGCTAAAGGAGCTCCTAAATCTCTTAATAAACAAACTCTAGCTCTTACAGCAAATGAAACATTTGCACCTGTTAACTGTGGTACGACTTCACCCCATTTTGCTCCACCGTAACTAGCATCTGGCTCGTTAAATAATGGTTGTCTTTTTGGATCTTTTGTCCAGTCAAAATTACCACCATCGACGAGAGCTCCACCAATAACTGTACCATGTCCTCCAATAAACTTAGTAAGTGAGTGAACTACTACAGCTGCACCATGTTCTAAAGGTTTACAAATAATGGGCGCTGCAGTGTTGTCCATAATTAATGGAATATTATGCTTTCTTCCAATATCTGAAACTTCCTTAATTGGAAATACTCTTAAGTATGGATTAGGTAAAGTTTCTGCATAAAAACATCTTGTTTTTTCATCTATTAATTTTTCAAAATTACTTGGATCTGATGGATCTGCATATCTACATTCAATACCTAACTTTTTAAGTGTGTGTGTGAATAGGTTAACAGTCCCACCATATAAATCAGTTGAACTAATAAAGTTATCACCTGATTGGCATACATTCATTATAGCAAATGTTGATGCAGCTTGTCCTGAACCAACAGTTACTGCTGCAAGTCCACCTTCAAGTGCTGCAACTCTTTTTTCAAGTACGTCATTTGTTGGATTCATAATTCTTGTATATATGTTTCCAAATTCTTTTAGTGCAAATAAATTTGCAGCATGATCTGTATCATTAAATTGATAAGATGTTGTTCTGTATAGTGGAACTGCTACTGCTGTTGTAGCTGGATCACTTCTGTAATCGCCACCATGTAATGCAATTGTTTCTGGATGTTTGTTTTTACTCATATTTCCCCTTCTGTTTAAAAATGTATTTAACTAAAATGAAAAAATACAATCAAGCTTTAATTTAACTTGATAATGGGGGATAATTTGTTGTTATAAATTTTTTAAGTACAGTTAATACTCTATCTGCCTCTTCTAATAACATCATGTGACCACAGTTATCAATTATATCGACTTGACTACCATCAATTAATGAAGCCAACTTCTTTCCCTCTTTAACAGGGCACATTTTATCATCTGTTGCCAAAATCGATAAAGTAGGACATTTAATTTTTTTTGCTGCATCAAAACCATTTTTGTAATTATCACAGGCTCTAAAGTCTACTCCTAAAGTATTCTGTATTGTTCTAGATTTTGCAAGCATTGTTCCTGTGTTGATATGGTAAAGACCAGGCACAGGATGACCACCAAAATGACCAGCTGGACCATGAGCCCAATCCATCATTAAATCTACTGCTTTTGGATCATTATTTTCAGCTAACGAAAGTAACTCCGGATTCATCGGTATAGCACCAGCTCCACCCATTAGGCTTAATGTTTTTATTTTATCTGGGTATCTCGATGTACATTCTACTGTAACTAAACAACCTTGTGAATGTCCAACTAAAGAAGCTTCTTTATGTCCGACTGCATCTATCACATCCTTTATCCAATCAGCCATCTCTTCAATTGATTTAAGGCTTTCACCACTTGATAAACCATGCCCTGGTAGATCAACTGCTAAAGCGTTATATCCATGAAAAGCAAAATATCTTGTCTGAAGTACCCATGTCATATGGGTTAGACCGCTACCATGAACAAATATTATCAATGGTTTTTTTTTATCAAACGGTCTACCACCAGTAGAGGCAAAAACCTCGTTATTATTTACTTTAAATTTCATTGATTTGATACAAGTCTTGGCTTTCTAGCTGCTCTGAAACCAATCTCGAAATCATTTTTTATATCATCAATGTCTTCAATACCTACTGATAATCTAATCATGTCGTGGGACAACCCGGCAAACTTCAAAGTTGCTTCATCCATTTGCGAATGGGTTCCAGATGCAGGATGAATAACCAAAGTCCTTGTATCGCCCACATTAGCCAAGTGTGATGCTAATTTTACGTTATTAATAAAAGCAACACCAGCATCTTTTCCACCTTTAATACCAAACGCAATCATTGAACCCCTTCCATTAGGCAGAAGTTTTTTTGCTAATTCGTGATCTGGATGATCTGGGACACTTGGATGTGATACCCAAGCAACACTTTCATGATTTGATAAATATTTAACCATTTCTTCAGCGTTAAAGCAATGTTTTTTCATTCTTACTGATAAAGTTTCTATGCCTTGTAAAACATTCCATGCATTTTGAGGACTTAAACAAGGACCAAAATCTCTCATTCCTTCGGCTCTGGCTTTCATTGTAAAAGCTGTTGGGCCAAACTCCTCGGCAAATGATAGTCCATGATATCCTTCATAAGGTTTTGTCATTGTTGGAAATTTATCATTTTGCATCCAATCGAATTTTCCACCTTCAACTAGTATTCCAGCCATTGAAGATCCATGTCCTGCCATCCATTTTGTTAGTGAATGAATTACTATATCAGCGCCATGCTCAAACGGTTTACATAAATAAGGAGTTTGATAGGTTGCATCAACCATCAATGGAATTCCAGCATCATGCGCAATTTTTGCAATTTCTGGCATGTTCATTATTTCGTTACCTGGATTTCCAACGAGTTCTCCAAAAATACCTTTTGTATTTTTTTGAATTGCTTTTTTAAATCCTTCAGTATCTCTTGGTTTAACAAATGTACATTTAATTCCAAATTTAGGTAAGGTTAATCTAAATAGGTTTACAGTGCCTCCATATAGTTGAGATGATACAACTAAATGGTCACCTGCTTCACATAATGTCATTACTGTCAAAAATATTGCACTCATTCCTGAAGATGTAGCTAATGCTGCCGTACCACCTTCAAGTGAAGCAACTCTCTCCTCTAATACACCAACGGTCGGGTTTGAAATTCTACTATAAATATGTCCACCTCTTTCTAAATTAAAAAGAGCAGCTGCATGATCAACATCATCAAAAAGGTATGATGTAGTTTGATAAATTGGCACTTGTCTTGAACCAGCATTTTTGTGTGGTTGATATCCGGCATGTAAACTAAGGGTATCAAATTTATACGTATTTGGTTTTAATTCTTTTTTTTTATCACTCATTAGGCTCCTTTAATTTATAATTTTGTGAGTTCGTTTTTATAATGTTATTATTACTAATAAATGGTCATAATTCAATCAACCATTCAGTCCAACCAAAATATAATAATTTGACAATATATGTAATTAAAAGTATTAATCCCGCATTCATGACAAAGTTTGTTAAAAAAGATGAGATAAATAGCGAGTGGTTTGAAATCGATGCCACAGGAGCCGTTGTAGGTAGACTAGCAACAGTTGTATCAAAAATTATTAGAGGGAAGAACAAAACAACATATACTCCTCACATGGATCATGGAGATTTTGTTGTCATTAAAAACGTAGATCAAATAAAATTTACAGGTAACAAATTTCAAAATAAAAAATATTACAGACACACTGGATATCCAGGTGGTATTAAAGAAATAACACCTGAAAAATTGAGTGAAAAAAAACCTGGTGAAGTATTAAAGTTAGCTGTTAAAAGAATGTTGCCTTCTGGTGCGTTGGGTAAAAAACAATTAACGAAACTAAAAATTTATTCTGGAGAGGACCATCCCCATACTGCACAAAATCCAAAAATAATTGAAATACGTAAACTTAATCAAAAAAATATTGTAAGAAATTAATATGGAAACTTCCCAAACATCTACACCAAAAATAAAATTAGACTTTAAAGATAGTAAATACGCAACTGGAAGAAGAAAAAAATCTGTAGCTAAGGTCTGGTTAAAAAAAGGTACTGGAAAATTTTTTGTAAATGGTAAATCATTAAACGACTATTTTCCTAGAGCTAATCACGTAATGCAAATTTTAAGACCTTTTGAAATAATAAACCAGTCAACAGATTACGATGTTAGATCTAAAGTTGTAGGTGGTGGACAAACTGGTCAAGCTGGTGCTTTAGTACACGGTATTTCAAGAGCTTTACTAAAATTTGATGAAACTTTAAAATCAACCTTACGTAAAGAAAAACTCACAACAAGAGATTCAAGATCTGTTGAGAGAAAAAAACCTGGTAGAGCAAAAGCTAGAAAAAGCTACCAATTTTCTAAAAGATAATTTCTTTTTAAATTTCAACTGTTATATTAAATTATGGGTAAGAAAAATGTTCTTATATGTGGTGCTACTGGATATATAGGTTTACAACTAACTAAACTCCTATGTACACATAAAAAAATAAGTATTAAATATTTGTGTGGAAATACTTCTGTTGGAAAAAAAATAGATACTTTTGAACAAGAATTAAAAAAATATAAATTACCAAAAATATCAAAATTTAAAAAAGAATATTTATCAAATGTAGATATAATATTTACAGCATTACCAAATGGTGAGGCACAATCTATTTCAAAATTTTTAAATAAAAATAATTTATTAATAGATCTAGCGGCTGATTTTAGACTTAATAATAAAAAAGATTATGAAAAATGGTATAAAATTAAACACAAAGCATTAAATGAAATCAAAAAAAGTATTTACTCTATACCTGAAATTAGTGGTAAATTAATTAAAAAATTTCCAATAGTATCTTGTCCTGGATGCTACCCCACATCTGTATTAATTCCATTAATCCCATTAATAAAAAAAAACTTAATTAATAATCAAACAATTATTATTGACTCGAAATCTGGTTATTCAGGAGCAGGTAGAGGAGTACATAAAAAATATAAAGATAAAAATTTATATGAGTCTTTGAGTGCTTATGGATTAGCAAATCATAGACATAATTCTGAAATCCAACAAGAGCTTGATCTTAAAACTGGTAAAAAAAATAAATTTCATTTTACACCACATCTTACACCAATGTTTAGAGGAATTTTAAGTACTATTTATGTTGATTTAAAAAAGGGCATTAACATAAACGAAATAATTAATGTTCTAAATGTCCAATACAAGAAACATAAATTTATAAAAATCTGTAAAATAAATACTTTCTTAAGTACTAATGATGTTATCAATACTAATAATTGCTTTATTTCTGTATGTAAAAGCAAATATAAAGATAAAATAATAATATTGTCTGCAATTGATAATTTGATTAAAGGTGGTGGAGGTCAAGCTGTACAAAATATGAATAATTATTATGGCTTTAAACAGAGCGAAGGTCTAAATGTTTAAATATATTTTTATAATTTTATTAATATTTTCATTATCACATTGTTCACTAAATCATCCTGTTTCTATGTGGAATATTGAGGACGACAGTGCTGACAAAGATATTTCGAAATTAAACTTTGAAAATGAAACATCTTTTGAAGAATTTAAAAAAAATGTTATTCAATATGGTAAGATTAGCGACTTTCCTAAATTAGATTAATTTAATGAATAAAAATATAAATATTGCTGTTATTGGACTTGGTCAAATTGGATCATATGTTCTAAATGAGTTAAATACAAAAAAGAAAGATATTGAAACTAAAACTGGAAAGAGAATTAAAGTTATAGCTATATCGGCTAAAAATAAAAATAAGAAAAGAAAATTTAAAATTAATAAGAAAATTTTTTATTCAAATCCTCTAGATATTTTGAAGATTAAAAACTTAGATATAGTAATCGAAGCTATAGGTTTATCTGATGGCATTTCAAAAAAAATTATTGAGACAGCTCTTAAAAATAAAATTCATGTTATAACTCCAAATAAAGCATTAATTTCAAAACATGGTGATAAACTGGGAGAATTAGCTGAAATAAATAAAGTTAATTTAGAATTTGAGGCATCTGTTGCAGGTGGTATTCCTATAGTAAGAACAATCAAAGAAGGTTTGGCTACAAATAAAATCACAAAAGTTTATGGCATACTTAACGGTACTTGTAACTACATTATGTCAGAAATGGAAAGAACTAAAGATAGTTTCAAAAATGTTCTGAAGATGGCACAGAAACTAGGTTATGCTGAACCTGGAAATCCAAAATTAGATCTTAACGGTTATGATGCGTTAGCTAAAATAAAAATTTTGACATCATTAGCTTTCAATAAGAAAATTTCAAAGTCTGAATGTTTAATGGAAGGTATTGAAAACATTGATTATGCAGATATTAAAATTGCTGATCAGTTAGATTTTAGAATAAAATTGTTAGGTATATCTGAGATTATAAATAATAGTATTTTTGAAAGAGTTCATCCATGTTTAGTTAAAAAAGATTCTTATATAGGAAATGTAGATGGTGTAATGAATGCTGTTATATTAAATGGTTCACCTATTGGAGAATCTGTATTGCAAGGGGAGGGGGCTGGACCAGGACCAACATCCTCTGCTTTGATGTCTGATTTATTATCTATATTGAGAGGAAATATAAAATATCCTTTTGGTATATCTAAAAATAAAAGATTAAAACCTAAAATATTTAATAAAGACCAATCATCAAATTCTCTTTATTTAAGATTAGAAGTTAAGGATAAACCAGGTGTTTTATCTTCTTTAACAAAGATTCTGGCAAAATATAAAATTTCTATTCAAAGATTAATACAAATACCTGATCATAAAAATAAGACAGCTTCGATTGTTCTTATTACTCATAATGCAAATGAATTAGACGCTCAAAGATGTATTAAATCATTTAAATCAAATAAAAATATTATTAAAAATCCAGTTCTTATTCGATTATTTTAATGGAACTTTATATAAAATTATTTGAAGTTCTTTTCCCAGTTTTTTTTATAGTTGGTATCGGATATTTTTTAGGTAAAAAAAATCCAAATTTTGATACATCATTTATAACTACTTATTCTGCTAATTTTGGAACGCCATCTATAGTAATATTCTCTATTTCAGCAAGCGGTGTAACTTTTGCAATGTTTTCAGAGTATTTTTTATATGCAGTAATTCTTTTATCCTCTTTTTTAATTGTTGGACTAATTTTTTTAATTTTGATGAAGAAAGATTATTTGAGAGAGCTACCAACATTTTTTTTACCTAATACGGGCAATATGGGTATTCCAATATGTTTGTTTGCATATGGTAAATTAGGTATGGGTATTGCGGCTGCTATATCTTCTTTGGTCGTTCTTCTTCATTTTACTCTTAATATTTTTTTGGCTAAACGAGAGTTTGATTTAAAGGTTATAATAAAAAGTCCATCATTTTATGCAATAATTGCTACCATTATTTTTCTATATTACGAAATACCTATGCCAATATTTGTATTGAATACTGTTATGCTTCTTGCTTATGGAATGATAGTAATGATTTTAATGTCTTTAGGTGTTTCATTGACACAAATGAAAGTTTTTTCCTTTAAGGATGCTGTAATTACATCTACAGGAAGAGTTATTTTGGGGCCAATAATTGGTTTTTTGCTAATATCTTTTTTTAACCTATCTGGATTTGCTGCTGGTGTTCTTTTAATTCAGTCATCTATGCCAAGTGCAATACTTTGTTATCTTGTTGCTTCAATGTATTCGCCTAAGGAAATTGTTGATAACATATCTAGTACAATAGTTGTTTCAACTTTAATGTCTCTTGTAACTGTACCATTAACTGTATTCTTTGCTTTAAAATACTTTAATTAAGAGATAAGGTTTTTATATGAAGGCTGTTATTCTCAATGCATCAGCTTGGATGATTGTTCCATTTATGGATGCTTTGGCAAAATATTTAAGTTCATCTATGGATGTTTTGCAAATTACTTGGGCTAGATATTTCTTTACAGTTGTCTTTGCACTCTCAATAATGCTTTTTTTTGATAGAAAATCCATGGTTTGGAGTAAAAAACCTATGCTTCAATTGATAAGAGGATTGATTTTTGTATTTTCAACATATTTATTTTTTTTTGCAATATCAGAGATTTCTTTACCCAAAGCCCTAACTCTAGCATTTGTTGCCCCAATTTGTGTAACTGCAATGTCCCCTTTTTTTTTAAACGAGAAAGTAGGCTTAAGAAGGTGGACAGCAGTATCCATAGGTTTTATTGGTACCTTAATTGTTATTAGACCTGGATTTATAGAGATTAATTTAGCTACATTAGCAGCCCTGGGTAATGGTCTTTGCTATGGTTTTTATTTAATTATTACAAGAAAATTAAGTACCTCTGATAACTCTCTATTAACTTTATTATTTGCTGGCACAGTAGGGACTATTGTCATGTCTTTATTTATGCCCGGTGTTTGGATACAGCCATCAAATAGTCAATGGATTATGATGGCTTTAATTGGCCTTATAGCAGCTATTGCCCATCTTTTTATCATTTTGTCTCTTAAATACGCTGATGCTTCTAAATTAGCTCCCCTTGGCTATACTGAAATTATTACTAATATTTTGCTCAGTTATTATATATTTAAAGAATTGCCAGATAATTTGACATATTTAGGTCTCTCTTTAATAGTCCTTTGTGGTATTTATATATCTAGAAGAGAATATTATTTATCAAGATTGTATTTAGGTAAGTAACACTTACTAATATATTAATGTAATACTTTATGTATATGCCATATATAATTGTAAATTAATGTTTTTTTTAAATAAATATTATTACAAAATATTCTCCATTTTTTTATCTTAATAATTAATATCATAAAAAAGTTTTAGTTTAATGAATTGATTTATAATTATTTCTTAATTAAGCATGATCTGATGAGAATAGAGTGGGGAATTAATACCAGCTTACAAATAAAATTAGAATTAATAAAACTAGGTGACAAATAACTTAAAAAACAAGCAAATACGCCATTATTTTGATAATTACTTTTTTCAAGGACATATTATTAAAGTTTGTTTAAAAAATTTAAATTAAATTTTTACGAGAAAAAGGCTGATTTTGAAATAGCTCTGCAATATTCGAATATACCGTTTAAAAGCCCATAATAGGGTCTATTTTAAGTGTTTGTAATTTTATAGTGCAACTTATAGGTGATATTAAAAAATAAATACCAAATATTGTATATTTGTAAAAAAACGTTGGTATTAAAAGTTTTTAGAGCAAAACACCCTCTAATTTTAGTAGTTTTCTCTTGGTATATATACCACCTTTACCCGAATAACCACCTAGAGAACCATCTGATCTTATTACCCGGTGACAAGGTATTTTGGGAGCATAAGGATTTTTTCCTATGGCATTTGCTACAGCTCTTACTGCTTTAGGCTTTTTAATTGCTTTTGCTACCTGATAATAGGTTTTCACATGGCCTTTAGGAATTGTTTTTAAATATTTCCAAACTTTTATTTGAAATTTTGTGCCTTTTAGAATCATAAATAGCAAAAAACCCTGTTTCCTTGTATCTTTTCAGATACAAAGAACAGTAGTTTTTGGCACGTCGTTGTATGCGCTACCGCCATGCCGTCCACCCTACAATTTTAGCGCTACTCTGCAGAGCTTTCTGCCCTCTGGGCTTGAACCTCTCGGTTTTTCCCCAGCTGGTCAGTTAAGAGTTGCCTCTTAATTCACTTTAAACAATATCAGATAGAGTAGGTTGTATGTATCACTTTATCGTTGAATATACTGAGTTTTTAACAGGGATGAATAGTGGGGATAACTTAATCTAAAGCTTTAAGTAAACCATCTAAAACCCTCATACATCGCAATTCCGTAAATTGAGTGTCTGATTAGAAATATAATTGATGTTTTAATTGGTATTTCAGTCTTATTTGCAAACACGCCCTGTCCTGTAAATGGTAGAAATATCAGTAATGGAGCTAGTGTTGTTAGAGCTCCAAATATAAAGCCTGAAAAATATGTCATTTTTAGACCTACTAATAAAAAACAAAAATAATAGATTACAGCCCAACAAATCGACACATAATAGTGAAAAATCCAGCCAAGCACTACCTCATACCTAAAATTTGGCATTTGGGCAATATTTGGGTTGTAAAAAGTACCATTTTTAAGCATATAGTAAGTCCATCTTCCAACAATGCCCCAAGATGGTTCTGGAATACCAATTAATTTGAGTAAATAACCTAGAATATCGAGAATTATGCAAGAAAATATCCCAGCAATTAAAATACTAATTATATCTATCAAATAACCTCAAAACATTAATAAAAATAATAAAACAAATATGCTTATAAAAAAAATGCCGAAAATAATCATTAATATTCTATTTTTTGTTTGCTCTTTTAATTTTGGCCAATAATTCATGATTAGAAATGTTCCAATAACAACAATTAGTCCAATTAAGACATATTTAGGCATAAACATTCTTCTACATTAAATGCTTGACTTATTAAATGAGTTATATTATTACTAGTGATAATTAATTGTTATCAATAGTAATAATATGAATGAGCTAACTACTGAATTAAAATCACTTCATGATGAAACATTAAAAAACCTCAAAAGCTCAAAAGCTGATAATACTTTGAGGGCTTATAAGTCCGATTTTAAAGATTTCGGTGTGTTTTGTGCTAATCATGGCTTGAATTCATTGCCAACTGAGCCAAAAATAGTTTCATTATATCTAACTCACCTCTCTAAAAAATCAAAAATAAGCACATTAAGACGAAGATTGGTGTCAATTAGTATGGTACATAAGTTGAAAGGCCATTACTTAGATACCAAACATCCAATTATAATTGAAAATTTAATGGGAATAAGAAGGATGATAGGAAGCATTCAAAAAGGTAAAAAACCGTTATTAATCAATCATTTAAAAATAGTTATTAAAGTAATAAATGAACAAAAAACTGAAGAAATAAAAAAATTAAGAGACAAATCCATAATCTTAATTGGCTTTGGAGGTGGATTTAGAAGAAATGAATTAATGTCAATAGATCATGAAGATTTAGAATTTGTTCCTGAAGGTCTAAAAATAAATATTAAAAGATCAAAAACTGATCAATTTGGTGAGGGAATGACCAAAGGAATACCCTACTTCACTAATGAAATTTACTGCCCAGTTAAAAACTTAAAAAAATGGTTAGAAATTTCTAAAATTAAGACTGGGCCAATATTTAGAAGGTTTTCAAGAGGTTTGACATTAACAGATAAAAGATTAACAGACCAATCCGTAGTTTTGATAATTAAAGAATATTTGAAATTAGCAGGAATCGATAACAAAAATTTTGCAGGTCATAGTTTAAGGTCAGGTTTTGCTACAGTAGCGGCAGAATCTGGTGCTGATGAGCGAAGCATAATGACTATGACAGGCCACAAATCAACACAAATGGTTAGAAGATATATTAGAGAAGCAAATATATTTAAAAACAATGCGTTAAATAAAATTAAGATTGAATAAAATTTGAGAAAAAATGATCGTCATCGATTGAATAGTGATGATTAAAATTATTTTTTCTTAAAAAATCAAAAACATTTTTTCTTTGATTTTCCATAACTTCTACTTGTAAAAAAATATTGTTATTGAGAATAAAATTACAACCACCTTTTAAAACATTTAATTCGTGTCTTTCAACGTCAATTTTAATTAAAATTTTTTTTCCTATCAAGTTCTCAAAAATCGAGTCTAAAGTGTCTAATTTAACGGTTTCGTAGATAATTTTTGATTTATCATATTTATAAATTTCATCATCTAATGTATTTAAAACAGACGAACCCCCAGTTTTATTTAGATCGCTATACCAAATTTTATCACTACCTTTAGTATTGGATAAAGCAAGATTATATATATTTATCTTAGATTTATTTAACTGAATATTTTTTTTTAGTTTTTCATAATTTAAATTGTTGGGTTCAAAAGCATAAACGTTAGGTATTAATTTCTCGTGATAAAAAAACAATGAATAGAATCCTTTATATGATCCAATATCAAAAAAATACTCAAATTTATTATTCATTAAATAATTTTCTAAGAAATCAAATCTGTCCTTATCATAATAACTTGTAAGAAAAATTTCTCTATCAATTGAGTCTGAAAGTGATAAATACATTTTAAAACTATAAATATCAAAAATAATCAAGCCACCAACTTTTCTTAGTAAAGATGGAATTGCTCTTTTAAATAATTTAAAACTATATAAATATCTGGAAATTTTTAAAAAATAATTATTCATTATAAATTTTCAATAATTTTTCTACTAAGGTTATCAAAATCTTCTCTTATAATTTGAACTTTATTATAAAAATGATGATTATAGGATGAAAAAAATTTAATTTCTGAATTATCAACTATATCAATAACTTTTATATTATAATTAGAAGCTATATGAGATGGTGCACCATGACATGATATTAGACAATTACTATTTTTAATTAAAAATTGAAGTTCAAAAATATTAATTTTATCTTTTATAACTACATTTTTATTATTATTAATATAATTGCTGATTTTTAATTCTTCTAAAAGCGGGTTCTCAAAAAATCCGTTTACAATAATAACTTTATTATTTTTGGATAAAATTGAGAGGAAATTAACAAACTGTACAAAAGTAGGTTCGATATTTTTATATGTTTTAATATAATTTTTAAATATCCATTTTTCATCAAAATTTAAAATTATATATTCAAAATTTAATTTTTCATAATTAAGGAATTTTTTGTTTTCAAAATTTAATAGAAAATTTAAGTCTGTTGAATTAAAATCACAATTAATATTTGAGAGAAAACTTTTAATTAAATGGATCTTTGGAATATTGTAATCAATAAAATAAACATTGTTAAAAAAATATTTAAATAAGCTTTTAATCGAGGAGGATGGAGTGAATAGTGTTTTATTCGGTGAACTTTTAAAAATAGAAGTATAAATAGATCTTTTTTTTCCATCTAAAATTAGAATATGATCATAATTATTTAAAGATAAATATAAGGAAAATTTATTTAAAAAATTTTCTGGGTACAGAAAAACCTTATTAAAAAAATTGAAACTTTTAACATAATCATAGTTTAAATTAGAGCAAACTATATCAATTTTACAATTTTTAAATTTACGTTTTAAAGATGAAAATATAGGCGTAGAAACTAAAAAGTCCCCTATTCTATCTGTTCTAAAAACTAGAATCTTATCCACTAAAGCTACAAAGATTAGTCATATTCATTTCTCAAACAAACATATTTTTTCATTAAAATTTAGATTTAAAGAATATTTATCGCTTATAAATTTAGCTTCCTCTAGAGACATTATATTTTCTGAATTCCCACTAATTTCTTTTAATTTATAGTGAAATAGTTTTTTAAAATTAAAAGATAATTTTGGAACAATATTTTTATACCAATTCATGCCCTTTCTAGAAGTTATTAATATACCATTATCATTAAGCATTTTAAAAAGGTTATCTATAAAATAATAATAAGACATTTTGCAACAACTGTATGATTTAATGTTATTATCTACTATTATATCAAATTTTTGATTATGAAATAAATCATAAAAATTTGTAGAAAATTTATCACATAAATAAACTTTATAATTATCTAAATTAAGATTATTAGCTTTAAATATCTCATGAGATGAAACTGAAATGCCAAAGACAATATTCTTATTTAATATCACTTGAGCAAAATATGAATTTCCAATACCTACATGTAAAATTTTTTTATTTTCTAAATTAATGTTTTTTTTTAAATGATGAATAATTTCTTTTTCATCACTTGTTGAACTTCTATCCTCCCAATATGAATAGTTATTTTTAAAGTTAGGTTTTGAGCAATTACAAATGTAGCTGTTTTTCATTATATTTTATATCCTCATAAAAAGTTTTAAGTTTTAAGAAAATTTTAAGCCTAGATAGATCGTTGGACATATGAATACGAGGTATAAAAAACTTTTTATGTTTAAGTGTATTAAATCTAGATCTAACAGTAGTTACACCAAATTTATACTCTTCTTTAACTGTATTAGCAGAAAAATTATTTACTTGACCAAAAGGATAACTAAATGAGTCAATATTTGATCCTATAAAATCTTGTATTATATTTTTAGAATTATAAATTTCATCCTTAATTTGTGCTTCATTTAAAGTTGTAAGTGACATATGTGATTTACCATGGGAGCCAATAGACATTCCATGACTTAACCATTCGACTAAATCGTTTTTTGTTAATAGTTCTTTGTAAACATAACTTTTGTGTCCTGTATCCCATTTATTAGATTCACCAATAAAATCTGAAACTACAAAACAAGTAGAGACAAAATTATATTTTTTTAGAATAGGTAAAGCATTAATGATATTGTCTTTATATCCATCATCAAAAGTTATTATTATCGGCTTATTAATATTTTTATGAGTTTCATTTAAAGAGATTGAATTGAAACCAGACTTACTTAAATAATCTAGCTGATTTTCAAAATTAGTAATACTTACAGACAAATGAGATTTATCATTTGATATTGAATGATACATCAAAACTGGAATAATCAACTAAAACTCCCAAATATATTTTTTTTTAGAATTTATATTAAAAGTTTTATTTATCATGTATTCTGTAACTAAATTTGAGTTCATATATTTATGATATTTATTATAGCCAGCCTTAGCAATATTTATTCTTAATTTATCGTTGTCTAAAAGACGTTGTATCTTTTTGCTTAAATCTTCAATATTTGAGTAAAAAACGACTTCATTATTTTTAAAAATTTTATCTAGCATAGTTGCTTTCTCAACAAATGTTAAAATTCCATTTCCAATAAGTTGTGCAATTCGGTCACTGCTATAAAACTTCATAGGTCTGCCTTGACTTAAATTTAGTGCCATTTTTGAAAGTTTAAGTTTCCTTTTAAATTCATCTGCCCAAATTGGTTGTTTATTGGTCATTCCATAAATATCAAATTTAATATTAGTGTTTTTTTTAATTAAATCTTGAATAAAATATTCTCTATTATCGATTTTTCCTTTTTTTAAAACACCTCTATGAACGCCATGTGACATTGCAAAAAAAATATCATAAACGAAGTTTTTATTTTTAAAAACTTGCATATTATCTAATGTTGGATCGACAGGATTTGGTATATAATAACAAGATTTTTGATTAAGTTTAATTGCACTTGGTGCAGTTGTACAAAAATTACTGTCCATAAGTTTGTATTTTTGAAGAAATCTTTTTTTATTATGAAGCCAGTCTTTATTATCCATTTTATCAAGAAACCATTGTGCAAATTTGATATTTGGATAAAATTTTTTTATTTTTATAATTGTTTCATTGGAAATCATATCGGCATGACCCATTAAAATTAAGTCTGGCTTAAAATTAGCTGTAATATCAAGAAGTTTGTTATTTAATGTTTTTGATCCTTTATAATCTTTTATAGATTTTTCAAAACTGATAACATCACGATCACTCAACGTGACAACGGAATTTAAATTTCTTATTAGTCCATTATTTATTCTTCTACCAGTATTGTAGAACAATCTGGCATTATGTCTTATATTAAAGTTTGTTACATGAATTATTTTTTTTGTTTTACTATATAGATCGTATTTATCCGTCATTAATTCATATCTATAATTATCAATAATTTTTGATATAAAATTATCAGTAAGATAAAAGTTTTTTAAACTTTTATATTGTAAAAGTTTTAATTTTTTTTCATCTTCGATTAAAGATTTTACAGAATTATAAATATTACTTTCATTCAAATTCTTAATAATAATTGCATCGGTTACTGTTTCCTTAAGACCACCTTTGTCACTAATAATTACTGCACATCCTCTACTTGATGCTTCTAGACTTGATCTCCCAAAAGGTTCATTCCACCTTGAGCATGCAACTGATATTGATACCTCTTCTAATTTTTTTAATATATATGAATGTTCTTTAAATCCAAAGTTAATATATCTTGGGTGCTCAAAATTAAGTTTTTCTCTGGGCTCATCTCCAAATACATAAACTTTCCAGTCTTTATAATTTTTTAAAATTTTAAGTGATGCTTTGCCAAACAAGTCATAACCTTTTGAAGAATTAAGTTTTCCTACAAAAGCAATAATTTTCTTTTTCTTGTTTATATTAACTTTTTTTCTATTTGTTGATTGATGTATTACTATTAACTTTGTAGAATTTTGATAGAATTTATCTAGATTTGATGTGAATTGATCTTTGGTCCAGTTACTATTAAAAATTATTTTATCACAATTATTAATTAATGATATTCTCTCTTCAATTTTTTCTGAACCACTGATTGATAGAGGATCATTATGAAAATATAAAACAAATTTTCTATTTTTAAGATGTTTTAAAGATTCCAAATATTTTGGCCTATTATGAACTTCAATTATATTAGATTTTCTTTTATTTTCTATTTTTAAAAAGTTATTTAAATAAATTTTTGTTAAACTCTTAAAATATCTTTTTTCTAAAGGTATATTTACATAGTTTTTTGAAAATCGCTGTTTAAGATCTGTGTTACCAAATATTCTTATATTTTTTTTATACCTACTTAATTTGCTTACTGCATTAATAAAAATAGAAACTGCTCCAGCATAATCGGGAGAATAATTTTCTTTATAGGGTAATAGTATTGAAATTTTCATTTTTTTTGTATTCAAGTATTAGTTCATTTCTCAATTTATAATTTTTTTTAAGTTTGTATTCTTCTTTCATAGCTATTATTTTACTATTATATTTTTTTAAATATACGATTTTCCACCTTCTTCCTCTTGTAAATTTTGCACCTTTGGAGTTATTGTGAAGATATAACCTATTACTTATATTATTTGTATAACCTACGTAAGATCGATATTTATCAGATTTTTTAGATAATATTAAATATACACAATATATCATTAAGAATTATATATTTTTATATGCAAAATAATTATACAGGTACCTAAAGTTAGATAAATTTTTTTTAATACAAATTAAGTCAATTTAATAGCTTGATTTTTATCCAGCAATAACAGCAAGCAACAACAATGCTACTATATTTGTAATTTTAATCATCGGATTAACAGCTGGACCTGCAGTATCCTTATAGGGATCACCAACAGTATCACCAGTAACTGCAGCTTTATGGGCTTCCGATCCCTTACCGCCGAATTTACCATCTTCAATATATTTCTTTGCATTATCCCAAGCGCCTCCCCCTGCAGTCATTGAAACAGCAACAAATAGACCTGTTATTATAACTCCCAACAACATAGCTCCAAGTGATGATAATGCTGCGACTTGTCCACCTATGAAATAAATTACTATGTACAAGACAATAGGAGATAAAATCGGCAATAAAGATGGAATTATCATTTCTTTAATTGCTGCTTTTGTAAGTAAATCAACAAGTTTACCATAATCAGGTTTGGCCTTTCTTTTCATTATTCCTGGTATTTTTTTAAACTGTCTTCTAACTTCAATAACAACTTCACCACCTGCTCTACCAACTGCTTGCATACCCATTGATCCAAATAAATAAGGAAGCATTCCACCTATAAGCAAACCAACAACTACATAAGGATTTGATAGATCAAAAGTTACAGCTATTCCTTCTAAATTTGAACCAGCAACTTTTGAAAAATGTTTTATATCTTCAGTATATGCTGCAAAAAGAACTAATGCACCAAGACCTGCAGAACCTATTGCATAACCTTTAGTCACAGCTTTAGTCGTATTTCCAACTGCGTCGAGAGCATCGGTCGTTTTACGAACATTTTTAGGAAGATTTGACATTTCGGCTATACCACCAGCATTATCTGTAACGGGGCCATAAGCATCTAAAGCAACAACCATACCAGCTAGTGCCAGCATTGTAGTTACAGCAATAGCAATACCATAAAGGCCTGCGATATGGTTAGTCCATAAAATACCACCAACAATTATTAATGCCGGAACAGCAGTAGCTTCCATAGAGACCGCTAAACCTTGAATAACATTTGTACCGTGTCCTGTTGTTGATGATTGAGCAACACTTTTAACAGGTCTGTAATCAGTTCCGGTATAATATTCTGTAATCCAAATTATTAATCCTGTTATAACTAAACCAATGATACCACAAAAATAAAGACTTAAACCATTGAATGACTTTCCATTAGCTACATATTCCGTAGTAAAGCCTATAACATGCTTGGTTATTGGAAATAGAATTACCAATGAGCTAATAGCTGTTATCACAAAACCTTTATACATTGCTTTCATAATATTTTTATCACTACCAAGAGTAACAAAAAAAGTTCCAAGAATTGACGTTAAAATACAAGCACCACCAATTGCTAAAGGATAGATCATCATATTAAAATCATTTACAAAGAATATAGATGAAAGAACCATTGTAGCAACAATAGTTACTGCGTAAGTTTCAAAAAGATCTGCTGCCATACCTGCACAATCTCCAACATTATCACCAACATTGTCAGCTATAACAGCTGGATTTCTTGGATCGTCCTCAGGTATACCAGCTTCAACCTTACCTACTAAATCAGCACCAACGTCTGCTCCCTTTGTAAAAATTCCTCCACCCAGTCTTGCAAAAATTGAGATTAATGAAGCACCAAAGCCTAATGCAACTAAAGCATTAACTATTTCTCTCTCATCAACTCCATTTTTTACTAAAAAATAATAATATACAGCTATTGCAAGTAAAGCTAATCCAGCTACCAACATACCAGTAACAGCACCTGATTTAAATGCAATTGATAAACCACTAGCTAAACTTTTTCTTGATGCTTCAGCAGTTCTAACGTTTGCTTGAACAGATACAATCATACCTACGTAACCTGCAATACCTGATAATGTAGCTCCAATTAAATAACCTAGTCCAACTAAAGGACTGAACAAAATTGTAATAACAATTAGTACTACAACACCAACAATTGCAATAGTTTTGTACTGTCTGTTTAAATATGCTCTAGCACCTTCCTGAATTGCAGATGCGATTTCAAGCATTTTAGCATTACCAGAGCTTGAATTTAAAATATTTCTTCCTGTTATAAAACCGTAAACGATGGATAATATTCCAGCCGCTATAATATAATACATTATTGTTTCAGTTGATGTGTTCATTGGTTCCTTTGTTAATTAAAGTTATGAAAAACATGTAATACAAAATATGATATAAAACGCAATATTTAACTTTCTTAGAAATTGTGTGAATATCCTTCATTAAATGCATGTTTTATTCGCTTATCACCGTCAATAATTTCATTATTTTTTGCATCTTTGGTTAAATTGCCAATTAGTGTTACTTTTTGATTCATCTTTTTGAAAAATTTTTGAATATAATTTCTTTTTGACTTTGGAGATGTAAATAAAATTTGATAGTCATCGCCCTTTGAAATGAAATTGATCTTCTTTTTTTTTGATTTAAAGAGATATTTTCTCAAATTTATTGAAATTGGAATTTTATTTAGTTCAACTTTGTAAAATAATTTACTTTTATTGATTAGTTTATTCAAATCTCCAAATAAACCATCTGAAATATCGATTGAGGAATTTGCAAAGTTTAAAAGATTCGAGCTGATCTTAGTAGGCAAGTCGGGTAAATAGTATTTTTTAACAAAATAGTTATTCTTTATTTTATTTAATAAAATATTTCTTTTTAAAATTTGTAATCCTAAATAGCTATCACCAATGTTTCCAGTCACATATATATCATCACCATCATTACATTTATTTCTTTGAACTATTTTTTTTGAATAACCTAATGATATTATTGTAAAGATTGTTTTATTTGACTTTGTAGTATCTCCACCAGATAGTTTAAGATCATATTTCTTTTGTTCTTCTTTAAGGCTTTTAGAAATAATATTGAGATTTTTTTTTGAAAAAGAATTATTGTTTCCACTGGCACCTATAAAAATGAATTTTGGTTTTACACCCTTGCAATATAAATCTGATATTGAAGATCTTACTATTTTTTTTATTACTAAATCAGGACTCTTAAAATTTAGGAAATGAACGCCTTCCACATAAGTATCAGTGGAAACAACTACGTTATGTTTTTTATCAAAAAAAACGTCATCATTTAGTTCTAGTGCTGATGGGTTATTATAAGTTAATTTTTTAAAGTACTTTTCAATTAGAGCAAATTCATTCATTGCTAATTCTAATTTTTTTTGAAATTTTATCTAATAAAGCATTTAAATATTTAGTTTGTGAGTCATCTATGAAAAAATTTGATGCTTTCAAATATTCGTTAATAATAATTTTGATTGAAGTATTTGGTTTATATAAAAATTCAAAAATTGCACTTTTAATTATAATTTGAAAAACTTTGTCCATATTTTTTATTTTTAAATCTTGTTCCAAATGATTATTTATTTCTGTATTTATTAACTCTTCTCTCTCGATAGTTCCATTAACGATATCTTTGATAAACTTTTTAAATCTATGTTTAGGAAAAATTATATTTTCCTCTTTATTAAAAAGTTTCCCATAAAGTTTTTGTATAATTATTACCCTAGGATTTCTTTGTGGTGAAAATGGAACTGTCATAATTTATTGAGATAGAACAGACAAAACTGCCTCCGCAGCTTCTGAACCTTTCTTGCCACGTGCATATGCTTGTTTTTTGTTTAAGCAGGTAATTACACCGTTTCCTACAGGTTTCTTAGATGTAATTGATAATGTCATTAATGCATCAGTAGTTGCTTTTGATATAAAATCAAAATGAGGTGTTTCACCTTTAATCACGCATCCTAAAGCAATGAACCCATTAAATTTATTTAAATTTTTTGCTATAGTTACAGGTATCTCAAATGCACCAGGTACATTAATTACCTTTATACTACATTTATTTTTTATTTTATTTTTTGCACTATTTAATAAAGATCTAGCAATAGTTTCGTAATAATCTGCAACAACAATTAGAATTTTTTTTTTCACTTTATAATTTCCTGTTTTTTAATTTTAATGCCATATCCTTCTAACCCTATTACTTTTTTTTTAGATCTAGTAACAAGTATCATATTTTTAATATTTAAAGATTTAATAATTTGAGCTCCTATACCATAGTTTCTAATCAATTTGTCATGACCTTTTTCATAAAAAGTTTTACTTTTGTACTGTTTAAGTGTTTGAGTTACAGACTTTAAATTAGGGTCTCTTATAAACACAAGAACACAATTATTATATTTTTTGAAATATGAAATTGTTTTATCAAATGAATTTGGCAGTTTTTGATTAATTAAATAATTTTGAACTACGTTAGATGATATTACTCTTAATCTAGGGACAACTCCTTTCTTTAAGGTTCCTTTTATCAGTGCAAAGTTTTCCGATCCATCAAGTACATTTTCAAATACTTTTATTTTAAATTTCTGTTTTTGAACAATTATTGAAGAGGTTTTTTTTAATTTAACAAGTTTCTCTCTTTTTAACCTATAAGCAATTAAATCTTCGATCTTACCTATTTTAAGTTTATGTTTTTTTGCAAAATTAAATAATGTTTTACCTGTCGCCATTTTTCCGTCATCTGCCATAATTTCACAAATAACAGCTGAATTATTTTTTTTAGCAAGTTTTGATATATCAACAGAGGCCTCAGTATGCCCTGCTCTAACAAGTACACCTCCATCTCTAGCTATAACTGGAAAAACATGTCCTGGAGATACAATATCGTTTTTTTTTGCATTTTTATTTGATGCAGCTTTAATTGTTTTAGCACGATCATAAGCTGATATACCTGTTGTAACACCTTTTTTTGCTTCTATAGAGTAAGTAAAAGCAGTTTTGCTTCTAGATTGATTTATTGGTGAAGCCAAAGTTAATCCAATTTTTTTTGATTGTGTATTATCCATTGCTAAACAAATTAATCCTCTTGCATGTTTAGCCATGAAATTAATATGATTAGGATTAACAGCCGATGTGGAAATTACTAAATCACCTTCATTTTCCATTTCTTCATGTTTGCTCTCATCGTCAACAAGAATAAACATACCATTTTTTTTAACCGTCTTAATGATACTCTCTATTGAGCTAAAATTACTTTTTTTCATTGATAAATTTTTTTACATATTTTGACATAATATCAACCTCAACATTGACCAAATCATTTTTTTTAAGAGTAATTAAGTTAGTTAATTTTAATGTGTGAGGTATAATCCATATTTCAAAAGAATTCTTTTTTATTTTTGATATTGTTAGTGATACTCCATTTATTAATATAGAAGCTTTTTCTACTAATTGTTTCTTAAGTGATTTTGTTATTTTAAATTCAACAATATTTGATTTATCAACTTTTTTAATGCTTTTTACAGAACAAACGGTATCAACATGACCCTGGCAGATATGTCCAGAAATATTGTCACCAAATTTTAAGGGTTTTTCTAAATTAATTTCATCACCAATTTTAATACTTCTAAATTTCGATTTAGCCAATGTTTCATTTGATAGATAAAATTCTAAAGTCTTATTCTTGTAAGAAATTAAAGTAAGACAAACTCCATCACAAGAAATTGAAATTCCAAGATTTTTATTTGAAGCTTTCAATGAAGACTTTATAAATAAATTAACACCTTTTGGCCTTTTTTTAATTCTATTAATTATTCCTTTATTAAATATAATTCCATTAAACATTTTAATAGTAGTGAGTAAGTATATCTTTATCTAAATATGTGTTTATTTTTTTTTTATTTTTATAGTTTTTATTAATCATTTTTACTAATGAAGATATATTAATTTTATCTCTATTTGAGATTATTTTGTCGCTTTTAAAAAAATAGAATTCATTTAATAAATTTGCATTAAGAAAATTAGTCATTAAATCCTTACCAGCCTCTACTAAAATCCTATGTAGGCCAAGTCTATAAAGTGTTTGTGTTATCTTTTTAAGTTGAAAGTTAGTCTTATTATCTAGTTTTTGATAAATAAGTTTAACACCCTTACTTTTTAGCAATTTAATTTTTGAAATATTTTTAGAATTATAAAATATAATTAACTTACTTTTTTTTGAATTTTTAATCACGTAAGAGCTAATTTTTATTTTTAAATTCTTATCTATTACAACAACGGTAGGTGAAAATTTCTCTAATCCATTTAATCTGCAATTGAGTTTAGGGTTGTCAGTATTAATTGTTTTGTAAGAAGTTAATATTGCATGATTTTGAAATCTTAAAATATGTGAAACATTTCTTGAATGTTCATTTGTAATTGGATTATTGTTTCGTAAAATATTTAAATTCGATGAACTTGCAATTTTGCCAATTACATAAGGGGCTTTGTTAGATCTTATATAATTATATTCATTATAAAGATTCTTAACGTATCGTTTTTGAAGTCCTGAATATGCAACTATTTTTTTAGATTTTAAAATTTTTTTAGTTTTATTAAAGGTTCGTAAATCTTTATCCTCAATTGAATAATATACACTCTTAACTTTATTTTTTATTATTGCATTAGTGCAAGGAGGTGTTACTCCATGATGAGAACAAGGTTCAAGTGTCGAGTAAAGCGATGTTCCTTTATTATTTCTATTTTTATTTAAGGCAATGCTTTCTGCATGTGGCCTTCCACCATTATTAGTTGTTGCAAAAGACAAGATTTTATTACTTTTTACAATTACACAGCCGACTGATGGATTTGTTCCAGTTAAATATTTATTATTCTCTGCTAAATTTATAGCAAAGTTCATAATTTTTTTATCTAATGATTTGTAATTATCTTTTTTTAAAGACATCAATTCTATCCACAAATTGAACAAAGTCTTTTTCTTCTCTGAAGTTTCTATAGACTGACGCAAATCTAACGTATGCTACAGGGTCAAGTTCTTTTAGTCCTTCCATAACCATTGTTCCAATAGTATTAGATGAAATTTCACTTTGACCTAATTCTTCTAATGATCTACTAATTTTTGAGATAAATTTTTCAGTTGTTTCTGTATCAATAGGTCTTTTCTTTAAAGCAACATATATAGATTTTGAAAGTTTTTCCCTATCAAAAGATGATTTTCTCCCATTTTTTTTAACTACAGTAAGTTCTCTAAATTGAACTCTTTCAAATGTTGTGAATCTCTCACCACAGCTACATAGTCTTCTTCTTCTAATTGCCGTTCCATCTTCTGTAGGTCTTGAGTCAACAACTGAAGTGTCACCTTTTTTGCTGCATGGACAAATCATAAATTAATTTAGCCTAAGTGTTTATAGATAGGGAAATTAGAACAAAGGCTTACAACTTCTTTTCTTACTTCATCTTCAGTTTTAGAGTTATCCTCAGGGTTTTCGGCTAACCCTTTTATAGTTTTTGTTATTAAATCACCTACTATTTGAAATTCTTTTAACCCAAATCCTCTTGTTGTAGCTGCTTGCGATCCAAGTCTTATTCCAGAAGTTATCATTGGGCTTTCACTGTCAAACGGAATACCATTTTTATTACATGTAATATTAGCCCTAGAAAGGCTTTCTGCAGCAACGTTACCTTTTACATTAAAAGGTCTTAAGTCAACTAACATCAGATGTGTATCCGTCCCACCTGAATAAATTTTAAAACCATTATTTTTTAAAGTCTCAGCTAAAATTTTTGCGTTTGCTAAAACAGTTTTTATATAATCTTTAAATTCAGGTTTTAATGCTTCTTTAAATCCAACAGCTTTTGCAGCTATAATATGCATAAGTGGTCCACCTTGGTATCCAGGAAAAACTGCTGTATTAAATTTTTTAGATAAGTCCTCGTGATTAGTTAATATTATTCCACCTCTTGCACTTCTAAAAACTTTATGAGTTGTGGATGTAACTACATGAGCATAGTCACATGGATTAGGATATCCCTTACCAGCAACCAAACCAGAAAAATGAGCCATATCAACCATTAGGTATGCTCCAACTTTATCAGCTATTTCTCTAAATCTTTTAAAATCAATTACTCTTGAATAAGCACTACCACCAGCAATTATAAGTTTAGGTTTATGCTCAAGCGCAAGTTTTTCAACATTATCATAATCAATAAGTTCAGATTCTTTATCAACTTCATATCCAATTGCATTAAACCATTTTCCTGACATAGAAATTTTTAAACCATGAGTGATATGTCCTCCTGAATTCAAACTCATTCCCATAAAAGTATCACCAGGTTTTAACAAAGCTAAAAATACAGCACCGTTTGCCTGTGCTCCAGAATGAGGTTGTGCGTTAGCAAATTTACAATTAAATAATTCTTTAAGCCTGTCTATAGCTAATTGTTCTGCTACATCGACATGTTCACAACCATTATAATATCTTTTGCCTGGATAGCCCTCAGCATACTTATTTGTTAAAACTGATCCTTGAGCTTCTAGAACAGCTTGAGATACAATATTTTCAGATGCAATTAGTTCGATATGATTTTGTTGTCTAACCAACTCATCATTAATAGCTTTATAAATTTCAGGATCACTATCTAATAAACTTTTTTCAAAGAAGTCTTTGTACTCACTATTTAAATATTTTGTTTCACTTGACATAATTTTTATATTTTTTTAACTCTTTTTAAATGTCTTCCACCCTCAAACTTAGTATTTAAGAATGCATTTATACATTTAAACGCTAAATTTTTACTAATCAACCTTTCTCCTAATGTAATAACATTTGCATCATTATGCAATCTAGATAATTTAGCGTTTTTTACCGAATAACATAATGCCGCTCTTATATTTTTATGTTTATTAGCTGTCATTGCCATACCCATGCCCGAACCACATACTAAAATACCAATATTGTCTTTTTTTATCTTCTTTGATAATTTATGGGCATAATCTGTATAGTTTACTGATTTTTTTGAATGCTCTGGACCTAAATCTAAAACTTCAAATTTTGAATAAAATTTCTTTTTAATACTTTCTTTTAAATTAAATCCAGCGTGATCAGATGCGATATAAATTTTTTTCAAATTAATTAAATTTATAATCTAAAACACATGCAACTAGGTGTATTCTATTTTCTTCTCCACCATTAAATGCATTATGATATTTTGTGTTGTTAGTAACCCAAACTGATCCATCAGCAGGCATGTGCTTAGCTACATTATCAATAACCATCAAGCATCCTGGATTTGTTATAATTGGTATATGCAATCTAGGTTCTGGATCTCTATGCCAGCTTAATGTTGATCTTGGTTCTTTTAATAAAATTCTTACTCTGCCTAATTTATATTTTGATGAAAGAACATCATAAACTTCCTTAAAATAAGTATTTTCATAATCTCTTATGAACTCACTATATTTAGACTCATCTATATCCACATCTCTTGAAACTTCTTTCCCAGATTTATCTGGTTTGGTCCAATAAACACCTCGAGCTTTACTACCTTTTATTGAGTCTGGGTCTCCTGGTATTTGTGTTAAAGAAATTGCACCAAAGTTAGTTACACCACCCCCATCATCAAATTTTTTAATTTTTGTAATTTGATTATAAGCATCTTGAAGCTTATCAATATCAAATTGTATAGTTTGTTTTTGAAAGTCACTAAAGTCTAAAACTCTATCAGTTTGATTATGTAAGTTAAGGTTTACGATTTTATTTTTATTGTCCATCATGAAGATTGTTTTCTACTCATTTATATATATATTTGTATAATAGATTTTGTCGCATAATAAAATACAATATGATTACAGGTAAATATCCAAATTTAAGGCTTAGAAGATCAAGAAAATACGCTTGGTCTAGGAAACTAGTTGAAGAAAGTTCTTTATCTTATAGTGATTTGATCCTGCCAATTTTCTTGATAGAAGGAAAAAATAAAAAAGAATCAATAAAATCTATGCCAAATGTATTTAGGTATAGTGTAGACAAACTGAATATAGCTGTAGGTAAAGCAATTAAAAAAGGAATACCTATGGTTGCTTTATTTCCATACATAAGCAAAACAAAAAAAGATGAAAATGGTTCTGAAGCATTAAATCCAGATAATTTAGTTTGTAGAGGGATAAAATTCATTAAAAAAAAATTTAAGAATAAAATTGGTATTATGTGTGATGTTGCCCTAGATCCTTATACTTCTCATGGTCATGATGGATTATTAAAGAAAAATAATATTCTAAATGATAAGACTATAGAAATACTTACCAAACAAGCTGTGCTGCAAGCCAAAATGGGATGTGATGTTATTGCACCCTCAGACATGATGGATGGCAGAATTGGTAAAATTCGATCAGCATTAGATAAAAATAATTTAAATGACGTGCAAATATTATCATATGCAGTTAAATTTTCATCTAGCTTTTATGGACCATTTAGAGACGCTGTAGGATCAAAAAAATTACTAAAAGGTGATAAAAAAACATACCAAATGGATTTTAGAAATTCAGATGAAGCTTTGAGAGAAGTTTCATTAGATATAAAAGAAGGTGCTGATATGGTCATGGTTAAACCTGGAATGCCCTATCTTGATATAATAAAAAAAGTAAAAGATAATTTCAAAATACCAGTATTTGCGTATCAAGTTTCTGGTGAATACAGTTTGATAATGAATGGAATTAATAAAAAATTAATAGACAAAACTTCAATAAAAGAGTCTCTTATTTCGTTTAAAAGAGCAGGAGCAAACAGTATTGTAACATATTTTGCTGATCAAATTGATCTTTGATTATTTCAACAAATTAACAAAATCATTCCTTGAGGAAGGATAGTTCTTGTTATTAGGTTTGATAATTGTTTTATCCAAAAAATCTCCCACTATTGAAAAACCTTTATAAATATCTTTTAAATTTTCAGGACTAATTTTTTTATCAATTAGAAAATTAGGTATAATTTTTTGACTTGAATCAACAATATATTTTGTTTGTCCATTAATATTTTTATTAACTACATAATCTTTAAAGTTAATATCATATCCAATAGACTTTAGTATATTTAGCTCTAAATATAAAAATTCAACAAGCCAATTATCAAGTTCAATTATTTTAAATAATTTTTCTAAAAGATTATATATTTCAACATTATTCTCATTTTCAGCAGTGAGAATTTTTATTAAATTCATACAATAGATAATACAAAATAATTTTTTTTTATTGTCTAAATAAACTGGGGTTTTAATTTCATCAATCTCAACTTTTAGATATCCAAGCCTACCATCCTCTCTTAGTTTTGAATTTATATGAAATTTATTACCTATTAGTAAATAGCTCTTAATCTTTTTTGATGTAGATCCAAAAATGATCCCAACTATTTTTCCATTATTTTCCGTGTAGAATTCAGCTATTGATGAATTCTCGTTATATTTGTTCAAAGATATTAAATATCCTTTATCTTGCCAATTCATTTATGCTTAATTCTTTTGAGAAGTTCTGAAGCTGCAGATTGCTCTGCATTTTTTTTTGAAGATCCAATTGCATAAACATATGTACTATTTTTAAGTTTAACACCAACTTTAAAATTTGGTTTATGTCTTGGACCTGTATTAGAGATTAGTTTATAGATAGGTAATATTTTATAATTTTTCAAAGAGTATTCTTGAAGTTGTGTTTTAGCATCAATAAAAGTAGTTTCTGCATCATTTATTAAATTTTTCCATAGTTTAAGGATAAAACTTTTAGAAACTTCAAAACCTTTATCTAAATAAATAGCTCCAATTAATGCTTCACAACAATCAGAGATAATCTTATTTTCAACTATATTATTTCTCGTTTTTGAATTACCTGTAATTATAAATTCTTTAAGGTTTAATGAATTTCCAATTTCTAGACATTTATTTTTATTAACTAAAGAGGCTAATTTTTTATCTAATGACCCTACTTTTTCGTTAGGATAAAGCTCATACAATTTTTTTGAAACAACAAGTCCTAGTACTCTATCACCTAAAAATTCAAGATTTTCATAATTATTATTTGGATCATAACTTTTGTGAGTAATAGCTTGCAAAAGGATTTGCTCATTTTTGAAATTTATTTTAATCTTTTTTTGAAGGTACTTAAGAGTGCTCATAATTAATCAATAAATTTGAAAAATCTATTTAACCTTAATATTTCATTCCAATTCCAAAATTTAACAATACTTCCTACAAATGGATCTGATGAAAAAAACAATATTTGAGCTTTGCCCACAAGATTATTTTTATGGACATATCCAACTTCGGATAAAAACCTACTATCTTTTGAGCAATCCCTATTATCCCCTAAGAAAAATAAATGGTCTTTTGGAACAAGGTATTTATCTGTGTTAGCGAAAGTAATATCAGTTCTGTATGATGCCAAATAAACTTTGCCGTTTGGAAGTTTTTCCTCAAATGTGTTAACTTTTATTTTTGATTTACCACAATAATTAGTGATATTTTTTGATTTAATTGTTTTTAAAATTTGATTGCCATTTAGGTAAAGATCACCATTAATAAACTGAATTGTATCACCTGGTAAACCAATTACACGCTTTATATAATCTGTTCTATTATCGGCCGGTGTTTTAAATACTGCAACGTCACCTCTTTCAGGATTATGGGTAAAAATACGGTTTTCAAAAATAGGTGGACTAAATGGAAAGGAATGTTTGCTATAACCATATGAGTATTTAGTGACAAAAAGTCTATCTCCAACTAATAAATTTGGTTCCATAGATGATGAAGGAATATAAAAAGGTTGCAATAAAATAGATCTAATTAAAACTGCAATGATAAGTGCATAAATTATAGTTTTAAGATTTTCAATTATTATTTTTTTCATATTTTTTTATCTATAACAACAAACGCTATTGAATAATCTTTTTCATCAGAAAGTGATAAAAAGACTTTATATCTTTGTAATTTAAATTTTTTTTTCAAAAAAATGTTTAATTTTTTTGATAGTGAAATATATGGCTTTCCATTCTTGTAATTCTTTATTTCAATATCTATAAAATTTATATCTGATCTAAAGCCAGTTCCAATTGCTTTAACAAATGCTTCTTTTGCTGCAAATCTTTTTGCATAAAAATTAATTTTATTTTTTAATTTTCTTCCCTGTTGAATTTCTTTTTCTGTAAAAATTCTATTTAAAAAACCTTTAATTTTTAACGAATTATTTATTCTACTGTTTTTAATAATATCAACACCATTTCCAATTATATGCATTATCTTAAAATTTTAATAAATTGTTTAACAACTTTTGAAATGCTATGTGAGACAGACTCTCCAATTATAAAATGACCTATATTAAATTCCTCAATTTGTTTTATCTTATTAAGTATTTTTGTTGTCTTATAGTCCATACCATGGCCAGCATGAACCTCTAAACCTATATTTTTAGCATAAGTAGCACATTTTTTAATTTTATTTAGTTCTCTGGAGTAATTTTTTTTCCACTTAATTTGATTTGAGATCTTACCTGTATGTATCTCTATACATTTGCTTCCTAAGATTTTTGATAATTTTATATCTTGCAGAGATGGATTTATAAATAAGCTTGTTCTAATATTATTTCTATTAAAAATTTCTAATATTTTTTTGATTTTATTTTTATTCTTTTTTAAATTTAATCCTCCTTCTGTGGTGATTTCATTTCTTTTTTCAGGAACAAGACAAATAAAAGAAGGTTTATTTTTTAGTGCAATATTAATCATTTTGGGATCTGAAGCTATTTCCAAATTAATAGGGATTGATTTATTTGATGAGAGAATTTTTAAATCCATATCATTAATGTGTCGTCTATCCTCTCTTAAATGAACTGTAATAGAATCTGCACCAGCCTTTAAAACATCTAAAGCTACAGTATAGGGATCAGGATGTTTTTCACCTCTAGCATTTCTTAACGTTGCAACATGGTCGATGTTAACCCCTAGTCTCTTTTTCATTTTAAAAATCTACTTCCAGGTTTGGTAATTGGAATTTTTTTTAGACTTTCTGGAATATTTTTTTTTTTAAAAGTTGGAATTTTTAATTTTACTTGTGAAATTATATTTTTTCTTTTTATTTTTAAAGTTTGCTTATTAGATCTGTCAATTAAACATGCAAATCCTAATAAAATTGCGCCAGATTTCTTTATTAATTTAGCACACTCTAAACTTGATTTTCCTGTAGTTATTACATCTTCAATAATTAAAACTCTTGATTTTTTTTTAATATAAAAACCTCTTCTTAACTTAAAATTTCCCTCAACACGTTCACAAAAAATTGTTTCTTTTTTTAAAATTCTTCCGATTTCATAACCAATTACAATTCCACCCATCGCTGGTGAAAGAATTAAATCAATATTTTTAAATGTTTTTTTAATTTTACTTGCTAAAGATTTTGTAAATTTTTCAGATTTTTTTGGAAAACTTAATAATTTTGCACATTGCACATAAGAAGGTGAATGTAGTCCAGATGACAATACAAAATGTCCATCTAACAAAGCATTAGTTTTTCTTAAAACTGCTAAAGAGTTTTTTGAAGAAAGCATATTTTTTATTTTTGTGTCTTATAATTTTAAATTTATATTCTTTTTGTTTTAGTTCACTTATCAATTTTGTAAAGTTCTTAAGGTCATGTATGATTAAATTAAATTTGAAATTAATCCTTCCATTAAGTTTTTCTACCATTTCTACACTTGAAATATTAACAAAGTTTTCACCAATCATGGTTGTTACATCGCCCATTTTTCCAGGTTCATCAGGCAGAGAAATCCAAAGTGTAGTATTATATCTTTTTTCCTTAATCGGTTTACTGTTTTCACGATACTGCCAATAACGTCTAATTGCAGCACGAGCTTTCCCTGTTTTAGTGCTCGTTAACCAATGTAATGAGGGGGAGGCTTTTTTAGAGGTGATAATATTAACTACATCCCCGTTTCTTAATATAGATTGCAATGCGCTTTCATTTCCATTTATTTCGCAACCAATAGCAGCATCTCCGATTTGAGTATGGACCGCATAAGCAAAATCTATTGATGTAGCATTTTTAGGTAGTTTTATAATTGATCCTTTTGGTGTGAAACAAAAGGCGTTTTCTTGAAACATTTGAAGTTTTGTATATTCATAAGAGTCATCTGGATTCTCATTTTTGTCAATAATTTCAACTAAATCTGCTAACCAATCATACTCCTTCCAAGTTAATGAATTAAATTTTTCTGATGATTTATATTTCCAGTGAGAAGCAATACCTCTTTCTGCAAACTCATGCATTTGTTTTGTTCTTAGTTGTATTTCAATTGGTCTTTTATTTGGACCAATAATAGCTGTGTGTAATGATTGATATTTATTGATTTTTGGCGATGAGATATAATCTTTAAATTTACCTGGTATACAATTCCATTTACTATGGAAAATTCCTAAAGCTTTATAGCAATCATCAATATTATCTAAAATAATTCTAAACCCAATAATGTCAGTTATTTGTTCAAGAGAAGTTCTTTTTTTTTGGATTTTTCTCCAAATTGAAAAAGGAGTTTTCTCTCTTCCAACTATTTTTGGTTCTATATTTTTGTTTTTAAGTATTTCAAAAAACTCATCAGAAATATTATTAAAGTTAATTAGATTATTTTCTTTAATTTTATCTAATCTGTCTTTTATCAATTTTCTTGCATCTTCATTTAAAACTTCAAAAGAAAGGTCCTCTAATTCATCTCTTATACGATGCATGCCCATCCTATCTGCAAGGGGCGCATAAATTTCCATTGTTTCTTTTGCTTTTCTAATTTGCTTTTCTTTGTCAACAACTTTAATGGTACGCATATTGTGTAGTCTATCAGCTAGTTTCACTAGTAAAACTCGAATGTCTTTTGATGTTGCTAATATTAATTTTCTAAAATTTTCTGCTTTAGAGTTTGATATTGCTTGATTTTCAAACTCAGAAATTTTTGTAACACCATCAACTAAATCAGCAACCTCTTTTCCAAATTCTGCTTCTATTGTATTATAAGTTGCATGCGTATCTTCTATTGTATCATGAAGTAAACCAGTAGCTATAGTGGCACTGTCTAGCTTTAACTCAGTTAAAATATTTGCAACTGCTATCGGGTGAATAATATAAGGTGAGCCCTCATCTCTTTTTTGTTTTTCATGGGCCTTCAAAGCAAAATCATAGGCTTTTGATAAAGTTTCAGGATTAAGAAACTTATTATAATTTTTTACCTTATTAATTAATTCTTCAGATTTAAGCATTACTATTTATATCATTTTATTGAGCAATTTTAATACCCAATAACTGATCTGAGGTTAAATTTGACATTAAAATGACTATATTTTTATTAAGTTTAGGGTGAACCCAATCTTTATCTAATTCATATAAAGGAAACAGAACAAAATTTCTATTATGCATTCTTTTATGCGGAGTATTGAGTTTATGATTTCCCAGTTTTCTATGGAGTATTTCACCATTATAATCAATTATATCAATATCACATATTCTTGGATAATTTTTTTTTGATTTAGTTCTGCCTAATTTTTTTTCAATTTTTTTTATTTTTAAAAATAATTCGGTAACATTTAATACTGTCTCAATCAAAATGATAGAATTAATAAAGTTTGGAAAATTTTCATTTGGCCAAGATTTTGTGATGTAAAATTTTGATCTTTTCTTTATAAAAATTCCCTCTTCTTGGATTAAATCTATACTTTTATTTAAATTATTTTTCTTGGCTCCAAGATTTGAACCTAATGCCAGGTATGCAAAATTAACTTGATTTTCTAATATATCTTGCTTTTTCACGGTTCCAGTCTCTTGTTTTCTTTGTCAGTCTTTTATCAAATTGTTTTTTACCTTTGGCTACTGCAATCTCTAATTTTGCCTTGCCTTTTTTGAAATACATTTTTGTTGGTACAATAGTTAAACCATCTTCGTGAATTCTACCGATAATTTTATTAATTTCTCTTTTATTTAATAAAAGTTTTCTTTCAGAGTATGGGTTATGATTTGAATAACTAGCTTGTTTATAAATAGGTATATGAGAATTAATCAAAAAAATTTCTCCATCTTTATCTACAGCATATGAGTCTGCTATATTTATTTTACCTGATCTTACAGATTTTATTTCAGAGCCCTTTAAAACTATACCTGCTTCAAACATCTCTTTAAAAAAATAATTAAAAGATGCTTTTCTATTAATTGTAATAATTTTTAAACCAGGAGTGGTTTTTTTATTCATTAATTAATTCGGCAGATATAAGAGCTTTTTTAACCTCAGCTTTTGTTTCATCTAAAACTGTTACTAGAGGTAATCTCACATTATCATCACACAGACCTATCAATTTAGCTGCGTATTTAACTGGAGATGGGTTGCTCTCAATAAACAAAGATTTATGAACAGGTTGAAGTTTTTTATCTATCTCTTCAGCCTTTTTTTGCTCATCATTATTCTGTGATTTTGAAAATTTTTGCATATCAGAACACATTTTAGGAGCTATGTTGGCTGTCACAGAAATACACCCTACTCCACCTCTTTTATTATATTCATAAGCAAGACCGTCCTCGCCTGTTAGTTGGATAAATTCATTACCAATTTTTTTTAAAGTCTCATCTACTCTATTTAAATCGCCGGTTGCATCTTTAACACCAACAATGTTCTTAAGCTCAAATAATCTTGCCATAGTATCTACTGTCATATCAATAACTGATCTGCCAGGAATATTATAAATTATGATTGGTATGCCACATTTGTCATTTATAGCCTTGTAATGGTGATATAAGCCCTCCTGAGTAGGTTTGTTATAATAAGGTGTTACTATCAAGGCACCATCTGCCCCAGCCTTTTCAGCGTGCTCTGTGAGTGATATGGCTTCTGTAGTAGAATTTGATCCAGTACCTGCGATCACTGGAATTTTTCCTTTAGCTTCTTGAATACATAACTCTATAACTTTTTCATGTTCTCTATGCGAAAGAGTTGGTGACTCACCTGTTGTACCAGCTGGCACAAGTCCATTTGTTCCGTTTTCTAAATGAAAATTAATAATTTTTATATACGTTTCCTCATCAAGGCTATTGCCTTTAAATGGTGTTACTAAAGCTACATTTGAACCTTTAAACATAAATATTTATATCATAAGTTATTAAAAATGATTTTTAGAAAATCTAAATTACTCCTAACAACTATATTTTTTTTAACCTTTTTTCAATCATCATATTCGAGTGAAATAATAATACCTAAGAAAAAACCTGCGTTTAAAAGTCAGATAGTAGTCCCTCCTTTAAAACCTGGAACATTTAATGAGAAACAAAGTTTAAAGGATGATAAAGATTTACCTAAAGAGATCTTTGGCATTTTATTGCCCCCCAAAAAACCACTTATTGTAAAAAAACAAACATTAAGGACTGTTAAAAAAACCAGATATTATAGTGAAAGAGATTTTGAATTCGCAAAACAAGCAATTAAATTTATGGAAAAATCAAATTGGAAAGATGCAAAAAATACTGCAAAAAAAGCAAGGGCTCAATCAATATATAATTTTATAGAGTGGAGGCATCTTCTTACATCAGGAAATAAAGCAACTTTTTCTGAATACAAAAGGTTTATCGAAAGAGTTAAAGATTATCCAAGATTTGATAGAATTAAATATCTTGCTGAACACAAAATAAACTTACAAAACCAGTCTCCTACAGAAATAATTAATTGGTTTCAAAGTAATAAGCCATTAAGTGGATATGGTAAAATGATGTTAGGAGAGAGTTTAATTAAGACTGGAAAGTCTGTTGATGGAATAAGATTAATTAAAGAAGGATTTATAAATGCAGATCTAAATACAAATAATTTAAAATATTTCAGAAAAAAATTTAAAAATATTCTAGATACCTCTGATTATATAAATAGAGCTGATTATTATGCTTGGGAGGGTAAACACTGGGATCTTAAAAGGGTTATTAGATACCTTCCTAGTGAGTATCAATTACTTTATACAGCAAGACAAATATTAATAAGCAGAGGATATGGGGTTGATGAAGCGATAAAAAAAGTACCAAAAAACTTTAAGAATGATGCTGGTTTAAATTATGATAGATTAAAATGGAGAAGAAAAAAAGGACGTGTAGATAGTTCACTAGAAATTCTTAACAAGATTAAAAACACTGATGAATATTTAGTAAGACCCGATAAATGGTGGAAAGAAAGGTCAATAATTGGAAGATCCTTAATTTATAAAAAAAAATATAAAACTGCATATAAAATTGTTTCAAATCACGCAATGACAGAGGGTGCAGACTATGCGGAAGCTGAGTGGATGAGTGGCTGGATAGCAATTAGTTTTTTAAACGATGCACAAAAAGCAGAAAATCATTTTTTAAATTTTTACAGGAATGTCAGCTATCCAATCAGCTTGTCTAGAGGTTCGTATTGGTTAGGAAAAACATATGAAAAAATTGGGGATTTAGAAACCTCAAATAAATGGTTCTTAGAGGGATCAAAATATTTAACAACCTACTATGGTCAACTCTCACATATGAAAGTAAAACCTCAAGAGAAATTTGAACTAGATAAATTAATGTTTGTAGATGATGATTATGAACAAGAGTTTTACTCAAAAAAACTTGTCGCAATTGTTGATTTACTTGATTATTTAAATAAAGATAAATACACAAAACATATCTTAAGGTTTTTAGCAAATGATAATGTAGAAAAAGGCAGTGAGGCTTTAGCTGCTAAATTAGCTTCTGATATATCACGTTTTGATTTTGCTATACAAGTCTCTAAAATTGCCTCATATCAAAAAAGATTTCACAACCAATTTAATTATCCAATAATGAGTGTACCAAAATTTGTTGGTGGAAGAAAAATTCCTGATCCAGCATTAATATTATCTATTATCAGACAAGAAAGTGAATTTGATACATCTGCTAGGAGTAGAGTTGGAGCTCAAGGATTAATGCAACTTATGCCTTATACGGCTAAGACTGTATCGAAACAAGCTAAGTTAGGATACTCGAAGGCTAAATTAACAACTGATCCTGAATATAATATTAATTTAGGATCTCATTATATTGCTGGTTTAATCAATCAGTATAAAGGATCCTACCCTTTTGCTACAGCCGCTTATAATGCTGGTCCTAAGAGAGTAAAGTATTGGAAAAAAATTAATAAGGATCCTCAAAAAAAACAGATTGACTATGTTGATTGGGTTGAGCTTATTAAATTTAAAGAAACAAGAAATTACGTACAAAGAGTTTTAGAAAATTACAATGTTTACAGGTACATTTTGTCTCAAAAGCCAATATATCTAAAAGATTTCTTTAAAAATCAGAGCATGTATTAATGGCGGAAGAGAAGGGATTCGAACCCTTGGAAGGATTGCTCCTTCGGCAATTTAGCAAACTGCTGGTTTAAGCCAACTCACCCACTCTTCCGTTGATACATGTGTAACTTGAAATCATTGAATATTCAATATTAATCAAGTAATTTCTTGCAAATATGAAAAACAAATATTCAATTTTTTCACTGATTAAAAATGCTTTTTCGCAGCATGAAAACTGGAAACAAGCCTGGGGCAATCCTGAGCCTAAAAAAGAATATGAAGCAGTAATTGTTGGAGGTGGTGGGCATGGATTAGCAACAGCTTACTATCTTGCAAAAAAACATAACATGAAAAATATTGCGGTTTTAGAAAAAGGTTGGATTGGTGGAGGTAATACCGGGAGAAATACAACAATCATAAGATCAAATTATTTATGGGATGCTAGCGCTGGATTGTATGACCATGCTTTAAAAATTTGGGAAAATTTATCTCAAGAGTTAAATTATAATATAATGTTTAGTCAACGTGGAGTTATGAACTTAGCTCATAACCTTCAAGACGTTAGAGATTTAAAAAGAAGAACTCATGCAAATAGGTTAAATGGTATTGATGCTGTTTGGTTAGACACAAAACAAGTTAAGGAATTTTGTCCAATAATAAACATTTCTCAAGATATTAGATATCCTGTACTTGGTGGAACTTTACAAAGAAGAGCTGGAACTGCAAGACATGACGCTGTTGCATGGGGTTATGCAAGAGGTGCAGATGCAATGGGTGTAGATATAATTCAAAATTGTGAAGTTAAAGGAATAAAAAGAAATGGAGACCAAGTTGAAGGACTTGATACAACAAAAGGATTTATCAAAACAAAAAAAATTGGTGTAGTAGCCGCAGGTCATTCAAGTGTAATTGCTAATATGGCAGGCTTAAAATTACCACTTGAAAGTAAACCATTACAGGCATTAGTCTCAGAACCAGTCAAACCAATAATAGATACAGTTGTAATGTCTAATGCTGTCCATGCATATGTTAGTCAATCTGATAAAGGTGAATTAGTAATTGGTGCTGGAACAGATGCTTACATATCTTATACACAAAGAGGAAGTCATGATGTAGTAGAAGGTACCTTAAAAGCTATATTAGAGCTGTACCCTATTTTTAGTAGAATGAAGATGTTAAGACAATGGGGTGGTATTGTTGATATTTGCCCGGATGCAAGTCCGATCATTAGCAAAACAAATATAAAAGGTCTTTATTTTAACTGTGGATGGGGAACAGGAGGTTTTAAAGCAACGCCTGGATCTGGTGATTTATTTGCTCACACAATTGCTAATGATGAGCCACATAAATTAAATGCAGCATTTAATCTTAACAGATTTGTAAGTGGAGATCTTGTTGATGAACATGGTGCAGCTGCTGTAGCACACTAATGTTTGTAATAAATTGCCCGTATTGTGGAGAAAGAGACCAAAGTGAGTTTTCATGTGGTGGTGAAGCTCACATTCTAAGACCAAAACAACCTACAGAGCTAAGTGATGATGAATGGGCAGAATATTTATTTATGAGAAAGAATATTAAAGGTGTTCAGTTTGAAAGATGGAACCATGCTCATGGATGTAGAAAATGGTTTAATATGGTTAGGGATACATCAAATGACAAAATACATGCAGTTTACAAAATGGGTGAAAAACCTCCTGTAATTTAAATGACCAAATATAGAATTAATAAAACAAGATTTGTTGATCAAACAAAAACTGTTTCATTTACTTTTGACGGTAAAAAATATCATGGTTTTGAGGGTGATACTTTAGCCTCAGCACTTCTTTCAAATGGCATTCATTTAGTTGGCAGAAGTTTTAAGTATCATCGTCCGAGAGGTATAATGTCATGTGGATCTGAAGAGCCAAACGCAATATGCCAAATAAATGATAATACTGATTTAACAGAGCCTAATGTAAGAGCTACAGAAATAGAACTTTATGAAGGATTGAAAGCATCTAGTCAAAATTGTTGGCCAAGTCTTAACTTTGATATAGGTGGAATTAATAACTTAATATCACCATTTATACCAGCAGGTTTTTATTATAAGACTTTTATGTGGCCTAAAAGTTTTTGGAAAAAAATTTATGAACCATTAATAAGATTGTCTGCAGGCCTAGGCAAATCACCCACAAAACCAGATCCAGACATTTATGACCATAAACATGAACATTGTGATGTATTAGTTATTGGAGGTGGGATTTCAGGTATTATATCTGCTAAAATAGCAGCAAAAAATAATTTAAAGACAATATTAATCGAAGATAAAAATATACTTGGTGGATCCACAATTTATCAAAATAATAAAAATTTTATAATAGATAATCAAAAATCAAATGAATGGTTAATGAATGAAATATCAGAATTAGAAAAATTAGATAATTTAATAATAAAAACTAGAACAAGTTTGGCAGCTTTTCATAGTTATAACTACCTTTTGGCCAAAGAAAATATATCAGATCATTTACCATTAGATAAAAAAAATGGCAGTATAAGACAGAGATTATGGAAAATAAGAGCAGATAAAGTAATTGTTGCTGCAGGCGCAATAGAAAGACCTCTTATATTCAACAACAATGATAGACCGGGAATTATACTTGCTAACTCAGTCAAAAAATATTTAGATTTTTATGGTGTATCCACAGGATTAAATAATATTATTTTTACTAACAACGATAGTGCTTATGAAACTGCAGTGTCGTTATTTGAAAAGGGAATATCAGTAAAAATTGTTGATATTAGAAAAAAATCTTCATCAAATATTGTTAAAAATGCTGAAGACCTAGGAATTCAAATATATTGGAACTCTACAGTGGTTAATACTTTTGGCTACAAAAAGATAAAATCAATAGAAATTATGAATTTATCAGAAGATGGATCGAATGTTACTGGAAATAAACATGAAATTCAGTGTGATTGTTTATCAATAAGTGGAGGTTGGACACCTATGGTACATATGCATACTCAATCAGGAGGAAAATTAGATTTTAGAGAAATAGATCAAGTATTTGTTCCAAGTGAAAAAAGTGAAAATCATATAAATGTTGGATCATGTAACGGTGATTTTGAATTAGAAGAAATATTTAAAAATACAACTATTAAAGTTAAAAAATTTTTAAACATTAATGAAAGTAGTTTTGATAAAATTTCAGTTTTATGCTCAAAAGAATTAGAAAAGAAAAATATATGGCTGTTACCAAATACTATTTCAGAGGGTAAAACTAAATCTTTTATAGATTTTCAAAATGATTCAACAGCGAAAGATATTAAGTTAGCACTTAGAGAAGGTTTTAAATCAATAGAACATGTAAAGAGATATACGACAACTGGAATGGCCACAGATCAAGGTAAATTATCGAATATGCATGCTCTGGGAATTATTGCTGACACGGCTGGAGTAAAAATGGGTACATTAGGTACAACTACTTTTAGACCGCCATTTACACCATTAACTTTTGGAGCAATTGTAGGAAGAAGTGTTGGAAAATTTTTTGATGTTGTGAGAAAAACCTCAATTCATGAATGGCACGTTCAAAATAATGCAAAATTTGAAAACGTTGGGCAATGGAAAAGACCATGGTACTACCCTATTAATAACGAAAATCTTCATGAAGCAGTTCAAAGAGAAAGTAAAGCTGCAAGAGATAGTGCTGGAATTTTAGATGCTTCTACATTAGGAAAAATAGATATTCAGGGATCTGATGCTTCTGAATTTTTAAACAGAGTTTATACAAATGCTTGGTCAAAATTAGGAATTGGGAAATGCCGTTATGGTTTAATGTTAAATGAAGATGGTATGGTTTATGATGATGGTGTAACCACGAGATTGGGTGAAAATCATTATCTAATGACCACAACTACTGGTGGCGCATCAAATGTTCTCTCTAAACTTGAAGACTATTTACAAACAGAATGGCCAGAATTAGATGTTTACTTAACGTCTGTTACTGATCACTATTCTACAGCGAGTATTTGTGGTCCAAATTCAAGAAAAATATTGAAAAAATTATTTCCTAATAAAGATTTTAGTGATGAAACCTTTCCCCACATGTCTTACCAAGATGCAATAATTGACAAAATTGAATGTAGAATAATGAGAATAAGTTTCACAGGAGAGCTTAGTTATGAAATTAATATAGAGTCAAAATATGGTAAATCATTATGGGAAAACTGTATTAAGGCAGGAGAGGAATACAAAATTACTCCTTATGGAACAGAAACAATGCATTTATTGAGGGCTGAAAAGGGATTTATTATTGTTGGCCAAGATACAGATGGAACTATGACTCCAATTGATCTTCAGATGGATTGGATAGTTAGTAAAAAAAAATATGACTTTATAGGTAAAAGATCACTTTATAGAAGTGATACAATAAGAGAGGATAGAAAACAGCTTGTTGGATTACTTACAGATGACCCCAATGAAATATTGGAAGAAGGTGCTCAAATAGTTTCTGAATTAGATAAGAAACCTTTCGAAATGATTGGACATGTAACGTCAAGCTATTTTAGCCCTAATTTAAATAAATCGATTGCACTAGCAGTTGTTAAAGGTGGAAAAAAGATGAAAGGTCAAAAGCTTTTTGTTCCTATGGAAAACAAAAATATCAATGTAACAGTTTCAGATTTTATTTTTTTAGATAAAGAAAACAAGAGGATCAATGCTTAATCCAGAATATCCTAACTTTGAAAAAAAATCATTAGATGATCTTGAGTTAACATTATCTGAGCCAATTAAAAAAATAAATATTAGAGGAAAAAAAAAGGAATTTTTTACAAAAGTTGGAAAGATTTTATCAATTATCTTACCAACTGAACCAAATACTAGTTCATCAAATCAGCAATTTAATGCTCTTTGGCTAAGTCCAGATGAATGGTTAGTATGTTTTAATGAAGAGAATAACAATGTTTACAATAATCTTTTTAACGAAATTTCTAGATTAAATTTTGGCTCAATAGTTGATGTTTCTAATCAATGGATATGTATTAATATAAAGGGCAAAAAGACTTTTGATTTGCTTTCATCAGGGTCTCCTTTTAACTTCAATAATTTTAAAAATACCAAAAATTCTGTAACACAAACATTGCTAAATCATACAGATGTAATTATTCATCATGCTGAAATAAATGAAATAAATCTTTTTGTGAGAAGATCATTCTCAGAAGATTTATGGTTGTGGATTAAGGATAGCGCTAGGTTTATCTAATTTTTTTTTTATATAATAGCTTACATAACTAAATAATAGTATCGAAAGCGTCCATTGAAAAATAAACCACAGCCAAAAGAAACTATCAAAATCTGCAGATAGATATTTGGCTAAATAAAAAACACAAATTGGAACAAGAACATTTCGTAACATATTATTTATCATTGCATAATTAGATTTTTTTAATCCCATAAAAAAACCATTTGATAAAAAGAAAATTGGATATGCGGGTAAAATAAATGCTGCAATTTTTAAGTATCTACGTCCATATTCTAAAACAGTTTCATCATTAGAGAAAAGCCTTGGTATTATATCTGCTGTGAAATAAACTAATATACCAGAAAAAATCATTAATAAAAGACCATATTTAACAGATACAAAATAAGTCTCTTTAACTCTCTCAAAGTGATTAGCACCATAATTTTGAGCTATAATTGAAATAATTGCAGTATTAATTCCTAATATAGGAAGTAAAACAACTTGCTCTATTCTTGTAGCTGCACCATAACCAGCTACTGCTAATTCACTTGTTTGACCAACATAAGTAAATATAAATGTAGCAGCAACTGCATATCCACATATGGCAATTGATATTGGCATTGATTGAAAAAATATATTTTTTAAGAATGTTAATTTAATTATAAAAAATTCCTTGGTAATTTTTTTTACTCTTGGATTTTGTAAGACTTTATATAGAATAATCGCGAATGCTATAAATTGAGCAATTATTGTAGATAGACCTATCCCCATCATACCAAAAGCAGGAATGAATAGAAAACCAAATATTAGTACTGGATTTAAAATTATATTTAGAAGAAAACTTAAAACCAAAACATTTCTGTATGTTTTAGTATCTCCTTCTGCATGTAATAAAGAGTTAAGTGATACAACAAGGAAAAAAAGAAACGATCCATAAAACATAATATTTGTATATTGTAGCCCTAAATTTGTAATTTCTTCAGTCGAACCCATTATGTTAAAAACTCTTTCAGCAAAATATAAACCTATAACTGTAATAAAAACTGATATTATCAGTCCATAGATAATAATGTGGGTAAAATAATAAGAGATATTTTTTTCATTTTTTTCCCCAATACTATTACCTATTAATGAGGTTCCCCCAACTGTTACTCCAATTGATGTTGCTACAATTATAAAATAGATTGGAAATGATTTACTGAGAGCCGAAAGTGCTTCTGGTGAGATTAATCCTGAATAAAAAGTATCAACAATATTGTATAAGGTTTGAAAAAGTGTACCTACACTTGCTGGTATTGCGAGTTTTCTAACAAGTAAAGGTATATTTTCTTTTAGCAAATCCATAAAGTTATAATTTAATTAATATTCTTTTTTAAAGATATGTCTCTTGCTAGTTTTTTTTGCAAGTATTATTTGTTTTTGTCTCATTGCAAATCTTGATTTTTGATCATCTGTTAAGTGATCGTGACATTTTGGACAATGAATGCCTTCTAAATATTTAGAAGATTTTTTTTCTTTAACAGAAAGAGGCTTTCTGCATCCACTACAAACTGAATAACTGCCCTGCTTTAAACCATGTTTTATTGAAACTCTATTGTCAAAAACAAAACATTCACCACTCCATTGACTATTTTTTCTATCAATATTATTCAGATAATTAATAATTCCACCTTTTAAAACATATACATTTTTAAAACCCTTTTTTTTCAAATAAATATTTGCTTTTTCGCATCTGATACCACCAGTGCAAAACATTGCTATATTTTCACTTTTTTTAAATTGATTTAAATATTTAGGAAATTGACGAAAGTTTTCTACATTTGGATTTAAAGATTTTTTAAAAGTTCCCACATCATACTCAAAAGATTTCCGTGTATCTATCACAACCGTATCATTTTTTTTAATTATTTTATTCCATTCTCTTGGATTAAGGTTGTTCTTGGGATATTTGTAGTTTTTAACTTTAAAACCCATTGGAACAACTTCCTTTTTAATTTTAACTTTTGGTTTATGAAATGGATTAAATTTACTATTAGAATTATTTTCTGAATTATATTTTTTAATAGATAATATTTTTTTTAAAAGTTTATTAAATTTTAAAAGGTTATTATTTTTGGCTGAAATTGTTCCATTTACACCCTCTGATGAAATAATTATTGTTCCACTAATTCCATAATCTTTTAGATTATTCTCTATCTTTTTTTTTAATTTTTTTAGATTATTAATTTTTTTAAATTTATAAAAACCAAAAATATTAAACATTATAAAACTCTACAAACAGTCATTCCATCACCCAATGGGATAATTATTTGTTCTACCCTTTCATCACTTGAAACATACTCATTTAATTCTCTTATATTTAATGTAAATTTATCCATTTTATCCTCATCTACGACTTCACCATGCCATAAAACATTATCAATGATGATTAAACCACCTTTATTAATCATCTTAATTGATTTTTCATAATATTCTTTATAGTTGAGCTTATCTGCATCAATAAAAACCATATCATATTTTTGGTTTTTTAATTCATCTAAACTATCTAGTGCTGGTTTGACAATTGTTTGAATTTTTTTATCTTGTTTAGCTTTCTTAAAAAAATTTACTGCAATCTTGCTTGTCTCTTTGTTTTTATCAAGTGCAGTAATTTTTCCATCCTCTGGTAGTGCAAGAGCAATAGAAAGTGCACTTAAACCAGTAAAAGTTCCAATCTCAAGCACATTTTTTATATTAGATATTTTTATTATTAAATGGAGAAAATGACATTGAGATATCGCTACTTGCATTCTCTTTTCATTTCCAAGTGTGTTATTGTAATCTATGATTTCTTTTTGAACTGGACTTAGTTTAAAACTAAAATTATATATATATTTTTCAATTTTTTCAGAAATTTCAATGTTCTTACCCATCTATTTTAACTATATAATGACTATAAGTTTCGTTAAAATTAAAGTTTCTTCTTTAATAATTCATTAATTAATTGAGGGTTAGCTTTTCCACCAGAAGCTTTCATTGCTTGCCCCACAAAAAAACCGAATAGCTTTTCTTTTCCTTGTTTATATTCAATGGCTTTTTCTCTGTTATCGTTGATTATTTTATCAATTAATGCCTCTAGTGCTTTTGGATTACTTTCTTGCTTTAACCCTTTTTCCTCAACAATTATTTGAGGGTCTATGTCACCATCCATCATTAATTCAAATATTGTCTTAGCAATTTTGCCTGAAATAGTTCCGTTTTTAATTAAATTAATCAATTTTGCTAAATTTTTTGCACTTATTGGACTATGAGCAATTTCAATATTTTTATTATTTAAAACAGCAAATAATTCTCCTGTAATCCAATTTACTGCTAATTTCATATCACGGTTTTTACCCATTTTAGCAACAACTTCTTCGAAATATTTAGCTGTATCAATATCAGATACTAATATAGTTGCTTCATAAGAAGAAATTTTAAACTCATCAATAAACCTTTTCTTTTTGTCATCCGGTAATTCAGGGATTTCAGATTTTAATTGATCAATAAATTCGTCCGTAATTTCTAGTGGAAGTAAATCTGGATCTGGAAAGTATCTATAATCATGAGCATCTTCTTTAGACCTCATTGACCTTGTTTCATTTTTTTTTGTATCAAAAAGTCTTGTTTCTTGATCTATTTCTTCACCTTCTTCTATTAAATCAACTTGTCTATTTGCTTCATAAATAATTGCCATTTGCATGAACTTTATAGAATTGACATTTTTTATCTCACATCTTGTTCCTAAATCTGTTGAGCCTTTTATTCTTACCGACACATTAACATCAGCTCTCAATGATCCCTCTTGCATATTCCCATCACAAGTTCCTAAATATCTCATAATTGATCTTAGTTTTTTTATATAAGCATTCACTTCATCTGGTGATCTTAGATCAGGCTTACTAACAATCTCCATTAGAGCTACACCCGATCTATTAAGATCAACTAATGTATTACTCGGATCAACATCATGAATACTTTTTCCTGCATCCTGCTCTAAATGTAATCTTTCTATTCCAACATGTTTTTGACCTTCAGGCATATCCAAAATAACATTACCCTCACCCACAATTGGATATTTATATTGTGAAATTTGATACCCCTGAGGTAAATCTGCGTAAAAATAATTCTTTCTATCAAAAACAGATTTATTATTAATCTTAGCTTTTAAACCAATGCCAGTTTTTATAGCTTGTTTAACACAATATTCATTAATTACTGGAAGCATTCCTGGGAATGCTGCATCAACTAAACTTACTTGAGTGTTAGGTTCAGCACCAAATTTTGTAGAGGAAGATGAAAAAAGTTTTGAATTTGATGTTACTTGAGCATGGACTTCAAGCCCTATAACAACTTCATAAACATTGTCATTTCGCTCAATTAAATATTCCGAATTATTTTTAGACATTATTCTATCCACCAATCAGTTATATTATTTTTATAATTAATTTTTTCCTCCATTGAATAGGCAATATTTAAAACTGTTTGTTCATCAAACGGTTTACCTATTATTTGTAATCCTAATGGATAATTATTTTTATCTGCACCTGCTGGTATTGAAATTCCAGGTAAACCCGCAAGATTTACTGGAACAGTAAATATATCATTTAAATACATTGAAACTGGATCATTAGATTTTTCTCCAATTTTAAATGCAGAACTAGGTGTTGATGGTGTCAAAATAGCATCAACTTTATTATAAGCTTGATCAAAATCTTGTTTAATTAATTGTCTAACCTTTTGAGCTTTAAGATAGTAAGCATCATAATATCCAGAAGATAAAACATAGGTGCCTATCATTATTCTTCTCTTTACCTCTTCACCAAAACCTTCTGATCTAGTCTTTTCATACATATCAATTAAACTTTCTCCGGAAGATCTTAGACCATATTTAACACCATCATATCTTGCTAAATTAGATGATGCTTCAGCTGGCGCTACAATATAGTAAGTAGGTAAAGCATAACTTGTGTGGGGTAAAGAAATATCAATTATTTCAGCACCACAATCTTTTGCATATTCAATACCTTTTTTCCAAAGCTTCTCAATTTCGTCTGGCATCCCATCAACTCTGTATTCTTTTGGAATTCCAATTTTTATACCTTTGATATTTCTTGTTAACTCTGATGAATAATTATTTCTTTTAAAATCAATTGAGGTTGAATCTTTTTTATCAAATGATGAGATAACTTCTAAAAGAATGGAGCTATCTTTGACATCTTTGCTCATAGGACCTGCTTGATCTAAAGATGATGCAAAAGCAACAATTCCATATCTTGAACAACTGCCATAAGTTGGTTTTAGGCCTACAGTTCCAGTAAAGGAGGCTGGCTGCCTAATAGATCCACCTGTGTCAGTACCAATTGTTACGGGTGTTAAATTAGCTGCTAAAGCCGATGAAGAACCACCTGATGATCCACCTGGAACTAAATCTTTTGCAATTGGGTTTTGAACATTACCAAAAAAACTTGTTTCATTAGATGAGCCCATTGCAAATTCATCACAATTAAGTTTGCCGAGTAGAATACCACCTTCATTCCATATATTTTGTGTTACAGTAGATTCGTAGCTGGGAACAAAATTATTTAAGATATTGCTTCCAGCTGTTGTTCTTACTTCATTTGTACAAAATAGATCTTTTACAGCAATTGGAATTCCTGGAAGTTTTAAATCAAAGTTTGGTTTGTTATCAAACTCTTTTGAAAGTTTGAGACATTTTTCAAAATTTTCAGTTACGTATGCATTTAGTTTTTTTGACTTTTCAGATCTATCAACAAAAGATTTTGCAACTTCATTTGATGATATTTTCTTTTCTTTTATATTTTTAATTAATTCAAATAGACTTAAAGATGTTATTTCTGTCATTACTCAACTACTTTCGGAACAACAAAGAAATCATCATTTTTTTCAGGAGAATTTTTAAGTATCTTTTCTCTTATATTATCGCTAGTTATCTTGTCTTCTCTGAATCTTAAAGTTGTTTCTGCTATAGAGGTTAATGGTTCAACATTCTCAGTTTTTAGCTCGTTTAATTTTTCAATAAATTCAAATATAGAATTCATATCATTTGCCAATTTTTCAGCTTTTTTCTCCTCAAGTGAGATCCTTGCTAATTTTGATATATGTTTTACAGTTTTAAGATCTATCGTCATATGGTAAAAAATAATGTCGCAAAGTACCACTTAAGTTAAAAATATACAATATGATCACAATTAATGAATTCAAAAACAAATTATCAAGTGGTTCAAGATTATTGGGCATAGATTTAGGCACAAAAAGGATTGGGATTGCAATAAGTGATTATGATCAAAAAATTGCAACTCCCCTTCAAACCTTAGATAAATCTAAACAAGGTAAATTAATTGATGAACTAGAAAATATTATTTCGGAATATGACATCAAAGGAATTATTATAGGCAATCCAATAAATATGGATGGTACCTACGGAAAATCCTCACAATCAGCAAAAGATATAGCAATCAATATTTCAAATAAAATTGATATTCCTGTGTCTTTGTGGGATGAAAGATTATCTACTGTTGGTGCTTTCAATTTATCAAGTGAATTAGATATAAATGTCAGTAAAAGAGAGAAAGATATTGATAAGTTTGCAGCAGCTTTTATTTTACAAGGTGCTTTAGATTTTATTCAAAATTAATGGTTGCATAGTTAATACTATATAGCTATAGAGTTAATTTTAATGGCAATTAAATCTAAAAAAGCTATTAAAATATCCCAAAAACATTTATTAGGTATCCAAAATTTGTCTGTTAATGATGTTAACACTATCCTAAATGAAGCCTCTGAATTCATAGAGTTAAATAAGAGCAAAAATAAAAAAATTGATATTTTAAAAGGGAAAACTCAAATAAACTTATTTTTTGAACCTTCAACAAGAACACAGAGCTCATTCGAATTAGCAGGAAAAAGGTTAGGTGCAGATGTAATGTCAATGAATATTACGAATTCTGCTATCAAAAAAGGTGAAACGTTAATTGATACAGCAATGACCCTAAATGCAATGCACCCGGATATTATTGTAATAAGACATCAGGACTCAGGTGCATGTAACCTTCTGTCTCAAAAAGTAAATTGTGCAGTATTAAATGCAGGTGATGGTAGAAGAGAACATCCAACACAAGCATTATTAGATGCTTTAACAATTAAAAATAGAAGAAAAAAAATAGAAGGTCTTAAAATTGCAATATGTGGAGATATACTACATTCAAGAGTAGCAAGATCAAATATTTATCTTCTAAACATGTTGGGTGCAGAAGTGAATATCGTAGCCCCTACAAATTTAATGCCAAAAGAAATTGAAAAATTTGGTGTAAATATTTTTTCTGATATGAAAAAAGGAGTTAAAGATTGCGACATAGTAATGATGTTAAGATTACAGAATGAAAGAATGACAAGCTCGTTTCTATCATCCAACAGAGAATACTATGAATATTATGGCCTAACACCTGATAAAATTAAATATGCTAAAGAGGATGCTTTAATAATGCATCCAGGACCTATGAATAGAGGAATTGAAATTGATACAAACTTAGCAGACGATATAAACAAAAGTGTAATAAAAGAACAAGTTGAATTAGGTGTAGCAGTAAGGATGGCCTGCTTAAAGATTTTTTGTGAATAAATGAAAAAAAAATACTTTATAAATGCAAATATAATTGACCCTCATAATTCCTTGAATGAAATTGGAGGAATAATAATTGGAGAAAATGGAAAAATTGAAGCTGTCGGAAAAAAAGTAAATACCAATAACATTCCATCTAGAGAAAAAGTAATAGATTTAAATGGAAAATACATATTTCCAGGCATTGTTGATATGCGAGTTTTTGTTGGTGAACCAGGATATGAATATAAGGAGAATTTTAGAACTCTTAGTGAAGCTGCTTTATCAGGTGGTGTAACATCAGTTGTTACAATGCCTAATACAAACCCGGTAATTGATAATGTCTCAATTGTCGATTTTCTTAAAAGAAGAGGAAGGGATAAATCAAAAATTAATATTTATCCAACGGCTGCATTAACAGTAAAAGCAGAGGGAGAAAATATGACTGAATTTGGCTTATTACAGAGTAAGGGAATAATTGGTTTTACGGATGGAGTAAAAACAATTCAAAATCCTAGAATTATGAATAGGATTATGAATTCAGCATCAGATTTAAAATCTTTAATAATACAACATGCAGAAGATGCAGAATTATCAAAAGATGGAATGATTAATGATGGCATCATAGCAACAAAGCTTGGTCTCCAGGGAATTCCAATAAGTGCTGAATTGTTAATTATAGAAAGAGACTTAACATTGTTAGAATATAATAGTTGTAGGTATCATATTTCTCAGATTTCATCTGCAAACTCTGTAGATATAATCAGAGAAAGAAGAAATAAAGTAAACTTCAGCTGTGGTGTTTCAATAAACAATCTATCATTAAATGAAAATGACATTGGTGATTTCAAAACTTTTTTAAAATTATCACCTCCTTTAAGAACAGAAACTGATAGAAACGCTTTAGTTCAAGGATTAAAAGATGAAACAATTGATGTTATTGTTTCTGATCATAAACCAGAAGATGAAGAAAATAAAAGATTAACTTTTGCTCAGGCAGAAACTGGCGCATCTGGAATTGAAACTTTATTACCTTTAAGCTTAGAATTATATCACAATGGATCTGTAGAGCTGGAAACTATAATAAAGGCTTTAACATCAAAACCAGCAGAAATACTTAAAATAAATAAAGGTAACTTATCGATAGGAAATGATGCAGATTTTTGTATCGTAGATATAAATAAACCTTGGGTAGTTAGAAAAGAGAAATTGATATCAAAATCCAAAAATACCCCTATTGAAGACAAAAAACTTCAAGGTAAAGTAATAAGTACGTTTGTTAATGGTGAAGAATTATTTAAATCTGAATAATGGATTATATAATAACAGCTTTGGTATCTTATCTATTTGGCTCTATTCCTTTTGGATATCTTTTCACAAAAATTTTACTTAAAAAGGATATTAGAAATGTAGGATCAGGTAATATCGGTGCCACAAATGTTTTAAGAACTGGCAACAAATCATTAGGTTATTCAACACTTGTTTTGGATATAGCAAAAGCTGTTGTGCCTGTTATCTTTATAAAGCTCAATTATCCTGATCTAGTTTATATATCAGCTCTTTGTGCATTTTTAGGACATTTATTCCCTATTTGGCTAAAATTTAAAGGCGGCAAAGGTGTTGCAACTCTTGTTGGGATTTTGCTTTCAATAAATATTTATTATGCAATAGTTTTTGGTATTGTTTGGATTTTAACTTTTTTAATATCAAAATATTCATCTCTATCCTCATTGTTCGCCTCAATTTCAATACCAATCTACCTATTAATCATTGATAATGGTAATATAATTTTTTTTATTATTATATTTGTTTTAATTTTTTATACACATCGAGAAAATATAAAAAGATTAATAAACAAAGAAGAAAGCAAGAGTAAAATTTATTAATTTGACAGATTAATAGTTATAAGTAGTTTGACTAATTATGAATCTTGTAATTGTTGAAAGTCCTGCAAAAGCTAAAACTATAAATAAATATCTAGGTACAAATTACACCGTGTTAGCAAGTTATGGTCATATTAGAGACCTACCATCAAAAAATGGTTCTGTTGATCCAGAAAATTCTTTTAAAATGATTTGGGAAGTAGATAGTTTCTCAAAAAAATATTTAAAAGAAATTACTGATACAGCCAAAAACTCAGAAAAGATTATTTTAGCTACTGACCCAGATCGAGAAGGTGAAGCAATAGCTTGGCATGTAAAAGAGTTTTTAAATGAAAAAAAACTTCTTAAAGATAAAAAAATAGAACGTGTAGTTTTTAATGAAATAACAAAAAAAGCTGTAACAAACGGAATAGACAATCCAAGAAATATAGAAAATGAACTTGTAGATGCCTATATGGCAAGAAGAGCGTTAGACTATTTAGTTGGTTTTAATATATCACCAATTCTGTGGACGAAATTACCAGGATCTAAATCAGCAGGAAGAGTGCAATCTGTAGCTCTTAGATTGTTAACTGAGAGAGAGCATGAAATAGAAATTTTTAAACCAGAAGAATTTTGGACACTTAATTTAAATTTCTTAACAAAGGAAAATTTAAATATAAATACATCTATTACTCAATTAGATGGTAAAAAGATTGAAAAATTCTCATTTAGAAATAAGGTTGATATTAATAACGCATTAGATTTAATCAAAAATAAAAAATATAATATTACAGATATAACCTCTAAAATTTACACAAGAAACCCGTTAGGTCCTTTTACTACTTCTACTTTACAACAAACATCATCTAGTAAACTGGGTTTTGGGGCATCTAGGACTATGCAAATCGCACAAAGATTATATCAAGGTATTGATATTGATGGTGAAACTGTTGGATTAATTACTTATATGCGTACAGATGGAACAAATATTTCTAAGGAAGCTGTAACTACTTTTAGAAATTTCATTACTCAGAATTATGGTGAAACATATTTACCACCCTCGCCTTTAAATTATTCAGGTAAAAAGGCAAAAAATGCACAAGAAGCACATGAAGCTATTAGACCAACAGAAATCACTCGTGTCCCTGAAGAAATGAAAAAATATTTGAGTTCAGATCAATACAAACTTTACAATTTAATATGGTCAAGATCATTATCCTCACAAATGGAGTCAGCAAAGTTTGATAGAAAAACTATAACAATTGTATCCGAAGATAATAAAAATATATGTAAAGCAAGCGGTTCAACTTTAAAATTTGATGGTTTTTTAAAGGTCTCAAGATTAGATGAAAATAAAGATGATGAAAATATATTGCCAGATGTTGATAAAGGTAATGTAGAGTTTAAAGACCATACAGATGAACAACATTTCACGCAACCACCGCCAAGGTATTCTGAAGCAAGTCTTGTTAAAAAGTTAGAGGAATTAGGAATTGGAAGACCTTCAACATACGCTAGTATCATATCAGTTATCTCAAATAGAGGTTATGCAGATATAGAAAATAAAAGATTTTTTCCAACTGATAGAGGTAAATTACTCTCTGCATTTCTTGAAAAATTATTTTCAAAATATGTTGATTATGATTTTACAGCAAAAATGGAAGATCAATTAGACGATATTACAGCTGGCAAAGAAAATTGGATTAAGGTCTTGGAGGAATTTTGGAAAGATTTTAATTTAAATGTAGCGGATGTTAAAGAAAAGCGGACTAGAGAAGTCTTAGATATGCTCAACGAAAGTTTAGGCTCATTAATATTTGAAGTAGATAAAGACGGAAAAATTAATAGAAAATGTAAATTATGTGATAGTGGTCAATTAAGTTTAAAAAATAGTTTTCGTGGTGGTGCTTTTATTGGATGTTCAAATTATCCAGATTGTAAATTTACACGTCCTCTTTCAAAGTCAAAAGCTGCTCAACAATTGACTTTAGCAGATCCAAAATTAATTGGTCGAAATGATAGTGGTAAAGACATATATTTAAAAAATGGAAGATTTGGTCCCTATCTTCAATATGAAAAAGAATTTGATAATGTTGTAGAAACTAAAAAGAAAAAGAAAAAATTAAAAAAAGATGAAAATAATTTTAAAAATGTATCTATACCTAAGGGAATTGACATTAAAAGTATAGATTTAGAAAGAGCCAAATATTTATGTTCGCTACCAATTAGTCTAGGTAAAAATCCTGATAATGATAAAGATATTACAGTAAATGTTGGTCGTTTTGGACCATATTTAAAGTGTGAAAATAAATCAGCTCGTTTAGAAAATGTTGAGGAAATTTTTAGTATAGGTCTTAATAGAGCTGTTACTTTAATAGCAGAAGCAAAACCTGGTAGAATTTCGTCATCTTTAATTAAAGATCTTGGCCAGCACCCTGAAGATAAAAAACCTGTGAGAATTATGAAAGGTCAATATGGGCCATATATTAAATACAAATCATTAAATGCAACAATACCTGAGGAAAAAGACCCAATTGAATTAACCATGGAAGAAGCTCTTATTTTAATTGAGAAAAGAAAAGAATACGATAGGAATAAAAAGAAAAAGAAAGGTAAATAATGTCAATTGATGATAAATTAAATGAAATGGGTTTGGTTTTGCCTAAAGCAACTGATCCAGTTGGTTCGTATGTTGCTACAAAAATTACTGGAACTTTACTTTATATTTCTGGACAAATATCGATCGATGCTGAAGGTCAATTGATTATAGGGAAAGTTGGAAAAGACTTTAATACAGAGCAAGCTTACAAAGCTGCTGAAAGGTGTGCATTAAGTATTATTTCTCAAGCTAAAAAAGCTTGTGGAGGCGATTTATCAAAAATAAAATCCTGTATAAAGTTAACAGGATTTGTTAATTCAACTGATGATTTTATTGAGCAACCAAAAGTGATTAATGGAGCATCTGATTTGATAAAAAAAGTGTTTGGTGACAATGGCACTCACACAAGAGCTGCAGTAAGTACTAATAGTTTACCACTCGGTGTTGCAGTTGAAGTCGATGCTATATTTGAAATTAATTAACTATCTACCGATACTATAATATTCAATATTATTCTTTTTCATTTTTGCTGGTGAATATAAATTCCTAATATCAAATATTTTAAATCTTTTTTTATTATTAATTTTGTTGAAATTTAACTGTTTAAACTCATTCCATTCTGTATGGATAATTATCAGATCACTATTCTTACAAGCACTTTGTATATTATTAAAGTAGATTACTTTTTTTTTATTGAATTCTGATTTTATTCCAGTTGGATCATAATAGGATATTTTAGAACCTTTTTTATTTAGGTAAGGAATAAGTTTTAATGAAGAAGCCTCTCTCATATCGTCTGTGCCAGCTTTAAAAGTGACACCTAAAAAGGTAATTTTCTTACCTTTAAATTTATTTTTTAATATTTCCCTAATTCTATTCAATAAGTATTTATATCTGGCGTCGTTAGATTTTACGGTTGATTTAACAATTGATAGATTTGTTTTGAATTTTTTTGAAATTGACAGTAGAGCCCTTGTGTCTTTAGGAAAACATGAGCCACCATAACCAGGTCCTGCTCTTAAAAATCTTGATCCAATTCTATCATCTAATCCAATTCCAAGAGAAATATCCTTAACGTTTACTTTAAGCTTTTCACATAAATTTGCGATTTCATTTATGTATGTAATTTTAGTAGCTAAAAATGCATTAGCAGCATATTTAATTAACTCTGCTGCTCTTCTTGATGTATGGAAATAGCGGTTAGTTTTCTTTATTAATGGAAAATACAAATTTTTTAAAATATTGTTTGCTTTTTTACTCCCAGTACCAATTACAACTCTATCAGGATACATAAAATCTCTTATTGCCTCACCTTCTCTTAAGAATTCAGGATTTGATACTACATCGAATTTGTTTTTATTATTTTTTGAATTTAATAAATTTTCAATTTTATCACCTGTAGTGACGGGTACTGTTGATTTAATTATAATAATTTTATATTTGTTTAAATTTTTTTTAATATCATTTGCAACTTGAAAAACATAATTTAAGTCAGCATTGTAAGTTTTCTTTTTTGGGGGTGTGCCCACACAAATAAAAATAATGTCCGCCTTCCGAACGGATATAGATAAATTTGTAGTAAACTGAAGTCTATTTTGTTTTACATTTCTTCTAATTAATTCTTCTAATCCAGGTTCATAAATTGGTATGATCCCTCTTTTTAGGTTTTCAATCTTTTGTTTGTTTATATCTACACAAATTACCTTATTTCCTAACTCAGAAAAGCATGCTCCACTAACTAAACCAACATAACCTGAACCTATAATACAAATTTTCATAATTTAGCAATCTCTAATGTTGATTTAATATATCCATCCATTGAACCACAATCTAAATATTTACCTGAAAATTTGTGTCCCACAAATAGAAATTTATTATCAATCATTGTCCTAATTGAGTCAGTAATATGTATCTCACCACCTTTTCCCTTTTTTTGTTTTTTAAGAATTTCAAATATATCTTTGTTCAATATATATCTTCCAATAACAGCGTTGTTAGAAGGTGCTTCTTTAGTGGTCGGTTTTTCAATAACATCTGATATTACAAAATTTTTTTTGTCAATTTTTTTGTATATCGAGTATATGCCCCAACGATTTACATTATTTTTCTTTACAGTCATGCTAGCCATGACAGACGCTTTATATTTCTTATGTAATTTGATCATATCTTTTGAGCAATTCTTCTTCATAATTAAATCATCAGGAAGCAACATTAAGAAATATCTATTTTTAATAAATTTTTTAGTTTTTAAGACCGCATCACCAGTACCTAAAGGTTTATTTTGATATACAAATTTAATTTTTTTTTTATATTTTAAAATTTTTTTATATTCATTGATTATTCGTGGGTCTTTTTTTTTTTTAATTATTGATTTATAAAAATCATCATTATAAAAATATTTTTTTATTATTTCTTTTTTCTTAGAAATAATGAAAATTATTTCACTAATACCAGCATCTATGCACTCATCAAGAATATATTCTATACCAGGTTTACCATTTATTGGTAATAGCTCTTTAGCAAAAACGCTAGTTAAAGGCAAAAGTCTTGTACCTAGTCCTGCTAGTGGAATAATGGCTTGTTTAATCATAAAGATAACTTATTTATAAATATATATTTATAATATGAAAATAATTACAAGTATTTTTGATTTAAATAAAGAGATTAAAAACTATAAAAATATTGGATTTGTCCCAACGATGGGTGGGATACATGCTGGTCATGAATCTTTAATAAAAGCTTCACAAAAGAAAAAAAGTAAGACAATTGTTAGTATTTTCATAAATCCTACTCAATTTAATAAAAAGAACGATTTTAAAAAATATCCCAGAAATATAAAGAAAGATATTGCAATATTAAAAAAATTAAATGTTGACTATTTATTCAGACCGAGTGTCAAAGATGTTTATGGATTTAAATCCAAGAAATTTAATTTAAAAAAAAGTGACAAGATATTATGTGCAAAATCTAGAAATGGTCATTTTGAAGGAGTTCTTGATGTTATGAATAGATTAATGACTATTATAAAATCAAAAGATTTGTATATGGGAGAAAAGGATTATCAACAACTATATCTAATAAAAAAATTTCTTTCAAAAAAATTTAGGGCACGAATTAATTCATGTCCTACCATAAGAATTAAAAATAATGTTGCACTATCTACTCGGAACAAATTATTAAATAAAAAACACTTAAAAAAAGCATCAGAAATCGCATTAATTCTTCGTAATTTAAAGCGTAAATCTAAATTTCAACCATCAAAAACAGCTCTTGATTTACCTAATTATAAAATTTTGTTGGAGACAAAATATAATATTAAAATTGATTATTTAGAATTTAGAGATGAAAACAATCTTAAACTTAATAATTTTAAAAATAAATTTAGATTATTCATAGCTTACAACATCAATAAGGTTAGATTAATTGATAATTTTTAATTATAAAAAATAAGCACCAACACCTAAAAATGATACAAAACCAATTACATCCGTAATTGTAGTAACAAAAACACTTGAGGATATAGCAGGATCTATATTCATTTTTTTTAAAGTTACTGGTATCAATATACCAAAAAGTCCAGCAACTATCATTGTTAACACCATTGAAATTGAGATTATTAAAGCAAGCTGAATGTCATCAAACCAGAAATAGACAATTAATGAACTAATTATTGCAAAAATAATACCATTTAAAACACCTATATTAAATTCTTTTATAATATTGCTAGTAAAGTTGTTTTTAGTTAAATCTTGTGTGGCTAATGATCTAACTGTTACAGCAAGAGTTTGCATGCCAGCATTTCCACCCATTGAAGCTACTATTGGCATTAAAAAAGCCAACACAACCATCTGTTCTATAGTTGCTCCAAATAAACTTATGCAATAAGTAGCTAAGAAAGCAGTAAATAAATTTAATAAAAGCCAGTTAAACCGTCTTTTAGTCTTTGTTAAAACACCATCAGTTATTTCTTCGTCTCCAACACCAGCTAGTCTTAAAGCATCCTCTTCAGCTTCTTCTTTAAGTACAGTTAATACATCATCGTAAGCTATCATACCTACCAATTTATCATTTTTATCAATTACAGCCGCAGAACTTAAATTATAATTTTCAAATAAATTTCCAACTTCTTCTTTATCCATATCAACAGGTATTAAAAGCTGGGACTCTGACATTAAAGACATCATTTTTGCTTCTCTTGATGTTCTCAGTACTTTAGATGATGGTACAGTTCCAATCGGTTTAAAGTTTTCATCAACTATAAAGATTTCTAGAAACTCATCAGGTAATTCTTTATTTTCTCTTAAATAGTCAATTGTCTGCCCTACTGACCAATTGCTTGGAATTGCTGTAAATTCTCTTTGCATTATTCTTGCAGCACTATCTTCTGGGTAGCTTAAGCTTTCTAAAAGAGCAAACCTATCCTTTGGGGGAAGAGATCCTAAAATTATATTCTTATCTTTTTCATCAACATTTTCTAATATTTTAATTGCATCATCAGATTCTAGATTTTTTAATATATTAACAATAGAATCAGAGGATAAATAAGTAATTAATTCAGATTGTATAGACTCATTTAGCTCTACAAAAACTTCAGGATCAACTTTAAAATTATTTAATTTTATTAAATTCTCTCTATCGGTTTCACTTAAATGCTCAATAATATCAGCTGCATCCGCTGGGTGCATATCATTAAATGAATTAGTAATAAATTCAGCATCATTAGATGATATCTTATCAGTTACAACCTTGATAAATTCTTTATTAAATTCAAAGTTAACTTTTTTATCTTTAATTTTTTTTACTAAAGTCATAAAATTTATCTATAATTTAGTTGGGACTATTAATACAAAATATAAATATTACAATTTTATAATGAATATAGAGATTAAAAAGTCAATAAAACCAATAAAATATGAAAATGCCATTTATTTATTGGAAAAAAGATTGAAAGAAATTCATTTAAAAAAGAATAAAGAGCTAATATGGATTCTTGAGCATAAGAAAGTTTTTACTGGAGGTGCTAGCTATAAAGATAGCGAAATAATTGACAAATCAATAAAATTAATCAAAACTAATAGAGGTGGAAAAATAACATACCATGGCCCTGGTCAACTAATTTTTTATTTTGTAATTGATTTAAATCAACGTGGAAAAAATATTAGAAAACTTATTACATCAGTGGAAAATACGATAATTAAAACCTTAAAAGAATTTAAAATTAACACATACGCTGATAGAGAGAATATAGGTATTTGGTATAGGAGAAAATTAAATAACAGTACACATTCAGAAAAAGTTGCAGCAATCGGTATTAAAGTAAAAAAATGGATTGCATTTCACGGTTTTGCAATAAATATTTCAAATAACTTAGATGTTTATAAAAAAATAATACCTTGTGGAATTAGGGAAAGAACAGTTACTAATTTAATGCAAATTAAAAAACAAAAATACAACAATATATCCGATATACTAATTAAAAATTTTTTGAAAGAAATTAAAAATTAAGTCTTTTTGATTTTAACATATTTTTAAAGTAATCAGGCGGTATTGCTCTAAATGTATATTTTTTTTCATTTATCTTGAATTTAATTTCATATGAATGAAGCATAAGATTTTTATTATTTTTTTGTTCTCTTAAAGAATTATATTTTTTATCACCAATTATAGAATGACCAATATCAAACAATTGTTTTCTCAATTGATGTTTTCTTCCAGTAATGGGTTTTAGTTGAATAAAAGTAGAATTTGTATTTTTATCTAAAATTTCATAGTGTGTTTCAGCATTTTCAATAATTTTTCTTCTTTCATCGTATCTAGTAAGATTATTTTTAAGAATACCTTTTTCATTAATATTTATCTCACCATGACATATTGCTATGTAGGTCTTATAAACTTTTCTTAATCTGAAAAGAGATGTAAGAAGTTGTGCTGTAGGTCTATTTTTGGCAATCAAAAAAACACCAGAAGTTTCTTTGTCCAATCTATGAACTGAATAAGGTTTATCATCTTTAAATATTTCACTATTAGAAAAAATATCTATAAGGTTTTTTTTTGATTTTGTTCCACCTTGTACTGATATACCTGCCTGCTTATTAAGAACAATAAAATTATCATTATTCTCGATAATAAAACCCTCATTTTCTTTTACTATTGAATTTGAAGGTTTAAACTTTTCTTTCTTTAAAATAATGCTCTTTTTTATATCAAAATTGAATAATTCAATAAGATCGTTGTTTTTTACTTTAGTTGAACTTTTTGTTTTTTTATTATTAAGTTTAATTTTACCGTTTCTTAAGTTTCTTTCGATCAAACTTTGGGGAATTGATACAAAGTATTTTCTCAAAAATCTATCAATACGCATTCCAGAAAACGTATTATCTACGTTGATAGACTTTTTCATAAATTATTTGATTAAGCTGTTGCTTCTTTAGGTGTATCTGCTTTTTTTTCTGCTTCTTTAATCTTTTCTGTTTTCTTTTTATCTACTTTTTTAGCCTCAACATCACGGTCAACAAATTCAATAACTGCCATAGGGGCATTATCTCCATATCTAAAACCTGCTTTTATTATTCTTGTATAACCACCTTTTCTGTTTTCATACCTCTTTGATAAAGTTTTTCTAACTTTGCTTGCAGATCCTTCATCTTGAAGCTTTGAAATTATCCTTCGTATATTCTGCAAAGTATTTTTTTTACCTAAAGTTATTAATTTATCCGCTTGTGGTTTTAAAACTTTAGCTTTAGGTAATGTGGTTGTAATTTGTTCATATTTTACTAGAGAATTAAGCATATTTTTAATTAGAGCTTTTCTATGCTCAGACGTTCTATTCAGTTTTTTATAACCAAATTTATGTCTCATTAAATCGCTTCCTCAAGTTTTTTTGATAATTCAGCAATATTGTCTGGAGGCCAGTTTGGTATCTCCATTCCTAAATAAAGCGACATTCCAGTTAATACTTCTTTAATCTCGTTCAAAGACTTTCTACCAAAATTAGGTGTTCTTAACATTTCACCTTCAGATTTTTGAACTAAATCACCAATGTAAATTATATTATCATTTTTAAGGCAATTCATCGATCTAACTGATAATTCCAACTCATCTACTTTTCTTAATAAATTTTTATTAAACTCAGGCTCTGTTGGTTGCTCCCTTACAATAACTTCTTGTGGTTCATCAAAATTAACAAACATACCAAGTTGATCTTGAAATATTCTAGCAGAATAAGCCACAGCATCCTCAGCAGAAATTGATCCATTTGTCTCTACTTCCATAGTAAGTTTATCATAATCTAAGGCTTTACCTTCCCTTGCAGTACTTATCGAATATGAAACTTTTTTTACGGGACTAAAAAGTGAGTCTATTGCTATTAGACCTAACGGTGGTTCCTCAGGCTTATTCATATCTGCAGATACATAACCTTTTCCATTACTCACTGTCATTTCCATGTGAAAATTGGTATTTTCATCCAAATTACAAATAACTAAATCTGGGTTTAATATTTCAATGTCTGCAGATGTTGTAATATTTGAAGCTTTAATTTCACCAGGTCCTTTTGCATCTAAAATTAGCTTATTAGTAGTTTCTGAATTACTTTTTAAAGCAAGTGATTTAACATTTAATACAATATCAGTCACATCTTCTCTAACACCTTTAATTGATGTAAATTCGTGTAATACTCCATCAATTTGGATTGCTGTTACTGCGGTACCTCTTATTGATGATAGCAGTATTCTTCTTAATGAATTTCCTAATGTTAAACCATAACCTTTTTCAAGAGGTTCAGCTATTATCTTTGCATAAGATTTGTCATCACTTAAATTAATATCTAGTTTAGGTGGTTTAATTAGTGATTTCCAATTTTTAACATTCACCTCAGTTGTATCCATTTATACTCTCCTTTTTTTTGGCGGTCTTGAACCATTATGTGGCATTGGCGTTGTATCTTTTATTGAAATAATTTTAAAACCTCTTGCTTGCAAAGCTCTTAATGCAGTCTCTCTTCCTGATCCAGGGCCTTTAACTTCTACAGACAAAATTTTCATACCAACTTCTAAAGCTTTTACTGCCGCAGAATCTGCAGTAACTTGAGCAGCATAAGGAGTAGACTTTCTTGACCCTTTAAAACCTTTTTGACCAGCCGAAGCCCATGATATTACATTACCATTTATATCAGCTATTGAAACAATTGTGTTATTAAATGTAGATTGTACGTATGCAATTCCATTTAATATATTTTTCTTATTTTTCTTCTTTTTTGAATATGTGCTTTTTTTTGATTTTGACTGACTTTCTTTAGCTTGGTCTTTATTCTCTATGTTATCTTTTGGCATATTATTTTTTAAGTGGAGTTAATTTTTTACCTGCAATAGCGATTGCTTTTCCTTTACGTGTTCGGGCGTTACATCTAGTTCTCTGCCCTCTGACAGGTAATTTTTTTCTGTGTCTAGAGCCACGATACGAAGCTAAATCTATTAGTCGTTTTATATTTAGAGAAGTGTCTCTACGTAGATCTCCTTCAACTGTGAATTTTTGATCAATAAATTCTCTAATTTTTAAAATTTCATCATCTGTTAACTCATTAACTCTTTTTGTGCTTGGTATATCTAATGACTTACAAATATCATTTGAATATTTTTCTCCAATACCAAAAATATAAGTTAAGCCTATCCTAACTAATTTATTTTGTGGAATATTTACACCTGCTATACGAGCCATAATATTGAGATAAAAATTTAGCCTTTTATATAAGAAGTTCTTTCAAAGTCAATGTCTTAAACGGATAGAATTTGCTCAATTTTACCTGATATTTCCTCTATTTTTACATCTCCGTTGATTTTAAAAAAATTAGGTTTTTCTGAATAGAAATTCAATACAGGTTTGGTGGTTTCCATATATGTGTCATATCTTTTTAAAATTGTAATCATGGTATCATCAGATCTTTTTTCTAAAATTTTTCTTTTCTCAAGTCTTTTAATTATTGTTTCTTTTTTTACATCTAAGAAAAAAACAAAATCAATTTTTTGATTTGAATTTGATAATAATACTTCTAAGTTTTCTGCCTGACTTAATGATCTAGGATAACCATCAAATATTAATTTATTTTTTTTTAATGGATCAAAAACAATATTTTTAATCAGCTCGTTAACAATTTCATCAGTTGCAAAATCTCCCTTTGAGATAATGTTTTCAATATCTTTACCAATTTGAGTTTTATTTTTAACTTCTTCTCTTAAAAGATCTCCAGTAGAAACTTGATACAAATTAAATTTTTTAACAATGTTGTTGGCTTGGGTTCCTTTTCCAGCACCAGGTGGTCCAAATATTATAACATTCACTAAAATTATCTTCCAAATTTAGTTTTCTTAATTAACTGTTCATATTGAGAACTCATAAGTCTTGTTTGCACCTGCGTAACTGTATCTATTGCAACTACAACAACTATTAATACAGAAGCTCCACCTAAGTAAAATGGTATTGGGTAATTAGCAATTAAAAATTCTGGCATCAGACAAACAAGTGTTAAATATAATGCACCAATAGTTGTTAATCTTGTTAAAATTGTATCTATATATGCAGCTGTACTTTCACCTGGTCTTATTCCAGGAATAAAACCACCATACTTTCTCAAATTTTCTGCTGTCTCTGTAGGATTAAAAGTAATTGAAGTATAAAAAAAGGTAAAAAATATAATACCTGATGCGTATAAAATCATGTAAAGGGGTTGTCCTTGCGAAAAATATGATGAGATATTTAAAAAAGTTTCACTTTGCGAAACATTAAAATTAGAAAATGTAACTGGCAATAGTAATAATGCTGATGCAAAAATTGCTGGGATAACACCTGCAGAATTTATTTTAAGTGGTAAATGTGAAGATTCACCACCATACATCTTATTGCCCATTTGTCTTTTAGGATAATTTATAAGAATTTTTCTTAAAGCTCTTTCCATAAAAACAATAAATAAAATTGTTACAACTAACAATATAAATATAAAAATTATCATCAGTGTTGAAATAGCTCCTGTTCTACCTAATTCAAAGGTAGTAACTAATGCTCTAGGAATTTCTGCAACAATTCCAGAAAAAATTATTAATGATATACCGTTACCAATACCTCTTTGTGTTATTTGTTCTCCAAGCCACATTAAAAAAATTGTCCCTGCAACAATTGTTGTAACGGTTGAAATTTTAAAAAATACACCTGGATTTATTACCAAATCTGCAGAAGACTCTAATCCGACAGCCAATCCATATCCTTGAACGGTTGCTAGCAAAACAGTTCCATATCTAGTTATTTGAGTAATTTTTTGTCTACCAATTTCACCTTGGGCTTTAAGATTTTTAAAATATTCAGTTACTCCAGTTAATAACTGTATAATGATCGAAGATGAAATATAAGGCATTATACCTAGAGCAAATATAGCCATTCTGCTAACAGCACCACCAGCAAAAACATTGAACATTCCCAATAATCCTTTTTGATTGCTATCCATCATAACTTGGAGTTGCTCAGGATCTATTCCTGGGAGTGGAACGAAGGTTCCCAATCTGTATATTGCTAGTATAAGAACTGTAAATATTATTCTGTTCCTTAAATCACTTGTTTGAGATGATTCACTCATTTTACTTAGGATCTTTAATTTTTAATATACCACCGAGATTTTCAATTTTTTCTTTAGCTGAGATTGATGAATAATCTACTTCTATATCAATTTTAGAGGTAAGTTTACCATTACCAAGTACTTTAAACTTAAGGTATGATTTATTTATTATATTACTTTTCTTTAAACTTTCTAAATTAATAAGATTTGATGGATCAATTTTTTTTTTATCAACAAAATCTTGTAGCTGGTCTAAATTAATTTTAGCAATTTTTTTTTTATTTATAGGATTAAAACCTCGTTTTGGTAACCTTCTATACAGTGGCATTTGTCCACCTTCAAAACTTTTTATAGCTACACCCGATCTTGATTTCTGGCCTTTTACTCCTCTTCCTGAGGTTTTGCCTTTACCTGAGCCAATTCCTCTTCCTAGTCTTTTTTTTGGTCTTTTTAGTTTTATATTATTGTTTAAAATATTCATTATCCTCTTTTCTCAATAATTTCAGAAATTTTTTTATTTCTTATTAAAGAAATATTTTTTGGAGAATTTTGTTTGCCAAGTGCTTTCATACATGCTCTTATAACATTGTGTGGATTTGCAGTTCCAAGAGATTTAGCAACAATGTCCTTAATTCCCAATACTTCGCATACAGCTCTAACAGCACCACCTGCTATTATTCCTGTACCTTTTGGAGCTGCTCTAAGTTTGATTTTACCTGCTCCATCTTTGCCAAATATATCATGATGTATTGTACGTCCCTCTCTTAAAGGTATTTGAACAAGATTTCTTCTTGCTAATTCATTAGCTTTTTTGATTGCATCAGGCACTTGTTTTGCCTTAGCATGTGCAACTCCGATTTTACCATTTTGATTTCCAACAACAACTAAAGCCGAAAAGCCAAACCTTCTACCACCCTTAACAACTTTAGTTATCCTATTAATATGAACTAATTTTTCTACGTATTCAGTATTTTTTTCCATATTTAAAATTCCATTCCATTTTTTCTAAGTTCTTCTGCTAATATTTTTACTCTTCCGTGATATTTGTAAACACCCCTGTCAAAGTAAATTTTAGTAATATTAAGATCTTTTGCTTTTTTGACTAACAATTGCGCAACCAATTCTGATAGTTCTTTTTTATTTTTATTTTGAAGTTTTATTTCTTTCGAGTTAGATGAAGCTGAAGCAATTGTAGTTTTTTTAAAATCATCAATTATCTGTGCGCTTATATTTCTATTAGATCTACTTACACTTAACCTAAAACGATCTTTTGGAGAAACTTTTTTTAGTTTATTTCTTACTCTAAATTTTTTTCTATCAATTTTGGATAAATTCATTATTTTTTCTTACCTTCTTTTCTTAGTATATATTGACCTTGTTCTTTAATACCTTTTCCTTTGTAAGGCTCTGGAGGTCTTAAACTCTTTATTTGAGAAGCCACCATGCCGACTTGTTGTTTATCATTACCTGTAATCTTTAAAATAATTTGCTTTTCTACTTGTATTTTTACACCTTCGGGGATATCAAAGTTTATATCATGACTAAAGCCTAACTGAAGATTTAGAACATTACCTTTTAATGCTGCACGATATCCAACACCTGACAACTCAAGTATTTTTTCATATCCTTTGGAAGTACCAATAATAGCATTGTTTATTAAACTTCTATTCATTCCCCAAAGTCTTTTTGTATCTTGAGTATTTTTTTTAGGTTTTATAGAGACTTGTTTTCCTTCTGTTATATTAAGATCAAAAATTTCTAGATCTATATTCAGTGATTTTTTCCCTAATGGACCTTCTATATTTATCATGTTTCCACTTAAAATAACTTTTACTTTTTCAGGGATTGAGATGTTTATTTTTCCTATTTTCGACATTAAAAAACCTTACAGATTATTTCACCACCTACTTTTTGTTTTCTGGCATCGATATCAGTCATGACTCCTTTTGGAGTTGATATTATTGCTATTCCTAGACCATTGTTCACTTTTGGAAGACTGTCTGCACTTGAAAAAATTCTTCTTCCAGGTTTTGAGACTCTTTCTATTGAGCTTATTACTGGATTTCCTGAACTATATTTTAAACTTATAAGAAGATTGCTTTTGTTTTGTTCAGATTTTACTTCATAATCAATAATATAACCCTCGGACTTCAATATTTCAGCTATTTTAGTCTTAAATTTTGAGGATGGAAGCACTATCCTCTTATGATTTCTCATTTGAGAATTTTTTAATCTTGCTAACATATCTCCAATAGGGTCACTTAAACTCATAATTTCCTTTCTACCAACTTGATTTTACCATACCCGGAATTTTACCTTCGAGACCTAATTGTCTTAGTGCAATTCTTGATATTTTTAATTTTCTATATACTCCATGAGGTCTTCCCGTAATTTGACATCTGTTTCTAACTCTTATTTTTGATGAGTTTCTTGGTAATTTTGATAGTTTTTGTTGAGCTTTGAAACGTTCCTCTAGGGTAAGTTTTTTGTCCATTATTATCTTTTTAAGAGCTTGTCTCTTTTTAAAAAACTTATCTGATAGTTTTATTCTTTTATTATTTTTATTTATTGCGCTCATTTTTGCCATTAATTGCTCCCTTTTTCTTTAAATGGAAAATTTAATTTTTTAAGAAGTTCAAAACTATGTTCTTTTTTCATAGCCTTTATTACAATTGTTATATCTAAACCTCTTATTTTATCTACTTTATCAAAATTTACTTCAGGAAAAATAATTTGTTCTTTAATTCCAAAAGTATAATTGCCAAATTTATCAAATCCATTTGCACTAAGTCCTCTAAAGTCTTTAATTCTTGGTAAAGCGATGTTTACCAATCTATCAATAAATTCATACATTTTATTTTTTCTTAAAGTAACCTTTATTCCTGAATTCGTATTTTTTCTAGTTTTAAAATTTGCTATAGATTTTCTAAATTTTGTTACAATAGGTTTTTGACCTGTAATACTTGCAAGATCATCTTGGCATGAGCTTAAGATTTTAGCATCATTTCCATCCAGTCCCAAACCCATATTAAGAACTATTTTTTCAATTTTTGGACCCATATATAAACTTTTATATCCAAACATTTCTTTTAAACTTGGATTAATTTCTTTTATTATTGTTTCTTTTAATCTTGGTTCCATTATTTTTTAGCCTCTATTTTTTTATCACTTCCAATATTTTTTAAATTTGAGAGATGAATAAAATTTTCTTTTGATATTATCCCTCCTTTTTTTTCTTTGGTCGTTTTTACATGTTTTTTTACAATATTAATTCCTTTTACTTTTACCCTGGTATTTTTTCTGTCTATTTCTATAACTTCACCATCTTTACCTTTATCTTTTCCACTAATTATTTTTACTTTCATACCTTTTTTAATCATTATAAAACCTCTGGTGCTAGTGAAATAATTTTCATTTGCCCTCTATTTCTTAGTTCTCTTGTTACAGGTCCGAATATTCTAGTACCAATAGGCTCGCCTTTATCATCGGTTAAAACTGCTGCATTATTATCAAATCGTACTTTAGATCCGTCATTTCTATGAATACCTTTTTTAACTCTTACAACTACAGCTTTGTGGACTGCACCTTTTTTTACCTTACCTCGTGGTATTGCCTCTTTTACAGCCACTACAATCGTATCTCCTATACTTGCATATCTTCTTTTTGAACCACCCAGTACTTTAATACATTCAATCTTTTTTGCTCCTGTATTGTCTGCAACTAATAATTCTGTTTGAACTTGTATCATTTTAAATCTCCTATAGCCTCGAATTTCTTATTTTTTGAATAAGGTCGACTTTCTCTAATTGATACTTTATCACCAATTTTAAATTTGTTATGTTCATCATGTGCGTTATATTTTTTTCTAGCTTTCATAACCTTTTTTAAAACTGGATGTTGATATTTTCTTTCAACTAAAACAGTTATTGTTTTGTTAGGTTTATCACTTACTACTATTCCATTTAAAATTTTTTTAGGCATTTTTTACCTCAATTAATGTTTTCAGCCTTGCTATATTTTTTTTTGTTTCAGTTATTTTTGCTGAACTCTTAACTTGTCCATTTACTTTTTGAAACCTGAAGTTAAAAAGGTCTTTCTTTAGTTTATCCAAATTTTCTTTCATTTGAATTTTAGTTAACTTTTTTATTTCCTTTTTTTTCATTATATTCTCTTTATAAATTTACATTTAATTGGTAGCTTTGCTGAAGCTTTATATAAAGCTTCTTTTGCTATTTGTTCTGATACACCATCAACTTCAAATAATATTCTTCCTGGTTTAACCCTACAAGCCCAAAACTCTGGAGATCCTTTACCTTTACCCATTCTTACTTCCGTAGGTTTTTTTGAGACAGGTATATTAGGAAACATCCTAGTCCATACTCTACCTTGTCTTTTCATATGTCTTGTTAAAGCAACTCTCGCGGCCTCTATTTGTCTTGAAATTACTCTTTCCGGTTGAACAGCTTTTAATCCAAATGAACCATAATTCATAATATTGCATCTTGAGGCATTACCATGAATTCTGCCCTTATGAGCTTTTCTAAATTTTGTTCTAGTTGGTTGTAACATACTTATGCTTTATTCCTTTCTTGGCTAAATTCTTTAGTAAAAATTTCACCTTTATATATCCATATTTTTATTCCTATTATTCCGTAAGTAGTAAGAGCCTCAGCTTCTGCATAATCTATATCTGCTCTCAAAGTATGTGATGGTATACTTCCTTCTCTTAACCACTCTGTTCTAGCAATTTCGTTTCCACCTAAACGTCCACTAATTGATACTTTAATGCCCTTTGCGCCTAGTCTTAAGGCTGATTGCATTGCTCTTTTCATAGCTCTTCTGTAAGAGACTCTTTTAACTAACTGCTGTGCTATATTTTCAGCAACTAAATAGCTATTAGTTTCGGGTTTTTTTACTTCTTTAATATTTAATACAACCTCGTTTGATGTTAATTTTGACAAGTTTCCTTTTATTTTTTCAATATCTGATCCTTTTTTTCCTATTACAAAGCCAGGTCTTGAAGTGTAAATAGTTACAAAACATTTTTTTGTTGTTCTTTCTATCATAACTTTGGATACACCTGAGTTTGTTACATTTTTATTAATATATTCTCTGATCCTGAAGTCTTCTATTAAATTATTTCCAAAATCTTTTTTCTTTGCGTACCAAACAGAGTCCCAGCCTCTGTTAATTCCAAGTCTCAAGCCTACAGGATTAACTTTTTGTCCCATCTTTTTCCATTTGTTTTTCTTGTTCTGTTAAAATTATCGTTAAATTTGAATAAGGTTTCATTATTTCTGCAGCTCTTCCTTTGGCTCTTGCTCTAAATCTTTTCATTACAACTTGCTTTCCACAATAAGCCTCTTTTACAATTAATTTATCTATATCATATTGATAATTATTTTCTGCGTTTGCTACTGCTGAAGAAATTGTTTTTTTTATATCTTTAGATATTCTTTTTTCAGAGAATGTTAAATTCCTTATAGCAACATCTACTTTTTTTCCAACAATTGATTTCAAGATTGGATTCAATTTTCTTGTGCTAGACCTCACATTTTTATTTATAGATTTGACTGTTTTTGTATCTATTTGTTTTTTTAATTTGGACATTATTTCTTATCTCCACCTTCTACTTTTGCCTTCTTGTCTGCTGGTGTATGACCAAAAAATTGTCTTGTAGGCGCAAACTCTCCTAATTTGTGACCTACCATATCCTCAGATATAGTAATTGGTATAAATTTTTTTCCATTATATATTAAAAAACTAACGCCAACAAAATCTGGTAGAATTGTTGATTTCCTTGACCATGTTTTAATAGGTTTTTTTATTGGATCGTTTTTTAGTTTTTCAACTTTTTTAATTAAACTATCTTCAACAAATGGTCCTTTCCATACTGATCTAGCCATAATTATTATCTCTTTTTCTTTCTTCTTCTAATTATAAATTTATCTGTTCTTTTATTATCTCTAGTTTTTAATCCTTTAGCAGATTGCCCTGTAGGAGAAACTGGGTGTCTACCTCCAGCTGATTTACCTTCTCCACCACCATGCGGGTGATCTACCGGATTCTTAACAACACCTCTTGTATGTGGTCTAATACCAAGCCATCTGGATCTACCAGCTTTACCTATTTTTATATTTTTTTGATCAGGATTAGATAAAACTCCAATTGTTGCCAACGAATTTGAATTAATTTTTCGTACTTCTCCTGAAGTCATTTTTATAATTGAATAATTTCCGTCAATTCCTGAGATTGATACTGAAGTACCAGCAGATCTAGCAATTTTTCCTCCACCACCTGGGTTAATTTCTACATTATGTATATCTATTCCAACAGGTATATCTTTTAGAGGTAAGCAATTTCCAATCTTTATCTCAGCTGTAGAGCCATTCATTACTTTATCTCCAACTTTTATATCTTTAGGTGCTAAATAATAAAAATGATCTCCATCTGCAAATTTAACTAACATAATATGACATGATCTGTTGGGATCATACTCTATTCTTAGAACCTCTGCTTCAATTTCAAATTTTTTTCTATAAAAATCAACTTGTCTATATTTATGTTTGTGACCTCCGCCATGGTTTCTTGATGTTATTCTTCCATAATTATTACGTCCTTTGGAAGAATAATTCGCTGAGGTCAAAGGTTTAAATGGTTTTCCCTTCCATAACCCTTCTCTACTTGCAAGAATAGTTCCTCTTGTAGATTTTGTGTAAGGTTTGAATGTTTTTAATGCCATATTAAATTCCAGTTGTCAGATCAATATTTTGACCTTTTTTAAGTGTAATTATTGCTTTTTTAAAACCTTTAACTCTAACTTTCTTACCTCTAGTAGTTTTAATCCTAGTTTTCTTATTTATAATATTAACTTTAATTACATTTACTTTAAAAATTTTTTCAATGTTAGTTTTCAAATTTTTCTTATTAGCTTTATTGTGAACTTTAAAGATTATTTTATTTTGTTCAGAAAGGTTCGTTGATTTCTCCGTTACAATTGGAGACAAAATTTTATCGTATAAATGTATCTTTTCCATGATTAATATCTTTTTTCTAATTCTTTGATTGATGTTTCAGTAAATATAACTTTTTTAAATTTAGCTAAATCATAGGCGCTAAAATGATTAATGTCAGTTATTTTCACGTTCGGTATATTTTTAACCGATTTGAATATATTATTTTTAGATATTTTATCTGCAATAATTATTGAATTTTTTGCTTCAAATTTAATAAGTAAATTATTCATTTCTTTTGTTTTTAAAATTTCTTTTTGAAAATCGTCTATTATTATTAAATCTTTAGTTACATTTTTTTTTGTAATTAATGATGCTATGCTTAACTTTTTCTCACTTTTATTTAATTTCCTCTTTTTGTAATTAAGCTCACCTTTTGGACCATGTGCAACACCTCCACCAACAAATATAGGAGCCTTTTTACTTGCATGTCTTGCATTTCCAGTTCCTTTTTGTGCATATATTTTTGCTGTTGACCCTTTAATTTCATTTTTTTGTTTTGTTTTGGCTTTTCTTCCTTTGTAGTTGGCATTAGTTTTGTACAAAACATTACTTACGAGTTTGTTGTTAATCTTTGCAGAAACTATTTTATCAGAGACTTCAATAGTGTTTATTTTTCCCTCTATATTTAATTTATCTATTTTCATAAATTATTTTTTTTTCTCTTTAATTTTTTTTGATTTCTCAAAAATTTCAATTTTTTCATTAATTGTAAGTTTTTTAATATTTTTCACAGCCTTCTTAAGTAATACTTCTGAATTTTTAGAGCCAGGTATTGATCCTTTTAAATATATTAAATCATTGTCTAAATCTGTTTTAATTATTTCTAGATTTTGCATGGTTCTAATTTTATCACCCATATGACCTGCCATTTTTTTTCCTTTAAATACTTTACCTGGATCTTGGTTTTGACCAGTTGAACCGTGGGCTCTGTGAGAAATTGAAACACCGTGAGATGCTCTTAAACCGCCAAAGTTATGTCTTTTCATTGCACCTGCAAATCCTTTACCTATAGTTTTTGATCTTACATCTAAAAATTTTATATCTTTGAATATTTCAATACCAAATTCATTACCTTCTTTGTATTGATCTAGATTTTTAACCCTAAATTCTTTTAAAATTTTTTTGGCTTCTGTATTTTTTTTAGAATAATAGCCTTTCATTGATTTCGACAGCTTTGAATTTTTTATTTTACCAAATCCAAGTTGAACTGCATCGTATCCTCTATTTTCTTTGTTAATTAATTGGATAACTCTTGCCTTTTCAACTTTTAATACAGTTACTGGAATAGATTGTCCTGTATTAAAAAACTCTCTACTCATACCAATTTTTTTTCCAATTAAGCCAATTTCACTCATTATATTTTTATCTCCACATCAACACCTGATGCTAGGTCTAATTTCATTAACGCCTCAACTGTAGCTGGTGTAGGTTCTATAATATCAATCAATCTTTTATGTGTTCTTGTTTCAAACTGTTCTCGGCTTTTTTTGTCAATATGTGGAGATCTTAACACAGTGTATCTCTCTTTTTTTGTTGGAAGTGGGATAGGTCCTTTGATATTTGCTCCTGTTCTTTTAACTGTATTAACTATTTCCTCAGTCGATTGATCTAAAACCTTGTTATCATAAGCTCTAAGTTTTATTCTAATATTTTGCTTTTCCATAATTAACCTGTCTTTTTAGTTACTTCATCCTGCACATTTTGTGGAACTTTATCGTAATGATCGAAGAACATAGAATATTGTGCTCTACCTTGTGACATTGATCTTAAATTATTTATGTACCCAAACATGTTTGCTAGTGGAACCATAGCTGTTATTACAGTTGCATTTCCCCTTTGTTCCTGAGTGCTTATTTGACCTCTCCTACTGTTGAGGTCTCCAATAACATCACCCATATAATCCTCTGGGGTTACTACTTCAACACGCATAATCGGTTCTAATAATTTTAGAGTTGCTTTTGTGCAAGCTTCTTTAAAACATTGTCTTGATGCCAATTCGAATGCCAATACACTTGAATCAACGTCGTGGTGCAATCCATCTACTATCGTTACTTTATAATCAATTAAAGGAAATCCAGCTAAAATTCCTCCATCTGCAACAGTTTCAACTCCTTTCTCAACTCCTGGAATAAACTCTTTAGGAATTGCTCCGCCTTTAATTTTACTTTCGATCTCTCTACCTTTTCCAGGTTCTAGCGGTTCTACTGTAAGTTTAACTCTTGCAAATTGTCCTGCACCTCCACTTTGTTTTTTATGTGTATAATCATTCTCTGCAGAAGATAGTATTGTCTCTCTATAAGCCACTTGCGGGGCTCCTACATTTGCTTCAACTTTAAATTCTCTTTTCATCCTATCAACAATTATATCTAAATGTAATTCACCCATTCCTTTAATAATTGTTTGACCAGACTCTTCATCGGATGTTACTCTAAAAGATGGATCTTCTTTAGCTAATCTTCCAAGAGCTTCTCCCATTTTTTCTTGGTCCGCTTTAGTTTTTGGTTCAACTGCAATCTCAATTACAGGATCTGGGAATTCCATGGGCTCGAGTAAAACAGGTGTTTCCTTGTCAGCTAACGTATGCCCTGTAATTGTATTTTTTAACCCAGCTAAAGCAACAATATCTCCTGCATTAGCCTCTTTAATATCTTCTCTTGAATTTGCATGCATTAATAACATTCTTCCAACACGTTCCTCTTTATCCTTAGATGTATTATAAATTCCAGTACCTGATTTAACTGTACCTGAATAAATTCTTATAAATGTTAAACTTCCAACAAATGGGTCATTTGCAACTTTAAATGCTAGAGCTGAAAATGGAGAACTGTCTTCAAATTTCATTTCGATTTCTTCTTCAGACCCAGGCTTTGTACCTTTTATTGAACCGATATCATTGGGACTTGGTAAATAATTTACAACTGCATCTAATAATGGTTGAACACCTTTATTTTTAAATGCAGAGCCAGTTAAAACTGGTACAAAATCAAAACCTAAACATCCTTTTCTTACGCACTTTATTAAATCTTCCTCAGATATTTGACCCCCACCTAGATAATCTTCCATTAGTTTTTCGTCTTGCTCAACTGCTGTCTCAACCAATTCTTGACGGTACTTGTTTGAAATATCTTTTAAATCATCTGGAATATCTGTTAACTCCCAGGCGGCACCTAGATCTTCATTTTTCCACACTACAGCTTTCATTTTAATCAGATCTACAACACCTTTTAACGAAGCCTCAACACCTATTGGAATTTGCATTACTAAAGGTTTTGCACCAAGTCTGTCTTTAATCATACCTACACATCTAAAGAAATCAGCACCAGTTCTATCTAATTTATTAACAAAGCAAATTCTTGGAACTTTATATTTGTCAGCTTGTCTCCATACAGTCTCTGATTGAGGTTCAACTCCAGCAACACCATCAAAAACTGCAACAGCTCCATCAAGTACCTTTAAAGATCTCTCAACTTCAATAGTAAAATCTACGTGGCCAGGGGTATCAATTATATTAATCCTGTGGTCATTCCAAAAACAAGTAGTGGCAGCTGAAGTAATCGTTATGCCTCTTTCTTGTTCTTGTTCCATCCAATCCATAGTTGCGGCGCCATCATGCACTTCACCAATTTTATGGCTTTTACCGGTGTAATATAATATTCTTTCAGTGGTTGTGGTCTTACCAGCATCTATATGAGCCATAATACCAATATTTCTATATTTATCTAAAGTGTGGGTTCTTGACATAATTAATTACCATCTAAAATGAGCAAAAGCCTTATTTGACTCTGCCATTTTATGTGTATCTTCCTTTTTCTTAATTGCTGATCCTCTGTTTTGATAGGCGTCGTATATTTCATTAAATATTTTATCTGACATTTTCTTGTCTTTACGCTTTCTTGATGCATCTACTAACCATCTTAAAGCTAAAGCTTGTGATCTTTTAGACTTTACTTCTACAGGAACTTGATAAGTTGCTCCTCCTACTCTTCTTGATCTCACCTCAACCGTTGGTCTAATATTATTAATTGCATCATTAAAAACATTTAAAGGCTCATCTTTAGATTTACTTTTAATCTTTTCAATTGCATCATAAATAATCTTTTCAGCAATAGTTTTTTTTCCATCATACATAATTGAGTTTATTAATTTTGGAATTATTGTTGATTTGTATTTAGGGTCTATGACAGCTAATTTTTTTGGAGCCTTACGTTTTCTTGACATTTTTATTTACCTTTTTTTGTTCCGTATAAAGAACGTCTTTGTTTTCTATTTGCAACTCCTTGCGTATCTAAATTTCCTCTTAAAATATGATAACGTACACCTGGTAAATCCTTAACTCTTCCACCTCTAATTAGCACAACTGAGTGTTCTTGCAAATTATGGCCCTCACCAGGTATGTATGCAGTTACTTCAAATCCGTTTGACAATCTAACACGAGCTACTTTTCTTAGAGCGGAGTTAGGTTTTTTTGGAGTTGTTGTATAAACTTTTACGCATACACCTCTCTTCAAAGGTTGTTTTTGCAAAGCGGGCACTTTATTTCTTGTTATTTGTTTAACTCTACTTTTTCTAACTAACTGATTAATAGTTGGCATAATTAATTTTTTTAAATATTTATATTTTTGATGAAAATAACTGACGTGTTATTTGTGGCAGCGTTTAGTGATCTAGTCACTACATTCCAACCAAAAACATGGCCAAAATACATTAGAAATTGTATTTGTCAAACTAAAATAAGGCTTAAAAGTACTTAGAATTATTGATTTATTTGAGCTTCAGATGTATCAGTGCTCTCCTGCTCAGACAAAAATTTTTGGTCATCATTGATTGCTTTTTTATTCCAAGAATTTTTAATCGCACCTGTACCAGCAGGAACCAGTCTTCCTACAATTACATTTTCTTTCAAACCTGTAAGTTTATCTACTTTTCCTTTAATAGCAGCATCTGTTAGTACTCTTGTAGTTTCTTGAAAGGATGCTGCTGAAATGAATGACTCTGTTTGTAATGAAGCTTTAGTTATACCCATTAAAACTCTTTCGCCTACAGCAGGTTTTTTTCCATCTGCAACTAATTCTTCGTTCATAGTCTCAAATTTTATTCTATCCACTACCTCACCTGGTAATAACTTGCTATCTCCTGTCTCTTTAACTTCAACTTTTTTAAGCATTTGTCTTAAAATAGTTTCAATATGTTTATCATTTATAATTACACCTTGAAGCCTGTAAACATCTTGAACCTGGTTAACAAAATATTCTGTCAATTCCTCAATACCTAATATTCTTAAAATATCATGGGGCAACGGTTGACCATCTAGCAGATATTCACCTTTTTTAATCTTTTCACCTTGGTTAAAATTAATATGTTTGCCCTTAGGAATTAAGTAACTTGATGTGTCGCCATTTTCAGCTTCAATTGTAACTCTTTGTTTTCCTCTAACTTCTTTACCAAATATTACACTACCATCATTTTCAGCAATAATTGCACTGTCTTTTGCTTTTCTTGCTTCAAATAATTCAGCAACTCTAGGTAATCCTCCGGTAATATCTTTAGTTTTTGTTGTTTCCTTAGGTAACCTTGCGATTACATCACCAGCAGAAATTTTAGCGCCATCTTTTACTGACAAAATTGAGTCTGGTACAAGGTAGTATCTTGCCTCGTTATCATCTGCTTTTTTAATTACATTTCCTTTTGAATCTCTAAGAGTAATTCTTGGTTTCAAATCAGTATTTTTTGATTGAGTTTTCCAATCAACAACTGCTTTTGTAGATATTCCAGTAGCATCATCAACAGTTTCTGCGATTGAAACACCATCAATTAAATCAACATAATTTGCAATACCATCTTTTTCAGCAATCACTGGCGTTGTATATGGATCCCACTCACAAATCTTTGCACCTTTTTTAACTTTTTGCTGATTTTCAAAAAATAATTTAGATCCATAAGGAACTTTATATGATGCAACTTGCAATCCATTGTCATCCTCTATTGATATCTCAGTATTTCTACCCATTACAATTTGATTATTTTTAGAATCTTTAATTAAGTTAGTGTTAACAATTTTAAGAGTACCCTCAGAATTTGACACAATTTGAGATTCTTGTTTTACTGATGCTGTACCGCCAACGTGAAAAGTTCTCATAGTTAATTGGGTTCCTGGCTCTCCAATTGATTGTGCAGATATCATTCCAATAGCTTCTCCTACATGTACCATTTTACCTCTAGATAAATCTCTTCCATATGAAGTTGCACACACACCTTCTTTTGCGCCACATGTCATTACTGAGTATACATTTATGCTTTTAACTCCAGCTGCATCAATTTTCTCACATCCAGCTTCATCAATCATTTCATCTTTTTTTATTAAAACATCACCTGTTAATGGATTTTTTATTTCTTTTGCAGCAACTCTTCCTAAAGCTCTTTCAGATAGACTTACCATAATATTACCACCCTCTAGAACTTCTGTAAGTTTTATTGAACCACACTTCATATCACATTTAGGTTTAGTAATTGTTAAATCCTGGGCAACATCACACAATCTTCTAGTCAAATATCCTGAGCTTGCCGTTTTAAGTGCAGTATCTGCTAACCCTTTCCTTGCTCCATGTGTTGAATTAAAATATTCTAAAGCTGTAAGACCTTCTTTAAAGTTAGATGTAATAGGTGTTTCAATAATTTCACCCGATGGTTTGGCTATTAAACCTCTCATCCCAGCTAGTTGTTTCATTTGTGCTGCTGAGCCTCTTGCTCCACTATCAGCCATCATAAATACTGAATTTATTTTTAACCCTTCATCAGTAACCTCTGTTGCAGAAATTCTTTTCATCATTTCAGATGCAACTCTATCAGTACATTTAGACCATGCATCAATAACTTTATTATACTTTTCACCTCTTGTTATTAATCCTTCTGCATATTGACCTTCATAGTCTGCAATAAGTTTTTTTGTTTCATCAATTAGTTGCTCTTTATTATCTGGTATTAAAAGATCATCTTTACCAAATGAAATACCAGCCTTAAATGCATGTTTAAATCCAATATCTTTCAATTTATCACAAAATATTACAGTGCTTTTTTGACCTGAAAATCTAAATACATGGTCTATTACTTCTGAAACTGTTTTTTTAGGTAGCAATCTATCAACCAATGAAAATTTATTATTTATATTTTTGGGAATTAAATTTGACAATAAAAATCTTCCTGCTGTACTGATATGTTTTTCAAATTTAGTGTTTCCTTTTTCATCAATAGTCTCAAATCTTGAGACAATTCTGGAGTGAACTTTTATTTGGCCCGTTTCTAACGCATGTTCTATTTCGGAACTATTTACAAAATATCCATCAACTCTGTCTGTTTGAACTGGTGGTTGAGATAAATAATATATTCCAAGTATCATATCCTGACTTGGTACAATTATGGGTTTTCCATTAGAAGGACTTAAAATATTATTTGTAGACATCATTAATACTCGTGCCTCTAATTGTGCCTCTAAACTTAAAGGTACATGCACTGCCATTTGATCACCATCAAAATCAGCATTAAATGCTGCACAAGTTAAAGGATGTAATTCAATAGCGTTTCCCTCAATAAGTTTAGGTTCAAAAGCTTGAACTCCAAGTCTGTGTAATGTTGGAGCTCTATTTAAAATTACTGGATGTTCTCTTACAATAAGTTCTAACGCATCCCAGACCTCGGTTCTTTCTCTTTCTACTAATTTTTTAGCTTGTTTAATAGTCGATGCTAAACCTAGTTTATTTAGTCTTGCATATAAAAAAGGTTTGAATAGTTCTAATGCCATTTTTTTTGGTAGTCCGCACTCATGTAATTTTAAATCTGGTCCAACAACAATTACTGATCTTCCAGAGTAATCTACTCTTTTACCGAGAAGATTTTGTCTAAATCTCCCTTGTTTTCCTTTCAACATTTCTGCAAGAGATTTTAATGGTCTTTTACCAGTTCCTGTAATTACTCTTCCTCTTCTGCCGTTATCAAAAAGTGCATCTACCGACTCTTGCAACATTCTTTTTTCATTTCTTACAATGATATCTGGGGCTTTTAAATCTATTAATCTCTTTAATCTATTATTTCTATTTATTACTCTTCTATATAAATCATTTAAATCAGAAGTAGCAAATCTTCCTCCATCCAAAGGAACTAGAGGTCTTAATTCTGGTGGTATTACTGGAACAGTAGTTAATATCATCCATTCAGGTTTATTTCCAGTCTCTATAAATGACTCTATTAACTTTAATCTTTTAATTGATCTTTCCTCGTTGACTTTAGATTTTGTTTCTTTAATATTTTTTATTAATAAGTTTCTTTCTTCTTCAAGGTTTATTGATTTTAAAATTTCTAAAATTGCTTCGGCACCGATACCTGCAGTAAATGCCTCTTCGCCATATTCATCTTGATATTTAATTAACTCTTCTTCACCTAATAACTGATTTTTCTTTAGGTCAGTTAACCCAGGTTCAATTACTATAAAATTTTCAAAATATAAAACTCTTTCTACTTCTTTTAATTTCATGTCAACTACTAAAGAAATTCTGCTAGGTAATGATTTTAGGAACCATATATGTGCTACCGGTGTTGCTAAGTTGATGTGTCCCATTCTTTCTCTTCTTACATTAGACTTCGTAACTTCTACTCCACATTTTTCACAAATTATTCCTCTAAATTTCATTCTTTTATATTTGCCACATAGACATTCATAATCTTTAATAGGACCAAATATTCTTGCACAGAACAGGCCATCTTTTTCAGGTCTAAATGTTCTGTAGTTAATAGTTTCTGGTTTTTTAATTTCTCCAAATGTCCATGATTTTATTTTTTCCGGACTAGCTAATGTAATTTTAATGCTATTGAAGTTTTGAGCTTCAGATATTTCTGAAGATTTAAACAAATCTGATAATTCTTTACTCATATTTTTAGTTTAACTCCACATTTAGTGCTAATGACTTAATTTCTTTTACTAGAACGTTAAATGATTCTGGTATTCCAGACTCAAAATTTTCTTCTCCTTTTACTATTGTTTCATAAACTTTAACTCTACCAGCTACATCATCAGATTTAACAGTTAGAATTTCCTGAAGAGTATATGAAGCTCCATATGCCTCTAAAGCCCAAACTTCCATTTCACCAAACCTTTGGCCTCCTAGTTGAGCTTTACCTCCAAGTGGTTGTTGAGTAACTAGACTGTATGGACCTGTTGATCTAGCATGTATTTTATCTTCAACCAAGTGATGCAATTTAAGCATATAAATAATTCCGACAGTTACAGGTCTGTCAAATTTTTCTCCGGTTCTACCATCCCACAACGTTGTTTGTCCTGAGTTTGGTAATTTTGCAAGTTTAAGCATTTTAGTTACATCTTGTTCTTTTGCACCATCAAATACAGGTGTTGATATAGGAACTCCACTTTGAATATTATTACATAAATCCTTAAATTCAGTGTTTGATAATCCATCAATATTTTCAGAATATACCTCATCACCATATATTGACCTTAAAAAACTAGTTATTTTTTCTTCTTTTTCTATTTTTTTTTGGTTTTGATTTATTAAATCAGTCAACTGTTCACCAAGTTCTTTACAAGACCACCCTAGATGTGTTTCTAGTATTTGGCCTACATTCATTCTACTTGGTACTCCTAATGGGTTTAAAACGATATCAACAGGTTTTCCATTCTCTCTGTAAGGCATATCCTCAACTGGAACAATTTTACTAACTACTCCTTTGTTACCATGTCTTCCTGACATTTTATCACCTGGTCTTAATCTTCTTTTAATTGCCACGAAAACTTTTACCATTTTCATAACACTTGGTAATAAATCATCACCTTGTCTGATTTTTAATACTTTATCTTCAAATCTTTCTTGAATATCTGTTTTGGCATTGTCATATTGAGATTTAAGTTGTCTTAAGGTCTCCATTTTTTTTTCATCATCAATTAAAATTTTAAATAGCTCAGATACTGGCAAATCAAATACAATTTCTTCACTTAAAATTATACCAGCATCATAATTTTTAATTTTCTTATTTAATTTTATATTTGTTAAAATTGACGAAGCCCTTTGCTTTATGCTTCTTTCCAATATATCTTCCTCAACTATTTTATCTTGTTGAACACTTTCAATTTCAGCTCTTTCTATAGTTATTGATCTTTCATCTTTCTCAATTCCATGTCTATTGAATACTCTTACATCCACCACTATACCGCCACTACCACTTGGCATTTTAAGAGATGTGTCAGTCACATCAATTGCTTTTTCCCCAAATATAGATCTTAAAAGTTTTTCCTCTGGTCCCGAAGCAGAATCTCCTTTTGGTGTAACCTTTCCAACCAATATATCTCCAGGTTTAACCTCAGCACCAATATAAACTATTCCAGACTCATCTAAATTTTTTAGTGATTCCTCATTAATGTTTGGAATATCTCTTGTGATATCTTCTTCTCCTAACTTAGTATCTCTAGCCATGACTTCATATTCCTCAATATGAATTGATGTAAATACATCATCTGTCACACATCTTTCAGATATTAATATTGAATCTTCAAAATTATATCCTTGCCAAGGCATAAATGCTACTGTTACATTTTTTCCTAAAGCTAATTCTCCAGTTTTTGTAGACGGACCATCTGCTATTATATCACCTGATTTTACTTTATCGCCCACTCTTACTAATGGTTTTTGATTAATACATGTATTTTGGTTTGATCTTTTAAATTTTTGTAAATTATATATGTCTACACCTGATTGAGAGTAATCTTTTTCATTTGAAGCTTTAATTACTATTCTTTTTCCATCAATTTTATCAACAATTCCATCTCTTTTTGCAACTATTGTTACTCCAGAATCTAAGGCTACGTCACTCTCTATACCTGTGCCAACTAATGGTGCTTCAGGTTTTAGGAGTGGAACTGCTTGTCTCATCATATTAGAGCCCATTAATGCTCTGTTGGCATCATCATTTTCTAAAAAAGGAATTAAAGAGGCTGCAACTGAAACTAATTGTTTTGGTGAAACATCAATATAGTCAATATTTTCAGGTTTAGACAAAATAAAATCTAAATTTGCTCTGCTTGAAACAAGTTCCTCTACAAATTTACCATTTTTATCTAAAACTGAGTTTGCTTGAGCGATTGTAAATTTGGTTTCTTCCATTGCTGACAAATACTCAATCTTATCTTGAACAATTCCATTTTCTACTTTCTTGTAAGGACTTTCAATAAAGCCATATTTGTTTATTTTAGAATATGTAGATAAGCTGTTAATTAAACCAATATTTGGACCCTCGGGTGTCTCAATCGGACATATTCGACCATAATGTGTTGGATGTACATCTCTAACTTCAAAGCCTGCTCTTTCTCTGGTAAGGCCTCCTGGTCCTAATGCAGAGACTCTTCTTTTATGTGTAATTTCAGATAAAGGATTTGTTTGATCCATAAATTGTGACAGCTGAGAAGTTGCAAAAAAATCTTTTAAAGATATCGTTAAAGGTTTTGCATTAATCAAATCTTGTGGCATTGCTGACTCAACATCTAAAGTTGTCATTTTTTCTTTAATGGCTCTTTCCATTCTATAAACACCAATTCTTGCCTGATTTTCAACTAATTCACCGACAGATCTTACTCTTCTATTTCCTAAATGATCAATATCATCTACCTCATCCTTACCATCTCTAAGATCTAACATCTTTTTGATTATTGCAAGTATATCGTCGTTTCTTAATATTGTAATTTTATCAGAACAACTTAAGTCTAGTCTAGAGTTCATCTTAACTCTACCAACATCAGATAAATCATATCTATCCGAACTAAAAAATAAATTATTAAATATTTGAGTTGCTATCTCTATAGTTGGGGGCTCTCCAGGTCTCAAAATTTTATATATTTCAGTTATTGCATCATTTTTATTGTTATTTTTGTCATTTAAAATCGTTTGAAGTAAATAAGGTCCTTTTGAAATTGAATTTGTTTTTGATAAATTTATTGTTTTTATATTTTCTTCTAAAAGTTTCTGAATTATAGTTTCATTAATTTCTGTACCGATTTTAAATTTATCCTCATTAATAGTAATGTCCTCATGCATAAACTTACCATAAAGACTTTCATTACTTACTAAAATCTCTTTTAATCCCTCATTCTGAAGTTTTTTTGCTACTAAGAAATTAATTTGTTCACCAACTTTAACTAAAACTTTGTTATTTTTTGCATCTATGATTTCTTCTGAAAAATTTTTAGCTTTATAATTTTCAGGATCAAACTTTGTTTTCCATTTTTTTAATTTGTCGTCGTATAAAAAAGTTTCTTTTTCATAAAATTCATTTACTATATCTGACTTTGTAAATCCTAATGCTTGTAAAAGTGTAGAAACAAATATTTTCTTTTTTCTGTCTATTCTAAAATATAAAAAATCCTTTACATCAAATTCAAAATCTAACCATGAACCTCTATTTGGGATAACTCTGCAATTAAATAAAAGTTTTCCACTTGCATGTGATTTACCTTTATCGTGGTCAAAGAATACACCAGGACTTCTGTGCATTTGATTGACAACAACTCTTTGAACGCCATTTGTTATAAAAGTTCCACTGTTTGTCATCATAGGAACTTCGCCCATATATACCTCTTGCTCTTTAGCTGATAATATATCTTTAGTATTATTTTCTTGATCTATCTCATATACAACTAATCTAAGAGTACATTTTAATGCTGCTGAATAAGTTAAACCTCTTGTAATACATTCATCCACATCAAATTTTGGTTTTTCAAGTCGATAGGAAACATACTCGAGAGTTGCTTTGTCGTTCAAGTCTTCAATTGGGAATATACTTTTAAAAACTCTATGGAAACCCTTAACTAAATGCTGCTCTACTTCGTCTTTAAATTCGGTTAGTTCCTTATATGAATTTTTTTGAACTTCTATTAAATTTGGTATTGATAAACTTTCCTTTAGTTTACCAAAACTTTTTCTAATATTCTTTTTTTCAGTAAAAGATAGTTGCATATATATTAAGTTACTGAATTTAAAGTTTCAGTAATTTAACTCTTTCTATTTAATATTTATTTTAGTTCTACTTTTGCGCCTGCAGCTTCTAACTTAGCTTTTATTTCTTCTGCTTCTTTTTTATTAACACCTGATTTGACTTCCTTAGGTGCTCCTTCAACTAAATCTTTTGCTTCTTTTAATCCTAACTCTGTTACAGCTCTCACTTCTTTAATAACATTAATTTTTTTATCACCCACAGCAGTTAACATAATAGTAAATTCGTCTTTCTCTTCAGCAGGTGAGTCTCCAGCGCCCACAGCAGGTGCTGCAGCAACTGCAGCTGCAGCAGTCACTCCCCATTTTTCTTCTAATTGTTTTGAAAGCTCAGCTGCTTCAACAACAGTTAAGCTTGATAAATCGTCTATAATTTTATTTAAGTCAGCCATAATAATAAATTGTTTTGTCCCTGGTTATTTTTTTGATTTTTCGAGCGCTAAAATAGCGATTTTTGAAGCGGGTGCAAGTAAAATACTTGCTATTTTTTGTGCCGGAGACCTTAAAATACCTACAATTTTAGCTCTTGCCTCTTCTAACGAAGGTAATGTTGCAACATTTTTAACTCCTGCTACATCCAAAATGTCAGTACCCATGATTCCCCCTAAGATTTTCAGGTTTTCATTTTCTTTAGAAAATTTGGTGAGAATTTTTGCAGATGTTATTGCATCTTCTGATAAAGCTACTGCTGTTGGGCCCGAAAACAAATCTGATAATTCTTTACATTTTGTTTTTTCTAAAGCTAGTTTTGTAATTCTATTATTTGTTATTTTAAATTTAATACCATGCTCTCGCATTTTTTTTCTTAGGTCATCTAATTGATTAACAGTTAAACCTTGATAATGTGTTACAATAACTGCTTCAGTTTTATCAAACTGAGTTGTCATATCATTTATATACTGTTTTTTTTGTTCTTTGTTCATCATAATTAAAAACTCTTATCTAACTTTAATTTGTAAGATACACCCATACTTGAAGTTATAAATACTTGTTTAACTAAATCTCCCTTTATTGTTAAATTAGATTTCTCTTTTTCCAAAGCATCAATAACCGCTGAATAATTCTTAATAAGCTTATCATCTTCAAAAGATTTTTTTCCAATACTTAATCCAATGTTTCCATCTTTATCATTTCTAATTTCAGCTTGACCAGCTTTTGCTTCTTTAACTGCCTTAGATATATCATTTGTGACTGTTCCTAACTTGGGGTTTGGCATTAATCCCTTAGGTCCAAGAACTTTTCCTAACTTTGAAAGTTTGATCATCATTGATGGTGTACATATGAGTTTTTCAAAATTTAATTCTCCATTTTTAATTTTTTCGACTAAGTCATCTCCTCCCACCACGTCAGCATTTGCATTCTTGGCATCATCTATTTTGCTTTCTTCACATACCACAGCTACTTTTATTAATTTGCCTGTTCCACCTGGTAAATTTACAACTGTTCTCAGATTAACTTCATTTTTTTTTTGCTTGTTATTAATTCTAAAATTTAAATCAATTGACTCATCAAATTTTGTTGTACAATTAGATTTTATCATACTTAAAATACTATCAATTTTAGCTGATGGTAGTTCGTTAGTTTTTTCTGGCAGCTTTTTGTATCTTTTCGATTTCATTAGTCTTTAACCTCTATTCCCATTGATCTTGCAGATCCAGCAATAATTTTTGCAGCCTCATCTAAATCATGAGCGTTTAAATCTTCCATTTTTTTTTCTGCAATATCTTTTAGCTGCTGTTTAGATATAGATCCCACTATGTTCCTTCCTGGTTCTTTAGATCCACTTTTTAACTTCATGGCCTCCTTAATAAAATGTGATGCTGGTGGAGATTTTATTATAAAATCAAATTTTTTATCCTTATAAACAGTTATTATAACTGGGACTGGTTTTCCTGCAAAGCTCTTAGTTTTATCATTAAATGCTTTGCAAAACTCCATTATATTAATTCCTCTTTGTCCAAGTGCTGGTCCAACAGGAGGTGCTGGATTAGCTTGACCACCTTTAATTTGTAACTTTACATATCCACTTATTTCTTTTTTTGCCATTAACTTGCCTTTTCTACTTGGTTGTATTCAAGATCTACTGGTGTAGGTCTTCCAAAAATTGAAACAGAAACTTTTAATCTTAGTTTTTCTTCATCGATATCCTCTACCAATCCAGCAAATGATGCGAAGGGTCCATCTATAACCTGAACCTTTTCTCCAACGCTATATTCAATACCTGATTTTGGTTGTGCAACACCATCCTTAATTTGTCCTAAAATTTTTTCTATTTCTTTGTCAGAAACTGGTATCGGGGCACCCTTTGATCCAAGGAAGCCACTTACTTTTTTTAAGTTTTTTATCATGTGGTAAATATTATTATCCATTTCGCTTTTAATTAAAACATAGCCTGGAAAATATTTCTTTTTCCTTTGAATTCTTTTACCTCTTTTTACTTCAGTAACATCATGCGTAGGTACTATAATTTCCTCAATCTTTTCAGAAATTTCTGCTTTTTCAGCTTCTTCTTTTATTAGTTGCGCAACTTTATTTTCAAAACTTGAATGAGATTGAACAATATACCAATTTTTCATTAGATGCTCACCCTAAGTACAATTTCTAAAAAGAATTTTAATATTTGATCTAAAAGTAAAAAAAATAATGAAGCTAAAACTGCCATCGCAAGAACCATTAATGCACCTTGGACTGTCTCTTTGGCAGTTGGCCAAGTAACTTTAAAAGCCTCTTGTTTGACATCTTGGATAAATTTAAAAGGGTTTTTCATAATTTTATAAACCTAATTGGCAGGAGCGAAGGGAATCGAACCCCCAACCTCCGGTTTTGGAGACCGGCGCTCTACCAATTGAGCTACACTCCTATAGTGTTTACTCTATAATTTTTGTTACTACTCCAGCTCCTACCGTTCTACCACCTTCTCTTATTGCAAAGTTAAGTTTTTCATCCATTGCAATGGGTGTAATTAGTTTAACTGTAAATTTTGCATCATCACCTGGCATAACCATCTCAGTTCCTGATGGCAATTCAACCTCACCAGTAACGTCAGTTGTTCTAAAGTAAAATTGAGGTCTGTATTTAGTAAAGAATGGTGTATGTCTGCCACCTTCTTCCTTTTTTAATACATAGGCTTGTGCTTCAAATTTAGTGTGTGGTTTAATAGATCCAGGCTTACATAAAACTTGGCCTCTTTCAACATCAGTTCTTTCAACACCTCTAAGAAGTGCACCAATATTATCACCAGCTTCACCTGAGTCTAAAAGTTTTCTGAACATTTCTACTCCAGTACAAACTGATTTTTTAGTATCTCTGATACCCACTATTTCTATTTCTTCCCCAGTTTTGATTACTCCAGACTCTACTCTGCCTGTTACAACAGTTCCTCTTCCAGAAATAGAGAATACATCCTCAACTGGCATCAAGAAATCTTTATCTTTTGGTCTATCAGGCTGAGGTATAAAATCATCAACTGCTTTCATTAAATCCATAATTGAGTTTTTACCAATTTCATCATCTCTTCCCTCGACAGCTGCTAAAGCCGAGCCCTTAACGATTGGAGTTTTGTCTCCTGGGAATTTATAAGATGTTAATAAATCTTTAATTTCTTCTTCAACCAAATCTATCATTTCTTTATCATCAACTTGGTCTACTTTATTTAAGTATACAACAATAGCAGGAACGCCTACTTGCCGAGCAAGAAGAATGTGCTCTCGAGTTTGTGGCATAGGTCCATCAGCTGCGTTTACAACTAAAATTGCACCATCCATCTGAGCAGCTCCAGTAATCATATTTTTTACGTAATCAGCATGACCTGGACAATCTACGTGAGCGTAATGTCTTTTGTCTGTCTCATATTCAACGTGTGCAGTTGAAATTGTAATTCCTCTCTCCTTTTCTTCTGGAGCCTTATCAATTTGGTCGTAAGCAGTAAATTGTGCACCACCTGATTCTGCTAAAACTTTTGTTATCGCAGCAGTTAATGTTGTTTTTCCATGATCAACGTGACCTATAGTTCCAATATTACAGTGCGGTTTATTTCTTACAAACTTTTCTTTTGACATTACTTTTTTACCTCATTTTTTTTTGTTCTTTTTTTAATAGTTGGAGCGGGTAAAGGGAATCGAACCCTTACATCCAGCTTGGAAGGCTAGCGTTCTACCATTGAACTACACCCGCAACACCCAAGTATACTCCTTAATTATTTAAAATTTTATTGAATGGTGGAGGGGGAAGGATTCGAACCTTCGAAGACCGAAGTCAACGGGTTTACAGCCCGCCCCATTTGACCGCTTTGGTACCCCTCCCTAATAGCAGAGGAAGCGTCCCCTTGTTCAATAAACCTTTAAACAACATGCGTTTTATATATTTTTATTGTACAAATGCAATACGTGAATTTCAGAAAAAATAGTATAAAAACCCTGTAAATTCGTAAAATATGACTCAAAAATCATCCTTTTTTATAGCTGGAAGACACGCTGTTATTGGAGCATTAAAAAACCCAAATAGAAGAGTAATCAAAATATTCTTAACGGAGGAGAGTAAAAAAAATATACATAAGCAGAATCCTAATAAAAATTTATTAAAAGATATAAAAGTTTTTTTCAAAACCAAAAAGGAATTAGATAAATATTGTAGAAGTGAAGATATTTTACATCAAGGATATATTGCAGAAATTGAACATTTAGAAAATCCTGAATTAAAAGAGTTTATTAAAGGCAAAAATAATTTAACATTTGTATGTTTAGATGAAGTTACTGATCCAAGAAACATAGGTTCTTTAATCAGAAGTGCAGCTTCATTTAATATAGATGGTCTGATTGTTAAAGAAAGACATTATCCAAGTGAAAGTAAATTATTATATAAATCAGCAAGCGGTTGTGTTGAGCAATTAAATATTTTTCAAGTTTCAAATATAAATACTACTTTAAAATATTTAAGGGATAAAAATTTTTGGATTTATGGTTTCATTGCGAACAGTGACAAGAACTTTACAGAAGTCAAATGGAATGGAAACAATGTATTATTATTTGGTTCTGAAGGACATGGTCTTAATCAACATACTAAAAAATATACTGATTTCTCTGTAAAGATAAACATTAACAAAAATATTGAGAGTTTGAATATATCCAATAGTGCGGCGATAGTTTTTCATCATATAAATCAACAAAAATAATTTGTTGATAATATAATAAATACTATTAAAAAATGCTTCATGCCCTTGTAGCTCAGTTGGTAGAGCAATTGATTTGTAATCAATAGGTCCGCGGTTCGAGTCCGTGCGGGGGCACCAAACTAACTTAATGATTTTGATGTGATTTGTTTTTTTGGATCAAAAAAAGGTTTTTTAATAACTTCACATTTAAAATTCTTTTCCTGAATTATAACCTCAATTTCTAAACCAATTTTGGAATATTTAATGTCAACCATGGCTAAAGCAATATTCTTTTTTAAACGTGGAGAATAAACAGCTGAAGTTACTTTTCCTATAACATTATTGTCAACCACTAAGGGCCAAAATATAGTGTTGGGTCCACTTAATTTTTCACATTTTATTTCTAAACCAATTTGCAATCTTTTTACACCATCAGCTTTAATTTTTTTAAGCGCTTCTTTGCCGATAAAATTAATATTTCCATCTAAATTAACTAAACGATCTAAACCTAATTCAAATGGGTTTGTATGCATATCTGCATCAGCATGGTAAGAAAGCATACCACCTTCTATTCTTCTAATTGAGGAAGTGTGACCTGGTTTTAATCCAGATTCCTTTCCTGCAAACATAATTTTTTCATATAATTCATTTCCTTTTGAACCATCTCTTAAAAACAATTCATAACCAAATTCACTAGACCAACCAGTTCTTGATACAATTAATGGTATTCCGTCTAAATCTAATTCTCTAAACCAATAATATTTTAAATCTTTTATACTTTCTCCAAATAATTTAATCATTATTTCAGCAGACTTGGGTCCTTGTAATTGTAATGGGGAAACATCTGGTTCTGTTATTTTCACATTTAATCCAGAGTTGATTGCTACACCTTGTGCCCATAATAAAATATCACTATCACCTAAAGATAGCCAAAAGTGATTTTCTCCTAAACGTAAAAGAACAGGGTCATTTAGCACACCACCTTCTTCGTTTGTAATTAAAACATATTTGCATTGACCAATAGATAATTTTGAAAGATCTCTAGGGGTTAATAATTGAATAAATTTAAAAGCATCTGGTCCAGTAATTTCAACTTGTCTTTCAACAGCAACGTCGCATAAAATTGCTGTTTCAATTAGGTTCCAAAAATTCTGTTCAGGATTGCCAAAATCACGTGGTATATACATGTGATTATACACAGAAAAGCCAGTAGCCCCCCATTTAACTGTAGAATCAAAATATGGAGATTTTCTAATTTGAGTCCCAAACCCAAAATTTTTGTTGCTCATTAATTTATTTCTTTTCTGATTTGTTCTATTTTAATTTTTTTTTGAAGACTTCTATTTGAATCATAAAGAAGATTAAACTTAATTTTTTTATTTATTTTAATAAAGATAATTTTTGCATTTCTCACTTCGTAATTGTCAGCAACCGCACTTATTGGTCTTTTATTAATATTAAGATTTTTGATTGTAATTTTTGATTTATCGCTCACAATTCTTCCCTTCCATCTTCTAGGTCTAAAAGCACTAATAGGCCTAATAGAAAGTTTTTTTGAGTCTAAGTTTAATATTGGTCCATAAACTGACATATTGTATGCAGTGCTGCCCGCAGGTGTTGATATCAATACACCATCAGAAACTAGTTTTTTAATAATTTTTTGTGAACCGTTAGAAATTTCAAGTGATGCAGTCTGCCTACTTTGTCTTAAAATTGAGACTTCATTTATAGCAATAGACTTTTTAGTTTTATTAAACTTATTCCTTACGCTCATTTCTAAAGGAGAAATTGAAACTTGTTTTGCTTTAGATAGATTTCTAATAGTATTTTTTGAAGAGAACTTATTCATTAAAAAACCATAACTACCAGCATTTATTCCATAGAAAGGTTTTTTGTATTTATTATACTTTTTCAATGACGAAAGCATAAAACCATCACCTCCAACAACAATTATTAGATTGCATTTACCTAATGATATATTTTTGATTTTATGATCTAGAAAATTTTTAATTTTTTTTGATGTTTTTGTATGATCAAAAAGTATGTGTGGTTTTATCATTTAGTGGTGCCCTCGGCCAGACTCGAACTGGCACTCCATAAATGGCAAGGATTTTAAGTCCTTTGTGTCTACCAATTTCACCACGAGGGCTCTTAAATTTCGCATTGTTATATATTGATTTATTTATAACTCAAGTAACCAAAGAACTACAAGTATAACTTTGTGTGTATGATGTTCCTTTGATTGCTATAGTGGTGCCAGGACAAAGTAAAAATTAGCATTATCTATCGACAGTAAAACATTCAGCTAAAATTAAGTGTCAATATATTTTGAAAATATTCTTTAATAACTTAGTATTAACTATGTTAAAGTAAATCTTATGTATATATATAAAAACAGAAGTAATTTTTATTTTGATATTGTTAAGCAATTAATACCACAAGACGATTCTACAATTTTGATATGTGGAGGTGCAATTTTGGATAAACAAATTTTTCAGAAATTGAAAATTAACAATGTAACAATTACAAATTTGGATGAAAGAACATCACCTGCAGAATTCTTGCCATACAATTGGGATTATCAAGATGCAGAAAAATTAAATTATAAAGATAATTCATTTGATTATGTGATTATGCATGATGCCATTCACCATTGTTCAAAGCCTCATAGTACACTCATAGAATTATTTAGAGTAGCAAAAAGAGGTGTTTTAGCTTTTGAGTCACGGGATTCATTTGTTATGAGAATATTAGAAAGACTAAAACTAACACAAACTTATGAACATGCTGCGGTATTTCATCATGATTGTGTTTATGGAGGAGTAAACAATACAGAAATACCTAACTATATATTTAGATGGACAGAAAGAGAAATAGAAAAGACAATTAATTCATATTCACCCTGTTATAATCATAAATTTGTATATAGATATGGCAGTTCTTTTCCATCATCACCTGCTTATGAAAGAGGGGGAAATTATAAAATGTTATTATTAAAAATCTTATTACCATTTTATAAAATATTTAAATTATTTTTTAAAAAACAACAAAATCTATTTGCATTTTACATAGAAAAATCATCGAATAAATCAATTCTAAAACCATGGCTTAATATAGATGACAAAAATAACATATCATTTAATCGTCAATGGGCTGAAAAATACTATAAAACCAAGTAGAAAAAAATTTTTTTTATTTTATCATTTTATAAATTTGTACGTTAACAAGTTAAAGTAAACTTAAAATAATTAATTTAATAATTTATTATGTCCAAGAAAAAAATTTTAATTTTCACAGATTTAGATGGATCGCTATTAGATAAAGAAACTTTTAAATTTGATGTTATAAAAGATTATTTAAAAGAATTAATTTCAAGTGGTATTTTGATTATTCCAAACTCAAGTAAAACTGAGTCTGAATTATTAGATTTTAATAAACAGTATAATTTTGATTTTAGTTTTATATCGGAGAATGGGTCGTCTATATATGGACTGAATAAAATAGATCAAAGTTTACCTCAGAGGGTTGTAATAAGTAGATCAATAGATGAAATACAAAAAATATATGACGCAAATATTAGTTTAGATTTAAAAAATAAAATTACTCCTATTTTGGAATTAGAAATTGATGAACAACAAAAAATTTTTGGGCTTCCATTAAATAAATTATCTTTAGCAACTAAAAGAATGCACTCGATACCTATTCAATTTAGAGGAACTGAAACAGAAAAAAATAATTTCATTAAAAATATCGGTGAAATTGGTTTAACTGCACAGTCAGGAGGAAGAATAATTAACATATGTGACAATACTAATAAATCAAAAGCAATGTCCAAAGCTGTAAAATTAATAAGAAAAAAATTAGGCAATGAATGTATTACAATTGGTGTTGGTGACAATGAAAATGACATAGAAATGCTTAAACAGACTGATTATCCCTGTTTGGTTAAGAATGAAAATTTTGATAGTTCTTTGATAAATATAGATAATTTAATCAAATCTTCTGAGCCATCTCCTTTAGGATGGGCTGATGTGATCAAAACGGCTATACAAATAATTGAAACTTAGGATAGGTTCCCGCCATGAGTGATTTCTATCAGGATGGTACCATATCAACACTTCACGACTTTGGAACTAAGTCAACTAAAGATCTTGAGAAAGATTTATTAAAATTTTCCAAAGAAAGAAAGATGGAACTAATTTTACCTTGTCTTTATTCTGAATTGAAGGGTGATGCACTACCAAAAATTGTTACTGAAATTAGTAAAACGAATTATTTAAACCACATAATCATTGGTTTAGATAAAGCAACTGAAGCTCAAGCTAGGAAGGCTTGGACTTTTTTTGAAAAATTAGAAACTCCATTTACAATCCTTTGGAACGATGGACCTAATCTTAAAAAATTAGATAAAGAACTAAAAAAATTAGGACTTGCTCCTAATGAATATGGAAAAGGTCGAAATGTTTGGTATTGCATTGGCATGTCTATTGCAAGAGACAGTGCAAGATCTGTGGCATTACATGATTGTGATATAAAAACTTATGATCGTAGAATGTTAGCAAAATTATTTTATCCTGTTGTAAATCCACTATTTAATTTTGAATTTTGTAAAGGTTTTTATCCAAGAGTTGCAGATAATAAAATGAATGGAAGAGTTGCAAGATTACTGGTTTTCCCACTTTTAAATGCATTAGAAAAAACTATAGGAAATAGCGATTACTTAAATTTTATGAAATCTTTTAAATATCCTTTAGCAGGAGAATTTTCATTTAGAAGAAATATTCTACCAGAATTAAGAATTTCATCTGACTGGGGAATAGAAATTGGAATTCTATCTGAAATGCAAAGAAATTTTTCACCTCAAAATATTTGTCAGGTAGATTTAGCAGATACTTATGACCATAAACACCAAAACTTATCTATAAATGATGAAAAACAAGGTCTATCAAGAATGTCTATTGATATAATTAAAACATTTATAAAGAAGCTAGCAACCCAAGGTCATTCATTCAGTAAAGAACAATTTAGATCTTTAAAGGCAACATATTATAGAGCAGCTTTAGATTTAATAGATGCATATAGAAACGATGCGCAAATGAATGGTCTAAAATTCGACTCACATACAGAGGAAAAGGCTGTTGAATTGTTTGCTGCAAATATTATGAAAGCAGGTGATGCTTTCTATCAAAATCCAATGGATACACCTTTTATACCTACATGGAGCAGAGTTAAAAGTGCAATACCAGATTTTTTAATAAGATTAGAAAAAGCAGTTAACGAAGATAACATGCGTTATATTTAATTTTAAATACTGTAAAGAATTTTTAATATTTAACGACTTTACCCCAAAGTGATTGAGATGGTCCAAAGCCTAAACGGGCATCTTCCATTTTAAGCACTCTTGTATAATCAACCATCATATTTATACCTGGTCCATAGATCTCTATATATTTTGATAATACATCCTGGTCATCAGCCTCAACCATAAATTGATTCAAATGAAGTGGACTAATAATTTTATCAATTACATTCCATCTATAATTTTTCTTATCAAGATTTTCTGTTAAACCCTCTGATTCTAGTAATATTTTCCATGAACCAGCCTCAATAAATCTTTTAGATTGCATTTTAATTCGTTCTACAAAAATTTCTTCCTCAATAACCTTGGAATGTGCAAACGCGACACCAACCTCATTAATAACTTTTATCCCTTTGCCTGTTGCATTTTCGATCAGTCTACACATCTCATCATCATCTAAAGAACGAGCTATTCTTGAAATTTCAATTATATCAATACCTAGATTAACAACTGTATCCAGATAATCATCTACCACTTCTTTACCACCAGACATTGCAACGTCCATAATTGGATTTCCTAATGCAACTTGAACACTATGTTTTTTGCAGGTTTCGATAAATCTCAAAAGAGATTTTTTACTCATCATTGCACCTTGTTTTCCAGAAATCTTAAAGATATCAACAAGGTTTGCATATGCTTCTAGGTAATCATCTATACAATTTCCTACCATCACAGGTGCCCTAACATAATTTATGCCTGTCTCACGAGGTTTCTCTTTTCTTTTTATGAAAGGTAATTTTGGAAATGTTATTTCAGTCATTATAAATTATATTTATTTAATTCAATTGCCCACCTAGCCACCAAGGTAAATCGATAAATAATCCTATCAACCCATTTGGAAACTGTAAAGTTAGCAGAGACGATAACGCCCAGAGTATTACCATCAATGCAGTAGAAATGCAAATTGATGATACACAAGCTTTCCTATTGTGAAATAATATAAACATATTAATAAAAAGTGCTGCTGCAATTGGAAAACCAAATATAAAATTCATTAATAAAAAACCAATAAAACTTAAATAATAAAAAAGTTGATTATTAAAGTTACCACTAATTTCAAAAATATTTGACCTAGCAAACTTCATAAATGTATTATTTAAAAATGTTAAATTTTTTAAGTCTGCAATTTTTACAATAAGTATAAAAACCAAGAGTGATAAAGCTATTACACTTAGACTTATTGGAAACAAGTTAGCACGATAATCTAAACTACTAGTAAACCAAATCATAGATAAAGGTAGACAGAGTAATATGACTATATAATAAATTTGAGTAAGCTTACCTTTGATAAGATCAGATCTATAATTGCTATCAAACTTTTGTTTTGTCAAAAGAACGATAGTAGCAAGACACAAAATTATAAGAATTATTGAAACTGGACGGGATAAAAAACTTAAACCATATACTGCTTGAGTTTGATAGCTAAGAAGTTCAACTTTGCTTGATAAAAAGAAACCAATTAAAAGTGCCGGTCTAGACCAACCAAAGTTTTTAAAGGTAATACCAATTATACCAAATGATAATAGTCCAATAAAATCATACCAGTCCCTATTTATGTTAAATGTTGCAAAAAAAATTAAACAAACCATCACAGGTGCAAGTATGTAATATGGAACTAAAGTGAATTTTGAAATTTGGGATGAAAAACCCATACAAATTCCAGCACCTAAAATATTTGCTATAGCTAATGACCAAATCATTAGATAGGTAAGATCTAGGTTTGTCGTTACCATATCTAAACCAGGTTCAATTCCAATTAGAACAAAACCTCCAAGTAATAAAACCTTATTACCAGAACCAGGTATACCAAAAATTAATGTTGGAATTAATGCTCCACCCTCTTTAGCATTATTAGCAGACTCAGGTGCTATAACGCCTCGGATATCACCTTTACCAAATTGAGAAGTATCTTTTGTTGTTTGTTTTAAGTGACTATATGCAATCCAATCAACGACTGTCCCTCCTAAACCTGGTAAAGCTCCAACAAGACAACCAAGAGTAGAACATCGTAAAACTAAAAACCAATTTTTTATTACATCCTTTAAACCTGTGAACCATCCTTTTTTGGTATTAAGTGATTTTGCAATTGAACCTTTGGTATCGAGAAGTCCGACAATCTCTGGAATAGCGAACAATCCTAATCCAACAACAACAAGAGGAACACCTTCTAAAAGATATAATGTATTAAATGTGTATCTTGGATCTCCTGTTATTGGAGCGGTTCCTATTGATCCAATAATTAACCCTAAAAAACAAGAAGCTATACCTTTAAATAAATTGTCACCTGTAAGAGCTCCAACCATTAACAAAGCAAGTACAACTAATAGGAACTGTTCTCCAAATCCAAATGCCATTATTATTGGAATGGCGTAATAAATGGATATAGATAATATAAAAGCCCCAAAGATACCTCCAAGCAACGAAGCACTAAAGGCAGCACTTAAAGCTCTTGCTGCCATGCCTTTTTTAGAAAGTGGAAAACCATCCATTACTGTTGCTTGTGATCCTGCAGTGCCAGGTACTCCCATAAGCACAGCAGGAAAAGTATCTGAAGTTGTCGTAGGTGCAAGAACTCCAATCATCATTGCAAGAGCATGTGAAGGTTCCATTGTGAAAACAAAAGGTAAAACAAGGGCTAAACCTGAAGTGCCACCCATACCTGGAAGGATACCAACAATTAAACCAAGTAATGTACCTGCAAAAAGAAATGCTAAATGAGTAGGCTCAAAAAGTTGAAAAAGTGCAGCTAATAATTGTTCCATAAAAAAAGCTGCTAGCTATTAGCTAGCAGCACTTTTTTTATTTGCTCTATTGAACTCTATATGTGAATTTATGTTTCTTTAGAGCTGCATTTAATTGCTTTTTAGTAGTATCAGAGAATACTGCAGCCTTTTTAATAATTTCACCAGCTTCTTCTCCTATGATTAATGGAAATGGTCCAAGAGCTTTTACAGCTTTAGCTTTAAACTCAGGGTCATTTGTCATTTTAATAGCTGCATCTCTGTATGCTTTCACTATTTCATCGGATGCATCTGCTGGAAGCATCATTGCTTTAGATGCTTGAGACCATGCAGCACCTATTGCATAGTATGCTTCTAGGTCATCACCCTCAAGTTTTTTACCATTTACCTTCTCATACATTTCAGGAAATGTAGGTGCATTTGGTGCCAAAGGATTTCTAGAAACTGAACCGTCAGCTCCAATAATTCCTAATGTCATTAAATCTACAACTTTTCCTTTTTCTATTTCAGGCTTAACTTTTTTTACATAATTCGCTGCACCATGTGAACTTAGATGAATTTCACCTCTTAGGAATGCTTGATAACCTCCTGAAGATGAAAGACCAGGTATAGGTTTTGCTCCTTTGATACCAAGTTTCTCATAAATCCATATGTGAAATAAATCCGCAGATGCGGGAGTTTTCAATGCATAGAGAACTAATTTTCTTTCTTTAATTTTTGATAGATCGTGAGGCTCAGCTAAATCCGAACGTGTGAACCAATGAGTATTTTGTGGAAGCAAAACTACTGGTCGGTATTCACTAAGATTATATTTAACAAGTGGATTTCCAGTCGCAACATTAACTATAACTGAAGTTGAGCATCCAAAAATAAAAGTTCCATCTGCTTTTGCATTTTTTTCAAAATAATTTGAACCTTTGATAGCTCCACCTCCTGGTATATGCATGATTTGGACATCAGGATTTCCAGGTAAATATTTTTTTAAGAAAGGTTGAATAAATCTTGCAAATCTACTCGTACCACCACCTTCTTTAAATGGCACAACCCATGTAACTGTTTTGCCTGCGAAATTCACATCTGCATTTCCAATGGATACAAACGAGAATAACGACATTAATATTAATATTAGAATTTTACGCATAATTTCCCCCCTTGAGAATATTGTTAGAGATAGTATAACGTGTTCATTATGGGTCTTTCAACTAATTATATTTTTTTACATCCCTAGGAACTATGAAAATGACGTATTTAGTTAGAAATTTATCTATTTGACTAATATAAAAACAAAAAACATGTCTAAAACAAAAAATTCGATATCAAAAGTATTTGATTTAAATGCTATAGAACCAAAGCCCAGAACTAAATCACAACTATGGTTGAAAGATGTGGGTTTTGATGAAGGCCCTTGGTACCACGAAAGAATGGGACTTCGTGAGTTAGAAGACTTTCTAGAAGTTGCTGGTAACAGGATTGACCATGTTAAAATTGCAACAATGCAAGTTCTGGGACATCCAAAGGAATGGTTAGAACGTAAAAATGATCTTTACAAAAAACACTCAATAGAGCCTTACTTGGATCATGGTTATTTTATAAAAGCTTTTAAAAAAGGAAAAGTAAATGAAGCAATTGATGTTGCGGCAGATTTAGGATTTTCTGCAATGGAATTCATGAATACATTTGGAGACATCCCTGAAAATCAAATTAAAGCTTGGTGCAATCATGCAATTAAAAATGGAATGAATATAATTTATGAACATCATCCAGAAAGTGGATGGGATAAAACAAAAAAAAATACTCCTGCAACATTAAAACAAATTGTTGAAAGCGCTGAACCTTTTTTTGAATATGGAGCATTTTCAATGCTTATTGATCATGAAGAAATTGAACTTCATGATAGTAAGTCAGATGTTCTAGCTGGAGTGCTCGAACACTTTGGTAAAAATAAGGTTGCATTTGAAGTTACTTCACCGAAGGAAGCTGAAGTGAGATGGTATTCAGATATACTTAATTATTTTGAACTCTTTGGTACAGATTGCAATTTAACTAATATTATGCCCAGCCAAGTAATGCTGATTGATCCATTAAGGTCTGGAGAGAGACCCGCTGAAATTTTATTTAATAAGTATCCAGAGTTAGTTTCAGTTAAAGATAAATAATAATAATTAATTCTTAAAATTTTATTTAACTCTTTGAATTATACTGAGGATGTTTAGATTGAGGTCTGTTTTTATGATTTACAACGATTGTTCCATCAACAACTTTAATATCATATCCCCAATTATCCCATCCTTTTAATGATAATGGTTCACCAGCATTTCCTAAGCCAATAACACCTACTATAGTGAGATCTTTCATGGGTTTTTCCTTTTGGTTTATAAATAAATTTGTCAATTTTTTACGTGAATGTAAATCATTAAAAGATTTATTGGTGAATTTTTATAAATTTTCTAGCGCGACAAGAATTTATCTTCGAAATCCATATTCATAAGATAAAAAACTGAATGTTTAAAAATAAAAAAGATATAGATACTCTTTTAGCTTGGTCTGTTCATTTGTTAACGTGTTCTGGGCTAATAGTTGGATTTTTTGCTCTAATCTCTGTATTCAAAAATGATCAAAGTTCAGCCTTTCTATTTTTGGGACTAGCATTATTAATCGATGCTATTGATGGCACATTGGCGAGAAAATTTAAAGTTACTGTATTTGTAAAAAATATCGATGGTAAAATGCTTGATAGTGTAATTGATTTCTTCAATTACATAATAATCCCATCTGTAATGATTTATTGGTTTAAATTTGTACCCACACCTTTTGAAATAATTATACCTTCAATCATTTTAATCATATCAGCAATATCATATTCAAATAATAAATTGATGACTCCAGATAACTTTTATAAAGGTTTTCCATGTATCTGGAATATATTGCTTTTTTATTTGTATTTATTTGATCTATCTCAGTCCTATAATTTATTACTTATATCAGCCTGTATATTATTAAAATTTATACCAATAAAATTTATTCATCCATTAAGAGTAAATAAATACAAAAAATATTCTGCAGTATTTATGGTTCTGTGGTTTATTTCTTCATTTAAAATTTTATTAGGCTCATTTTATGCTTTAAACAATAATTTTGATTATTTAATTCTAAGTATATGGTTAACCTCAAATATATACTTTATTTGTCTCACAATATTTGAACTTTATCGTCAAGTATTTAAAAATATATCTTTAAAAATAAAAAGACAAAATACATAAATTTCCTTAATTAAAAAAAACGTGATTAATAATATTAAATTATTTATATCTAAAACCTTTACAATGAAGTCTTTTTAAAGTGTGTATACCACCTTCCTCATAAATAATTTTAGCATAATCAAAATATTTATTTATTAATCTGTTAAAGTACTGACCTGCAGTTACGTCAAGAATAAATTCAGTATTTTTTGTACAAATTTTTTTAAGCAGATATAAATAATTCTCTAAAGGATAATGGTAACACATTGATTTCAAGGAAATAATTAAATCTAATTTTAAATTTATATCAATCTTTTTATCCACATTTTTAATATATAATTGTTCTTTATCTATACCATTTGCATACAAAAGATTTTCTGTTTCACTGAGATCATTGTAACTCTCATAGTTTTCAGAAAATCCATATTTAATAGATCTATCAATTTTATTTTTATCTAACATAAAAAACTTTAAATCATTTTTATATTTCTGATTTAAAAAAATATTAATAATCCCAAGTCCACAACCTATATCTAAAATACTATCAACATTTTGTGGTAAAAAATTTTCAAAAGTTTGAAACTCTTTTTTAAATAAATCTTCAGCTCTTTGATTTAAATCTTTAATTTGAAAATAATTAACAAATATATTTGTAAATATATAACGACCAAATCTTTTCCTTAGATATTTCTGCTTGTCAGAAAGTAATTCATTTCTTTGAAGTAGTAATAATTTACTAGATTTTTTATTAAGATAAATCAATTAATATTCCTCAACATAAGTTTAATCAATAAATTTTGCATTAACATCTCCAAAAGCTGATGAAGTAACTCCTATCAATTTTTTTTCATAAATTGGAACTGGAAATCCATATGCTCCTGTTAAAATTAAATGGTTTTTTTTCAAAATATTATTTGTTTTTGCTTTATTTTTCACTAACCACTCTATTTTTTCAAGCATATCAAAAGGCCATTTTTTATCTATCCATTTATCAACTTCTTCATTGTCATAAACAAGCTTAAGATCTGTAATTTTATTATCAATAGGTACTTTGTTTTCTTGTCCTAGAATAACACCTGCGTGAATTGCATTATTAGCTAAAAGCTCTGCACCATGAGGTTCATTACCATTAAAAACTAAATTATGTATTTCTATAAGGGGATAAATCGATTGAACAGATTCTAATATATACTCAAATGAGACAAGATCTGGATTAATATCTCTATTAAGTATTACTCCAAATTCTGCTTCCATAGCTGGATTAGAATAATCTTTTTTATTAAGTTCCACTCCACTTTGAAACAGTTCACTGTTCCAAAGAAATCCACTTGCTGGTTGAGTAAAGCCCATTTTTTTTTGAGTATCTTTTGAAACACAGCCAATTTTATAACCTATAATTTCTTCACCTCTTTTAAGTCTTAAATCGGCGACTTTAGATTGTATGAGTAAAGCATTTTCATTACTTATTACTATTTTGTCTTTAAATAACTGGCTGGGATTTTTTGCATCGTAATCTTCAAGGATTTTATTTGAATATAAATCTAATTCTTTTGAGGATAAGTTGCCCATTAAATTAGTAAAACTACTAAAAATATCATCTGAACAAAATTAATCACAACTGATATAAAGTGTGAATATTTAAACTTTTTATCCTGCTTTTCGTCCCTATATTTATTTATTAAAGGCATTAGCAAATAGTTTGAAGTAGCAAATAAAAGTGTGATTGTTAGAATTAAGTAAAAGTCTATTCCTAATTTACTTAAGAATAAAAAGATTATCAGAACGATTAAACTAATTCCTAAATTAACATTGTAATAAAATGGGAATATTCTTCTTATAAATTTTCGAGCATTTTCTTCATCTAAAGTAGTAAATACAACGGGTGCAATAGCAAATGAAAAGAATAACATTATTCCTAAAATCATTGCTGTTAAATAAATACTAATCTGTTCAATCATAATTTAGTTTTCTATTGAATTTTCTTCTTTCATTAATATTGGTCTACCATCATTTGCAGTATTAAGTGGAATTATTTTGCCTTTGTATTTAGCACATAAAGTTGGTGCGTTTCTAACTTCTTCACCTAATCTAACTTCAAGATCAACAATTACTAATTTTGCATCTTCTAATTCTTTTAATATTCTCATTTTAGCCCTTTGGTTAATTAATTTAATTTAATGACAAGCCTGATTATGCTTTTTAAGTCTCCAGTAATTATATGGCCAAGGAGTAACAAATCCTACAGCTAACATTATTGGCACTACCCACCATGTAAGCATTGCGCCACCTGTTAATACATAATCTGTAATATTCATAGCAACTTCCATACTAATCATAGAAATAAAGCTCATTCCTAATGCAGTTTTTAATGCTTTTTGAAAAGTAAATTTTTGTTTAATTAAAATAAATGTCTCTAAAATTACACTTGTAATTAAACCATTAATTATTGCTAAAATCATAATACTTAAAACTGGGAAAGGAATTTTAGTTAATTGAAAAAATAATATCGTTCCAAAATCACCAATAGCACAACCTAATAAACACCATGCTGTATTTTTGGCACTTCTTTTCCAAGTGTGTTTACATTTCCAATTAAAACTTATTGCTTCTGCACTCATATTATTTGCTCATACTTATTTGATATTCATATATATCATCTGTCCAATAAGATTTAATGTAGGATAATATATTATCAATACCTGCGTCATCTATTTTATCACCAAAACCAACCATTTTACCTTCATAGTTATTCATTAATTTGGCAAAACCAAGTTTTATTATTTTATGAAGTAATTCATCATTATGATGCCATGTATGACCTGTTCCATTTAATGGTGGTGCTTTTCTATGACCATCCTTATCAACACCCTTCCAATCAACTGCCCCTGTTAAATTAACCATGTGACATGAAGCACAATGTTGTTCATAAAGAACTTTTCCTTTTAATATATTCGCTTCAGAGTCCCTTGTGATTGGAAAATGATTATGAGCATTTGAAATTTCAGTTAAAAACAAAGTAAATAGAAAAGCTATAATTAATTTAAGTCTCACATTATAATTTAACAAATATAAGCTAAATATAAGATGTATAAAATTGACGTATCCTAAAGAATGTATTTATCACCAAGATACATAGCAAAAGCGATTGCAGCTCCTAATAAAATATATTTCATATACTGAAACTATACATAAAATGATCTGTGTTTAAAATGTGATTATTATTCATATTCATAACGAAATTAGAACCTAATTATAACAAATCAATATTCTAGAAATAGAATCGTGAGATTATCATTATTCTTTTTTCTTCATTTAGTTGCTTTCGTAATCCTCTTAATTGTCCATCCACATGCTCGTGCAAATGAGGGGTGGACAATTGAAAAACATAATAGAGACTTAACCTATACAACTCGTAAAAACTAATTATGTTTGTTGGAATGGAAGCCCTACTTATACTTAGTCTTTTCGGACTAATATTTTAATTACTTTTCTGAAGCTGATAAATAGAAACGTAGTGTTTCTTTTTAGGTAATGGAATTATTACTGGTACATCAGTACATCTTGGTGCAATTATTTTTTTTCCATAAATAATATTTTTATCAAAATTTTCAAAGTTTGTCTCTGGATGAGGATTGCCGTCATTAATAATAGGCCATGCATCACAGGCTCTGTAACCAAATAATATTAAAGGTCTTGATCCATCAGTATGATTTAAGCCTGAACCATGAATTGTTCGACAATGAAAGAAGGCAACAGAACCTGCTTTTCCAGTTAATGAAACTGATTTTTTTAAGTTAATCTTTTTTTTTTTAGTATTAATTTTGCCTACAAAGTAATTATCATTGCTATGATGACTAAACAGCTCTTTTTTATGAGAGCCTTTAATAACTTTTAAAGGACCATTTTTTTCATAACAATCCTCAAGATAAATACCTACTGTTATTAAATCATCATTTGTATGAGGGTAAAATGCAAAGTCTTGATGCCATTCAACTAGACTTCCTTTTTTCTTATTAGGTAACTTAAAATTTAATTTTCCAAGATGAAATCTTACTGTTCCACCAATAAGCTTTTTAACTATATCAATAATCTTTTTATTTCTTGATAAATCATAAAATAATTTATTGTTATTTTGAGGGTTATTTAATCTTAATATTTCTTTATTTTTTGAAGAGTTGCTATTGAATACGAAATGATAATTATCGTAACTTTGAGTTCCACCTTGATCTTTAACTTTTCTTCTACTGTTTTTTTCTTTAGTTACAATCTTATTAATAAGAGTATTTAATTTATTGATATCTTTCTTTGAAATAAGCTGATCTTTAACTAAATAACCATTTTTTTTATAAAAGCTTGTCTCTGATCTAGTGATACTCATGTATGAATTTTATAATAAAATTATTATTTTTAATAGATTAATTATCTATAAGGATCACAAGCTATTTTAACTTTATTATTTGCATTAAATGCTTTGGTATAGTGAGTAATAAAATTTTTAGAGGTTACGTCATTCCTTCTACTTAATTTTTTTTGCTCAAGGGCTATTCTACATTCCTTTTTAACAACATCTTCAGTTCTAAATTTATACTTAATAGTGTTTACCTCTTGTGCTGCACAGCCATAAATAAATATAAAAAATAATATGTAAGTAAAAAATTTCATAAGTTAATTAATAATGGATAATACAATGTTATAATAAGAAAATAATAACCCAGTAAGAGGATAGTCCAGATAAAATTGTCGCTATTACATTTCTTGAAAAGTAGCCAACTAATATTGCAACTATTGCACCAAAGATTTTAGGGTCATTCATTTCTATAAAAGCTCCATAGTTATTAATAAATATTCCAGGAAATATTATTGCTGGAAATACTGCTGACGGAACATATGCTAAAACCTCTTTAACTCTTTCACCTAATAAATCTCTGTCAACTAATGCAATCATAGTCATTCTTGTAAAGTAGGTGACAATTCCTGCAATTATGATTGTTAGCCAAGTCATTTTTTTAACCTTAGAACTAATGCAGCAACAAATAATGCAATTATAGGTGAAATGATTATGTAGGATTTAAAGGGTGCATCAAAAAATAATAATGAACTTAATCCACATGTAATCATTACTATTACATGATCTATTTTTTTTAAATCTTGAACAACAATTGCTATAAAGGTTAAAGGAATTGCAAATTTTAAACCTAGTTCCTCTGGTACAAATGAACCTAAAACTATACCTGCTAAAGTTGATAATTGCCAAAAAATCCAAAGTGTAACACCACTCCCAATTAAATGATAATGTAAATGTTGCTCTGTTTTATTTTTCATAAAAAATTTATTACTCTCAGCAAAACCTTGATCAACTACGATGTAGGAAATTAATAATTTTTTAATAAATGATAATTTTTCAAGGTATTCAGATAAAACTGCACCATACAATAAATGCCTTGAATTTATGACACCAACAGAAGTAACAGCAATTAAGGCTGATGCCCCGCCTGATAACAATTGAAGAAATACTATTTGAGATGCACCACCAAAGATAATAATGGACATTGCATATACCAAAACAGGATCAAAACCTAATTCTATACCTATTGCTCCACATATTATGCCAAATGGAATAACTGAAAACATGTGAGGTGCAACAGCTAGAAAACCCTTTGAAAATAGTTGTGTTTTTGTAAGCATTTTTGATAGAGGAAATTATATTATTTTTTTTTTAAATTATATCTTTAAATATCAATAAAATGAAAAATATTCTCATTTATAATTCTGGAGGTGGACTTGGAGATAGCATCCAATTATTTGATCTAGTTACAAGTTTAAAAAATAATTTTAAAGATGCTTCTTTATTCTATTTAGGTGCGCATGAGAACCACTTCCAAGGAAGTTTAAAAGAATATGGTATTGACGTACCAACTTTTGAGATGGGCCTTAAATATTTTGGTTTTAGATGGAAACATTTATTTTTAGCAAAAAAATTATTTAATCAAAAAACAATAGATAAATTTGATCTAATAATAGACCTTCAGTCAAAAATTAGAAATACTCTAATTTTAAAACAGATACCTAGTTACAATTTTTACTCCTCTTCATTAAATTATTTTTTTTCTACAAAGAAAAGAGATTACATATATACAAAAAATAATTTGAATATGATTTTAAATAATCTTGAAAAGTTAATAGACAAAAAATTGACTGTTCATAATTATAATATTAAAAGCATAAACCCAAAATATTTTGATGAAGCTGAAAGAGTCCTTCCAGATAACAATTATGTTGGATTATCTGTAACTCAAGGAAACTCTTACAGAAAGAAAAATTGGCCAATGGATAAATTTATTAATTTAGGGAAAAAAATTGTAGAAATTAATAAAGTTCCGGTTTTTTTAATTAAGAAAAATGATACAGAGTTAATTTCCAAGATAAAGAATGAGATTAAAGAAGCCATTATTCCTGAAGAGAATGCAAAATATTCAGAACCAGCATTTGTCACTGCTTTAGCTACCCGATTAAGCTCAAGTGTATCAATAAACAACGGAATTATGCATATGATTAGCTTAGCTAAAACACCTATGATTCTTTTATTTGGATCTGGAGGATCTAAAGAGGAAGAAAAGTTTGCACCAAAATACTCAACTGTAAAAATTTTAAATAGTACAAAATTATATAACTCTACTGATATTACTAAAATATCTGAAATTGATGTTCTAAAATTGATTTAAAGCTTTTATTAAAAATTTATTATCAAGTTTACAATCTTTATAGCCTTGTTTTACAACATTAAGATATCTTTCTGTTGGATATCTAAATTCTGTTTTCTTAACCATAATGTAAGTCATCACTCGTTTATTATAATAAGTAAAGAATAGTTTTTTATATAGAATTGGAAAATCTTCATATACATCCAATTTTTTTTCATCGCTTTTTGATATTTCAAATAAAGCACCAGGAACTAAAGAATTTTTACTCTTTTCAATATCTGCTGCTCTATATTTACTTCTAAAGTTTAACTTGTAACCTTTAAGTTCATATTTTTTTAAGAACACAGAGTCTTTGCATCTCCGCTTCATTTGAAAAAGATTAAGATTACTACCGTAAGCAAAATATAACATTACTCTAATTCAACTACTTTAATATTTTTTGCTTTTACAAATTCAAAGATTAGTGAGCTACACAAGTTTATTTTATCTTGATCTTTTGATCTTAATACAATTGATACACCTAATTTACCTTGTCTGAAAAAAGGATAACTACCAATTTCTACATCTTTATTATTATCTTGAACATTTGTTAATGAGCTTGCTATTTCACTTTCATAGGTCATCAAATTTATTGTCTTACTTAATATTGGATCGCCTCCGACTAATACATTGCCAAGTCCACCAATCATTGCTTTTAAAATTGATGGAACACCTGGAAGAGAAAAAACATTTTCCACATAAAACCCTGGAGCACCACTAGTTGGATTCAAAATAAGATTAGCTGTAACTGGCATCTTTGCCATTTTTTGTCTACCATCATTAAAATTGCCTGGTTCGTAATATTTTTCTAGAATTGCAAATGCCTCTTTATGAAATCCATATTCAATGTTAAATGCCTTTGATATTGACTCTGCAGTTATGTCATCGTGAGTAGGACCAATACCACCTGTAGTAAACACATAGTTGTATTTAACTCTTAATTCATCAACAGTATCTATAATGGTTTTTTCCACGTCAGGAATTACTCTTACCTCTCCAACTGAAATTCCCAGAGAATTAAGCCAAGTAGCTAGAGTGCTTGTATTCAAATCTTTTGTTCTACCAGATAATACTTCGTTACCTATGATGATGATTGATGCAGATATTTCTTTTTTATTTGTCATTTCTAAATATAAATAAAATTGTATGAAATTTACCAACACTTTATTAAAAGGCAAATTTATCCGGAGATATAAGAGATTTTTCACTGATATAGAAGTAAATAATAAAACTGTAGTAGCGCACTGTCCAAATACAGGTTCTATGATGGGTTTACTAGATCAAGGAAACGAAGCTTGGATTAGTGAACACAATGATCCAAAACGTAAATTAAAATTTACTCTAGAGATGATAAAAGTAAAAAAAAGAATAATTGGAGTAAATACTCATAGAGCAAATAGAATTGTCGAACATGCTTTAGAAAATAAGTTAATAAAAGAATTTAGTACTATCAAAAATATAAGAGCTGAATTTAAGTATTCTGATGATACTAGATTTGACTTTTTGTGTGATAAGAAAATATTAGAGGTAAAAAATACAACACTTATAAGAGAGGATGATTTGGCTGAATTTCCAGATGCTGTTACTTCAAGAGGTACAAAACACCTCCAAAAGTTAAAGGAATCAATCAAAAAAGGATATAAGCCTTATGTCTTATTTTTAACTCAAATTCAGGGTATAAATAATTTTAGAATAGCAGAAGATATAGACTCTACTTATTATAAAGAATATTTAGATGCTAAAAAATCTGGTGTAAGCTTTCTTGCTTACAGATGCAGTTTAAATTCTAAAGAAATAAAAATTGAAAAAAAAATAAAAATTTTAGATGAGTAATTATTCAGAAAAATTTGAAAAAATGAGAATTGCTGGAAAACTTGCATCTCAAACTTTAGATATGCTAACAAATGAAGTTAAGGAAGGTGTAACCACAGATAGAATTGATCAGCTCGGATATGAATTCATTAGAGATAATGGTGGACACTCTGCTCCATTATACTACAGGGGTTTTAAAAAATCTTTGTGCACATCTTTAAACCATGTTGTTTGTCATGGCATCCCATCTGAAAGAGTGTTAAATGAAGGTGACGCAGTTAATATTGATGTAACTGCAATAGTGAATGAATACTATGGTGATACGAGCCGAATGTTTACCATTGGAGATATACCAGTTAAGGCAAAAAATTTAATTGAAACAACTTATGAGTCTATGATGAAAGGGATAGAAATTTTAAAACCTGGAATAAAATTAGGTGATATTGGATATGAAATTCAATCCTTTGTTGAGGAGAGAGGATTTTCAGTAGTAAGAGATTTTTGTGGTCATGGTATAAGCAATACTTTTCACGAACAACCTAATATACTTCATTACGGTAAAAAAAATACAGGTTATGAGTTAATACCTGGCATGACCTTTACAATAGAACCAATGATCAATGCAGGAAAATTTGAGGTTAAGGTTCTAAATGATGGATGGACAGCAGTTACAAAGGATAAGTCTTTATCTGCACAATTTGAGCATACAATAGGAATTACGGAAGACTCTTATGAAATTTTCACAGAATCTGTTAAAGGTTATAAGAGGCCTCCATATAATTAATGATAACTCGATACTCTAGAAAAGAACTTACAGATATTTGGTCAGAACATAATAAATATCAAATCTGGTTAGATGTAGAGATTGCTGCAGCTGAAGGAATGGAAAAATTAGGAACTATTCCAAAAGGTGTTGCGAGTGCTGTTAAGAAAAAAGCCAAAATTAATGTGAAAAGAATTCACAATATTGAGGAGAAAGTAAAACATGATGTTATTGCATTTCTAACTTCTGTCACCGAAAAAGTAGGAATTAAAGCGAGATATTTGCACCAAGGAATGACATCCTCAGATGTGTTAGATACAAGCTTTAATATTCAATTAGTCCAATCTGGCAAAATATTAGTTAAAGATATTGATCAAATATTAAAAGTATTAAAATCTAAAGCTAAAAAATATAAATTCACACCATGTATGGGTAGAAGCCATGGAATACATGCTGAACCAATAACATTTGGGCTTAAATTAGCTTCTTATTATGAAGAATTTAAAAGGAACAGAAAAAGATTAATTAGTGCTATAGATGAAATATCTACGTGCGCAATTTCAGGTGCAGTGGGGACATTCGCTAATATAAACCCAAATGTCGAAAAACATGTTGCAAAGAAACTTGGATTGAAAATTGAACCTATATCAACTCAAGTTATTCCAAGAGACAGACATGCTTATTACTTTTCTGTGCTAGGAATTATTGCAGGATCAATTGAAAGAATTTCAACAGAAATAAGGCACTTACAAAGAACTGAGGTTTACGAATTACAAGAATTTTTTTCAAAAAAACAAAAAGGTTCAAGTGCAATGCCACATAAAAAGAACCCAATTTTAAGTGAAAACTTAACTGGACTGGCTAGAATGGTTAGAAGCTATACTATTCCAGCTTTAGAAAATATTGCCCTTTGGCATGAAAGAGATATTTCTCATTCAAGTGTAGAAAGAAACATTGGACCAGATGCAAATATAACATTAGATTTTGCTTTAGTGAGATTAGCTAGTGTTTTAGATAAAATGATAGTTTATCCAAATAAAATGCTAGATAACATTAATATCACAAAGGGTACCATTTTCTCACAAGAATTGATGCTTGAATTAACTAAATCAGGTTTGACTAGAGAAAACTCATATAGATTAGTCCAATCGCATGCTAAAAAATGCATAGCAGATAATCTTAATCTTTTAGATGTTGTTATGAGTGATAAAAAGATTACATCTAGGATATCAAATAAAAAAATGAAAAACATATTTGACTATTCCTCACACTTTAAGAATGTAAACCTAATCTTTAATAGAGTTTTTAAATAATGAAAAAAGGTAAAAAATTATATGAAGGTAAAGCAAAGATAATTTATGCAACTAGTGACAAGAATTTAGTAATTCAACACTTCAAGGATGATGCTACTGCTTTCAATAATCAAAAAAAAGATGTCATTGAAGGTAAAGGAATTTTAAATAATAGAATCTCAGAGCATATACTTACCCAATTGAGCAATGTCGGTATCAAAAATCATTTAGTAAAAAGACTAAACATGAGGGAACAACTTGTAAAGTTGGTTGAAATTATTCCAATTGAATTCATTGTTAGAAATATTGCTACAGGATCTTTAACAAAAAGATTAGGAATAGAAGATGGAACGATATTGGATTATCCATTAGTTGAATATTGCTTAAAGAATGACGATTTAGGTGATCCATTAGTAAGTAGAGAACATATTTTAGCTTTTAAATGGATGGATGTATTTGAGCTAGATTTTATTTACGAAGAAGTAAGAAGAATAAATGATTTTCTTCAAGGCATGTTTAGAGGTGTTGGAATTAAATTAGTAGATTTTAAAGTAGAGTTTGGAAGAAGTGAAAGTGATAGCAAAAGAGAAATCATGCTTGCTGATGAAATTAGCCCAGATACTTGCAGACTTTGGGACATGCGGACAGATAAAAAACTAGATAAAGATAGATTTAGAAATAACTTAGGGAACTTAGTTGAAGCTTATCAAGAAGTAGCTGTTAGATTAAATATATTACACGAACAATCAAATATAAGACCATTAACCTATCCTAAACCAAAAGCTGTAAAAATTAAGAAAAAATGAAAGTAAAAGTAATAGTCACTCTAAAAAATGGTGTACTAGATCCACAAGGTAAAGCAATACAGCAAACTTTGAATGGAATGACTTTTAATAATGTTTCAGAAGTTAGACAAGGAAAATATTTTGATATTGAGATAAACGAAAGTGATGAGAGTAAAGCTAAATCTCAAGTAGAAGAAATGTGTAAAAAGCTTTTAGCAAATCTAGTTATTGAGGATTATAAAATCTTGTAACTACCGAATGAAATCATCTGTAATTATATTTCCTGGTTCAAATTGCGATAGAGACATGGATGTGGCTTTAAAGAAATTCGGTTTTGACAATCAAATGGTTTGGCATAATGATGTTAAAATACCTAAAAGTGATTTAATTGTACTGCCTGGAGGTTTTTCTTACGGCGATTACCTTAGATGTGGGAGTATTGCTGGAAAATCAAGAATAATTAAATCTGTGATTGATTTTGCAAATTCAGGAGGATTAGTTCTTGGAATTTGTAATGGTTTTCAAATACTAACTGAGACTGGTTTGTTACCCGGAATACTTCAACAAAACAAATACTTAAACTTTATTTGTAAAAATGTTTTTGTAAAAATTAAAAATAAAGATAATAAATATTTTAAGAAAATTAAAAAAGAAGTTTTAGAACTCCATATTGCCCACAACGAAGGAAATTATTTTTGCTCAAAAGATGAGTTAAAATTAATTGAAGATAATGGTCAAATTGCTGTTACTTATTGTGACCGTATAGGAAATGATGATGAAAAAAATAATCCAAATGGCGCCATAAAAAATATAGCTGGAATATTTAATAAAGATAAAAATATTTTAGGTATGATGCCTCATCCAGAGAGAATGATTGATCCATTCCTTTCAGGTGAAGATGGATCACTATTTTTTGAAAATTTAATTGAAAGTTTATAATGGTTGAAGTTACTGAAAAAATAGCAATTGAGCATGGATTAAAAAGTGATGAATATAAGAAAATTTGCGATCTTTTAAAGAGAACGCCGAATATTACTGAATTAGGTGTTTTTTCAGCAATGTGGAATGAGCACTGCTCTTACAAATCATCTAGAAGACATTTAAAAAAATTACATACCAAAGGTGACCAAGTTATTCAGGGTCCAGGAGAAAATGCTGGGGTTGTAGATATAGAAGATGATGATGCAATTGTCTTTAAGATAGAAAGTCACAATCATCCCTCATTTATTGAACCCTATCAAGGAGCAGCAACCGGTGTTGGTGGGATTATGAGAGATGTATTCACAATGGGTGCAAGACCTATTGCTAATTTAAATTCTATTCATTTTGGCTCTCCAGATCATGAAAAAACAAGAAATCTATTAAGAGGAGTTGTTAAAGGTATTGGTGGATATGGTAACTGTATTGGTGTTCCAACAATAGCTGGTCAAACTTGCTTTGATGAGTCTTATAATGGAAATATTTTGGTAAACGCAATGACACTAGGTTTAGTTAATAAAAATAAAATATTTTATTCAAAAGCTGCAGGAATTAACAAACCGGTAATTTATGTTGGCTCAAAAACAGGAAGAGATGGGATACACGGAGCAAGTATGGCATCCGCTATTTTTGACGACAAAATAGAAGAAAAAAAACCTACTGTTCAAGTTGGTGATCCATTCACAGAAAAACTTCTTCTTGAAGCTTGTCTTGAACTTATGGCTGGTAAATCAATAATATCAATTCAAGATATGGGTGCTGCAGGCTTAACTTCTTCTAGCATTGAAATGGCATCTAAAGGTGATTTAGGCATTGAAATAGATTTAACAAAAGTTCCTTGTAGAGAAGAAAATATGACACCTTACGAAATAATGCTTTCAGAAAGCCAAGAGAGAATGCTCATAGTTTTAGAGGAAGGAAAAGAAAATGAAGCAAAAAAAATATTTGATAAGTGGAACTTAGACTTTGCAGTGATTGGAAAAACAACAAATAGTAAAAATATAGAATTGTTTTTCAAGAATAAAAAAATTGCTGAAATTCCAATTGATTTTTTAGCAGAGAATGCTCCTATGTATGATCGAAAATGGATAAAAGCAAAACTTCCAAAAGAAAATAATTTTTCAAAGGAACAATTTAAATCTTTAAAACTTGGTGATTGTTTAAAAAAAATTTTGATTGATCCAAATATTGCAGATAAAGAATGGATCTGGGACCAGTATGATCATACAGTTATGGGTGATACTATACAAAAACCTGGTGGGAATGCTGGTGTTGTTAGAGTTCATGGCACAAATAAAGCTGTTGCTGCATCTGTAGACTCGTCTGCAACTTATTGTCATGCACATCCATTAACAGGAGGCAAACAAGTAGTTTGTGAAAGTTGGAGAAATATGATTTCTGTAGGTGCAAAACCAATAGCAATTACAAATTGCCTAAATTTTGGTAATCCAGAAAAAGAAAAAAATATGGGTGAATTTGTTGAGTGTGTTGAGGGAATTACAGAAGCATCTAAATATTTAAACTACCCTGTGGTTTCAGGAAACGTCTCTTTTTACAATGAAACAAAAGATAAGGGCATTAAACCAACACCCTCAATTGGAGGCATAGGATTATTGTCTAATTACAAAGAAATGATGACAATGGAATTAAAGAATGAAGGTAATTATCTTTTGGTAATAGGTAAAACTGAAGGTCACTTAGATCAATCAGTATTTGCAAGAAATATATTATCTGAATTTAATGGTCCTCCACCAGAAGTTAACTTATTCAACGAAAAACAAAATGGAATGAGTGTTTTAAATTTAAAAAATAAAAATTTAATTGAAACTTGTCACGACGTATCTTTAGGTGGGATTTTAACTGCTATATCTAAAATGAGTATTAAGAGCGGCAGAGGGGTAAAATTATTTCCTTTAGAAGGCTTAGTAAATAAATTTGAGTATTTTTTTGGTGAAGATCAAGGAAGATATATTATTGAAATTAAACCAGAAAATTTAGAAAATGTTGAAAATATACTTAAAAAAGACACCATCCATTTTGATAAATTGGGTCTAGTAGAAGGTAATAAAATTGCTTTAGAAAATGATCTAAAAATATCTATTGAAGATATCACAGAAGGCTATAAAAAATGGCTAAAGGAATATATGGTTAACTAATGGCAATGGATTTAAAAGAAATTGAAAGTTTAATAAAAGAAGCATTACCAGATGCTAAGATAGAAATTCAAGATCTTGCAGGAGATGGTAATCATTACTCTGCCACAGTAATTTCGTCGCAATTTGCAGGAAAGAGTAAAATTCAACAACACAAGATGGTATATAATTCACTCAAAGGAAAAATGGGTAACGAATTACATGCACTAGCAGTTAAAACTAAGGAGAATTAAATGGATACTCAAACTAATGAATTAATTAATAACGAAATTAAAAGTAACGAAGTGTGCTTATTCATGAAAGGGACTCCAGAAGCTCCTCAGTGTGGATTTTCTATGGCTGTTACAAATATTTTAAAAATGCTTGAGGTGAATTTTAAAGGTGTAAATGTTTTAGCTGATCAAAATCTTAGAGAGGGAATTAAAGTTTTTAGTGACTGGCCTACAATCCCACAGCTATATGTAAAAAATGAATTCATTGGTGGATGTGATATTGTTAAAGAAATGTACGAAAGTGGAGAATTAGCAAAACTTTTTGAAGAAAACGGAATAGAATTTAAAAAGAAAAGTTAAGATTACTTTTAGTCTTACTAATTAATTATCTAGAATAATACTCAATTACGAGGTTAGGTTCCATAACAACAGGGTAAGGAACTTCCTCAAATTTTGGAATTCTTACAAATTTAACTTTTTTATTTTTTTCATCTAATTGTAAATACTCAGGAACTTCTCTTTCTTTGTTGGCGAGAGCTATATCTATTAAAGCTAATTGTTTTGATTTATCTCTTATTTCTATACTGTCTTCTTCTTTTACTTGGTAGCTAGAGATATTAACTTTTTTACCATTAACTCTAACATGTCCATGGTTAATTAATTGTCTAGATGAAAAAATAGTGTTTGATAATTTTGATCTATAAATTACTGCATCTAATCTTCTTTCAAGTAAACCAATTAAATTTTCTGCTGTATCACCTTTTTTCATAATGGCTCTCTTATACATATTTCGAAATTGTCTTTCATTCATGTTACCATAGTAACATTTAAGTTTTTGTTTAGCCTGAAGTTGGATTCCGTAATCTGATGGTTTAGATGATTTAGACTGTCCGTGTTGTCCTGGAGGGTATGCTCGAGTATTAAAGGGACTTTTAGGTCTACCCCATAAATTAACTTTAAGTCTTCTATCTACTTTATGCTTTGAGTTTAATCGTTTTGTCATATTATGATAATGGGGTTTATAGACATCAAAATATTTTTGTCAATCAAGGTTTTTTAGTTAGACCCGCAAATACACTTGATAAAATGCGTATTTCTTTTTTAGAGAGTTCCATTTTATAAAAAATACTTCGTAAATTTTCAATCATAATAGGTTTTTTTGCTTTTTGTTTAAAAAAATTTTGTTTTTCTAGTGTAGATAGACAGAAGTTCAGCATGCTAGATATTTCTTTCTTGGTAGCTGTTTGTATTTTTTTTGACTTTTGAAAGTCAACTTTATTTGCTGATATAAAGTAGGAAACTGTTTGAGCTACAATTACCAGGCTGTGTGATAAATTTAGAGATCTAAATTTACTATTACTTGGAATTTGTAATGTGTAGTCAGCATAACTCACTTCATCATTTGTTAATCCAGAAGCTTCAGAACCAAACAAAAAACTAACTCTCTTTGTTAAGTTTATTTTTTTTAAGTCATCTAATGAAATATGTTTAATATTTTTATTTCTAAACCTTGCTGAAGTTGCAATTAAAATATCAGTTTTATCTAATGATTTTTCTAAGTTTGAATAAACTTTAGTTTTTTTTATTATATCTTTTGCTCCAACAGAAGTTGCTATAATTTTATCATTTGGGAATATTGGTTTTGGTTCTATTACTGATAAATTGTTAAAACCAAAATTTTTCATAGCTCTTGCACATAATCCAATATTTTCAGATAGCTGAGGTTTGTGAAGGATAAATGAAATATTATTAAAATTCATTATGCACTTGCTGGTGCATTATCTTTAAATAACTTGTAATCAAGACTATCTATTAACGCTTTAAATGAAGCATCAATTATATTTGGTGATACACCTATTGTAAACCAATTCTTGCCCTGGGAATCTGTGCTTTCAATTGAAACTCTAGTTACAGCCTCCGTTCCTGTATTTAATATTCTTACTTTATAATCAACTAATCTTAAATCTTTAAGATAATCGGAATATTTAGAAATCTTTTTTATGTTATTTCTGATTGCGTTATCTAAAGCATTTACTGGGCCATTACCCTCACCCTCACACACAATCCTTTCGCCATCTACTTCTAGTTCTGCTTTTGCTGATGAAACAATTTCTCCAGATGAGCTTTTCTTAACAGAAACATCGTAAGCTTTAATTAATAAATATCTTGGAATTTCACCCACTATTCTTCTAGCCAATAATTCAAACGAAGCATCTGCGCCATCATAACTATAACCAATAAATTCTCTTCCTTTAACTTCTTCTAAGAGTTGTTTAATTTTTGGGTCATTTTTTTTTATATCAATTCCTATAGTTTCTAATCTAGACAAAATATTAGATTGTCCAGCTTGATCTGAAACTACAATATTTCTTGTATTCCCAACATCTCTAGGATCAATGTGCTCATAGGTTTTTGGGTCCTTTTGTACTGCAGAAACATGCATTCCACCTTTGTGCGAAAATGCTGCAGCGCCGACATAAGGTAAATGTTTATTCGGTTTTCTATTTAAAATTTCATCTAATAGTCTAGAGCATTGCGTTAAATGTTTAATGCTCTCCTCACTTATATTTATTTCATAATTATTAGAAAATTCGTGCTTTAAATATAAAGAAGGTATTAGTGACATTAAATTAGCATTACCACATCTTTCTCCCAAACCATTAATAGTTCCCTGCACTTGTCTAACACCAGCTTGAATTGCAACTAATGAATTAGCAACTGCATTTTCTGTATCGTTGTGTGCGTGGATTCCTAGGTTTTTACCAGGGATATGTTTTATAACATCTGTAACTATTTTGGATACTTCATGCGGTAATGTTCCACCATTGGTATCACATAGAACAATCCATCTGGCTCCTTGGTCATAAGCAGATTTAATACAATTTAAAGCATACTCTTTATTTGATTTATAACCATCAAAGAAATGTTCAGCATCAAACATAAATTCTTTTCCAGAATTAATAATGTGTTTTGCGCTTTCACTTATATTTTTTAAATTTTGTTCTTTTGATATACCTAAAGCAACGTCAACGTGGAAATCCCAAGATTTTCCAAATAAACAAATTGAATTTGCCTTAGAATTTATTAATGATGATATCATTGGATCATTTTCAGCACTATGATCAGACTTTTTGGTCATGCCAAAAGCTGTTAATATGGAATTCTTTAAAGTATGCTTTTTATTAAAAAATTCTGTATCTGTTGGATTTGCTCCAGGCCAACCACCTTCGATATAGTCAACTCCTAGATTATCTAATGCTAGTGAGATTTTTTCTTTATCATCTAAAGAAAAATCAACACCTTGTGTCTGAGCACCATCACGTAAAGTAGTATCAAAAATGTATATTTTGTCTGACATTATTTAAATTTCCACGAGGTTTTACCATCTTTATCTTCTATTTGAACTCCTTTTTCTAAAAGCTCTTTACGGATTTTATCAGCTAATTCGTAATTTTTGTCATCTCTAGCCTTATTTCGTTCTTTAATTTTTAATACAATTAACTCATTGGTTAAGGTGGATTTATTTTTTTTAAAATTATTCCATTCCTCTTTAGTTTCAGTTAACAGACCTACAAAATTACATGCTGATACAAATACTTTTTTATCTTCTAAATTCCCTGATTGTGATTTTTCGTATAACTTATGAAGGTTAGCTATATACTTTGGTGTATTTAAATCATCATACAAAGGATAAAGATCGTCATCAGAAATTAATTTAGGTTTATCTAATTCAATATAGCTGTTGTACCATTTATCAATTGTTTTCTGACTTTCTTCTAAAAGTTTATCATTCCAATCTAATGGTTGTCTATAATGAGCACTAATAAGAGCTAACCTTAAAACTTGACCGTTAACATTCTCTTTAAAATCGCATATTTTTAATATATTACCTTGTGATTTAGACATTTTTTCATTTGATTGAGTAATAAATCCATTGTGAACCCAATAATTGGAGAAAGTTTCAGTTCCATTAGCACAACATGATTGTGCAATTTCATTTTCATGGTGTGGAAATAATAAATCTCTACCACCACCATGAATATCAAATTTATCACCAAGATATTTTTTTGACATTGCTGAACATTCTAAATGCCAGCCCGGTCTGCCCTCTCCCCAAGGTGATGTCCAACTTGGTTCATCTACGTTTGAGGGTTTCCATAATACAAAATCTTCAGCATTTTTCTTATTACTTGATACTTCAACCCTAGATCCTGACATTAAATCCTCTATTTTTTTATTGGATAATTTTCCATATTCTTTAAATTTATTAACTTCAAAATAGATATGTTTTTTGCTTTCATATGCAAAACCTTTTTCAATTAAAATACTGATCATCTCTACCATTTCTTTAATATTTTCTGTTGCCTTAGGTTGAAAGCTAGGTTTTTCACAAACAAGATAGTTACAATCTTTTTGAAAATTATTATTTACTTTAGTGGTTAGATCTTTGATTGAAATTTTTTTATCTTTTGCAGATTGAATTATTTTATCATCAATATCTGTGATATTTCTGACATATGTAACTTTTTGATTGCCATATTTGCACTTTAGAACTTTAAAAAGTAAATCAAATACAACCAATGGTCTTGCATTACCTATATGTGGATCATCATAAACTGTTGGGCCACAAACATACATTTTAATATTATTTTCATCAATTGGTTGGAATTTTTCTTTTTTTCCACCATAGCTATTTGTTAAAAAAATATCTTTATTCATTATTCTAGGAATATACTTTAATTATAGATTTGTGAATCTATTTGATTAGCTAGGAATCTTGCAAACTGGAATTGGATCCATTTTATGCAAATTTGCGTTTCTTATTTGGATATATTTATCTCTATTTTTTGAATTTTCATTTTCCATTGCTTCTTCAAGTTCTTTATAACTTAAACCCAACTGGCCCTCATCAGTTCTACCATCGTCCCATAAACCATCTGTTGGAGGAGCATCTATGATCTCTTGTAAAATTTTTAATTCTTTTCCTAATTGCCAAACTTCTGTTTTATTACAATCAGCTATTGGTGATATATCAACCCCACCATCACCATATTTTGTATAAAAGCCAACTCCAAAGTCTTCAACTTTATTTCCTGTACCGACCACTATTCCATTATTTGCTGCTGCAACCTGATAAAGAGTAGTCATTCTTAATCTAGCTCTAGAGTTTGCCATACCATGCAAACTATCAAAATTTTTTAAAGTGTTTTCAAATGTAGTAAAAAGGTTGTCTAACTCTACTGTAATACCTTCAACGTTTTTAAAATTTTGTTTTAGCCACTCTTGATGCTTTAAACTTAAATCATGTTGTGTACTTTTTTGTTTTATAGGCATGGATAAAACAATAGTTCTAAGACCTGTCATTGCACTTAATGTGCTTGAAACAGAAGAGTCTATTCCACCTGATATACCAATTATCAAAGACTCAGCTTTTTTTGGCATTGAATTAACATAATTCAATATCCAATCTTTAATAAATGTAACTTTTCGTTTTGGTTCCATACTTAAAATATAATAATTTATTTAAAAAATTAAATGATTAAGATGCCGCTCTTATTCCATTTTTGGCATACAAGGTATTCTTTTTAATCTCGTCTGATATTAAAAAAGCTAACTCTAAGGCTTGATTTGCATTAAGTCTTGGATCACATTGTGTGTGATATCTGCTTGATAAATCTGTGTCTGATATTTTTTGTGCACCACCAGTACATTCTGTCACATTTTGACCAGTCATTTCAATATGAAGACCTCCAGCATACGAACCTTCGCTTTGATGAACGGCGAATACATTTTTAACTTCATTTAAAACATTATTAAAAGGTCTTGTTTTAAATCCAGTAGTTGATTTAATTGTATTTCCATGCATAGGATCGCATGACCAAATAACATTAAGTCCCTCTTTTTTAATTCCTCTAATTAGTTTTGGTAAATATTTTTCTACTTGATCGTGACCAAATCTAGAAATTAGTGTAATTTTACCTTTTTCATTTTTAGGATTAATCAATTCACAAATTTTAGCTATCTCCTCAGGTTTTGAGGTTGGGCCACATTTTATTCCAATCGGATTTTCTATTCCCCTACAAAATTCTACATGACCACCATCAATTTGTCGTGTTCTATCACCGATCCATACAAAATGAGCAGATGTATCGTGATATTCACCTGTTGTAGAGTCTATCCTAGTCATAGTTTCTTCAAATGGTAAATGCAGAGCTTCATGGGATGTCCAAAAATTTACTGTATAAAGTCTTCTATTGAAGTCAGCTGTAATACCACAAGCCTCCATAAAAGCTAAGGCATCAGCAATTTTGTCTTCTAATTCTTTAAACTTTTTAGCTTGAGCAGCAGATTTAATATATCCTAGGTTCCATAAATGAACCTTTTTCAAATCAGCAAAACCTCCATTTGAAAAAGCTCTTATTAAATTTATTGTAGAAGCAGATTGAGAGTACGCTCTAAATAATCTCTTTGGATCCGGAATTCTAGCAGCTTCAGTAAATTCCATACCATTAATATTATCTCCTAAATAACTTGGAAGCTCTATATCTCCTTGTTTTTCTGTAGGAGCACTTCTAGGTTTTGAAAACTGACCAGCAATTCTTCCAAGTTTAACAACTGGCAGAGATGCTGAGTAAGTTAAAACTAATGACATTTGAAGCATTAGTTTAAAGTAGTCTCTTATATTATCTGGATTAAATTCTGCGAAGCTTTCAGCACAATCTCCACCTTGCAGTAAAAAAGCTTTTCCATCAACTACGTTAGCAAGCTGTTCCTTTAGATGTCTTGTTTCACCTGCAAACACTAGAGGTGGAAAATTTTTTAACTTACTTAAAACAAGATTTAACTCATCCTCATCTTTATACTCAGGGATGTGTTTAACTGGATAATTTCTCCAACTGTCAGCTTTCCATTTTTTCATAATTCAATCTAGAAGTGTATATATAGAATTTAATTAAAAAAAAGTAAATAATTTAGATTAAAAAAGTTTGATTTATATGACTTAATTTAACTAAATTATGTGTTGATTGATTAAGAAATTAAATAAAAATTTAAATTTATTTATTGGCGAGTATTTCTAAGATTTGATTTTCTGAAAAATTTTTTTTTCTATTAATATTTGACTCTTTTATATCACCTAAATTTATTTTTTTTGGGATATTAATATTTGAATTAATTCCAATTATATTTAGAGCATTGATTAGAACCTCTGAAGATTTAATAAGATCTTCATAAAAAATAATCTGTACTCTCGATGGATTTTTTTCACAGATTTTTTGCCAAAAATCATAATAAGCAATATAGTCATTATAAATAATATTAATATTATTCTTTAATTCATTTTTATCATCGAGTAATTTAAAATTATAAAAATAATTTGCAATAGATGTAACTCCTGAAATTGTTTTTTTTCTTATTATAATATGATTAGTGGTTGGAAAATATTTACATATTTTATTTACATCATGTATGTTATTTGCAGTAAGATTGTTTATTAGTGATTTTTTTAGGTTTGGAATTAACGACTTATCAGTGTACCATCTAAAATGTTTGTGTGTTGGGTGATTTTCTGCAGGATCAAATTGATTTATAAGATTTATTTTCAATAAGATTAAAATTGCTCTTAAATAATTTGTCCCGCTCCTTTCAATACCATGATGTGCTATCCAATTATTTGTTACAAATAATTTTTTTATTTCTAATTTTTTTTTTGCAATACTTCTAAAATATTTATGTTTGTAAAAATTTTTTTGAACCATAAAGAATATTATTAAATATTAATTAACTATTCTACAGTTACTGATTTTGCTAAATTTCTTGGTTTATCAATGTCATGACCCTTTTTTAAAGCTGAGTAAAAAGCTAATTTTTGCAAAGGTATTGTCATTAAAAAAGGCATTAAATCTTCATTAAGGTTATCAACTTCAATTTTTTCCCAAATATTATCTGATGTTATTTCGTCTTTATTTTTATTTGTAATCAATAAAACTTTAGCACCTCTTGCAATAACCTCCTGCATATTGGAGATTGTTTTTTTATAATGTTCATCTCTTGGAGCTAAGACAACAACAGGCATGCCTTCCTCAATTAATGCTAAAGGTCCGTGTTTCATTTCTCCAGCTGGATATCCTTCAGCATGAACATATGCCAATTCTTTAAGTTTTAACGCTCCCTCTAATGCGATTGGAAATGAATAGCCTCTCCCTAAGAACATTGAACCTTTTGCCTCTGCAAAAACCTTAGCGATATTTAAAATCTTTTGGTCTACTTTAAGAGTTTTTTTAGCAGAATTAGATAATTTTAATAAACTTTTAATCCTATATTTATATTCTTCTTTTGTAATGGAATTTTGGTCAAAAGAAATCTTTAAAGATAGGATATATATGACTAACATTTGACCCATAAATGCTTTTGTAGATGCTACTCCAATTTCTTGACCACAATGAATTGGCAAAACTAAATCAGCATCTCTCGCTATAGAGCTCTCAACAACATTTACAACAGCACATGTTTTCATTTTATTTTTTTTGCATAAATCTAAAGCTGCATGAGTATCAGCTGTTTCACCTGACTGTGAAATGAAAATATAAAGACAATCTTTTTTAAATCTAACATTTCGGTACCTAAATTCAGATGCTATATCAACATTTACATCTAAATTAGTATTCTGTTCCATCCAATACTTTGCAATTAAACATGAGTGATATGCTGTGCCACAACCAATGAGCATTACGGATTTTATAGAGTTTATTTTCCAAGGAAAGTTTAAAATATTAACTTGGTTATTATACTTATCAATATACTCATTTATACAATCTCTAATAGTTGATGGTTGTTCATCAATTTCTTTTTCCATAAAATATTTGTAATCACCTTTATTATAATCAATTTCATTTTTAGATAAATTCATTACTTTTTTATTTATATGAGATCCATCTGTATCAAAAAATTCTATCTGGTCTTTTTTTACAATACAAAACTCTCCATCCTCCAAATAAGAAATTTTATTAGTCATTGATTTTAAAGCATACGAATCTGAACCGATATAATTTTCATTTGGACCATAGCCAACCGCAAGTGGTGAACCTCTTTTTGCACCAATCATTAAATCATTTTGATCCTTAAAAATAATTCCTAAAGCAAAACTTCCATGAAGTTTTTTTAGAACTTTAATTATAGTATTTTTAAGTGAGTTTTTTTTTAGATAGTCTGTCACTAAGTGAGCAATTACCTCAGTATCTGTTTGTGATTTAAACACGTAACCTTTTTTCTCTAAAATTTTTTTTAATATTGTAGAATTTTCAATAATTCCATTATGTACTACGGAAACTTGCTCAGATGAATGGGGATGCGCATTAATTTTACTTGGCTTACCATGAGTTGCCCATCTAACATGACCAATACCAATATCTCCTTTAAGGTTAAATTTTGATATGTCTTTTTCTAATACATCAACTCTGCCTTCACATTTAACTTCATTTATATTTCCATTAACAAGTGTAGCTATGCCTGCTGAATCGTATCCTCTATATTCAAGTTTCTTTAACGAGTTCACTATTCTACTTGAAACTTCTTTTGAACTTATTATTCCTATAATTCCGCACATTTATTTTTTTTTTTTATAATTTTTTTTTTCAATTTGTTCAGATCTTGTAAGTACTAAAGAGTTTTTTGAAACTTTTTTAGTTATAACTGATCCAGCACCAATCATACTTTTTTTTTCAAGTTTAATTGGAGCAACTAGTGACGTATTAGAGCCTACAAAAACACCATCGTCAATTATTGTTTTATTTTTCTTAAAGCCATCGTAGTTACATGTAATTGTTCCTGCTCCAATATTAACTTTTTTTCCAATTATAGTATCACCCACATATGCTAGATGATTTATTTTTGAACTATTTCCAACTATGCTTTTTTTTATTTCTACAAAATTTCCAACTTTTGATCCTGACTTAAGTTTTGTTCCAGGTCTTAATCTCGCATATGGTCCAACACTCACATTGTTTTCAATTTTTACGCCTTCTAAATGAGAGAAAGATAAAATTTTAACATTATTCCCAACTGATACATTATCGGCAATTACCACGTATGGTTCTATTGTTACATTTTTTCCAATTTTTGTATTTTTGGAAAAAAAAACTGTATCAGGTGCAATCATTTTGACACCTTTTTTTATAAATTTATTTCTTAATTTTAGTTGAATATTAGTTAATTTTTTTTGTAACATTTGATATTTTTTATATATTTGGGTATTAGTTTAATTAATTCACAATATATTTCTTAATAATACTTTTATATGACACAAAAATTAACAATTCTCTTTGATCTAGATGGTACTTTGATTGATACTGCTCCAGATTTAATTCGTGCTCATAATCATGTAATGAAAAAATTTGGATATCCAACAAAAACTTTAGGTGAATTGAAAAATGCTGTTGGTAGAGGTGCGAAAGCAATGATGGCAAAAGCGAATGGCCAATGGAAATGGTTTGATGAAAAAATTCAAAACGAGATGACAAATGAATTTTTATCTTACTATGGAGAAAATATATTTCATGAAAGTAAGTTAATAAATGGTGTAAAAGAATTTTTAAATTGGTGTAAAAAAGAAAATATTTCTATGGCTGTATGCACTAATAAAACTGAACATTTAGCAGTTGATCTTTTAAAAAAAATTGGAATTTATGATTATTTTGAATATGTTGCTGGATACAATACTTTCGAATATTGTAAACCAGATCCTAGACATTTAACTACTACTATTGAGATTTTACATGGTGACAAAAATAAATCAATTATGATTGGGGATAGTGAAACAGATGCTAATGCAGCTAAAGCTGCTGAAATTCCAATAATTTTGCTAAAATATGGATATACTGAAAAAAAATCTAGCGAAATATATCATAATCACTTAGTTAAAAATTTCGTAGGTATTGAAAAAATTATAACTGAATATCTTTAATATTGATTAATTTATTTTAACTATTAAAACGAAATCATAAGTTAGGAGACATTTTGTTGTTAAACACTATAAAAGTATACCCATCGAAAATAAATCTTCCAAAGAAGAGACAACTTGCATGGAAAATTGCAGAAATTGCAAGTGATAATTCAAAGTTAAATAAAGACTCAATTGATATGGTTATCAATAGAATAATTGATAATGCTTCAGTTGCTATTGCCTCATTAAACAGAAAACCAGTTATATCTGCAAGAGAAATGGCTAAAGGTCATTTAAGAAAGTCAGGATCAACAATTTTTGGAATTAATTCAAAAGTAAAATTTGATCCTGAATGGGCAGCTTGGGCAAATGGAACGGCTGTAAGAGAATTAGACTTTCATGATACTTTTCTAGCAGCTGACTATAGTCATCCAGGTGACAACATTCCTCCAATCTTAGCCGTAGGGGAAAAACTTAAAAAAAGTGGATTAGATCTTTTAAGAGGAATTATTACTGCTTATGAAGTTCAAGTAAACTTAGTAAAAGGAATTTGTCTTCATAAACATAAAATTGATCACATTGCACATTTAGGACCAAGCGTTGCTGCAGGAATAGGTTCAATGCTAAAACTAAATAATGAAACTATTTATCAAGCAGTACAACAAGCTCTTCATGTTTCAATTTCAACTCGTCAATCAAGAAAGGGTGAAATTTCAAGTTGGAAAGCATATGCGCCTGCTCATGCTGGTAAATTAGCGATAGAAGCAGTTGATAGAGCTATGAGGGGTGAAGGTGCTCCTAGTCCTATTTATGAAGGCGAAGACAGTGTTATTGCAAGAATTTTAGACGGAAAGAACGCAAAATACTATGTTCCTTTGCCAAAAAAAAATGAGCCTAAAAAAGCTATTCTAGAGACATACACAAAAGAATACTCAGCAGAATATCAAGCGCAAGCACTTATTGATATAGGTAAAAAATTGAATAAAAAAATTTCAAATTTGAATAATATTAAAAAAATAGATATTTTTACTAGCCATCATACACATTTTGTAATTGGTACTGGAGCAAACGATCCACAAAAGATGGATCCAAATGCTTCGAGAGAAACATTAGATCACTCAATAATGTATATTTTTGCTGTCGCTTTAGAGGATGCTGATTGGCATCATATAAAGTCTTATACAAAATCAAGAGCTAACAGAAAAAGTACAATTAAAATATGGAGATCTATAAAAACTCATGAAGATAAAAAGTGGACTAAAAGATATCATCACCCTGATCCTAAAAAGAAATCATTCGGAGCAAAAGTTGTTGTTACTTTAAATAACGGTAAAAAAATATCTGAGGAACTTGAAAGAGCTGATGCACATCCATACGGAGCAAGACCTTTTCAAAGAAAAGATTATATTAAGAAATTTTTAACATTAACTAATAAAATATTATCTAAAAAAGAAAGTGATAGATTTATAAAAAATGTACAAAATCTTAAAAAATTAAAAAAAGGTTCTCTTAATAAATTAAATATCGAGGTAAGTAGAAAATATTTAAAAAAAAATAATAAAAAGGGGATTTTTTAAATGCATTTTGTTGAGAAAGATTTAACACAAAAAAGAATTGATTTAGATACCAAACTTAAATCCAATAAAATTTTAAGAGTACCTGGTGCATACAATCCTTTAACAGCTAAATTGATTGAAGAAATTGGTTACGATGCAGTTTATGTATCAGGTGGTGTAATGGCAAATGATTTAGGGTTTCCTGATATTGGCTTAACTACTTTACAGGACGTTAGTACTAGATCATACTTAATATCACGCGTTACAAATCTCCCAACAATTGTTGACATTGATACTGGATTTAAATCATGTAAAGAGACTATAGAGACATTTGAAGAGTTTGGTGTTGCGGCTGTTCATTTGGAAGATCAAATTGAACAGAAAAGATGTGGCCATTTGGATAACAAAGAACTTATCTCAAAAAACAAAATGGTTGCTAAAATAAAAGAATGTGTATCCTCAAAAAAAGATAAAAATTTTAAGATTATAGCAAGATCTGACGCAAATAGCGTTGAGGGAATTGATAGTATGATTGATAGATGTAAGGCATATGTAGATGCTGGTGCTGAGATAATATTTCCAGAGGCTTTAAAAGACGAAAAAGAATTTGAATTAGTAAGAAAGTCTCTAGATTGTTATCTTTTAGCTAATATGACTGAATTTGGAAAATCTAAATTACTTAATTACACTCAATTACAGGACCTTGGATATAATATCGTTATATATCCTGTTTCTACACAAAGATTAGCAATGAAAAATGTTGAGGATGGTTTGCGTGCTATTTTTGCTGATGGACATCAAAACAATATTATTGATAAAATGCAAACTCGGAAAAGGTTGTATGATTTAGTTGAATACGAAAAATATAATTCTTTAGACGAAAAGATTTATAATTTTAATACAGATGGGCACGAATAATGAGTGACGAAATCAAAAAAGGATTACTTGGTATAGTTGTAGACGAAACAGAGGTTTCTAAAGTAATGCCAGAAATTAATTCTTTGACTTATAGAGGATATGCAGCACAAGATTTATGTGCAAAATGTAAATTCGAAGAGGTTGCTTATCTTATCTTAAATGGTGAACTGCCAACTAAAAAGCAATTAAAAAAGTTTGAAAAAGAAGAGAGAAAAGAAAGAAAATTATCCAAAACAATATTAGATGATATAAAAAAATTTCCTAAAAAAGCTCACCCGATGGATGTTGCAAGAACAGCAGTAAGTATTATGGGACTTGAAGATAAAGAGACTAAAGACAACTCCCCTAAAGCTAATATGAGAAAGGTCATGAGAATTTTTGCAAAGATGCCTGTTGCATTAGCTGCATTTTATAGATCAAGAAAAGGAAAAAAAATTCTTCCACCGAAAATTAATCTTTCATTTTCTGAAAATTTCTTTTATATGTGTTTTGGAAAAGTTCCAAACAAAGAAATTGTTAAAGCATTTGATGTATCTCTTATTTTATATGCTGAACATAGTTTTAACGTTTCAACTTTTACAGCAAGAACTATAACAAGCAGTTTATCTGATATTCATGGAGCAATTACTGGTGCAATAGCAAGCTTAAAAGGTCCTCTTCACGGAGGTGCTAATGAAGAAGTTATGCATATGATGAATAAAATCAAAAAACCTGAAAACGCTTTTAAATGGATAAATAAAGCTTTAGACAATAAAGATGTAGTTATGGGCTTTGGTCACAGAGTTTACAAAAGTGGCGACTCAAGAGTTCCAACAATGAGAGAATATTTTGGAAAAGTCGCTAAAATTAAAAAAAATAAAAAATTTGAAAAAATTTATGATATTGTCGAAAAAGTAATGATAGATCGAAAAAATATCTATCCAAACGTAGACTACCCAACTGGGCCTACTTACCATTTAATGGGATTTGATACTGATTTCTTCACACCAATTTTTGTAATATCAAGAATTACAGGTTGGTCAGCTCATATAATCGAACAACATGCTGCGAATAAATTAATTAGACCTTTGGCAAGCTACAAAGGTAGTAAACACCGTAAAGTTCTTCAATTAAATCAAAGATAATTCTAAGAAAAAGCTTCTGTCCAAGAACCCCTTGTGGATGCTTTTGAATACTCTGTAGCTCTTCCTTCAAAGAAGTTCATGTGTTCAACTGCATTTAGCATCGTATCAAGCCATGTTAATGGATTTTTTTGAACATCATAAATTGGCTCTAAACCTAACTGAGCCAATCTTCTGTTTCCTATAAATCGTATGTAATCTTTTACCTCTTTAGCTGTTAAGCCTTCCATTGGACCCATTTCAAAAGCTAAATCTATAAAAGCATCTTCGTGCTCAATGATAGTTCTGCACGCTTCATAAATTTCTTTTTTTAGTTGTGGCGTCCAAATTTCTGGATTCTCTTTAATGAAATCTTTGAATAGCCTGATCATAGAATTACAATGTAAAGTTTCATCTCTTACAGACCAGGTTACTATCTGTCCCATTCCTTTCATTTTATTGTGTCTTGGAAAATTAAGTAAAATGGCGAAACTTGCAAAAAGCTGCAAGCCCTCTGTGAATGCACTGAATACAGCAATTGTTTTAGCGATATCATGATTAGATTTCATGTCGAAGCCTTGCATATAATCATACTTATCTTTCATTTCTTTATATTTCATGAAAGCTGAATATTCAGACTCAGGCATCCCTATTGTATCCAATAAATGTGAATATGCTGCAATATGAACGGTTTCCATTGAAGCAAAAGATGACATCATCATTAACACTTCAGTTGGTTTGAACACATTCATATAATGTCTTATATAGCAGTTACTCACTTCAACATCAGCTTGTGTAAAAAATCTAAAGATTTGAGTAAGTAAATTTTTTTCAGATTGAGATAAATTTTTTTGCCAATCTCTGACATCATCACCAAGAGGTACTTCCTCTGGCAACCAATGGATTCTTTGTTGGGTTAACCAAGCATCATAGCACCAAGGGTATCTGAAAGGTTTGTAGACAGGATTTCCTACAAGTAATCCATTATTTTTTTTTGGTTGAATTATTTCTTTGTTAATTTTTTCAATTACTGACACGATAAACACTCCTCATAATCTTGTTGGTTATTATTTTCTTCTTTGGATTTATAAACATTTGCTGCAATGTCAGTCGAATTTGCATCATTAACATTTTCAGCACGTTGTATTGATTTAGACCTACAGTAATAAAGACTCTTCAATCCTTTCTTCCAAGCTTGGAAGTGAATTTGATGCAAATCTCTTTTATGTACATCTGCAGGTAAAAATAAGTTTATAGATTGAGCTTGAGAAATATGAGGTGTTCTGTCTGCACTCAAATCAACAAGCCATCTTTGATCTAACTCAAAAGCTGTTTTAAAAACATCTTTTTCATCTTGAGTTAAAAAATCTAAATGTGATACTGATCCTTGGTTAGTCGTAATACTTGACCAAACTTCATCTGTATTTTTTCCGTGTTTTTCTAATAGTTGTCTTAAATATTTATTACGTACGTTAAAAGATCCTGAAAGAGTTTTATGTGTAAAACTATTAGCAGCAATTGGCTCGACACCTGGAGATGTTCCACCACATATTATTGAGATAGAAGCTGTAGGGGCTATCGCAGTTTTGTTAGAAAATCTCTCCATTATACCATAATCAGAAGCATCAGGACATGGTCCTCTTTCTTCAGCCAAATCTTTTGATGCCTTATCCACATTTTTATGAATATGTTCAAAAATCTTTTTATTCCAAGCTTTACTCATAACAGATTCAATTGGGATCATTTTCTTTTGATAATAAGAATGAAGTCCCATCACACCCAACCCTACACTTCGTTCTCTCATAGCTGAGTATGTGGCATCGCTAAATTGTTCGGGTGCATTTTCAATAAAATCAGTCATAACATTATCTAGAAATCTCATAACATCTTGTATAAAGTTTTTATCAACTTTCCACTCATCGTACTTTTCTACATTTAATGATGATAAACAACATACGGCAGTTCTATCTCTTCCATCTTTGTCAATTCCTGTTGGAAGTGTAATCTCACTACAAAGGTTTGAAGTTTTAACAGTAAGACCAGCAAGTTTATGATGTTGGGGAATTTGTCTATTAACAGTATCTATGAAAACAATATATGGTTCTCCTGTCTCAATTCTTGCTGTTAATAGTCTTATCCATAAATTTCTAGCAGAAACAGTTGCTTGAACACCTCCATCCTTTGGACTTTTTAGTCCCCACTGTTCATCCAATTCGACAGCCCTCATAAAGGCATCCGAAACTAAAACACCGTGGTGTAGATTTAATGATTTTCTATTTGGATCACCTCCTGTAGGTCTTCTCATCTCAATAAACTCTTCAATTTCTGGATGATCTATTGGTATATAACAAGCAGCTGAGCCTCTTCTTAATGAACCTTGGCTAATCGCCATAGTCAAAGAGTCCATCACTTTAATAAATGGGATTATGCCTGAAGTTTTGCCAACTCTTCCAATTTTCTCACCTATTGATCTAAGATTTCCCCAGTAGCTTCCTATACCTCCACCACGTGCTGCAAGCCAAACGTTCTCACTCCATAGATCAAGAATACCGTTAAGACTATCGCTAGCTTCATTTAGAAAACAAGATATTGGCAATCCTCTTGTAGTTCCTCCATTTGATAAAACTGGTGTTGCTGGCATGAACCAAAGATTACTAATGTAATTATATAATCTTTGAGCGTGCAAGTTGTCATCAGCATAATGACTTGCAACTCTAGCAAACAAATCTTGAAAAGATTCGTTAGCACCCAAATATCTATCTTTAAGAGTAGCTTTTCCAAAGTCAGTTAAATTATCGTCTCTGCTTCTATCAATTTTAATTGTTATGCCTTTTGAATTTTGAAATAGTTCTGTTTCGCTATTGAGAGAAAATAAATCTAATCTTTTATCTTTGGGATCTTGATTCACATTTGGTGTATAATCAGAGACAGCTTTCCTAATAGCTTGTGATAAAATCTTGTTCATTTAGCTCCTTTTTTGTACTATACTTAATTAAGTAAAACAACTAGATGTTGTATGATGGTTTGGTAAATATACTATATGACCAACAAATCAATAGAACATTTATAGAACTTAAGAAAAAAATTATCAATAAAAAAATAAACAAAATATAAAAATATTAACATGAATAATTCAATAAAAATTGATCCTTTTGGCTTTAGAGAGTACGACGCGCGATGGTTGTACCCTGATAATATCAATTTAGAAGGTGTGACAAATTTGGGAAAAGGTTTAGGAACACAGATTATTAGTCATACAAATAAAAGTAATCCAAGAATCATAGTTGGTCATGATTACAGATCTTATAGTGAAGAAATAAAATCAGCTTTGAAAACAGGACTTATGTCAACAGGTTGTTATGTTGAAGATGTGGGATTAGCATTATCACCAATGGTTTATTTTGCACAATTCAATTTAGAAAGTGATGCTGTTGCAATGGTGACAGCAAGTCATAATGAAAATGGTTGGACAGGTGTAAAGATGGGAATAAAGAAAGGATTAACCCATGCACCGGAGGAGATGAAAGAATTAAAAGATATAACCTTAAATAATAAATTTATTGAAGGTGAAGGAAATGAAAAAGAAATTAGTGATTTTCAAAGTGTTTATAAAGATGATCTTATAAATAAAAATAAAATTAAGAAAAAAATTAAAGCTGTAGTTGCCTGTGGCAATGGAACAGCAGGAATATTTGCACCGGACATTTTAAGAGGAATAGGATGTGATGTAATAGAGCTAGATTGCAATTTGGACTATACTTTTCCAAAGTACAATCCTAATCCTGAAGATCTTGAAATGTTACATGCAATAAGTAAATCTGTAAAAGATAATAATGCTGATATCGGATTTGGATTTGATGGAGATGGTGATCGTGTAGGTGTAATAGATAACGATGGTAATGAAATTTTTTCAGATAAAATTGGATTATTGATTGCAAGGAACTTATCTTCAAACCACAAGGGATCTAAATTTATTGTAGATGTTAAATCAACTGGGCTATATTCAACAGATGAGGTTTTGAAAAATAACTCGTGTGAAACATTGTATTGGAAAACTGGACATTCCCATATCAAAAGAAAAGTAAATAATGAAAAAGCACTTGCGGGATTTGAAAAAAGCGGTCATTTCTTTTTTAACAAACCTTTAGGTTACGGATATGATGATGGTATAAATTCAGCTATTCAAGTTTGCCATTTACTAAATAATAATCATAAAAAAATGAGTGAGATCATAAGTGAATTACCTATTACATATCAATCACCTACCATGGCTCCTTTTTGTGAAGATAATGAAAAATATCAAGTTGTTGAAGAAATAATTAAACAAATTAAGGATTTAAAATCAAATAATTTTCAAATTGATAATCAAGAAATTGAGGACATACTTACAGTAAATGGTATTAGATTTTCTTTTAAAGATGGCTCTTGGGGTTTAATAAGGGCCTCATCTAATAAACCTTCGCTAGTAGTTGTTACCGAAAGTCCAACATCTGATGAAAGAAAGAAAAAAATCTTCGAATTTATTGACGATTTACTCCAAAAAACTGGTAAAATAGGTAAATACGACCAAAAGATTTAATTAGAGATCTAAAAACCTAATTAAAAACAAAGTCCCTATTACATATAAAAATACCCCAAACATTCTTTGAGTTTTATTTTTATCTGTAGTGTGAACCATATTTGCTCCAACTCTAGCCATAAAAGATGTAATTGGAATAAATATTAAAAAAGCAGGAATATTTACAAAACCTAAGCTTAAAGGAAGATTTGCATTTAGTAAAAAACCAGATGTCAAAAAACCAATTGAGCCAATTGATGCTATTATAAATCCTATTGCAGCAGAACTTCCAATTGCTCTACTTATAGGATATCCAAAATATCTTAGGATTGGAACATTCATCATAGCTCCTGTAATACCCATAGGTGCAGATATAAAGCCAGAAATGAAACCAAACGTTGCTCTAGGCAAAAAATTAAACTTTTTATTTTTTTTTAATTCCTGTTTTACTATTAATAAATATCCACCAAAAAAATATACAACTACTGCAAAAAATAAAACTAAAGATTTTGTATTTAACAATGCTGCCATATATGTGCCAAGCAAAACTCCAAATATAACAAATAGACCATAAGTTTTTAAAATATTTGTATCTACAGCTTTATGTTTTCTATGAGTCAAAACTGATACAAAAGCAGTAAAAATTGTAATAGAAAAAGCGGTTCCTACTGAGAGATGCATCAAATAAGATTTATCGATATTTGCTGTTTCAAAAATAAAAAAAAGCACAGGTACAGAAATGAGACCTCCTCCTATCCCAAAATAGCCTGCAAAAAATCCTACTGGAAAAGCAGTTATTATCATTAATAAAATTAAAAGATAATACTGATTAGAAAGAATAGTATTAATCAATTCGACCTGCCGAATGTAATTTAGGGGAAAGTCTAACTTTATCCATAATATGATCAATTTTTTTTACATCCGCATCTCTTACACACATATTTTCACTTAAATATCTTTTCCAGTGGCTTGAACCTGTTTGTCCATGGAATAAACCTAGTGTATGTCTCATAACTTGATTTACTCTTGTACCCATTTGTACTTGAGCCTTAACATAATCAATTAACTCCTCAACAATTTCTTCCCGTTTTTTGATATCATGATTATTGAATATCTCTCTTTCAATATCAGCCAAAAGATAAGGCGAATGATAAACTGATCTTCCAATCATTGCACCATCCACTTTATCTAAATGATCTTTCACTTCTTCCACTGTAGTGACACCACCATTAATAATTATTTCAAGGTCTTTGAAGTCTTGTTTTAGTTTATATACATAGTCATACTTTAAAGGAGGTATATTAAGGTTTTGCTTAGGTGTAAATTTACCCAACATAGCTTTTCTTGCATGTATTATAAATGTTTTAACTCCAGTTTCCTTTAAAGTTTTTATGAAATTAAAAAAATGTTCGTAATCCTCAACATCGTCATAGCCAATTCTAGTCTTAACTGTAACTGGTAAAGATGTTGAATTAATCATTTCTGATAAACAGTCTGCTACTAAACTCGGCTCTTTGATTAAACATGCGCCAAATCTATTTTTTTGAACTTTTTTACTAGGACATCCTAGGTTTAAATTAATTTCATCATAACCAAATTCCTCACCAATTTTTGCAGAATTTGCTAATAATTTTGGCGTAGAGCCACCTAATTGAAGTGCAACTGGTTTTTCTCTGAGATCAAAAGATAATAATTTTTCTTTATCTCCCCTATCAATAGCCTCGGACACAACCATTTCAGTGTAAAGAAGGACGTTTTTGCTTATCAATCTTAAAAAGTATCTTTCATGCCTGTCAGTACAATCCATCATAGGTGCAACTGATACCAATCTATTAATCTTAGACATGTTTTTTAACTTTATTCGAAATGTTAACTTTCTTTTCGTTTACATATTCTTGATGATTTTTCTCAATTTTAGCTAATTCGTATCTATAGTTAACCATAACACCAAAAGACCTTTTGAAACCAACTTCAGAAACATTTGCATTTATGGCAATGTCATCAATATCAGCTCCATTTTTTAAATGAAATCTGCAAACATCATTTATTGGAAAACCAAAATCATTTTTCTGTTTTACTAAATAATTTACCGCTAACTTGCTAATCAAAGCCTTATTATCAGCAATTCTTTTGTCTCCTATTTTTAAATCAGAAGACTTTAAAAAATCTAGACTATTTTTGTTTGCCTCTCCTAGTATTTCAGCAGCCTGAGTGCTTTCCATTTTTTTAAACCAATTAGCAAATCCAACCATTGGTGATAAAGTTCCAAAATATTTTACATCTGGAAGTTCTTCTTGAAGTTCATAAACAACTCTTTTTATTAAAAAATTCCCTAAGGTTACTCTTGATAAACCATCTTGGCAGTTACTTATTGAATAGAAAGTTGCTGTATCATAGTTTTTTATTTTTTCATCTGAAGGTCTTGTTAATTCTTGTATAGATTGACTTAATCCTTTGGTTAAAGCTATTTCAACAAATATAATAGGCTCATCTTCTAGGGCAGGATGAAAATATGCAAAGAATCTTCTATCTTTTCCAAGTCTTCTTTTAAGTTCATTCATATCTTTCATAGAATGTACTTTTTCATACTTTAATAACTTTTCTAAAATATTTGCTTTTGTATCCCAGGTTATTTTTCTTAGTTTTAAAAATCCTGGGTTGAACCAATTTTTAAAGATATCAATTAAATCATAGTCTAAGCTTTTTAAATCAGGTTTATCTTTTATTAATTTCAATAAATCTTCTCTTAAAGACACAATCTCTGAAGTTCCATTAGGAGCCATGTTTAATCTAACAAATAGTTCTTTTCTGATACCAGAGGTAACCTTCGATAGATTTAGAATTGAATAATCATCTTGGTTGTCACTATATTTCTTAATAGCTTCATCAATTTTTGATGGGTCAGGTTTGTATTTTTCATTAACTTCAATTAAAAATTTATTTTTTTCTTCAGTAGATAAATTTTGATATCTAAATAATATATCTCTTGCCAATGTAATTCCAAAAGCTGCACCTTTTGTAGACAATAGGTCATCACAAAGATCCAATAGATCTCTTTTTTTTGCAATACTTTTAAAGGATTTTTTTTCTAAAATCTTTTGTCCAGCATCAGCTATGGTCTCAAAAATTCTTTTTATATTTAACATTGTGTTTTTTATATATTAAAAACCTAAACTTTTGCCCATTATTTTATCAGGCAGCCAGGTAACAATTTCAGGAAAAATACATAAAATTAATATAGCTAAAGCCATAATTATCATAAAAGGTATTGATCCTTTTAATATTTCAGACAAACTAACGTCTGGTGTAATACCCTTAATTATATAAAGGTTTAATCCAACAGGTGGAGTAATAAGACCAATTTCCATATTTATCGTAAATACAATTGCAAACCAGTACGGATCAAAACCTAAAGTAGTTATAACAGGTAACAATATTGCTGAAGTCATCACAATGACAGCTACTGGTGGTAAAAAGAAACCAGCAATTAATAAAAAAATATTTATTAATATAAATACTACCCATTTGTTAGAGCTTAATTCAACCATGCTCTGTGCTAATGATTGCGTTACATAAAGTTGAGATAATGTAAAAGCGAAAAGGTAAGAGGCAGCAATTATGAACATTATCATCACACTCTCTTTCATTGAAACTTTAACAATATTCCATATTTTTTTTGGTTGATAAATTTTGTAAACTACAGCGATCAATACAAAAACTAAAAATGCTCCAACTCCCGAAGCTTCAGACGGTGTCGCAACACCACCATACAAAACATATAAGACACCAGCTATAATTGCTAAAAAAGGAAGAATTCTTGGCAACACCTCAATTTTTTCTTTAAATGTAGGAGGCGTTCTATTTTTTAAAGCTTTTGCTGAGTCTTTATCAATAAAGTAACTATGTATAAGTGCCCAAATTGCAAACATTCCTGCCAACATAAAGCCAGGGACCAATCCGCATAAAAATAATCTTCCTATCGATGTTCCTGTAGCAATCCCATAAACAATTAAAACAATACTCGGAGGAATTAAAACTCCTAGAGTCCCACCTGCCGCAATTGTTCCAGTTGCTATTTGATCTGAGTATCCTCTTTTTCTCATTTCAGGTATACCCATTGTTCCAATTGCTGCACAAGTTGCTGGACTTGATCCACTTAAAGCAGCGAAAACTGAACAAGCACCAATATTAGATATTACTAGTCCACCTGGAACTCTCCATAGCCATCTATCTAATCCAGTATATAAATCTTTTCCTGCTGGAGAATTTGCTACTGCCATTCCCATTAAAATAAACATTGGTATTGAAAGCAGAACAAAAGAATTTAATCCTGCATAAAAAGTTTCTGCAAATACGTCTAACATTTGAAACCCTTCAAATGCTACTAAAAGTGCTATCGAGACAAAACTTAAACCAAACGCGATTGGTATTCCTGAAAATAAAACTATTAGTGTAAAAACCGCAACTATTACTGCTATTAATAAAGGATCCATTAATTAATATCCTCTTCGTCAAAAAGTTTAATAATTTCAGCAATGTATTGAAGTATCATTAAAGCTGCTCCAATCATCATAGAAGAATAAGGTATCCATAAGGGTGGATCCCAAACTGTTCCTGTCGAATAATTTTTGGTAAAAGCTTCCTCGACCATTAAAAATCCAAAATAGAATAAAATTAAGAAAAATAATAAACTTATTAATGATGTAAATATTTTAAGTCTTAGAATATTTTTTTTTGACAAAAAATCATAAATCCATTCCATACTGACATGTGCTTTTTCACTTAAAACATAGGCGCTTCCAATGAATGTTGAAGCAACTAAAAGCATTGTGACTAACTCTGTTTG
>CACHGV010000002.1 GCA_902579465.1 uncultured Pelagibacteraceae bacterium
TGATATTCTCTTAAGTTTAAAAAGTTCATTTTTTTATTTTAGAATAGGAGTTTTTGCTTGCTTAATTTGGTATTTAATTGACAAAAATAAAAATTTCATAAATTATTTTTATTATGCATTAATTATATGTTTTTCTATTTTAGTTATAGATGGATATTTTCAATATTTTAATGGACAAAATTTATTTGGTATAAAAATAGATAGTAGTCTTCGTGTCTCATCATTTTTTAAAGATGATTTAATTTTGGGTTCATACTTATCTAGATTATTTCCTTTGTTATTTTCTCTATTTCTAATTCAACCAAAGCAAAAATTTGAAAAATATTTTATAGGACTTTTGTTTATCTTTGTAGATGTATTAATATTTTTGTCAGGTGAGAGAGCTGCATTCTTTTTTTTAAATTTATCAACAATATTTATCATTATTTTAATTAAAGAATATCAAAAATTTAGATTAATTACTTTTATAATAGGTATGGTTTTGATTTTTGTTATGAGTCTAAATTCATCAACTTTAACAAATAGAATGTTTAAGGAACCTGCCAAAAATATGGGTATAATAAAAAGTTCACAAAAGTCAGTTATTTTTACCCCTGAACATGACAGTCATATTCGAACTGCATACAATATGTTTAAAGACAGGCCTATATTAGGTCATGGGCCAAAAATGTTTAGAGTTAAATGTAAAGATGATAAGTATAGAGTAGGCATATCTCCTTGCAGCACACATCCACATAACTTTTATGTTCAATTACTTGCAGAGACAGGAATAGTAGGATTTTTGTTTTTATTTATCTCTTTCATTTATGTAATTTATGCATCTTTAAAACAATTTAAATGTATAATTTTAAATGAAAAAAGATTTCTATCAGATTATCAAGTTTGTCTATTAGCAGGAATACTAATAACTGTTTGGCCTTTTGCTCCGAATGGAAACTTTTTTAATAATTGGCTGATGATTGTTTATAGTTTACCAGTAGGATTCTATTTACAATCTATTTATTCAAAAAAAATTATTGAAAAAAATTCAAATTAAAATAATTTAAAGTTATTAGTACTTTAAATATATGAAAAAAAAATCTGTTCATTACGATAATGAAATAAGTATAATAGAAATTTTTAAAACTATTTTTGATGCAAAAATAAGTATTATATTCATTCTACTTATTTCAATTTTAATAGGCAGTTATTATAATTCTCAAAATTCAAATTCATTTAAATTTTTACTGAATATAAATAGTTCTAAAGATACAGAATTTACAAGATTTTTACCAATGTATATTCTAGTGTATGATGACTTGCTGAACCCAGATGAAAACGAAATTGAAAATTCAAATAAAAAGGTTGCAGCTAAACCAAATGAAATAAGCGAAATTATGTTGGAAAGATTTGTTAAAGAGGTACTAGATTATGAGGAATTAATATCTATTTTATCAAATAACAAAAGAATTAAGAAAAGCATTTCAGGATTATCTTTAGAAAAACAAAACGAGAGATTATATGAGTATGCAAAATCACTTTCTTTGTATCAGCCAAATTTGAAAGATCCGTCTAAATATAAGTTAAATTTTGTATGGGATAATATTGATGAGGGTAAAAACATTTTAAATGATCTACTTAAACTTGTTTCAAAAAATCTTGAAAATAGAATATTCAAAGAGTTGAATGACTTATTGGAGGTAAAAAGAACAACTAAACTCAATGACGATTTAGTGAGGATTGAATATTTAACAGAGCAAAGTTTAATCGCACAAGAGCTTGGTATACGAAATAACAAAGAAGATACCCTTAAGTTGTCTGACACGAATGTTTCTTTTAATATTAATATTCAAAATATTGCTTATTATTTGAGAGGATATGAAATGATCAATAAAGAAATTAGTCTAATTAAATCTCGTAAATATATACAAATAGAAAATATGCAAAATGATATAAATTTGTTAAAAAAATCCAAGGTTAATTGGACTGATTATAATATTAATTACATTAATGTTAGCAACGCAGGTAACCCAAGATTAGTTTTGATGCTCTCGATTGGCACAGGTTTTATTGTTGCTATAATTTATGCATTTATCTTAAGTATGTTCAAAAATATAAAAGTAATTAGAAAAAAATAAGATAATTTTGGTTTATTTTAAACTATGGAATTAATTATTTTTTAAATAATAATATCCTTATATTAATCTTTACATTGTTAAATATTTTTAGTAGAAAACCTTGCCTGGTGATTATTGCGAAAGTGTAATACCCGATCCCATTCCGAACTCGGCAGTCAAGCCTTTCAGCGCCGATGGTACTTTGTCTTAAGACATGGAAGAGTAGGACATTGCCAGGCTGTTTCCTGTAAATAAATTTATATGAACTTAAAAATTCAAGTTAATTAAAGTCTGGAAATGAGGAAAATGAATGTTTTACTTACAGGAGGAGCAGGATATATAGGTAGTCACGTTGCGATCTTGCTTATTGAAAAAGGTCACTCAGTAACAATAATAGATAGTCTAATTACTGGCAATAAAAGACTTGTACCAAAAAAAGCAAAACTTTTTGTTTGTGATATAGCAGATAAAAAAAAGGTTTCTCAAATTGTTAAACAGCAAAAATTTGATTTAGTTATGCATTTTGCTGGATTAATAAGAGTTGACGAGTCAATCAAGAAACCAAAAAAATATATTAATTTTAATTTTGAAAAAACAAAGATTTTTTTGAATATTTGTTTTAATAATAAAATTGATAAACTCATATTTTCATCAACAGCATCAGTTTATGGTAAATCAAATAAAGGCAAAGTTTCAGAAAACGACAAAAAAGTTCCCGGAAATCCATATGCATTATCAAAATTAAAAACAGAAAAATTTATTATTAACAAATCAAAAAAAATTCTAATAAACTACATCATATTGAGATATTTTAATGTTGCTGGCGCAGATATGAAATATAGGTCTGGGTTAATATCAAAATACTCTTCTCATCTAATTAAAGTTATTTGTGAAGTAGTGATTGGAAAAAGAAAAAAATTAATAATAAATGGAAATGACTATGACACAAGAGATGGTACGCCAGTAAGGGATTATATTCACATTAGCGATTTAGCTCAAATGCATTATATTTGTGCAAAAAATTTGATTAATAAAAATCATTCAAATATTTTTAATTGTGGCTATGGAAGAGGTTTTTCAGTTAAAAATGTAGTGAGCACTTTCAATAAAATTTTAGGTTATCAAATAAATGCCCAAATTGGCAAAAGAAGACCAGGAGATTGTGAAAAAATAATTGCTAATACTCAAAAATTTAAAAAATATTTTAAATGGAAGCCTAAATATAACAATTTAAATATTATAATCAAAACAGCATTGAACTGGGAAAAAAAAATAAGACAATATAAATGATCAAAGAGTACATAATTGTTACTGGTGGAGCGGGGTTTATCGGATCAAACCTTATTCATTTTTTATTAAAGAAATCTAAATTTAAAATTATAAGTTTAGATAATTATTCAACTGGCTCAAAAAAAAATCATATTAAAGATAAAAGAGTTAAGTATCTGAGGGGTAATGTTTTAAATATTCAAAAAATTTTATACAAATATAAATCCAATATAAATTGTATTTTTCATTTTGGTGAATTTTCAAGAATTTTTCAAAGTTTTAAAAAATTTAAAGAATGTTTTCAATCAAATTCAATTGGATCGCAAGCAGTTTTTAAATTCTGTCTTGATAATAAAATTAAACTCATTTATTCTGCAACTTCTGCAAGTTTGGGAAAAAGGGGAAAGGATAAAAATTTATCCCCTTATGCCTTCACAAAATCCAAAAATTTAGAATTATTAGAAAATCTTAAAAAATGGTTTAAATTTAAATTTGAAATTATTTTTTTTTATAATGTATATGGACCAGGACATATTAGAGTTGGTGATATGGCAACAGTAATTGGTATATTTGAAGATAAATATATTAATAAAAAACCTATGTCTGTAGTTAAGCCAGGGACTCAAACTAGAAGATTTACTCATGTATATGATACTGTTAGTGTTTGTTATGACGCGTTTAAAGCAAATAAATGCAGATATTATAGCATAAGTAATAAAAAAGCATATGCGATAATAGATGTTGCGAAAATGTTCAAAAGTAAAATTATAATGTTAGAACCAAGGTCGGGTGAAAGATATGCTTCAGCGTTAACTAAAATTTCGTCAAATAATAAAATAATTCAAAAATTTGGAAAATTACAATTGAAAGATTACGTAAGTTCCTTTATTAACTCTTTCTAATTATGAAAATTAAAAGCTCATTAAAGTCTATAAAAAAAAGAGATCTTAACTCTAAACTTGTTAGAAGAAGAGGAAGAGTTTACATTATTAATAAAACGAACCCAAAGTTTAAAGCAAGACAAAAATAGTTTTATGGATAATGAAAACCATAAAAATAATTGGAATAATTTTACTAATTTTTTATCTTCGTACGTAATAGTGATATTTTTCATTTTAGCTTTATTAGCGACATTTTTTTTAAAAAATTATAAATTATATTTGTTATGAAACTAGTATCTATTTCAGAAAACAGAGATATAGAAAAGCGTATAGCCGTTACCCCAGAAATTGCAAAAAAATATATTAGCTTAGGTTTTAATTTATCATTACCAAAAAATTATGGAGCACACTTAGGTTTTAGTGATGAAGATTTTAAAAATCTAGGTGTTAGTTTTTTAGATAATGAGGAGGAATTAATTAATAATTCGGATATTATTATTCAATTAGGATTGCCTACAGATGAAAAAATGTCATTATTTAAAGAAAATTTGACTTTAATTGGCTCATTAAATACTTTTTTAAATAAACCAAGATTAGAAAATTTAAAATCAAAGAAAATAAATTGTTTTTCATTAGAATTGTTGCCAAGAATTACAAGAGCACAATCAATGGATATTTTATCATCACAGGCAAACCTTGCTGGGTACAAAGCAGTGGTAGAAGCTTTCCAAGTTTATGAAAGAGCTATTCCAATGATGATGACTGCGGCTGGAACAATTCCTGCAGCAAAAGTTTTAGTTGTTGGAGCGGGAGTTGCAGGATTACAGGCAATTGCTACAGCCAAAAGGATGGGTGCGGTTGTATTTGCAACAGATGTTAGAATAGCATCAAAAGAGCAAGTTGAAAGTTTAGGTGGAAAATTTTTGACTGTCGAGGGTTCCGAAAATTTGGAAACTGAGGGTGGTTACGCAAAAGAAGCGTCTGATGATTTTAAAAAAAAACAAGAACAATTATTAACTGATACTCTAAAAAAAATTGATATTATTATTTGTACAGCTTTAATTCCTGGTAGAGATGCACCTAAAATTATTAAAGAAGATATGTTTAAAAATCTTCAACCTGGCTCAGTAATTTACGATTTAGCAGCTGTTCAAGGTGGAAATACAGTCTTTACAGAAGTTGATAAAATTGTTGAAAAAAATGGTGTTAAAATTTTAGGTGAAGCAAATATATTAAATAAATTACCAGTATCAGCTTCAAATTTATATGCTAAAAATGTATTTAATTTTGTTTCAAATTTATATGATAAAGAAAGTAAGAAATTAAATATTAATTTGGAAGACGAAATAATTGAAAAAACTTTAATAAAATAGATTATGGAAATAGATCCTTTTATATTCAGATTAAGTATATTTATATTATCAATATTTATTGGGTATTATGTGGTGTGGAGTGTAACACCCTCATTACATACACCTTTAATGTCTGTCACAAATGCAATTTCATCTGTAATTATAGTAGGGGCTATAATTGCAGCCTTATCAGGTAGTGATGGAATTATTTTTTCATCATCAAGTATTTTTGGATTTTTAGCGATAGTTTTAGCAGCAGTTAATATCTTTGGTGGATTTTTAGTCACCCAGAGAATGCTTGCTATGTATAAAAAAAAGAAAAAGGATAAGTAATAGATGTCTGCAAATCTTTCAGCAATTTTATATCTTATCTCAGGGGTATTATTTATTTTAGCTTTAAGAGGATTGTCATCACCTGAAACCTCAAGGCAAGGAAATTTATTTGGAATTATTGGAATGCTGATAGCGGTTACTGTTACGTTTTTATCTGTCAGTAATTTTTCATCTGGTTTCATTTATGTACTTATATTTTTAGCAATAGGTGGAAGTATTGGAGCATTTATTGCGTACCGTATTCCAATGACAGCGATGCCAGAGTTAGTTGCTGGTTTTCACAGTTTAGTTGGTTTGGCTGCAGTGTTTGTTGCAATTTCAGCTTTTATAAATCCTGAAGCTTTTGGACTTGGAACACCAAGAAATATAAAACTTGCAAGTTTAATTGAAATGGCGATAGGAGCTGCTGTTGGTGCAATCACTTTTTCAGGTTCAATTATTGCCTTTTTAAAGCTTCAAGGAATAATGTCGGGTGCACCTATAACTTTTAAAGGTCAACATGTATTAAATGCTTTAATATTAATTTTAATTGTAGTTTTAACATTTTATCTTTGTTCAACTCAATCAGCGAATTTATTTTGGATATTAATCGCGGTTTCTTTTTTAATTGGATTTTTAATAATTATTCCAATTGGTGGAGCTGATATGCCTGTAGTTATCTCAATGCTTAACTCTTATTCTGGTTGGGCTGCTGCTGGAATAGGTTTTACTTTAGAAAATACTGCTTTAATTATTACAGGTGCATTGGTTGGATCATCAGGGGCAATTTTATCTTACATAATGTGTAAAGGAATGAATAGATCATTCTTTAATGTTATTTTGGGCGGATTTGGTGCAACTGAACAATCATCATCATCTCAAAATAAAGAGCAAAGACCTGTTAAAAGTGGTAATGCAGATGATGCTGCTTTTCTAATGAAAAATGCATCATCAGTAATAATCGTTCCTGGTTATGGTATGGCTGTAGCCCAAGCGCAACATGCTTTAAGGGAAATGGTTGATACATTAAAAAAGAATGACATCAAAGTATCTTATGCCATTCATCCTGTAGCAGGAAGAATGCCAGGTCATATGAACGTTTTGCTTGCTGAAGCAAATGTTCCATATGACGAAGTATTTGAATTAGAGGAGATTAATAATGATTTTGCGAATGCGGATGTAGCATTTGTAATAGGTGCTAATGATGTGACAAATCCCGTCGCAAAAACAGATCCACAAAGCCCAATTTATGGTATGCCTGTTCTTGATGTTGAAAAATGTAAGTCAGTGTTATTTGTTAAACGTAGTTTATCCCCTGGTTATGCTGGAATAGATAATGATCTATTTTATAAAGAAAATACTCTAATGTTGTTTGCAGATGCAAAAAAAATGACAGAAGATATTACTAAAAATTTATAAGTATAAATGTGAATACAAAAATATTTTGCGACATTGCTGAATTGGGTCAAATTAAGAAATATAATAAAAAAAAAATTGTAAAAGGATTTACAACTAACCCAAGCCTAATTAGAAAAGCCGGGGCAAATGATTATAAATCATATTCACAAAAGATCTTAAAAATTTGCCAAAATAAACCTGTGTCCCTTGAAGTATTTGCCGACAAGTATAAAGAAATGAAAATTCAAGCACTTAAAATAAATACTTGGGGCAAAAATGTTTATGTGAAAGTACCAGTTACTAACTCTAAAGGTAAATTTATGGGACAAATTATAAAAGATTTAAATAATCAAAATATTAAATTAAATGTGACAGCTGTTTATAGTGCCAAACAAACCGAAAGAATTTTGAAGTTGATTAATAAAAAAACAAAAATAATTATTTCTATTTTTGCAGGTAGAGCAGGAGATGCAGGTAAGGACCCAGTGCCAGAATTTGTAAAGAGCATTAGATTGGCCAAGAAATTTAAGAATGTAGAGATTTTATGGGCTAGCGTTAGGGAACCATATAATTATTTGCAAGCAAAAAAATTAGGTTGTCATATAATTACTGTTCCTCCAAATATAATCGATAAAATAGAAAATTTTGGTAAATCATTTGAGCAACTTACAAAAGAAACGGTAAAAGCTTTTCTAGTAGACAGTAATAAATCTAATTTTAAAATTTAATGTGAAATTGGTTGCGGGGGACGGATTTGAACCGCCGACCTCAAGGTTATGAGCCTTGCGAGCTACCAGGCTGCTCCACCCCGCGGTTTTATATTCTATTTTTTAATTTATTTAGTTTTTTTACTCTTTTAATGTTTTCTTGGAGAATTCTCTTCTTTTTTTCAGATGGTTTTTCATAAGTATTTTTTAATTTTATAATTTTAAAAAAACCATCTCTTTGAAGTTTTCTTTTTAAAACTCTTAAAGCTTGTTCAATATTATTATCTTTAACCTCTATTTTAATAACTACCTCCAGAAAATGCATTAGGTAGCACTTTATAATTTGTTTGTCTATTAGATTTCATACTTCATTTATTTAATTGCAATTTTTCTTTTTCTTTTTTTTCTTTGATTATTCTTCTTTCAGCTTTTTCAATATTATTAATTAAGTCTTTTTGTGAAAATAAACCCATTGCTACCGGATCTTTAGGATTCAAATTATTATAGTTCCAATAACTTTTATTTCTTATGGCCGTGACTGAGTTTTTAGTTATTCCAACTATTTTTGCAATTTGAGAATCTTTCAAAATTGGATGTTGTTTTATTAACCAAAGTGCAGAATCTGGTTTATCCTGTCTTTTAGATAACGGTATATACTTTTTAGATTTTTTATTTTCACTGTCAATTTCAACTTCATTAACTAATAAATTAAGTGCTCTATTGGGGTCAGTTGAAGAAAGAGCTATTTCCTCTTTGCTTAATTGTCCAGCAATAATAGGATTGTATCCAACTATACCTTTTGCAACTTCACCGTCAGCAATTCCTTGTATTTCTACTTCGTGTAACTTGCAGAACTCAGATATTTGTTTAAAAGATAATGACGTATTTTCCACTAACCAAACAGCAGTAGCCATAGGCATTAATGGTGCTCTACTCATTATTTAGTCTCAGATCTAAAATTTTGGAATTTTTTATTGAATTTACTTACTCTTCCTTTATCAAGAATTTTTTGCTTACCACCTGTCCAAGCGGAGTGTGATTTTGGATCAATTTCAAGTTTCAAAACTTCACCTTCAGATCCCCATGTTGATCTAGTATCGAATTGACTCCCATCTGTCATTTCTACTTTAATGTTATGATAGTTAGGATGTAAGTTTTTTTTCATAGCCGGCTTTATAGCAAAAAGTTAAATAAAAACAATTAAAACTTCGATAATTTTTTCATCATTTTGTTGTATATTGTGCTACTTGAAGCCCTTATATTGATATTATTTTCACTATATTTACTAAAATCATTCGTGTACCCCCCAGCTTCTTTTACTATTAATACTCCAGCGGCTATATCCCATAAATTTATTTTGTTATGAAAAAAACCATCCAACCTACCAGACCCTACATACGCCAAATCAAGTGCTGCACATCCTGAATTCCTCATATTCAAACTTGGATAAATAATTTTTAAACCCTCTGGATTAGATGAAAATAAACAATCTTCAATGTCACTTTTATTTGAAACTCTTATTCTATGGTTATTACAAAATGCTCCGTCATTTTTTTCAGCAAAAAATATCTCATTTTTTATTGGATCATGTATTAAAGCAGAGTTTAATTCATTATCTATTTTTAGTGCAACTGAAATAGCAAAATGAGGTATTCCATGTAAAAAATTGGTTGTACCGTCAATCGGATCAATAATCCATATTTTATCTTTATCGTTATTATCAATTTTTCCATTTTCCTCGGTCAAGAAAGAATAATTCTTTTTTGCTCTAGTTAACTCATCGATAAGTATTTCCTCAACTCTTTTGTCAGTTTTTGTTACAAAATCTCTTGGTCCTTTTTTTGAAGCTTGTAGGTTTTCAATCTCTCCAAAATCTCTAATAATTATCTTCGACGCTTTTTCACAAGCTTTAATCATTATATTTAAATGAGGTGAAATAGAATTCATAATTCAAATTTTTTTTACATATTCTAATGTTCTGGTATCCAAAATGATTTCATCTTCCACTTCTACAAATGGAGGGACTTGTATTTTAATTCCATTATCAAGTATGGCTGGTTTATATGATGACGAAACAGTTTGACCTTTCAAGGCACCATCGGTTGCGGAAATTTTACACTTTATTTGATTAGGAAGTTCAATTGAAATCGCACTTCCATTGTAAAAACTTAAAGTAACCTCAAGATTTTCAGTCAATAATTTACCTTTTTCACCAATTATATCCTTTTTAATCTCAATTTGTTCAAAAGTTTTTGGATCTATAAAAAAATAATTATTTTCATCTGAATAAAGATAATTAAATTTATTTTCTTCAACAGTAGCTTTTTCTATTGACTCATTTGATCTAAATCTTTCATTTAATTTTGTATTTTTTCCTACACTTTTCATTTCCACTTGAGCAAATGCGCCACCTTTACCTGGCTTAACATGTTGGGTTTTTAGAACTTGCCACAAATCATTTTTATATTCCAGAAGCATTCCAACTCTAATTTCTCCAGCATTAATCTTCATCTTAAAATTCCTATTGCTTTTTTTGGTTTAAATTTCTTATTATTCCAGATATAGCTTGAGATAGCTAAAAAAGTTGCCTTATTCAATAGCAGATTTTTATAATTGCTAGAATTAATTCCACCAATTGCAACTATGGGAGTATTAGTTATCTTATTTACCTTATTTAAAATTTTAGTAGTAGCTTGATATTTTGTTTTCTTTGTTTTTGATGAGTTGAATGCTCCAAATGCTAAATAATCAGGTTTTAATTTTATCGCATTTTTAGCTAGTCTTATTGAATTATGGCATGTGATTCCAATCATTTTATTTCCAACAATTTCTCTAGCTTTATTAATGGACATATCTTTTTGTCCCAAATGACAACCGTCTGCATTAAGCTTTTTTGCAAGCAAAGGATCGTCATTAACTATAAATTTTACTTTATGATTTTGACATATTTTTTTGATCTTATTTCCTATAATAATTTTTTGTGTCATTGAGTATTTTTTTAATCTCATTTGAAAGAAACTCACCTTATTACTTTTTAAAACTAACTTTAAATCCTTATAAAAGCTTTTTGTTATTTTATTTGGGGAAATAAGATAAATAAATTTTTTTTTATTTATTTTCAAGTTCTATAGACCATTTTCCTTTAGCAGCTAACGTACACATTTTAGCTCTATGATTAAAAATATTTTGAGTTTTCTCTTTATCCTTAGTGTTTTTTGACCATTGTTTAAGAGCGCTTTGTTGTAGAGCTCTTCCATATGAATATGTCATTATAAAATTTGTACTATTATTTTTATTAATTAAATTTAAATTTTCTGTAGCTTCTATTTCTGATTGACCTCCAGATAAAAAGGCAATTCCAGGTACTTCACTTGGAACCACATTTTGAAGACATTCAAGGGTTTTTCTTGAGACCTCTTCGTTGGAGATTTTATTTTTACAATGTGTTCCACTTAAAATCATATTTGGTTTTAAAATAATTCCCGAAAGATCGACTTTGTGTAATATTAATTCATCAAAACATTTCTTAATTACCTCTGATGTTTTATTCAGACAAAGGTTGGCGGAATGGTCTCCATCCATTAATACTTCAGGTTCTACTATTGGAACCATCCCACACTCTTGAACTAGTGAGGAGTATCTTGCAAGAGCATGAGCATTTGTATGAATTGCAATTATACTTGGATATTTCTTGGTTATAACAAAAACGCCTCTCCATTTTGTAAAACGAGCTCCAAGCTCATAATATCTTTTTAATCTTTCTCTAAGTCCATCTAATCCCTCAGTAATTTTCTCATCAGAAGAATTTGCCAAAGTTTTTGCACCTGTATCAACTTTTATCCCAGGTAACGCACCTGAAGAGGAAATTAAATCAGGGATTGATTGTCCAATATTTGTTCTTTGATTTATTGTCTCATCGTAAAGAATTACACCACCTATATATTTCTTCATACATACAGATGAAAATAGTGTTTCTCTGAATAAAAGTCTATTTTCTGGTGTTGAGGTCACGTTTACTGCCTCTAGTCTTTTTGTCATAGTTCCATTACTTTCATCCGCTGCAAGGATACCTTTGCCATTAGATATTATTTTAAGTGCAATTTTATTAAGCTCTGACATATCAATTTAAAGCGGTTATACCAGGCAGCTTTTTTCCTTCAAGATATTCTAGAAAAGCTCCACCTGCAGTTGAAACAAAATTAAAGTTACCAACAATTTTCAATCTATTTAATAATGAGACAGTATCACCACCGCCCACAACAGAAAAAATTTTGTTTGATCTATTATTATCAACTATTTTTTTGGCTATTTTAATACTTCCATTAGCGAAATTTGGATTTTCAAAATAACCAGCGGGTCCGTTCCAAAATATTGTTTTACTATTATCAATAATATCTATTATTTTATTAATTGTTTTTGGTCCAATATCTAAAATCATTTCATCAGGTAAGATTTGATCTAATTCTTTATTTGCTGGTGAACCATTTAAATATTTAGATACAAGTACGTCACAAGGATATATTAACTTACATTCATTTTTTTCTGAAAGTGAAATAATTTCATCAACCAATTCATGACAATTTTTTTCTTTAATTGATTTTCCAATATTATTTCCAAAATATTCAATAAAATTATTAGCCATCCCTCCAACAATTATAATATTATTAAATTTTGTTATTAAATTTTTGATAATATCTATTTTAGTTGAAATTTTAGATCCTCCAATTATACATGTTATAGGTTTTGTTATTTCAGTGGTAATTTTATTAAGAGCTGATATCTCTAAATCAAGTTGCAGTCCAGAGTAAGAAGGTAAATATTTAGAAACTTGATAAATAGATGCGTGTGCTCTATGAGAACATGAAAATGCATCATTCACATAAATATCTCCTAAGCTTGCTAGGTGTTCTGCAAATTTTTGATCATTTTTTTCCTCTTCAATATAAAACCTTATATTTTCTAAAATAAGAATTTCTTCATCAAAATTTTCAAAGAAATCTTTATTTTTAATTTCATAAATATTTTTTGTTATTAGTTTTGCACTTACATTTAATTTTTTTTTCAAATCTTCACATATTGGTTTTAAGGACAACTCTTTTACTACTTTTCCTTTTGGCCTTCCCACATGTGATAAAATTATTATTTTAGTTTTTTGTTGTATTAAAAATTTCAATGTTGGGAGAATTTTATCAATTCTTGTCGTATCACTTATTTTTCCATTTTCAAAAGGAACATTTAAGTCTAATCTAAGTAATATTTTTTTATTATTAAGATTTTTTTCGTTTAATATACTTCTCATTAAGAGATTTTACTTAAATTCTCAGCTATATCGCACATTCTATTGGAAAAACCCCATTCATTATCATACCAAGCGGAAATTTTACCCATATTATTTCCAATCACATTTGTCAAAGAAGCATCTACAATTGCAGATGCAGAATGATGATTAAAATCAACGGACACCAGTTTCTCATGAGTAACCTCTAAAATTTTTTTCAACTCATTTTTAGAGGCGTATTCAAAAGCATCATTAATTTTTTTTATATCTATTTCTTTTTTTGAACAGAATATCAACTCGACAAGGGACACATTAGGAGTTGGGACTCTCATTGCAATCCCTTCCAATTTACCTTTTAAGCTTGGAATTATCTCGCCTATTGCTTTTGATGCCCCAGTTGATGTTGGAACTATTGACTGACTTGCAGCTCTTGCTCTTCTTGGATCTTTATGAGAATTATCTAAAATTCTTTGATCACTAGTAAATGCATGAATGGTAGTCATAAAACCTTTTTCGATTTCAAAATTATTATTAAGGACATTTACCACTGGTCCTAAACAGTTAGTTGTGCAAGAGGCAGCAGATATTATTTTATCATCCTTTGAAATAATATTTTCATTTACACCAAACACAATTGTTTTATCTGCATTTTTACATGGAGCTGAAACGATTACTTTTTTTGCTCCATTTTTAATGTGTGAAAATAATTTTTCCTTTGAATTAAATTTACCAGTACACTCAAAAACATAGTCAACATGGTATTTTTTCCAATCAATATTTTCGATTTTAGATTCTTGAGAAAATGTAATTTTATTTTTATTAATTATCAATTCATTTTCATTAAATTTAAAATCTGCGTTAAATTTTCCATGAATAGAGTCATATTTTATTAATTTACAAGTTGCTTCTGCATTAGATCTGTTGTTTATGTGACTAATTTTTAAATTTTTATTTTGAGTTTCAAAAATTGATCTAACCACCATTCGGCCAATTCTACCCATCCCATTAATTCCAATTTTAATAGTCATTTTTAGTTTTTTATTTCCTTCTTTATTTTATTCACAATGTTTGAAGATATTAGACCAAAATATTTATAAATATCTTTATACGGAGCACTTTTTCCAAATACGTCAATGCCAAAAGTCATTCCAAAATTACCTACATATTTTTTCCAACAGTCGCTTGATCCAGCTTCGATTGATATTTTCAATTTTGTTTCATTTAAAATTTTATTCTTATAATTACCTGGTTGTGTGTCAAAAAGCTCCATACATGGTACCGATATAACTTTGGAGTATATCCTATCTTTGGCTAATTTATGGCTGGCCTCTATAGCCAAGTTTACCTCAGAACCACTTGCTAAAATAGTCAATTTTATTTTTTTGTTTGTTCTTAAAACTTCATAAGCTCCTAATGAGCACTTGTTAGTATTTGAATATTTATTTCTAATAGGATTAAGGTTTTGTCTTGTTAACGATAGAATACTTGGTGTTATAGAGCTCTTTAAAGCATGTTCCCAACATTCAATAGTTTCTATTCTATCTGCAGGTCTAAAAACATTAAGGTTGGGTATTGATCTTAATCCAGATAATTGTTCAATAGGTTGGTGTGTTGGCCCATCCTCCCCAAGCCCTATGGAGTCATGTGTCATTACATATATAACCTGTTGTTTCATCATTGCCGCTAATCTTATTGATGGTTTGCAGTAATCTGAAAAAATTAAAAAAGTTCCTCCATAAGGTATGAATTTACTGTGTAAAGCTAATCCATTCATTATTCCACACATCGCATGTTCTCTTACTCCATAATGAATATAGTTTCCGTTAAAATTTCCTGGTTTTATTATTTCATGATTTTTTGTTTTAGTATTATTTGATCCAGCAAGATCTGCTGATCCACCAATAAGTGTATTATTGTTTTTAACAAGAGATTTAATAATTGACTCAGAGGATTTTCTGGAAGCAAGACTTTTTTCTTCTTTTAATGCTATTTTTTTTTCAATTACTGCAGACTTTAAGAACTCATTTTTAAAAAGTTTATTTATTTTATTTTTTTTCTTGCTATAAACTTTGTTCCACCTGTTTTCAATTTTTTCTCCCTTACCCCCAATTTCTCGCCAAATCTTCAATATATTTTTGGGAATTTCAAATGGTTTATAATTCCAACCTAATTCTTTTCGAACCAGTTCAATCTCTTCATTACCAAGAGGGCTTCCATGAGAGGAGGCTTTTCCAGATTTATTAGGTGATCCATAACCAATTTTAGTCTTACAAGAAATAACTGTGGGTTTTTTTGCATTTTGAACTTTTTTAAGGGCATTAAATATTTCTTTTTCTTTATGACCATCAATTTCTAGGTATTCCCACCCATAACTCTCAAATCTTTTTTTAAAATTATCTGAAACTGCTAAACTTGTTGGCCCATCAATGGATATAGAATTATTATCAAATAACATTATTAAGTTTTTAAGTTTTAAATGTCCAGCCAAGCTCATAGCTTCGTGGCTTATGCCTTCCATTAGACAGCCATCTCCAGCAACTACATAAGTTTTATGATTTATAATATCTTTACCGATTTTTTGTTTTAAAATTTCCTCTGCTAATGCAAAACCTACTGCATTAGAAATTCCCTGACCCAAAGGACCTGTTGTTGTTTCAATGCCTGAGTTTTGAACATACTCTGGATGACCTGCACAAATAGAGTCAAGTTGTCTAAAGTTTTTAATATCTTTTAATTTAACACTTTTGTAACCTGTTAAATAAAGTAATGAGTAAAGCAACATTGATCCGTGACCAGCAGATAAAACGAATCTATCTCTATTTATCCAGCTTGGATTTTTTGGATTAAATTTCAAAAAATATTTAAAAAGTATTGTAGATACATCAGCCATCCCCATAGGCATACCTGGGTGACCAGAATTAGCTTTTTGTACGGCATCCATCGAAAGAACACGTATAGAGTTAGACAAGATTTTATTAAATTTTTTCAAAATTTATCCTTTGTAGACTTAGGTGAATCAATTTATTAATATAGATATATATATGAAATCAATTAGTGAAAAAGAAAAAAAACTATTAGAAACTTTAGATAAATTAAAAAATCTAGAGAATATAAAACCAGATAAAATTTTGGAGTTAGAAAATCTAGCAAACCAAAAAAATCAATTAGAAATTGAAAAAAAAGAAATAGAACAAAAGTATAATACACTTCAACAAGAAAATCAGACTCTTAAACAGAAATTTGATGATTTTAAAAAAAAAGAAATTGAGGAAAAAAAAAGGGAAGATCAATTTTCTGAAAAAATTGATGAATTAAACCAAGAAACAGATAATTTAATGGAAGAAATTGATAAATGGCAAATGTAAATATAAAATTTAATGGAAAAGAATTTCTGTTATCTTGTGAAGATGGGCAAGAGGAACATTTAGAGGAATTAGCCTTATATTTAAATGAAAAGTTTAGTAATTTAAAAAATTCTTTGGGAAATATAGGTGAAAGCAAACTTTTACTTATAACGTCTATTTCTGTTTTAGATGAGTATTATGAGACTAAAAAAAAAATAGATATACAAAAAAAAGAAATAAATAAAATTACTGAGAAATTTAAAGAACTTAAATCACTAGTATATAATTATAGAGATTTAAAAGAAATCGAGATTTCTGAATTAAGCAAAAACCAGGATAATTTAAAGAATGAAATCGATGCTAATCGTAACGATTATGAATCTTTAGTTGATAAGACTACACTCGAGTTAGAAAATTTTATCAAACGAAATGATCCAGATACCAAGACTCAATAATCATAGTGTCTAAGGAAAAATTAAGAAAAAAATTAATTACTTTAAGAAAAGCTAATTTTACTGATCAAGTCATAAGCTTCATTAAATTTAATAGTATATTGAAAAAATTGAATTTTAATAAAAATATCAACATTGGAGGGTATTATCCAATAAATAGTGAAATAGGATGTTTAGATATTTTAGAAAAGTTAGAAATAAATAATTTTAAAATATCTTTACCGATTACTAAGAAAAATTATGATATGGATTTTTATGAATGGTCTTTTCAAAACCCCCTAAAAATCAGTTACCAAGGTATACCAGAGCCATATATTAAAAAGAAAGTTTTTCCAGATGTTTTGATTGTCCCTCTTGTTGGATTTGATAATAATAAATTTAGATTAGGTTATGGAGGTGGGTTTTATGACAGATATATTTCAAAACTTTCAAATTTTAAAAAAGTTTTAACAGTTGGTTTTGCCTTTCCATTTCAAGAAGTTAAAAATATTCCCATTAATAAATTTGACAAAAAATTAGACTTTATTTTAACTAATAAAGGAATCATAAAATGAACATTTTATTTTTAGGTGATATAGTTGGCAATAGTGGATGTCATGCAGTAAAAAAATTTTTACCAGATATTATCAAATCAAAAAAAATAAACTTTGTTGTTGTAAACGGTGAGAATGCTGCAAAAGAAGGTGTAGGTATAACAGAGAATATAGTGAATGAATTACTTAGTTGTGGCGTTGATGTAATTACAACTGGTAATCATGTCTGGGATCAAAAAGAAACATATGAATTTATAAAAAATCAGAAAAGGTTATTAAGACCTCTTAATTTATCTGGCGATGTTCCAGGTGATGGTTTTGGTATTTATGATTCTTATGGCGGTTACAAAGTGGGTGTATTAAATTTAATGGGTAATGTTTTTATGAAAAAATCTGATGATGTCTTTATAAAAAGCAAAGAATTTTTAGATCAAAATATGCTGAAAAAAAAGTATGATTTTCTTATAGTTGACTTTCATGGCGAGATAACAAGTGAGAAAATGGCCATTGGACACGTATTTGACGGAAATGCTACATTTGTTGTGGGAACTCATACTCATGTTCCTACAAATGACGGAAGGGTATTAAGTAAGGGAACCGCATATTTAACAGATGCAGGAATGTGTGGTGATTATGATTCAGTAATTGGGATGGACACTAAAAATTCTGTCAATAGGTTTTACAAAAGAGATTCTATAAAACATTTTCCTGCTGAAGGTAAGGCCTCACTATGTGGAGCAATTATTGAAGCTAATCCAAAAAATGGTTTGGCATCAAATATTAGTCAGTTTATATTTGGTGGTCAACTTCAGAAAAAATTTTAAATCATGGCAGGACATTCACATTGGGCAGGGATTAAACATAAAAAGGGAAAGGCAGACAAGCAAAGATCAGCCATTTTTTCAAAACTATCTAGGGAAATTACAGTAGCAGCAAAACTTGGAGATAAAAATCCAGATATGAATTCAAGATTAAGATCTGCGATCCAGGCTGCTAGATCAGCAAATATGCCAAAAGATAATATTGAAAGAGCAATTGACAAATCATCAATAGCGGCAGACTCTAATTTTGAAAATATAAGATATGAAGGATTTGGACCTGCAAAAACAGCTATAGTAATTACTACTTTAACGGATAATAAAAATAGAACTGCATCTAATTTAAGAACAATTTTTCAAAAAAATGGAGGAGGACTTGGCACACAAGGTTCAGCATCACATAATTTTCTTCAGCTAGGTGTTATAAAAATTGATAAAGGAGAAATTGATGAAGAAAAAGTTTTCAACCTAGCAACTGATGCTGGAGCTAATGATTGCATATTTCACAATAATTATTATGAAATTCATACAAATAATGATGAGATATATGATGTAAAAAATCTATTGGAAAAAGAGATTTCTAATTTTATATCTACAGAAATTGAATGGGTTCCTATAAATAAAATTAATCTAAATGAGGAAGACAAAGAAAAAATGAATAAGTTTTTGGAGATTTTAGAAGAAGATGATGATGTTCAAAATGTTTTTACAAATGCAATTTAATTTAATTTTATGTTAATTATAGGAATAGATCCTGGAATAACTGGTGCAATTTGTTTTTTTGAAGACGGAGAATTGAAGGATGTAATTGATATGCCTACTATGGCATCAGGAAATAAAAATAAAAAACAAATTAATGGTAGCCAAATATTTAACGAAATATCTTTAAGAATTCAAAACTACAAATCTGAGAATATAAATGTAGTGGTAGAGCAAGTTTCTGCAATGCCTGGACAAGGTGTTACTAGTATGTTTAACTTTGGACAATCATTTGGAGTTTTAAAAGGAGTTTGTGCTGCAATGCAACTACCAATTTTTTTTGTAAGACCAGCCAAATGGAAAAAGCATTATGATTTAATAAATTCTCAAAAAGATTCGAGTAGAGTTAAAGCAATCGAAATGTTTCCTAAGTTTTCGTCAATTTTATCTCGAAAAAAGGATACCAACAAAGCAGATGCAATATTAATAGCTAATTATCATCTAAATTCTCAAGAAAAATAAATATAGCTAGCCTTTATAGACAAATTCATGACACATTTTAGTGTGAAATCAATTGGATGGACGCAGATATAACCTCCCAAGCAGTAGGATTAGCAAGTAATACAGATTTTTCAATTTTAAGTTTATTTTTGAGAGCAGACTTTATAGTTAAATCTGTGATTATCATTCTAATCGCTAGCTCAGTTTATTCTTGGGCGATAATTTTTGATAAAATTATAATGTTTAGAAAAATTAATAGAGATTCCGAGGATTTTGAAGAAAGATTTTGGAAGTCTAAGTCTGCAGAAACATTTTACAATAGCCTGCCGACATCATTGGATAATCCAATGGCTCAATTATTCAAAGATTCGATGCAAGCTGTTATGAAATCAAGATCAAAAACAAATATAAGCCAAAGACTCGAAAATATTTTAGAAGTAAATATCGAAAAGCAAATGAATGTTGTAAACAACAAATTTACTTTTCTAGCAACAGTGGGATCTACAGCACCATTTATTGGATTATTTGGAACTGTCTGGGGAATAATGAATTCTTTTCAATCAATTGCTATATCGAGAAATACCAGTCTAGCCATAGTGGCTCCTGGAATTGCTGAAGCTTTATTTGCAACTGCTTTAGGTTTATTAGCAGCAATACCAGCAGTAATTGCTTATAATAAATTTGGAAATGATTCCAAAAAATATTCTCAAAAACTAGAAAATTTTTCAAAAAGATTTATTTCAATAATTTAATATGGCATTTAACTTAAAGCGTTCAGAAAGAGAACCGATGAGTGAAATAAATGTAACTCCTTTTGTTGATGTAATGCTTGTTCTGTTAATTATTTTTATGGTGACTGCTCCTTTGCTTACAGTCGGTGTTCAAGTTGATCTCCCAGAGACATCTGCTGATACTTTACCAGAGGAAAGTGAGCCACTCACATTAACTATAAACTCAAAAGGTGAAGTTTTTATTCAAGAGACAAAAATTGAATTTAATAATTTGATTAAAAAAATTTTAGCTGTGTCTAACAATAGAACTGACACAAGAATTTATGTTAGAGGTGACAAGACAATTAATTATGGGAGAGTATTAGAAGTAATGGGTATACTTTCAGGTTCAGGCTTTACTAAAGTTGCCTTAATATCTGAACCATATAAAGAGAGATAAACTTGTTTAATAAAATTGCATTAAGTGGTGTTCCAAATGGATTTAATAATTTTTCTTTTGGTATGTTATTTTCAGTTATTTTTCATGGATCTATATTTGTCGCAACAATTTTTGCCCTTCCTTTCGTTGTAAAAAAACCAATTGAGTTACTCCCAAGTATATCAGTTGAATTAATACAAATTTCTGAGCAGATGAATATTCCTTATGCCCCAAAAGCAGCTAAAATTATCGAAAAAGCAAAAACTGAAAATAAAAAGTTACTCTCGGAGCAAGCCCCACCTAAAGAGATAAAAAAAGAGATAAATAAGCAAGTAAAATTTGATAATCAAAAAGATGAGATAGACTTATCAAAATCAAAAAAAATACCAGTCCCTGAAAAAAAACAGGAAAAAATTAAATTAGAAAAGTCTGAAGCTGTCCCATTACCTGATAAAAAGTTAGAAAAAATAGAAACTAAACAAGAAACTGAGCAACAACCATCTAAAGAAAAAAAAAAAACATTAGTTGATAGAGAAAAAAGAAAAAAAATTGAAAAACAGGTAGAAAAAGACTTAGTTATTAAAGAATTTGTTAAAAAAACAAAACCAATCAAAGATGATAAAGCAATCCAAGCTTCTGAATATGAAAAAAAAGAATTAGATGTGGATTTAATTAAAGGCTTAATTGCAAAGCAATACGAAAATGTTGGAGAAGTAAAAAAAAAATCTGACGGAACCACACAATCTGAGGATAAATCAATGAGATTAACAAAATTATCTGTTACAACGGAATATTCTATTCAGATGCAGTATAAAGATTGTTGGTCACCCCCTATTGGTGGCGAATATAAAAAAAATGATTATTTAGTTACAGTCAAACTTGATTTAGAAAAAAATGGAAGAGTTAAAAGCAGAGAAATTTTGGAGAGAAATAGAATGGGTGTAGACAGTAAATATAGAATTTTTGCTGAGTCTGTTGATCGTGCAGTATTAAAGTGCAATCCTCTTAGAAATCTACCACTTAAAACCTATGAAGATTGGAGTACTATGATATTAAGGTTTAATCCAGAGGGCATGATGGTTGGGCAATGAAAAAAAATTTATTCTTGATATTTCTTTTTTACGTAATTTTAAAACCAAGTATTAGTTTTTCACTCGTAGAAATTGATATTACCAGAGGTAATCTTGATCCAATGCCTATTTCAGTATCACCTTTTTTTTCTGATAAAAATACTGACGAAAATATTAAAAAAAATTTAAATATTGAAAACCTAGGTCTAGAAATATCGAAAATAATTGAGAACAATCTTGAAAAAACTGGTTTATTTGATGCAATTGAGAAAGAGGCATTTTTGCAAAAACCAGATATTGCCCATTTAAAACCAAGGTTTGAAGATTGGGCTTTGATTAAATCACAGGTTTTGATCACTGGTAAAGTAACATCCAAAATATTAAATGAGAAAGATTATATAAATATAGAATTCAAACTTTGGGATGTTCTAGGTGCAAAAATGGTTGATGGTTTTTCTTTAACAACAACACCACGTTCTTGGAGAAGGGTTGGTCATAAAATTTCTGACAAGGTTTATGAACGTTTAACCGGAGAAAGTGGCTATTTTGATACTAGAATAATTTATGTAGCAGAGGAAGGGCCTAAAACTCAAAGAATAAAAAAATTAGCATTGATGGACCAAGATGGTTTTAATACGAAGTATATAACATTAGGAAGCGAATTAGTTTTAACTCCAAGATTTAATCCAGCTAACGATAAAGAAATAACTTATATGTCTTACTTTAGGAATATGCCCAGGGTTTATATTGTAAACCTTCAAACTGGTGAGCAAAAAGTAGTAGGTGATTTTAGAGGTATGACATTTGCCCCGAGATTTTCACCTGATGGAAAAAAACTTATAATGAGTCTCGCAAAAGATGGTAATTCGGAGATATGGGTCAGAAATTTAGAGACAAACATCCAAGAAAAATTAACCGATCATCCCTCTATTGATACCTCTCCATCATACTCACCTGACGGCAAATTTATTACATTTAATTCTGATAGAAGTGGTTATCAGCAAATTTATGTAATGAGAAGTGATGGATCAAAAGTTAAAAGAATATCATTTGGAAAAGGAATTTATGGTACGCCAGTTTGGTCACCAAGAGGAGATTTAATAGCGTTTACAAAACTACATAAAGGTAAATTTTTTATTGGAGTTATGAGAACTGACGGAACTGGGGAGAGGTTGCTTACAGAAAATTTTTATCAAGAGGCACCTTCATGGTCTCCAAATGGAAGAATAATCATATTTTATAGAGAAACAAAAACTGACGACAAAGGTCAGGGATTTTCAGCAAAATTATGGTCAATTGATTTAACTGGATACAACGAGAGGTTGGTATTAACCGAGACTGATGCTTCAGACCCATCATGGTCTTCTTTGTTAGGAAATTAAAGAAAATTTACTATTTTGTTAAATTAGGTTGATTTTTCTGGACAAAACATCTAATTACATGGTTAAGTTCATAATATTCTATTGAAGGAGCAAAAATGAATCTAAGCAAAATTTTAAAAAACGTATTTCTTGTTGTTATATTTGGTTTAGTTGTTACCGCATGTGCAACCAAGAAATCTGTGAAAACAACGACAGAGTCTAAAACTACTACTAAAGCAGCTGAGACTCAAAAAACAGATCCAATTGAAAAATTAGATGCGTTAATGCAGGGCGATGTTTATATAGGCTCAGATACTGTAGGAGAGCTAGCAAGTGGAGTCCCTGACAGAGTATTCTTTGCAACAAATGAAACTATTTTAACTACAGCTTCTAGAGAAACTTTAAGAAAGCAAGCTGCTTGGTTAAGACAGAATTCTGATGTGACAGTTGTAGTAGAAGGTCACGCGGATGAAAGAGGTACAAGAGAATATAACTTGGCTTTAGGTGAGAGAAGAGCTAATGCGGCAAAAGACTATTTAATGACTTATGGTGTTTCGTCTGATCGAATTAAAGTTTTAAGTTATGGAAAAGAGAGACCTGTGGACTCAGGCTCTAATCCACTTTCATGGTCGAAAAATAGAAGATCTGTAACAGTAAAAGCAAATTAAATATAAATTTAAAAAAGACCCTTACTTTAAATAAGTATGGGTCTTCTTTTTGCCATTATTATAATTACAAATGTTTTTATGAGATTATTAATTAAGTTAATTTTTATTAACTTTGTTTCATTTTTACTTTTTTCAACAAGCATTTCATTTTCTCAAGATCAACAAGTACAAGAAATTTTAGAAAATATTCAAAAAGACCTTAGAACTCTAGAAAGAGCAGTTTACTCTCAATCATTTTCTGAAAATTCAGATGCAAATACAACTCAAAAAGCATCAACAAAGGAGTCAGAGCAGGCATTAACAAAACATTTGCTGAAATTGAGTGAAATAGAGACACAGTTCCAGGAATTAACAAACAAATTTGAAGAAATAAATTTTAAATTAGACAAATTATCAAATAAACTTTCTAAAGTTCAGCAAGATAATCAATTAAGATTTGAGCAAATTGAGCAAGCTTCTATTGTGAATACAAATAATAAGTCTCTTAAATCTTTGCCTAAAACAGAGCAAACAGTTGTAAACGAAGAGATAACTCAAAAAAAAATACTTCCTGGATCCTCAGAACCACAATCTTTAGGAGAGATATCTTATAAAGATATGACCACTAGCGATGATAATCAATTAATAGAGACAGTAGAACAAACAGAAGCAATAATTTCAGAAGTTTTTAATTCTGAGGAAAAATTATTGCCTGACGCTAGTCCAAAAGAACAATATCAATTTGCTAGAAATTTTTTAAAAGTTGGAGATTATGCTAATGCTGAGAAAGCATTTAGAGAGTTTGTACTGATTAACCCTGATAACGAATTGTCAGGCAACGCTCAATACTGGTATGCAGAAACCTATAGAATAAGACAAATGTACACTGATGCAGCTACTGCATATTTGGAAGGTTATCAAAAGTATCCAAAAAGTAAGATTGCTCCTGAAAATTTATTGAAACTAGGTGTATCATTGGTTCAGATGGGAGAAAAAGATCAAGGATGCTTGATGATTGCTGGAGTTAAAAAACAATATCCTGACGCAACTCAATCTGTACTTCAAAAAGCAAAGTATTATGAAGAAAAAGAATTTGAGTGTAAAAAAGAAAATTCATAATTTTTATTCCAAAAAATTAGACGATCCAAGAATAAAAAAAATTTACTTAAAATTTAAAAAAAAAATATCTAGGCATACCCCAAGTAGTTTTTGTGTTGCTGTTTCAGGAGGGATAGATAGTATAGCACTTTCATTCTTAGCTAAATGTTATTCATTAGAAAATAACAAAAAAATTTATTTCTTTATTATAGACCACAAGCTTAGAAAAAATTCTACTTTTGAGGCTAAATTAGTAAAAAAAAAACTTAAATTATTTCAAATTTCTAGCAACATACTTACTATTAAAAAGGAAAAAATATCAAAAAACATTCAATCTTTTGCCAGAGAAAATAGATACAAATTAATTATCAAACAAAGTTTAAATAAAAAAATTGACATGATTTTAACTGCACATCATGAAGACGATTTGATTGAAAACTTTTTTATTAGATTATTAAGAGGTTCAGGTTTAAAAGGTTTGATTTCATTCAGCAAAATTAAATCTAAAGTAAACTTTGATGATAAAATTTATATTTTAAGGCCTTTAATTGATATACCTAAAAAGGATTTGGCATATATTTCAAATAATACTTTTAATTTTTATGTTAATGATCCTTCTAATTTAGATGACAAATTTTTAAGAGCAAGAGTAAGAAAATTAATTTCAAACTTAGAGAAAGATGGATTAACATTTAACAAATTTAAATTATCTCTGAACAATCTAAGCAAAAGCAATATTGCTATAGATTATTATGTTAAGAAAAATATTAACGATAATTCTAATTACTTAAAATTAACTAATTCAATTATTTTAAAAGATGATTTTCTTAAACAACCAGATGAAATTGTCTTTAGATCATTTTCTGAACTAATACAAAAAATAGGAAAAAAAGAAACTTTTGCTAGGGGCGCAAAAGTGGATAACTTGCTTAAATTTTTAAGATCTACTAATACTAACTCAAAAAAAACACTTTCAGGATGTATAATTCAAAAAATTAAGAATTCAGTCATTATTTCTTCAGAAAAAAGATATAATACCTCCAAATTGGCACAAATTGACACTTGTTAAATTGATAATAATTCTTAATTTATATATATGAATTTCAGAAACTTAGCTATGTGGGCGGTAATAGTGATTTTGACTATCGGCCTATACAATATGTTCAAAAACCCACAAGGTTCAGTTAATCAAAAAAATAACATTATATTTTCAGAATTTTTAACACAAGTGGATAATGGAAGAGTTGTCCAAGTAGAAATTCAAGGCAAAAATATAAAGGGTGTAATGTCTAATGGAGAAATGTTTAATACTTATGCTCCTGATGACCCAAATTTAATTCAAAAATTGAGTGATAAAGGAGTTAGTATCTCAGCGAGCCCATTAGAAGAAAAAATGCCTTCATTATTTGGAGTACTTTTATCATGGTTTCCTATGTTACTCTTAATTGCTGTATGGATATTCTTCATGAGACAGATGCAAGGTGGTAAAGGCGGAGCCATGGGCTTTGGAAAATCTAAAGCCAAAATGATGAATGAGATAAAAGGTAAAGTTACATTTAACGATGTAGCTGGGGTAGAGGAAGCAAAAGAAGAAGTTGAAGAAGTAGTCGAATTTTTAAAAGATCCAAAGAAATTTAGTAGATTGGGTGGAAAAATACCTCGAGGATGCCTTTTAGTTGGACCTCCTGGAACTGGTAAAACTTTACTAGCAAGAGCTATAGCAGGTGAAGCAGGAGTACCATTCTTTACCATTTCAGGTTCAGACTTTGTAGAAATGTTTGTTGGTGTTGGAGCTTCAAGAGTTAGAGATATGTTTGAGCAAGGCAAAAAACACTCACCATGCATTATATTCATTGATGAAATTGATGCAGTTGGAAGAAGTAGAGGCGCTGGTTTAGGTGGTGGTAACGATGAGAGAGAACAAACGCTAAATCAATTACTTGTAGAAATGGACGGATTCGATACAAATGAAGGTGTAATAATAATTGCAGCTACTAATAGACCTGATGTGCTCGATCCTGCTTTATTAAGACCAGGTAGATTTGACAGACAAGTAGTAGTTTCTAATCCTGACTTACTTGGAAGAGAAAAAATATTGAAAGTGCATGCTAAAAAAATATCAATGGCACCAGATGTCAATTTAAGAACTATTGCAAGAGGAACTCCAGGATTTTCCGGCGCTGATCTGGCTAATTTAGTAAACGAAGCAGCATTATTAGCAGCAAGAAAAAACAAAAGAATAGTTACATATATGGAATTTGAAGAAGCAAAAGATAAAGTAATGATGGGTTCTGAGAGAAGATCAATGGTAATGAGTGAGGAAGAAAAAAAACTTACTGCCTATCATGAAGCTGGTCATGCTATTGTTACTATTAATGAAAAAGCAGCATACCCTATTCATAAAGCAACAATTATTCCGAGAGGAAGAGCATTAGGAATGGTAATGCAACTTCCCGAAAGAGATGAAGTGTCTCAAACAAGAGAACAACTACATGCCCAAATGGCTATAGCAATGGGTGGACGAGTTGCAGAGGAAATTATTTTTGGAGATAATAAAGTGACCACTGGGGCTGCAAGTGACATAGAACAAGCGACAAAAAGAGCAAGAGCAATGGTAATGAGAGCAGGATTAAGTAAAGAGCTTGGTCCAGTTGCTTATGGTGAAAATGAGGAAGAAGTATTCCTTGGAAGATCAGTTGCAAGGCAACAAAATATGTCCGAAGAAACTGCAAGAAAAGTTGATAAAGAAATAAGAAAATTTGTTGATCAAGGTTATGATAGAGCAAAAAAAGTTTTGACAGATAAAATAGACGACTTGCATAAATTAGCTAAAGCTTTACTTACTTATGAAACATTGACGGGTCAGGAAATAGAAGACATAGTGAATAGAAATTTATATCCAAAAAATAAAGAGGATTTAAAAGTAGATGAAGATGATCAAAGTTCTGCTTTAGGTTCAATGGGACTAAAACCAAAGATTGTTCATTAAAGTTTAATGAAAAAATATTACACAAGAGCGTGTAATTTTTATTATAATAGAAAATCCAGAGAGAAAGTTAAAAAAAATATTTCAATTCCAGTTAATGGCAGCAAGTCATTTTCATTCGATACTATTGAAATCATTACGAGGAGTAATAAAAAAAAAATAAATATCAGAAATATTAAAAATCTTCCTTCAAAAATTAAAAAAAAGGTCTTAATTGATATAAAAAATATATCCAAAGTTAAAAAAATTCCCAAATTAAAATTTGATGACTTGCCAATATTAATGGGTATTTTAAATATTACACCAGATAGTTTTTCTGATGGTGGAAAATTTAATAAAAAAATTTCTGCAAGAAAACAGATTAATAAATTAATAGCCGATGGAGCAAAGATAATTGATGTAGGTGGTGAATCTACAAGACCTGGTTCAAAAGAAATATCTCAAACAGAGGAGTGGCAGAGAGTAAATAAAGTTATGAGTTATTTAAAATCTAAAATTTTTTTTGTTTCTTTAGATACAAGAAAAAGTTTTGTGATGAAAAAAGCTTTAAAATATAAACTAGACTTAATTAATGATATATCTGGCTTAAGCTATGATAATGAGACAATTAATTTTTTAAAAAAAACAAAGTTACCATTCGTTCTACATCATATGAAAGGTAATACAGAAACAATGCAAAAAAATCCTAGCTACAACAATGTTTTGTTAGATATATATGACTATTTCGAAGATAGGCTGAGATTAATTAGAAAAAGTGGAATTAAACATAATCACATAATCTTAGATCCTGGAGTAGGTTTCGGTAAAAATATGAAACATAATATTACCCTAATCAATAATGTTTCTATTTTTCATTCTTTAGGATTACCAGTAATGTTAGGAATTTCCAGAAAGAGATTTATAAAAGATATATCTGGAAATAATGATAGCAAAGAAAGAATAGGTGGGACTGTGTCTTCAAGTATTTTTAGCATGTTACAAGGAGTACAAATACTTAGGATCCATGATGTTAATGAAGTTAACCAAGGGATAAAAGTTTTTAAAAAACTAAATTTTAATTAATGAAAAAAAAATACTTTGGTACAGATGGAATAAGAGGAAAGGTAAATGGTGATAAAATAAATGGTGACATGTTTTTTAAGTTTGGTTTGGCTGCTGGCACATATTTTAATAATAAAAAAAAAACTAAACAGATAGCAATAATCGCGAAAGATACTAGGTTGTCAGGATATGCACTAGAACCAGCATTAGTATCCGGATTAACATCAGCTGGAATGCACGTTTTCACTTTTGGACCATTACCAACAAATGGTCTTGCAATGCTTACAAAAAAAATGAGAGCTAATATGGGAATTATGATCACTGCATCGCATAATTCTTTTTACGATAATGGTTTAAAATTATTTGGACCAAATGGTTTAAAATTATCAGACAAAATTGAAAAGAAAATTGAAAAACTAATTGACTCCAAAGTCTCAAAAAAATTATCAAAGCCTGAAATATTAGGCAGAGTAAAAAGATTAGAGAATGGCTCAAATAAATATCTTGAAATTTTAAAAACAAATTTTCCTAAACAATTTAATTTAAGAGGTTTAAGAATTACAGTAGATTGTGCCAATGGAGCTGCTTATAAAGTAGGACCTCAATTGTTTAGATCATTGGGTGCAACAGTTAATGAAATTGGAACTACACCAAATGGATTTAATATAAATAAAAAATGTGGTTCTACATTTCCTAATAAAATTAAATATCATACAAAAAAAAATAAATCCCATATTGGAATTTCATTGGATGGGGATGCAGACAGAATTATAGTTTGTGATGAAAAGAGCAACATTATTGATGGAGACAAAATAATAGCTATGCTAGCAACAAGATGGAAAAGAAAAAAAATTCTAAAAGGCGGTGTTGTAGGAACCTTAATGACAAACTATGGATTACAAAAATATTTTTCTAAAAATAAGATAAAGTTTATAAGATCTAAAGTTGGTGATAGGTATGTAAAAGAAGCAATGCAGAAAAGTAAATTTAATTTAGGAGGAGAACAATCCGGTCATATTATCCTTGGCAAATTTGCAACTACAGGCGATGGTTTATTGGTAGCACTAGAAATTCTCTTTTCTATGAGAAAGGGAAAAAAAGCGAGTGAAGTATTTAAAAATTTTACACCTACTCCCCAATTGCTAGAAAATGTTGAGGTAAAGGATAAATCGATAATAGATAGCCTTAGGTGCAAAAATGCAATTAAAAAAGCAAACAGTTTAATAAAAGGAAAAGGCAGAATGTTAGTGAGAAAATCTGGAACTGAACCAGTAGTAAGAATAATGTGTGAAACTGATGATAAAACTATGCTTTCAAAATGTGTTAATATTGTAAAAAAATCAATTATATAACTTGAAAATAAAATCTAAAATTTTAATTATTGCTGGTTCAGACTCTTCTGGCGGTGCAGGCATACAAGCAGACATTAAAACTGTCACATCGCTTGGCTCATATGCAATGACTGCCATAACTGCAATAACATCACAAAATACAACAGGTGTTAAATCAATAATTCCAGTGGATAGTAAAGAAATTTCTAATCAAATTGAATTTACAGCAAAAGATATAAAACCAGACGCTGTTAAAATAGGAATGCTTCATTCAAAAGAGGTTATAAATTCAGTAGTAAAATCGTTAAAAAAGATAAAAGCAAAAAAAATAATATTAGATCCTGTGATGGTAGCAAAGGGTGGAAAAAAATTAATAAATGACCCAGATATTAATATTTTAAAAAAAAAACTTTTATCTGAAGCAGATTTAATTACACCAAATATACCTGAAGCAGAAATTTTAACCAATTTTAAAATATCAAACATCCAGGATGTAATTTTAGCAGGTAACCATTTAATAGAATTGGGTGCAAATAATGTCCTTATTAAAGGAGGTCATTTAAATTATAATAATATTCAAGACGTATTTATTAATAAAAAAGAAATCACAATCTTTAAAAATAAGAAAATAAATACAAAAAATAGCCACGGCACTGGTTGCACTCTTTCGAGCGCTATAACCACCTACTTTTCATGTGGAAAAACTTTAAAGAAATCTTGTGAAATGGGAATTAAATATGTAAATCATTCCTTAAGAACACAACCAAACTTAGGGAAAGGTCACGGTCCTGTAAACCATTTAAACAGTATACAAATTAAAAAAAATTTTAGATGAAAAATGTAGTTGTAGTTGGGTCACAATGGGGAGACGAAGGAAAAGGTAAAATTGTTGATTGGCTATCAAGTGAGGCAGACGTAATTGTAAGATTTCAAGGTGGGCATAATGCTGGCCACACTCTTGTTATAGATAGTATAGTTTACAAATTAAGACTGTTACCATCAGGAATAGTTAGAAAAAATAAAATATCAATTATTGGAAATGGCGTAGTGGTTGATCCATGGGCACTTTTAGATGAGATTGATGAAATTAAATCTAAAGGTGTTGAAGTTAATCCTGATAATTTAATTTTGTCTGAAGCAGCCACTCTTATCTTGCCATTTCATAAAGAAATGGATGAGATTAGAGAAGATGCGGCAGGAAAATCAAAAATAGGAACTACAAGAAGAGGAATAGGACCAGCGTATGAAGATAAGATTGGCAGAAGATCAATAAGAGTAATGGATCTTGCATCAGAAAATAATTTGGATAAAAGATTAGACGTGGTATTGAGTCATCATAATGCCATAAGAAAAGGTTTAGGAAAAACTGAATTTGAAAAAGAGCAATTAAAAAAAAATCTTTTAAATATTGCACCACAAATACTTAAATTTTCACAACCAGTATGGAAAAAAATAGATGAATTTAAATATCAAAACAAAAAAATATTATTTGAAGGTGCACAAGGAATTCTTTTAGACGTTGACCATGGGACTTATCCATTTGTAACCTCATCTAATACTGTCGCTTCGTCTGCTGCGACCGGCTCAGGCTGTGGCATAAACTCCATTAACTATGTTTTAGGTATTACAAAAGCATACACCACAAGAGTTGGAGAGGGCCCTTTTCCAACAGAACTAACAGATGAAATAGGCGACTTACTTGGAACAAGAGGAAAAGAATTCGGAACCGTCACTAGTCGAAAACGAAGATGTGGTTGGTTTGACGGGGTCCTTGTAAGACAAACTCTTAAAATTTCAGGAATTGATGGAATTGCACTAACCAAACTAGATGTACTAGACGAACTAGATGAAATTAAAATGTGTATTGCTTATGAGATAAATGGGAAAAAATATGATTACCTCCCAGCTTCGGTTGATGATCAATTTATGGCTAGACCAATATATAAATGCTATAAAGGTTGGAAATCTTCAACAGTAGGTATAAAAAAATTTGAAGAATTACCGAAAAATGCAAAAAATTACATAAAAGAATTAGAAAAGTTTATTGAGACTAGAATTTCAAGTATTTCAACCAGTCCTGAGAGAAATGATACAATCTTAATACAAGATCCCTTTAATCTTTAACTGCAGGTAATAAGTTTTTTGATTTTGCAGAATTCAGCATATGCTTTTGTAGTTTCTCAAAAGCTTTATTTTCTATTTGTCTTACTCTTTCTCTACTTATTTTATACTTTTTGCTTAGCTCATCTAAAGTGATAGGATCGTCTGTTAATCTTCTTGAGTATAAAATTTTTCTTTCTCTCTCATTCAGTACTTTAATAGAATCTTGAAGTAGATCTTTTCTTTGCTCCATTTCATCATTTTGAGCAATTTTTAATTCATGATCCATTTCGTTATCAACTACCCAGTCTTGCCATTCATCCCCATCTTCACCTATGGGAGCATTTAAAGATTGTTCTTTACCTGAAAGTCTTCTATTCATAGATACAACCTCACTCTCGCTTACTGAAAGTCTTTTAGCTATATCTTCAACATGTTCTTTTCTTAGGTCTCCCTCCAAACGAGGAGCTATTTGGTTTTTAATTTTTTTTAGATTAAAAAAAAGTTTTTTTTGTGCAGTTGTTGTTCCTATTTTAACTAAGCTCCATGACCTTAATATGTATTCTTGTATTGAAGCTTTGATCCACCACATTGCATAAGTTGCAAGTCTAAAACCTTTTTCTGGTTCAAATTTTTTTACCGCTTGCATTAATCCTACGTTACCTTCAGATATCATCTCATTGAGAGGTAAACCGTAACCTTTGTAGCCCATTGCTATCTTCGCAACCAGTCTTAAATGGCTTGTTACAAGTTTTTCTGCTGATTTAACATTACCAGTTGATTGCCAATTTTTAGCTAACATATATTCTTCTTCAGCTGCAAGCATTGGAAACTTCTTAATCTGAGCAAGATACGCAGTTAATCCACCTTCATTAGAAAGTGCTGGTAAGTTATATGTATTTTTATTCATTTGAAGTATTTATTTAATAAATAAATTAATTTTTACAATGCTTTTATTACTTGAATTTTCTTAGCTTTTTTAAAATCTTTTCTAAATCTGATGGTAATTTTGATGTAAATTCAAGTCTCTCGTTATTTTTAGGATGATTAAAACCAATAGTTCTCGCATGTAAAAATTGTCTATTAAGTTCAGTTATACTCTTGTCAAGCTCATTATCAATATTTACAATTTTTTTATATTTTTTTTTGTATTTTTTATCACCTAAAATATTATTACCTTTGTAAGACAGATGAACTCTTATTTGGTGCGTTCTTCCTGTTTCAAGTTTACATTCAATGAGACTAAATGTTGGAATTTTATCATTCTCAAATATTTCTAAAGTCTTATAATTTGTCACAGCCCTTTTACCTTTTTTAGACGAAACTTCCATCATTTGTCTATTTCTTGAGCTTCGTGTTATAAACGTTTCTATTTTTCCATTTTGAGGTCTTATTTTGCCCCAGACTAGAGCTTGATAAACTCGAGTAATAGAGTGATCTGAAAATTGTTTTGATAAATTTTCGTGTGAAATATTATTTTTAGCAATAACTATTAATCCAGATGTATCTTTGTCTATCCTATGTACAATTCCAGGCCTTAGTTCATTTCCAATATTTGATAAATTGTTGCTATCATAGTTTATCAACGCATTTACAATAGTATTGTCATAATTACCTGGACTAGGATGCATGGAAATTCCTGCAGATTTATTAATAACAATTATATCTTTATCTTCGTGAACAATATCAAGAGGATATTGAAATGGCTTAAGAGACTCTTTTTTAGGCTCTGAAATCTCAAAATAAATTTCATCATTCAATTTAATTTTTTTAGAAGGGTCAGTAATAATAATATTATTTATTTTTAACTTATTTTCTAAAATTAAACTTTTTACTCTTGATCTACTTAATTTATTATCCTGATTAGATAATAGAATGTCTATTCTTAAATTTTTTTCTTTATTTTTGACTTTTATATTTATAATACTTTTCATATTGATATAATTATACAATATGCGCTTGTAGCTCAACTGGATAGAGCGCCAGATTTCGGCTCTGGAGGTTCAGGGTTCGACTCCTTGCGGGCGCACCATTATTCGCCCATATTAATCAAAGTCCCCTTTTTTTTTGCAGCATTGAAAGAATAATAAAATAATCCAATTGAAAGAGAAAAGTAAAAAGCGTTCCACATAAACGCATAGTAAACATTTTCAACATTAACTGTTTGGTTAATCAAAATATTTCTAGCTTCTTCAAATATGTATACTAAAGGCAAAACATATGCTATTTTTTGAAATATTTCTGGAAGAGTTTCTATTGGATAATAAATACATCCAAAGGGAGCGAGCAAAAACATTGTTGACCATGCGATATTTTCAAATGAAGGACCAAATCTAAGCAAACCCGAGGAAACTAAAATACCAAGTGTAATTCCAAAAATATAAAGACTTAAAAAAAGAAAGAATAAAAATATTCCTAAATCTAAAATTGAAATTCCAAACAATGGGGATGTAAGTAAAATTGCAGGAACTAGGCCAATTAGGGATCTAATTAATGCAGTTATAACAAGTGAGGTTAATATCTCACCAATTCTCATTGGTGCTATGAAAAGATTAGTGAAATTTCTACTCCAAATTTCTTCTAAAAAAAGCATATTGAAACCAATACTTGTTCTAAACAAAAAATCATAAAGTATTGCACAAGTAAGAATTACACCAACTGCATTGTTATAATAAGTTGTATGCGTAGCAAAAAAATTAGATATAAATCCCCATAATGTGATTTGAATAGATGGCCAGTAAACTAAATCTAATATTCTGGGAAATGATCTAGTGATTAGATAAAAATGCCTTAAGAATAAACCATATATTCTAGTTAAACTCACTTTTACTCCTTGATAGTTTTAGAAAAACTTCCTCTAAATTTGTTCTTCCATGTTTTGTAATTAAATCTTCAGGTTTACCTTGGTCAATTATTTCTCCATTTTTCATCATTAATACAGATTTACATAAGCGTGTGACTTCATTCATATTATGAGAAGCTAAAAGTATCGAAATTTTTTTTTCTTTTTTGTATTCCTCTAAAAAAGTTCTAACAAAATCTCCTACTTCTGGGTCTAAAGAAGCAGTTGGTTCATCAAGTAGCAGAACTTTTGGTTCATTCACTAGTGCTTTGGCCAAACTTACTCTGTTCTTTTGACCTGATGAAAGCTCCCCAGTAATACTGTTTAATAACTCTCCTATTCTTAGCTTTTCCGACAAATACTCAATTCGCTCCTTAATATTTTTAACTTTATAAAGTTTAGAGTAAACATATAAATTTTGTCTAACTGTAAGTTTTTTGGGGAGTTCAATATAAGGCGATATAAAATTAATCATTTCAAGAATTTTAATTCTATTTTCTTCAAGTTTAAGATTATTGATAAATATTTGACCACTAGTAGGTTTAAGTAAGCCTAGCAACATTCCAATAGTTGTTGTTTTTCCCGATCCATTAGGACCTAGCAAACCTAAAATTTCGTCTTCTTCTACATTAAAGGATATACCTTTTACAGCTTCTTTTTTTCCATAATTTTTTTTTATATTCTTAACTTCAATTAAATTTTTCATTTTTTTGACGCTCTTAAAATTCTATCATTAATAGCTTCACCAATATTAATATTTGGTATTTTTTCTATAGCAATTTTTTTGTACCCATTTTTTTTTATACTTCTTAAAGTCTTATATAAGTTTTTTGCAGCTTCTTTTAAGTTACTTGTCTTACTTATATAAAAATAGTTTTTGTCTAATTTTTTTCTTTTTTTTATTAAGATATATGCTTCGTTTTGATAATTCTTTTTGGCATTTAGTCTCACAGGTACCCCAGGTGAATAATGCAATTTGCTATTCCCAGGAACTTTTATTCTAATTTTTTTTTTATTTTTATTATCTGGTCGATTAATTAATTTATAAATTAATTTACTGTTTGTTCCACCTAGTCTTAAAATATAAGGTTTTCCAATAAGATTTATGATAGTTGATTCTAAACCTATTTTCGAAGAACCACCATCTAAGATAAACTTCAATTTAGAACCAAATTCATCAATTACATCCTGTTTAGAAACTGGACTTATACTTGTTGAAATATTTGCACTAGGAGCTGCCAGTGGATAATTAATTTTTTTTAAGAGTTTTCTAGATAGAGGATGACTTGGAAATCTTACTGCTATTGAATTTGAGTTATTTGTAATAATCTTTGAAATCCCACTTTTCTTTTTTAATTTTAAAACAAATGATATTGGTCCTGGGCAAAATTTTTTATAAAGCTTAATAAAAGTGTTATTTATATCACAATCTTTTTTTAAGTCATTAATACTATAATAATGAACAATTAAAGGATTGTTACTTGGTCTTTTTTTTAATTTATATACTTTAGAAACTGCTTTATCTGAATACGCATTTCCTGCCAAACCATAGACTGTCTCGGTAGGTATCGCTATACACTCATTATTATTTAAGTATTTTATTGCTTTTTTAATATTTGAATCATTCTTTTTCATATAATATTACCAACTAATATATGAATGAAAAAAATTTGCCAGATGATATTGCGTCAAAATCATTAAATGAGCTTACTGATTTAGCAGACGAAATTATTAAAAATTTAGAAAACGAAAATAATCTAGAAAATACATCTGAAGATTACTCAAATTTATTAAAAATTAATAGTTTGATAGAAAAAAAATTTCAAAAAAATTTTAAAGAAATATCAGACAAAACAAATTTTAAAATTAGAATTATAAAATCGAATAAAAATGCAAAAAAAGCTAAATAAAATTGTTAATTTAACTAACAACTATCTTTATAAATATTTTTCCAAACAAAAAAAAACTGAACTTATAAAACCAATGCTTTATGGACTTTTACCTGGAGGTAAAAAAGTAAGATCAAAAATACTATTTGACATTGGATCTATATTTAAGGTGGATAAAAAAAAAATTCTGCAAGTTGCAGCAGCGGTTGAATGTATACATGCTTATTCTTTAATACATGATGATTTACCTTGCATGGATAATGATAATTTAAGAAGAGGAAAATTGACGACACACAAAAAATTTAGTGAGTCAACAGCAATTCTTGCTGGTAATTCTTTACTTACTATTGCATTTCAAATTTTAAGCGAAAAAAGATTAAAATTAAATGAACAAAAAAAAATAAAACTAATAAACTTGCTTTCTGAAAGTTCTGGACATACAGGGATTGCTGGGGGTCAGTTTTTAGACTTAAGTTATGAAAAAATTAAAAAAACTAAAAAACAAATTATAGATATGCAAATTAAAAAAACTGGAAAATTATTTAGTTTTTGTTGTGTTGCCCCTATTATAATGTCTGGGAAAACAAAATATCTGAATAAGTTCAATAAAATAGGTAGCGAAATCGGATTATTATTTCAAATTGCTGATGACTTGATAGATTTAAGAGGCAAAACGTCAAGCGCAGGAAAAAAAACTAAAAAAGATTTTAAAAAGGGAAAAGCTACTTTAATAAGTTTACTAGGCACTAATAATACTATTAAATATGCAGATAACTTAAAATTAAAAATATTTAAAAGTTTAAAAATTTTTGGAAGAAAAAGTGAAGATTTAAGAGAGACAATAAATTATATTTTAAATAGAACAAAGTGAGTAATAATTATAAATTCTTAAATAATATTAATTTTCCTGACGATGTGAGGAAACTATCTCAATCTGATATAAAAATTTTGGCAGACGAAGTTAGGCAAGAATTAATTGATGTTGTCTCTGAAACAGGTGGGCACTTAGGTGCTGGACTAGGAGTTGTAGAATTGACTGTTGTGTTGCATTATATATTTAATACTCCTCATGATAAATTGATTTGGGATGTGGGACATCAAACTTACCCGCATAAAATATTAACTGGAAGAAAAAAACAAATAAGAACTCTTAGAAAAGGTGAGGGATTATCAGGTTTTACAAAAAGATCGGAAAGTGAGTATGATCCATTTGGTGCTGCTCATAGTTCAACTTCAATTTCATCAGCACTAGGAATAGCGGTAGCTAATAAGTTATCAAATAAATCTGGTAATGTAATTGCAGTCATAGGCGATGGAGCAATAAGTGCTGGTATGGCTTATGAGGCTATGAACAATGCAGGTGGAAGCAAAACAAAGATGATTGTTGTTTTAAACGATAACGACATGTCAATTGCTAAACCTGTTGGTGCTATGAGAAAATATCTAGCAAAAATTTTGTCTGGTAAAATTTACTTTAGTTTTAGAGAAACACTTAAATTAATTATATCTGCTTTTTCAAAAAGATTTAAAAATAAAGCAGGAAAAGCAGAAGATTTTTTAAGATCTGCAGTCACAGGTGGAACATTATTCAATTCTATGGGATTTTATTATATCGGACCAATAGATGGACACGATATTGATACAATGGTTTCAGTATTTAATAATGCAAAAGATATTAATTACGATGGACCAATTTTAATCCACGTTAAAACTGAAAAAGGAAAAGGTTATTCCTTCGCTGAAAAATCAGAAGACAAATTTCATGGTGTTTCAAAATTTAATATAAAAACAGGAGAACAAGAAAAGTCTAAATCTAATACTCCTTCTTATACAAAAGTATTCGCAAATTCATTAATCAAACATGCAGAAAACGATAGCAAGGTTATTGGTATAACTGCAGCTATGCCATCAGGAACAGGAATGGATTTATTTGGAAAAAAATTTCCAGAAAGAATGTTTGATGTTGGGATTGCCGAACAACATGCAGTTACTTTTGCTGCGGGAATGGCTACCGAAGGGTATAAACCTTACGCTGCAATATACTCAACATTTCTTCAAAGGGCTTACGATCAGGTCGTTCACGATGTTGCTATACAATCTTTGCCTGTTAGATTTGCAATTGATAGAGCTGGGTTGGTTGGCGCTGATGGTCCAACACATGCTGGATCATTTGATATTACATACCTTTCAACATTGCCAAATTTTGTGGTGATGGCTGCGAGTGATGAGGCTGAGCTTGTAAGAATGATAAATACATCAATGGATATAAATGATAGACCGTCAGCTTTTAGATATCCAAGGGGCAATGGTGTGGGAGTTCAATTACCTGAAATAACTGAGAAAATTGAATTGGGAAAAGCAAAAATAATTAAAGAAGGAAAAAAAGTTGCAATCTTAAATTTTGGAGCAAGATTACAGGAGTGTATTTTGGCTTCTGAAAATCTACTAAAAAAAGGAATTGATATCTCTATTATTGATGCAAGATTTACAAAACCTTTAGATGAAAACCTAATTTGGCAAATTGCTACAGAACATGAGGTTTTGATTACGATAGAAGAAGGTTCAATCGGGGGATTTGGATCTCACGTAAGCCAATTTTTAAGTGAAAAAAATTTATTAGACAACAATCTTAAATTTAGATCAATGATATTGCCTGATAGATTTATTGATCATGATAAACCAGAGCTAATGTATAAGTTTGCCAGTCTAGACTCTATCGGTATTGAAAATAAAATTTTAGATACTTTAAATTCAAAAGTTTTAATTAAAAAATCTAATTAGATTTTATTCTGAGCTTTGTTCATTAAATAGTGATCAAGAATTACACAATGCATCATAGCTTCTCCTATTGGAACCGCTCTAATTCCAACACAGGGATCATGTCTTCCTTTTACAGATATTGTTGTATTCTTCCCAAACCTATCAATTGTTTTCCTCGATGACAAAATAGATGATGTTGGTTTTACTGCAAATGAAACGTTTATTTCTTGTCCAGTAGATATTCCTCCAAGAATTCCTCCTGCATTATTTGATTTAAAACTAGTTTTACCTTTTTTTTTCAAAATTTCATCGGAGTTTTCCTCACCAGTTAACATTGCCGAGTTCATTCCTGATCCAATGTTCACACCCTTTACAGCATTAATACTCATCATTGCTGATGCAAGATCCATGTCTAATTTTGAGTATATTGGTGCTCCAAGTCCCAAAGGAACTCCTCTTGCTCTAACTTCAATAATTGCTCCACAAGAAGATCCAGCTTTTCTTATCCCAAGTAAATATTTTTCCCAAAGTTTAATCACTGTTTTATCGGGACAAAAAAATGGGTTACTAGAAATTGTTTTGTCTTTCCATTTCTTTAAGTCACATCCTAATATTCCTAATTGAGTAACAGCACCAACAGCTTGATATCTCTTACCAATTTTATTTTTCAAAACAACTTTTGCAACCGCACCTGCCGCAACTCTAGCCGCAGTCTCGCGAGCAGATTGTCTTCCACCACCTCTGTAATCCCGGATACCGTATTTTTTGAAATAAGTATAATCTGCATGTCCTGGTCTAAATTTATTTTTTATTGTCTCATAGTCTCTAGATCTCATATCTTTATTATAAATTATTAGGGAAATTGGAGTTCCAGTTGTTCTACCCTCAAAAACACCAGATAAAATATTAATTTTGTCGTCCTCTTTTCTTTGAGTTGTAAATTTAGATTGCCCTGGTTTTCTTTTATTAAGTTCTTTTTGTATATCACTTTCTTTTATTGGAATATTTGGAGGACAGCCATCTACAACGCATCCAATAGCCGGACCATGTGACTCTCCCCAAGTGGTAAACCTAAATATCTTTCCAAAAGTATTAAATGACATTATTTTAATGTATAAATTATTTTTTTAAATTTATGAACGAAAAAAACTCACTTGGACTAAATCTTTGCTTTAAAGAACATAATAACCCAATAAAACTTTTTGAAGAATGGTTCAATAAAGCAAAAAAAACAGAAATTAATGATCCAAACGCATTTGCTGTTGGAACAGTAAATAAAAATGGGTTTCCAACAGTCAGAATGGTGCTTCTTAAAGATTTTGATAAAAATGGATTTGTTTTTTATACAAACCTTAATAGCGATAAAAGCAAAGCTATCAAAAATACCTCAAAAATTTCGATGTGCTTTCATTGGAAAAGTTTACAAAGGCAAATAAGAATAATTGGTATTGCCACTCAAGTATCAAAAAAAGAAGCTGATGATTATTATAATTCAAGAGCTTACGGAAGTAGAATTGGTGCTTGGGCCTCAAAGCAAAGCTCTGTTTTAAAACAAAGACAAGATTTATATAAGTCCATAGAAGAATTTAAGCAAAAATTCCCAAATAAAAATAATATACCTCGACCTAAACATTGGTCTGGTTGGAGAATTAAACCAAAAGAAATTGAATTTTGGTTAGATGGACAGAATCGAATTCATGAAAGATTAAAGTATGTTAGAAAAATTAAAAGATGGCAAAAAGTATTGTTAAGTCCCTAAAAATTTCTTTCAATGCTAAAAGATGTTAAGCTCCTTAATATATTTTTTTCGTCAGACTCATCAAATACACTCAAAGAATTAGAGGCTAGATTAATATAATGTTCTGCTTTCTTATAACACTCATTAATAATATTATTTTTTTTTATTAAATCTAGGACATGCTCTAAATCTTGCTTTTCACGAATATTTTTTTCAAAAAAAGATTTTAGTATTTCTTTTTGAAATTTATCAACCTTTTGATAAAGTAAAATTATAGGCAAAGTGACTTTACCCTCGTAAAAATCATTGCCAATTTTTTTTCCAAATAATTTTAATTCGGAATTGTAATCTAATGCGTCATCTGCTATTTGAAATGTTAATCCTAAGTTTTTTCCATAAAATTCCAAAGCATTTTTATATTTAAAATCTTTTTCAGCAATAATTGCTCCAACTTTAGTCGCTGCTGCAAATAAAGACGCAGTTTTAGATGAAATAATATTTAGATATGTTTCTTCCAAGATATCTATTTCTTTATTATGTTGTAACTGAAGGACTTCACCTTGGGCAATTTCAGATGATGTTGTTGCTAATAGTTTTAATAGTTCTAAATTCCCGTCTTCTACCATCATTTCAAAACATTTACTTAGCAAATAATCACCTACCAAAATTGAGGAATGATTTCCCCAAATTGTATTTAGTGTTTTTTTACCTCGTCTTATTTCAGCACTATCTATTACATCGTCGTGCATTAAAGTAGCCGCATGTATAAGTTCTATACAAGCAGCAAGATTTACGTCTCTTAATCCTTTTTGATATTCACAAATTTTAGCACATTGCAAGGTTAAGAGTGCTCTTAGTCTTTTTCCACCAGTTTTTAAATGATACTTGGTCATCTTTTGAACCAGTTCAACTTTACTTGCTAGTCTAGAATTAATTTTTTCTTCAACTAGAATCAATTTATCATCTACTGAATTTTTTAAATTCTCATAAGAATTATTAATTTGTTTTTTAAGCTGTATTACAGTTCCCATTGTTTAAAACTATTATATCCAATTTATTAATATACTTATCAATTGACGCACCTTATTCTTTAATTATAACTAGGGTTTATAATATATTAAAAAAACTTATAACAATTCTAATGTTCTCGTTTTTTAAAAAAAAAAAGATAATAAGTCACCTCAAATTATCAGGGGTTATAGGAAATGTTGGAAGGTTTAGACAAGGAATAGAATATTCAAGTGAGGAAGAAATAATAAAAAAGGCTTTCTCAGTAAAGAAAGCATTAGCCGTTGCGATTACAATTAATTCACCAGGTGGATCTCCAGTACAGTCACATTTGATATACAAACTAATAAAAGAGCAATCTAAGAAAACAAAAAAAAAAGTAATTGTTTTTGCTGAGGACGTGGCAGCATCTGGAGGATATCTTATTTCATGTGCTGGTGATGAAATTTATGCTAACTCAAGTTCAATCATAGGATCTATCGGAGTTATTTCTGCATCATTTGGTTTTAAAAACTTAATTGAAAAAATTGGTATTGAAAGAAGAGTTTATACCGCTGGAAAAAATAAGAGTACTTTGGATCCATTTTTGGATGAAAAAGAAGAAGATATAAATCGTTTAAAAAATATACAATTAGAAATACATCAAGATTTTATAGACGTTGTTGAAGAGAGCAGAAAAGAAAAACTAAATAAAAGTTCTGGTATAGAACTTTTTTCTGGAGAATTTTGGGCAGGAAAAAAAGCAAAAGAATTAGGACTTATCGATGGATTAGGAAATGCAGAGCAAATATTAAGAGAGAAATATGGAGATGATTTAGAAATTAAGAAATTTGGAAAAAGCAAAGGGTGGTTATCAAAAAAGCTATCATCTTCTGAAAATTATACTGATAAAGTAATCGGTTTATTAGAAGAAAGATCAATCTGGCAAAGGTATGGTCTCTAAATTAAAAAAAAAAACTTTATCTTTTCAAGATACAATATTTAAATTACAAAAGTACTGGTCTAAAAAAGGTTGTGTAATTTTACAACCGTACGATATAGAAGTCGGTGCTGGGACATTCCATCCAGCAACCACCTTAAGATCGCTTGGCCCAAAACCATGGAAAACTGCATATGTTCAACCATCACGCCGCCCGACTGATGGAAGATATGGTGACAACCCTAATAGATTGCAACATTACTATCAATTCCAAGTTTTAATTAAACCTTCACCAAAAGAAATAAAAAAGATGTATTTAAATAGCTTGTCATCAATAGGTATTAATCATGAAGAACACGATATAAGGTTTGTTGAAGATGACTGGGAAAGCCCCACATTAGGAGCGGCAGGTCTTGGATGGGAAGTTTGGTGTAATGGAATGGAAGTTACACAATTTACCTATTTCCAACAAATGGCTGGAGTTGAATGTAAACCCGTATCTGTTGAAATTACATATGGATTAGAGAGATTGTGCATGTTTATTCAAAACAAAAAAAGTGTTTTTGACTTAATTTGGAATGATGAAGGAATTTCTTACAAAGATGTTTTTCATCAGTCAGAGAAAGAATTTTCAGCATATAATTTTGAATATGCCAATACTGATAATTTATTTAAAATATTTGAAATGCTTGAAGAAGAAACAAAATTATTAGTTGAAAAAAAGATTTCTCTTCCAGCTTATGATCAATGTTTAAAATGTAGTCATGTCTTCAATATTTTAGATGCAAGAGGGGTGATTAGTGTAGCACAAAGGGCTGAATATATTGCAAGAATAAGGGAACTAACTAAATCAATTGGGAAAGTTTGGATTGAAAGCCAAGGTTAATGTCAGAATTATTTGTAGAGCTATTTAGTGAGGAAATTCCTGCAAGGCTTCAAATAACCGCAAGGAATGAATTAAAAAAAAATATTAAAAATTTTTTTATTTATAACCAAATCAAATTCAATGAAAATTTCAATGTTTATTCAACACCAAATAGATTAGTTCTACATGTTGATAAAATCCCTAATGAAATCAAATTAAGCTCAGAGGAAATTAAGGGCCCAAATGTTAATGCTCCTGAAAAAGCATTAGAGGGATTTATTAGATCAAACAATACAATATTAGAAAAAATCTTTAAAAAAAATACTGAGAAAGGCGAATTTTATTTTTTTAATAAAGAATCTAGAAAAATAAAAGTTTCAGATTTACTAGAAAAAAATTTAAGTGAAATCTTAAAAAAGATTGCTTGGAATAAATCAATGAAATGGGCAAATTATGATCTTTATTGGGGAAGACCTCTTAAATCTATTTTAGCAATATTTAATAAAAAACCTCTAAATTTTGATTTTAACCACATAAATAGCTCCAACAAAACTTTTATAGATAAATCACTAGAAGAAGGTATGAAAATTTTTAATGACTTTCATTCGTATTTAAAATTTTTTAAACAAAAAGGTATTTTAATTGATCAAGATTTAAGAAAAAAAATAATACAGAATAAGATTAATGAAATAATTAATAAAAAAAACTTAAAAATCGAACAGAATGATAGGCTTATAGATGAGATAGTAAATATAGTTGAAAAGCCGTCGGTAATTATTTGTGATTTTGACAAAAAATTTTTAAATATACCAAGTGAAATATTGATTACGACTATGCAGAGTCATCAAAAATATTTACCAACTTTTGATAAAAAAAATAATCTTACAAATAATTTTTTTGTAGTTTCAGATATAAAAGACATTAAAGGATTTGTTAAATTAGGAAATCAGAGAGTGATTGAGGCAAGATTAAGCGATGCTGAGTTTTTTTGGGAAAAAAATAAAACCCAAAATTTAGTTAAACAAGTAGATAAATTAAAAAATATAAATTATTTTAAAGGTTTAGGGTCTTACTTTGACAAAATTCAGCGCATGAGAAAGTTGTCATCATTAATTTCTGATGATTTTTTAATTAGTAAAGATAAAACTGAAATAGCTTCATCAATTTGCAAAGTTGACTTAATGTCTGATCTTGTTGGAGAGTTTCCAGAACTCCAAGGCATTGTTGGAGGTCATTTTGCAAGGTTTCAAGGTTTTGATAAAGAAGTTTGTCTTGCTGTATCTGAACAATATTTGCCTAACGGGATGGAAAGCAAATTACCAAAAAAAATGTACAGTGTTGCTTTGTCTTTAAGTGATAAACTAGACTCATTAGTTGGTTTTTTTGGAATTAATCTGAAACCTACTAGTTCAAAAGACCCATATGCCATAAGAAGAATGGCTATAAGTCTTGTCAGATTAATTGTTGAAAATAAAATAAAAATAAAACTAAAAGATTTAATTATTTACACCTGTTCAGTATATAGAGATCAGGGTTATGAATTTGATATTAAGAAGATACAAAACGAATTAAGTGATTTTATAATTGAAAGATTAAAAAATTATTTAAAAGAAAAAAAAATAAGACAAGATATAATTGAAAGCTCAACATTTTTGCTTGGACTAGATGATATATTAAAGGCTTATAAAAAATCTTTATGTTTAAATAAAAATATTAAAAAAGAAATCGGTATTGAAACTATTGCAGCATACAAAAGATCTTCAAATATACTAAATGCTGAAGAAAAAATGTCTACCGAATCCCTTGGTTTTGCAGATCCAGGTTTATTTAATAATGATTATGAGAAAAAATTATATAAAAAAATAAATGATATAAGAAAATATTTTTTGAGTATTGGAAAAGATGAAAATTACGAGGAGAGTTTAAAAATTTTATCAAGTATTAAGAACGAGGTAAACGATTTTTTTGATAATGTTATTGTTAATGATGAAGATATAATAATTAAAAAAAATAGATTAGAATTATTAAATATGTTGTGTAAGACTTTTGATAACTATTTTAATTTTTCAAAAATAGAAGCCTAGTATGAAAAAATTTATATTTAATTTTAAATCAAATAAAATAAAAGAAATTAAACTACCAAAAAATATTCTTGGTGGAAAAGGTGCAAATCTTTCTGAGATGGGAAGAATGGGGCTACCCGTACCCCCTGGTTTTACAATATCTACAGAAGTATGTGACTTGTTTTATAAGAATAAAAAAAAATTAAATAAAAAAATACTTAATGAAATAAGTAAAGAATTAAAATTTATTGAAAAAGACTCAGGAAAGAAATTTGGAGATATAAAAAATCCCCTTTTAGTTTCTGTAAGATCTGGAGCTAGGGTTTCCATGCCTGGTATGATGGATACAATTTTAAATCTAGGTCTTAATGATAATACGGTGATAGCACTTGCAAAAAAAACTTCAAACTTAAGATTCGCAAATGATAGTTATAGGCGTTTTATTCAAATGTATTCTAATGTTGTATTAGGAATCGAGGGTTATCACTTTGAGGATATAATTGAGAATTATAAATTAACAAAAGGGGTGTTACTAGACACAGAATTAGATGAGCATGACTGGGAAGCTTTGATAAAAGATTTTAAAAATATCGTAAAGGAAAAAACAAAAAAAGATTTTCCTCAAAATGTCGAAGAACAGCTGGTGGGAGCTATAAGTGCTGTTTTTTTATCTTGGGAAAGTCATAGAGCAAAAATCTATAGAAAATTAAATCAAATACCATCTAATTGGGGTACAGCAGTTAATGTACAATCAATGGTTTTTGGAAATATGGGAAATGACTGTGCAACTGGTGTAGTTTTTACTAGAAATCCATCAGATGGAGAAAAAAATATTTACGGAGAATATTTAATAAATGCGCAAGGAGAAGATGTTGTTGCTGGAACCAGAACACCACAACATATAACAAAGAAAGCTAGAGTTGAGTCAAAAGAAACTCTTAAGTCAATGGAAGAGGCAATGCCATCGACATACAAGCAACTAAAAAATATTCTTAATAAGTTAGAAAAACATTACAAAGATATGCAGGATGTGGAGTTTACTGTTGAAAATAAAAAACTGTGGATGCTTCAAACACGCTCTGGAAAACGAACAGCTAAGTCTGCTGTAAAAATAGCTGTAGATATGGTTAAAGAAAAATTAATTACTAAAAAAGACGCAATATTGCGAATAGAGCCAAGTTCTTTAGACACTTTACTTCATCCAACTTTAGATGAGAAAATGAAATTGGAAGTAATTGGGTCAGGCTTACCTGCATCACCTGGTGCTGCAAGTGGAAAAGTTGTTTTCACATCTGAAGAGGCTGAAAGATTAAACAGTATGATGCAAAGTACAATATTAGTTCGTGTAGAAACTTCACCAGAAGATATACATGGTATGCACGCAGCAAAAGGAATACTTACTTCAAGAGGAGGTATGACAAGTCATGCTGCAGTAGTTGCAAGAGGGATGGGACGACCATGTGTTTCTGGATCTAGTGAAATAGAAATTGATTATGAAAATAAATTATTCAAAACAAACAATAAAGTAATTAAAGAGGGTGAAATAATTACAATTGATGGTTCTACAGGCAGAATAATTATTGGTGAGGTAAAAACAGTTAAACCAGAGATATCAGGTGATTTTTCAAAAATAATGAGTTGGTCTGATGATTTTAGAAAATTAAAAATTAGAACTAATTCTGAGACGCCATTAGATAGCAAAACTGCTAGAGAATTTGGTGCAGAGGGTATTGGCTTGTGTAGAACTGAACATATGTTTTTTGAAGAGGAAAGAATTTTATCAGTAAGAGAAATGATATTATCAAAAACAATTGAGGATCGATCTAATGCACTCAAAAAGTTATTACCACATCAAAAAAAAGATTTTATTGAAATATTTAAGATAATGAAAGGTTTACCCGTAACAGTAAGATTACTTGACCCACCTCTTCATGAATTTTTACCAAAAAGTAACAATGAAATTAATGATGTCGCAGTTTCACTAAATATTCCTGTTAAAGAACTTGAAGTTAGAATTTCAGAACTTCATGAACAAAATCCCATGCTGGGTCATAGAGGTTGTAGATTAGCAATTTCATTCCCTGAAATTTATGAGATGCAGTGTACTGCAATTTTTGAGGCTTTAGTGGAATGTAAAAAACAAAAAATTCAATCAACAATGCCTGAAATCATGATACCTTTAGTTTCAACAGAAGCAGAAATAAAACTCATGAAAGATTTAGTCATTAGAGTTGCAAAAAAAGTTCAAGATGCGAATAAAACTAAAATCGATTTTCTAGTCGGAACAATGATTGAATTACCAAGAGCAGCAATAAAAGCAAAAGATATCGCTAGACATGCTGAATTTTTTAGTTTTGGAACTAATGATTTAACTCAAACTACATTTGGAATTAGCAGAGATGATAGTGGTAAATTCCTTAAAGATTATATTGAGAACAAAATTTTTGATATTGATCCTTTTGTATCAATTGATGAGGGGGTTGGAGACTTAATAAAAATTGCAACTGATAAAGGCAGAAAACAAAACAAAAAAATTAAACTTGGAATTTGTGGTGAGCATGGTGGAGATCCCAAAAGTATAGAATTTTGTGCAAAAACTGGATTAGATTATGTGTCTTGTTCTCCCTACAGAGTTCCAGTTGCAAGATTAGCGGCAGCTCAAGCTCAAATAAAAAAAAATTAAATCTCTAATTTTAAATCCAAAGCTTGAATACTATGTGTTAATTCACCTACTGATATTCTATCAACGTTTGTTGCAGCTATTTTTTTAACATTTTTTAAAGTTATTCCTCCAGAGGCTTCAGTCTCATATTTCCCTTTTGCATATTTAATAGCTTTTTTAAGATTTTTTGGACTCATATTATCAAATAAAACTCTATTAAAATTAAGTCCATTAATTCTCTTAAATTGATTCAAAGTATCAACTTCAACAGTAATTTTTCTTTCTTTTTTTTTATTTATTGCTTTTTTTACTATATCTTCAAATTTCTTTGATGAGGCTAGATGATTGTCTTTAATTAAAAATTCATCACTTAAATTAAATCTATGGTTTGTCCCACCTCCTAGTTTTACAGCATATTTTTGAATAACTCTTAGATTTGGAATTGTTTTTCTTGTGCAACAAATTTTCGTTTTTTTACCTACCTTTTCTACAAATTTATTGGTTTTAGTTGCAATACCTGAGATATGGGAGAGAAAATTTAGAGCAACCCTTTCCCCAATTAAAATACTTTTAATTTTTCCTTCAATTACAGCAACTATAGAACTTTTGTTAACTTTTGATCCTTCTTTTTTTTTTATATGAAATTTAATATTTCTATCTAATAACTTAAAAGTTTGTTTAGCAAATTCTAATCCACCTATAATACCTTTTTCATTACTTATTAGGTTAACTTTTAAAATTGAATTATTATTTAATAGATTTGTTGTAATATCTCCTGAAGGATAAAGATCCTCATTAAGAGCTAACTTACAGGTTGATCGGATAAAATTTTTACTTAATTGAATTTTTGGCACAGAATTTATCTGCCTATTTCAGCCATTCTCTCTACTGATTTCCTAGCCATCTCAATTGTTTCGTGTTCCATTATTATTTCGTTTGTTTCATTTTCTAAACAATCAAGTATTTTTGGCAGCGTAATTCTTTTCATGTGAGGACATAAGTTACAAGGTCTAATAAATTCTACATTAGGATTGTCAATTTGAACATTATCACTCATTGAGCATTCTGTAACCATCATAACTTTTTCAGGTTGATTATCTTTTACATATTTAATCATTCCACTTGTTGAACCAGCAAAATCACTTGCTTTTATTACTTCAGGAGGACATTCAGGATGAGCAATAATTTTAATTCCAGGATTATTTTTTCTTATTTCATTAATCTCTTCATCATTAAATTGTTCATGAACCTCACACGTCCCTTTCCATGAAATAATTTCTACATCAGTCTGAGAAGCAACATATTTTGCTAAATAATCGTCTGGTAAGAAAATTACTTTTTTTACACCTAAAGAGTTTACAATTTTAACAGCATTTGCTGATGTACAGCAAACGTCAGTTTCAGCCTTAACATCTGCGGAAGTATTAACGTATGAAACCACAGGAACACCAGGATATTGTTTTTTTAAGCTTCTTACATCTTCACCAGTTATAGATGAGGATAAAGAGCAACCAGCTTTCATATCTGGCAGTAAAACTTTTTTATCTGGACTCATTAATTTGGCGGTCTCCGCCATAAAATGAACACCGCACATAACAATTATATCTGCCTCAGTTTTAGCAGCTTCAATAGCTAAGGCTAATGAGTCTGCTGAAAAATCAGATATGCCATGATATATTTCAGGAGTTTGGTAATTATGAGCAAGAATTACTGCGTTCTTTTCTTTTTTAAGTTTATTTATTTTATAAATATAAGGTGCGTGAGTAGCCCATTCTATTTCAGGTATCGATTTAGAAACCTTTCGATAAATAGGATCTGTTGCAATTTTAACTTGGGTTGTGAATTCCATATTAAAAACTTATCAACTTGAAATAGAATTGTCATTCATTTAATCTGACGCATGATTTGCGGCCATGCTGAAATTGGTAGACAGGCACGGTTGAGGGCCGTGTGAGCCTTGCTCATGAGAGTTCGATTCTCTCTGGCCGCACCATTAATTAAAATTATTTATGAAAAAGGGGCGTTCTGTTGCCAGGTGCCCCAAACTGTTTATCTAGATCCACTAATAAACACTCATAAATACTACCATTAAAGGAACACCAATCAAGGAACTTGTGACGCCACCATGACGCCAAATATTGGAAGAGGGGTCCCAAACAAAGTCCAAAATAGATTTAATTAAAGTTACCCACATACCAATAACTACATAAAGGGGTCCCACTGCTTTAGGTGTATAGCAAGTCGAATAAAGACAGGACAATTGGAAACTTTTTGGTACCATAAATAGTTCAATGGCTTGGTATAATATAAATTCTCAGGATAGCGTAACTGCGGAAACTTTAGAAAAAATCAAAACCGAAAGGTGTGGTTTCTGTGGACAAGAAAAACCAGTCAGAAAGAGAATGAAAATATATTTTTCAGAATTTGAAATAGCAGAAAAACCAGTATGTCGAGATTGCTATGTTCAGAATTCAAAAAAGGCAATAGCTACTTAGTTTTTAAGAATATCATTAGATAAATACAAGCAGACTCACGGTTATGGATTTGTTATAGTTTTATATGGCAACATACCAAGAAATTTTAGATAAAGTTCCAGAATCAGTTAAGGACAAGTTCTTAATTAAAAAAAGAGAAAGAGCCATTGAAATTGTTAAAGATAAAATTTCTAAGTCTGGAAAAAGTTTAAATGATTTTGATGATGATGAGATGGAAGGAATGATTGCTGATGAGGAACAAAACCTTAAAGGGGATCAATTAAAAACAATTTTATTTACTTTATTAACAGCAGAGGGTTTGTCTTATTTAGCAAATCTTTAATATGTACAAAAAAAGTTTGTTTGCGATAATAGGTACTAAAATTTTATTTTTTTTTAAACCTGAGCTAAAAATCGTATTAAGGAATATAATTTTATGTGCTTTATTTGTGCTTTTAATTATTTATATTCATTATGAATTTATAAGTTGGTCATCGGTCTCTGGAATAAATGAATATCTTACATTTTCATATATTCTTAAAAATACTTTAATAATATTATCGCTAGTTTTATTATTTTTTAGCATAAAAAGGTCAAAACTTAAAAATGATGGATTTGATAAATTTAGAGACAAAGAACTCAAAACATATTCTGAAAAAAAATTAGAACCTAAAACAAATTTACAAAAAAATGAGATAGACGATGCTTATTTTAATAAATTTAGAAATAAAAAAAAACTAAGAACCACTCAAGAAATTAAACTAAACAAAAAATGAAAAAACAAAATGAATTGGTTATATTTGAGAAATTTAGATTAAAACTCTCACAAAAAGAAAAAAAAGAAATTGATGCTTTAAAAATGGAGTTTAAAGGTGCCCCAATCCAAACCACTGGTGCTATGTTATTTCTAGCGGCTGCCACTCCTTTTACAGGGGAGGGTACTAAATTTTACAAAGAAACAGCATCACAAATTGTAACAATATTTAAATCCTCTATTCGCGATGCAGCAATCAGTGATGTTAGCCAAAGTATTAGAAAAAAAAATAAAAAGGCTTATCAATATAATGAAGAAGAGCTAAAAAAACTTATACTTAAACAAGAAAGTAGAATTAAAAAAAAAGGTAGAATTGGTTTAATGAAAAAAATTATTGTTGTACATCTGGGACTCGGCTTTTTACCATTTTTATGATTGAAGTATTAATAGCCTTGGAACTTGCATTTTTAGCTTATAAATTTTTGTCAGATTAACTCAACTTGAGTAAGAGTTCAGGATTTGTTAATCTTGGATAATGAAAATAATTTTGTTTTTTATTTTTTTAATTTTACCAACGTTTGCCAACAGTTTTGATGATCATTATAAGTTTGATCACTGGGCTTATGAAAGAATTATGTTTGGAAAAACTGAAAGTCGTGAAGAAGCAAAAAAACTTTTAGACAGTCATAAACTTAATAATCTTGAGGTAAGAGATACAAATAAACCTTATTTAGGACCTATAATAGATGGTCATGCACATCCTAGAAAATCCACCGGAAGAGCTTTAGATATAGGTACTGAGTATTTTATAGAAGATTTGCCAATGTTAACAAATAAGGCAAATGTTTTTATGTCTGTAATTATGGGAACTCCAAATACTTACAAATCAGAAGATAATTGGAATTATTATTATGATTTTGCTGCAGAGCATCAGAATGTTTTAACTAATTGTCATTCCAATTTTATTGGAATGGCAGCAAATAAAAAAAAATATAAGAACTCAGAAGTTAATAAAGAGTTTAAAGAAACTATTAAAAGATTTAAAAAAGGACAATGTTATGGATTGGGAGAAGCTGGACTGGTTCACTATAATAAAAAGAAAAAAAATCCCCCTTATGGTGGGTATCAACCCCAATTAGATTTAGATCTTAAAAACCCAATTATTGATAAGGCGTTCAAATTTGTCAATGAACACCGTATGCCGATTAATTTACACCTGGAGCCTTTTCATGAAATAGATGGGATAGATAGATTAACAGAGTTTAAAAATTTTTATAAAAAAAAATGTGAAAAATACCCCAACGCAAAAATTGTGATAGCTCATACAGGAATGATGCCAACAAAAGACCTTGAAGAAATTTTTGATTATTGTCCTAATACATATACTGACTGGAAAATAGCATTTCATTGGTCTTCTCTTTGGGGCTTTGAGGATTTGCATATCCCAAATGATTATAGATTTAAATTACATGAGGTTTGGGCAAAATCGATGGAAAAATATTCCGATAGATATTTTTTTGGTTCTGATCATAAATTAGGTAAAAGCCCAGCACATGATGTTTTTGTTGAACACTATATGAAGCATGTTCGTTTGATGATTGGATCTTTAAGCCCAGATGTACAAGAAAAGATTGCATATAAAAATGCAGCTAAACTTTTTAAAATTAATCTTAATTAATTTTGTATTTCCTATTTCTCAATTGAGATTAAGAGTTACTTAGTTTTAAAGAGTGTCTTATCCAGGAGTTCCTTTACTAAATCTCTTTTTTCTGACGCCACTGTGACGCCAACCTGTATTTACCTTCTAAAAAGTGTTTATTTTTCTAGCGAACCGAGAATCTGGAAGGGGCGTTCTGTTGCCAGGTGCCCCAAACCCCGTAACTTAATTAGTAAACTAATTAAGCTGCAAGTGCATAACTTTCGTTAGCATTTATAAATTAGCCCATTACGGCGGAACAATACCGAACGAAAGAACAACTTTTAGACACCCGTCGATCCTAATTCACCCCCTTAAGTTGTAAATGGTGGAGGTGGTGGGTACTGCCCCCACGTCCGTAATGGTTATTACGAAATTCGTTTATCGTCATAGTTGGAAAACCAACACTATTAATATAAAACCAATTACAAGAGATTCAATAATTTATTCATGAAACTTACAAAAGAACAAATAAACGACATAAAGGATCAACAATCCCAAGAGAATTTAACTAAAAGAGTTACTGCTCCCGAATTAGAAAAAGTATTATATGAAGCTATACCAGCCTTAGATCATGGCTTTATAAGAGTTATCGACTACATGGGTGATGATAGCTCAATTGTGCAGTCTGCTAGAGTTTCTTATGGTAAAGGAACGAAACAGGTTTCAACAGATAGCGGTTTAATAAAATATCTAATGCGTCATTGGCATAGTACCCCATTTGAAATGTGTGAAATTAAATATCATGTAAAATTACCAATATTTATAGCAAGACAATGGATCAGACATCGTACAGCAAACGTAAACGAATATTCTGCAAGATATTCTATTTTAGATAAAGAATTTTATTTACCTGATCCACAAAATTTAGCAGCTCAATCAATTGCAAACAGACAAGGTAGAGGTGATGTGATTGAGGGAGATCAGGCAAAAGAAGTTTTAGAACTTTTAAAAAATGATGCTGAAAGAACGTATGATAATTATGAAACTATGCTTAATCAGAAATTTGATGGGTCTACAATTGACGAAAATAAAAAAGGATTAGCTAGAGAGTTAGCGAGAATGAACCTAACTTTGAATACGTATACCCAGTGGTATTGGAAAACTGATCTTTTAAACTTAATGAATTTTTTAAGATTACGTGCTGACCATCATGCTCAATATGAAATTAGAGTTTATGCAGATATAATGTTAGATACACTAAAGAGATGGGTTCCTATTACATACGATGCATTCATGGATTATAGAGTGGGTGGCACGGAGGTTTCTGCTAAAGGAAAAGTAATTATACAAAAATTATTGAAAGGTGAAGATATAAATTTAGAACAATCTGGACTTTCAAAAAGAGAGTGGAATGAACTTATGGAGGCTTTTGAAATTAAAGATAGGATTGTTTAATTTCTTCTGCAAATTTTATATAAATTTTTGAAATTTCATGATTTGGATCTTTCTCAACAATAGGAATTCCCATATCTCCATATTTTCCAACATCGGAGTTTATTGGTATTTGTCCTAAAAATTTCTTCTCAAATTCTTGTGCGGTTCTTTCAACACCATTCTCTCCAAAAATTGCATATTTTTTTCCATCATCTCCAATAAAGTGACTCATATTGTCAATTAATCCAATAATATTTACTTTTAATTTATCAAACATTCTAATTCCTCTTTTTACATCTTGAAGTGCAATCTCCTGAGGAGTTGATACTATGATCGCACCATCTACACTAATCTCTTGTGCAAATGTCAGTTGAGTATCACCAGTACCTGGGGGCATATCAACAATAATAAAGTCTAAATCTTTCCACCCGACTTTTTGAGTGAAAGTTTTAATAGCACTTGTTACCATTGGTCCTCTCCAGATCATCGGTGTTTGCTCATCTGTCAGAAATCCAATAGACATACATTGAATATCATACTTTATAATCGGTTTTAAAGTTTGACCGTCGCTATCTGGCTTTTCATTTATAGAGAATAACTTTGGTAAAGAAGGTCCGTAAATATCAGCATCTAAAATTCCGACTTTACATCCAATAGTTTTAAGGGCTAAAGCTAGATTTGTAGCAAAAGTAGATTTTCCAACACCTCCCTTTGCACTAGATATTGCAATTGTAAACTTAGTTCCTGGAATTGGGTTTCTTTTGAAGGTTTTTGGCTCAGTTTTTGCCTTCATTGTGTCACTAAGACCTACTTTTTTATCATTCATAAAAATACACTTACCTTGTTTTTGAATATAAAGACACTATATAGAATGTCATAATGACGATTTATAAAAATCAAAGTCCATGGGGAAGTCCTCCAGGTAGTGGTGGAGGTAGCGGAAATGGTGGAGGTTTTAGAAGAGGCCCTACACCTCCTAATTTAGATGAAGCAATTAAAAAATTGCAAGATACTATAAACAAATTTACTGGAAGTGGTACAGGTGGAAAAAAACCTATTATATTAGGTTTGATCATACTAGTTGTAATTTGGGCATTGAGTGGTTTGTATAGAGTTTTACCCGATGAACAGGGCGTAGTCTTAAGATTTGGAAAATTTGTAAATACCACTCAACCAGGATTAAATTATCATTTTCCATTCCCAATTGAGAGTGTGTTAACTCCAAAAGTTACAAAAGTTAATAGAATGGACATCGGTTTTAGATCAGAGAGAGATAGTGGATTTGGACAAGGTGGTGGAGTAGCAGACGTACCCGAAGAAAGTTTAATGTTAACAGGTGATGAAAATATTGTGAATATAGACTTTTCAGTATTCTGGGTAATTAAAGATGCTGGTAATTTTCTTTTTAAAATCCAAGATCCAGAAGGCACTGTAAAAGCTGCAGCAGAAACTGCAATGAGAGAAGTTATAGCAAGATCAAATATTCAGCCAATTCTTACAGAAGGAAGGGCGGTTATTGAAAGAGATACCCAAGATATTATTCAAGGAATACTTGATGAATATGAAAGTGGTGTTCAAATTACCCAAGTGCAAACACAAAAAGCTGACCCACCAGACCAGGTCATTGATGCTTTTAGAGATGTACAGGCTGCTAGAGCTGATATGGAAAGATCGAAAAATGAAGCCGAAGCTTATGCCAATGATGTAATACCAAGAGCTCGGGGAGAAGCAGCAAAAATTTTACAAGCTGCTGAAGCTTATAAGAAAGAGGTTGTTGCAAAAGCAGAGGGTGAAGCAAGTAGATTTTTATCAATTTACACTGAGTATGCGAAAGCAAGAGAGGTTACTCAGGAAAGAATGTATTTGGAGACAATGGAGCAGGTTCTTGCTGATATTAATAAAATTATAATTGATAAAGATTCAGGCTCAGGTGTTGTACCATATCTTCCATTACAAGAATTAAAATCAGGGACAAACTAATGAAAGCTGGAAAATTTATATTACCGATAATCATTTTAATAGGAGCAACTTTATTCTTTTCAATATTTATAGTTAAAGAAGTAAACCAAGCTATAGTCCTACAATTTGGTGATCCCAAGAGAATTATTTTAAAGCCAGGTTTAAACTTTAAGCTACCTTTTATTCAAAACGTAGTGTTTTTAGATAAAAGAGTTTTAAATTTAGATACTCCGCCAGAAGAGGTTATTGCATCTGATCAAAAACGTCTAATAGTTGATGCATTTGCAAGATTTCAAATTATTGATCCATTGAAATTTTATATTTCCGTAGGAAACGAAAGAGTTGCGAGATCAAGACTAGCAACGATTATTAATTCGAGAATAAGAAATGTATTAGGTCAACAAAAACTACAAACATTGTTATCTGAAGATAGATCAAAGCAAATGGCCTTAATTCAACAAGGTGTTAACAATGAAGCTGAAAACTTTGGTATTAAGATAGTTGACGTAAGAATTAAAAGAGCTGATTTACCTCAAGCAAATAGTGATGCAATCTTTAGAAGAATGCAAACTGAAAGGGAGAGAGAAGCAAAAGAATTTAGAGCAAAAGGTGCTGAGATGGCAGTCACTATAACATCAACAGCAGATAAAGAAGTTACAGTTATTCTAGCTGACGCTCAAAAAAAATCAGAAATTATGAAAGGGGAAGGAGATGGTCAAAAAAATAAAATTTTTGCTGATGCATTTGGACAAGACCCTGAATTTTTTGGTTTTTACAGAGCAATGCAAGCTTACCAAAACGCCTTAATTGGTGGAGAAACATCAATGATATTATCTCCTGATAGTGAATTCTTTAAGTTCTTTGGAAATAAAGAAAAATAACAACTCTAGTTAACATGAAAGAATTGATCATAGCATTTGGTCTTTTCTTATTTATAGAAGGTGTTTTTTATGCCTTATTTCCATCAAAAATGAAAAATATGTTAAAAAAACTCGATGCTTTAGCTGATAAACAATTAAGAGCAGGTGGATTAGTATTTGCAATTATAGGATTTATAATTATTTGGTATTCAAAGTCATGAAAAATATGTACAAAATTTTATCAATATTAATAGTTTCAATAAGTTATTTTTCGATTTCCAAAGCTCAAGAAATTCCATCATCATTTGCAGATTTAGCAGAAAGATTAATGCCATCGGTTGTAAATATTTCAACTACCACAACTGTAACAACTAGATCAAATCCTTTGCCATTTGAATTTCCACCAGGTTCACCATTTGAAGATATGTTTGGCTCTCCTCAACAAAGACAAACTAGTGCGCTAGGATCAGGTTTTATAATTGATGAGGAGGGAATTGTAATAACAAACAACCATGTTATTCAAGGAGCATCAGATATATTTGTTAGAGTTAATGGAGATAAGGATTTTAAAGCAGAAGTGCTCGGTGCCGACGCTGGTATGGATATTGCAGTATTAAAAATAAAGTCTGACGAAAAATTTAAACCAGTAAAATTTGGCAACTCAGACAAATCTAGAATTGGAGATTGGGTTATTGCAATAGGTAATCCATTTGGTCTTGGAGGCACAGTAACAGCAGGAATAATCTCTGCCAGAAATAGAAGTATAGGATTATCAAGATATGAAGATTATATTCAAACTGATGCTTCAATAAACCAAGGAAATTCAGGCGGTCCACTATTTAATATGAACGGAGATGTTATTGGAATTAACACAGCTATACTTGGCCAATCTGGTTCAATTGGAATAGGTTTTGCAATACCATCAAATAGTGCTCAAAAAGTAATTGAACAATTAATTGAATTTGGAGAAACAAAAAGAGGATGGCTTGGAGTTAGAATACAAGTCGTAGATCAAGGAATAGCAGATGCAGAAAAGCTGGACAAACCTAGAGGTGCCCTGGTTGCAAGCGTTGCGGATAATAGTCCATCCGACAAAGGAGGAATTAAACCTGGTGATATAATTTTAGAGTTTGATGGAAAACCTATTAATGAAATGAAGGAACTGCCTAAAATAGTTGCTGAAACAGATGTTGGAAAAAAAGTAATTGTTAAAGTTTGGAGAAATAAAAGAGAAATTACAAAAGAAATAATTCTTGGAAGATTAGAAACCTCAGAAGATTTTAAAGCACAAAAACCAGCAATTGAAAAACCAAAAGTTAAGAGAATTGAAGGTTTGAAAATCGATGTTCGTTTATTAAGTAAAGATGATATTGATGCAAGAAATCTTCCAAAAGGAACAAGTGGAGTGGTCATCACTAAAATAGATAAAGATAGTCCTATAAACTATTTACAAGTTAATAATGTTATTGTTGAGGCAAATAGAAAAAAAATTAACACAATAGGTGATCTAGATAATGTGGTAAAATTAAAGTTAAGAAGTAATGAAAATAACTTACTAATTGCAATTTATAATAACCAAAATCAAAGAACATATATTGGTGTAAAATTAAAATAATAACATGGACCTAAAGTCCAAAATAATATTAATCTCAGGTCCAACTGCATCAGGCAAGTCTAAAGCTGCATTGAAAATTGCCAAAAAGTTAAATGGAGAAATTATTAATGCAGATAGTATGCAGGTTTATAAAGAATTAAAGATCTTGACTGCTCGACCTTCAAAAACCGATTTGAATAAAATCGATCATCATTTATATGGTTTTAGAAGTGTTAAAAAAGAATTTTCATCAGGTGAGTGGTTAAAATTAGCAAAAAAGAAAATTAAAAAAATTAGAGACAAAAACAAAATACCAGTTTTAGTTGGTGGTACTGGTCTTTATTTCAAAACTTTGACTGATGGATTGGTTAAAATTCCAAAAATACCCATCTCTGTTCGTGATAAAATTAGAAGAATGCAAAATAAATTAGGTCAAAAAAAATTTTATTTAAAACTCTTAAATAATGATCCATTAGTAAAAAATAAGATTGACCCCACCGATGTTCAAAGATCAATTAGAGCTTATGAAGTTATCAAGTTTACAAAGAAATCAGTTTTTAGTTGGTATACGAAAACAAAACCATCTTTCAAAAAAGATCAATTTATAAAAATTTATGTCGATTATCCTAAAGAAATACTTATTAATAAAATATCCAAAAGAGTTGATCAGATGATGAAAAATGGGGCTATTCAAGAAGTTAAGGATTTTTTAAAACTTGATTTGAAGAGTGACAGCAACATCTTCAAGGTTATAGGAATAAGAGAGATTAAAGAATTTATCGATAAAAAAATTTCTATGCATGATTTAAAACTAAATATTGTTATAAAAACTAGACAATACGCTAAAAGACAGCGAACTTGGTCTAGAGGTCAAATGAGTGATTGGCAAAAATTTGATGCTGAGGCTCTTTCAAAATTTATAAAAAAATTATAAAAATCCTCACAATAACTTGACCAATGAGTACAACTTCAGCTAGATTGGCTTAATGCCAAAATTTTATTCAGGAGCTGAGATAGTATTCAAATGTTTGGAAGATCAAAATGTAAGTCACATATTTGGTTATCCTGGAGGAGCAGTCCTTCCAATATATGATGAATTAAAAAATTTTAATTCAATAAAACATATTTTAGTAAGACATGAACAGGGCGCAGGACACGCTGCAGAGGGCTATGCAAGGTCAACTGGAAAACCAGGTGTATTGTTAGTAACTTCAGGTCCTGGAGCCACCAATGCTGTTACTGCCTTGACAGATGCTTACATGGACTCTGTGCCGTTAGTTTGCATCACAGGACAAGTTCCAACACATTTAATTGGTACTGATGCATTTCAAGAATGTGACACAACAGGAATAACTAGACCTTGTACTAAACATAACTGGTTAGTAAAAGATATTAATGACCTAGCTGAAGTAATGCATAAAGCTTTTGAAGTAGCAACAACAGGTAGACCAGGACCAGTTTTAGTTGATATACCTAAAGATATTCAATTTCAAAAATCTAAATACAAAAATTATAAAAAGAATAAAAAATTAAATGGAAAATCTCATGATAACTATTCACAAAAAAATATTGATGAATTAATTAATTTAATTAGCAAAGCAAAAAAACCAATTTTTTACACTGGAGGTGGAGTAATAAATTCAGGAACAAAAGCAAGTGAGCTTTTAAGAGAACTTGTATATGCAACAGGTTTTCCAATAACTTCAACTTTGCAGGGTCTGGGTTGTTTTCCTGCAGATGATAATCAATTTTTAGGAATGTTAGGTATGCATGGAACTTATGAAGCAAACAACGCCATGTATTCATGTGACTTAATGATAAATGTTGGTGCAAGGTTTGATGATAGAATTACTGGCAAGATTGATGAGTTCTCTCCAAAGTCTAAAAAAGTTCATATTGATATAGATCCATCCTCAATAAATAAAAATGTAAAAGTAGATTTAGCAATTGTGGGAGATATTAAGTCAGTTTTAACATCAACACTAAAAACTTTCAAAAAATCTAAAAATAACTTTACTAAATCTAACAAACATCAAATATCAAATTGGTGGGAACAAATTCAGAAATGGAGATCTAAAAGATCATTAGACTACATCGGTAGTGAAGAAACTATTAAACCTCAATATGCGATCGAAAGATTATATGAACTTACTAAAGATAAAGATACTTATATAACAACTGAAGTAGGCCAACATCAAATGTGGGCTGCTCAACACTACAAATTCAATAAACCAAATAGATGGATGACTTCTGGAGGTCTTGGTACGATGGGATATGGATTGCCAGCAGCAGTTGGAGTCCAAATTGCTCATCCAAAGAAATTAGTAATTGATATTGCTGGCGAGGCGTCTGTTTTGATGACTATGCAGGAAATGTCAACTGCTGTTCAGTACAATTTGCCTATAAAAATATTTATTTTGAATAATGAGTACATGGGAATGGTAAGACAATGGCAGGAATTACTACATGATAAAAATTATTCAGAAAGTTATACAGCTGCATTACCAGATTTTGTTAAAATGGCAGAAGCTTACGGTTGTGTAGGCATAAGAGCAAAAACACCTGAAGAATTAGATGATAAGATTATTGAAATGTTAAATACAGATCGACCAGTAATATTTGATTGCCTTGTAGATAAACAAGAAAACTGTTTTCCAATGATACCTTCTGGAAAACCTCATAATCAAATGTTACTTGGTCCTAAAGATCAAAAAGAAAAAAAGATTACTGGAAAGGGTAGAACACTGGTTTAATGGCTAACTCAAAATCAGCATATAGTTTTGCGGGAAAAAAACAGAAGTCTGATACTCATATTATAGTTGTATGGGTAGATAATGAGGCTGGAGTTTTAGCTCGTGTAGTTGGTTTATTTTCTGGAAGAGGCTATAATATCGAGTCCCTTGCAGTAGCAGAGGTCGATCAGAAGCAAAATATTTCAAGAATAACAATTGTAACTACCGGTACACCACAAGTAGTAGATCAGATTAAACTCCAATTAAAAAAATTAGTTCCAGTTCATAAAGTAGCAGATTTTAAAAGAGAAGATAAAAATGTTATTTTTAAAGAAATGGCATTGTTTAAGTTTGTTGCAAACAATGGCAAATTAAATAAAGCTTTTGAAGCTTGTAAAAATTTTAATCCAGTAATATTAGATCAAACAAATAAATCCAATGTTATACAAATTACAGCTTTGAGAAGAGAAATAGATACTATGTCAAAAAATTTAAAAAAATTTGGTTTAGTGAGTGTTTCAAGAACAGGAGCAGTCGCTATGACAAGAGGATCAGAAATATTTAAATAAATTAAAAATTAAAGGAGAGAAATTATGAAAATGTTTTATGAAAAAGATACTAATGTAGATTTAATAAAAGATAAGAAAGTAGCAATTTTTGGCTACGGAAGCCAAGGACATGCGCATGCACTTAATCTAAGAGATAGTGGCGTTAAAGAAGTTGTGGTAGCTTTAAGAGAGGGCTCATCAAGTATTGAAAAAGCTGAGTCTAAAGGTTTAAAAGTTATGAATTTATCTGATGCTGCAGAATGGGCAGATGTAGTTATGATACTAACTCCAGACGAATTACAAGCATCAATATATAAAAACCATATAGAGCAACGTGTAAAAGAAGGAACATCAATTGCCTTTGCTCATGGTTTAAATGTTCACTATGACCTTATAAAAGCTAGAAAAGATTTAGATGTATTTATGGTTGCACCAAAGGGACCTGGGCATTTAGTTAGAAGTGAATATGAAAAAGGTGGTGGAGTTCCTTGTTTATTTGCTGTTCACCAAGATGGTTCTGGTAAAGCAAGAGATTTGGCAATGTCATATGCATCAGCTGTTGGTGGTGGTAGATCTGGAATAATCGAAACTACATTTAAAGATGAGGTAGAAACAGATCTATTTGGAGAGCAAACAGTATTATGTGGTGGACTTGTTGAATTAATTAAAAATGGATATGAAACTTTAGTTGAAGCTGGATATGAACCAGAAATGGCTTATTTTGAAACTGTCCACGAAGTGAAACTGATTGTAGATTTAATATATGAAGGTGGAATTGCTAATATGAATTATTCAATTTCAAATACCGCAGAGTATGGCGAGTATCAGTCAGGTCCAAGAATAATTAAAAAAGATGAAACCAAGCAAAGAATGAAAGAAGTTTTAGCAGAAATTCAATCTGGTAAATTTACAAAAGAATGGATGGAAGAATGCAAAAATGGTCAAAAAAACTTTCTTGCAACTAGAGCTAAATTAGCAGAACACTCTGTTGAAAAAGTAGGTGCTGAACTTCGGGCTATGATGCCTTGGATTTCAAAAAAGAAACTTGTTGATAGCGATAAGAAGTAGATAAATAATTGTTTTATTTAGCCTAAAATAGCCATTTTATTTTGCAATCTGAGCGTGAGCATGTATGATACTCATGCTTAAATTAATTAAATGACTGATAATAACAGAGTATACATTTTTGATACTACAATGCGTGATGGAGAGCAGTCTCCTGGCGCATCAATGAGTTTGGAAGAAAAAATCCAAATAGCCAGAGTATTTGACGAGCTTGGAATAGATATTATTGAAGCTGGATTTCCAATTGCATCTCCAGGAGATTTTGAAGCTGTAACTGAAGTCAGTAAAATATTAAAAAAATCAATACCTGCAGGTTTAGCAAGACATTCAAAAAAAGATATTGATAGATGCTATGAGGCTCTTAAACATGCTCCAAGATTTAGAATTCATACTTTTATTTCCACAAGTCCTTTACATATGAAGCATAAACTTAATAAATCACCAGAAGAAGTTTATGAAGCGATAAAGCAAAATGTAACTTACGCAAGAAACTTTACTGATGATGTGGAATGGTCTTGTGAAGATGGTACCAGAACAGATATGGATTATATGTGTAAGACAGTCGAACTAGCAATTAAATGTGGTGCTAGAACCATTAATATTCCTGATACTGTTGGCTATACTATACCATCTGAATTTACAAAAATTATTGAAACTCTATTAAATGAAGTTCCAAACATAGATAAAGCAATTCTTTCAACGCATTGTCATAATGATTTAGGTTTGGCAGTTGCCAATTCTTTGGCAGGTGTTCAAGCAGGAGCTAGACAAATTGAATGTACTATAAATGGCCTAGGAGAAAGAGCTGGAAATGCAGCTCTTGAAGAAGTTGTGATGGCCATGAAAACAAGACCTGATTTAATGCCATATGAAACAGGAATTGAAACTACTCTTCTAAGTAAAGCATCCAAGATAGTATCAAATGCCACAGGTTTTCCTGTCCAATACAATAAAGCTATTGTTGGAAAAAATGCTTTTGCTCATGAAGCAGGCATTCATCAAGATGGAATGTTAAAAAATAGGCAAACATATGAAATTATGACACCAGAGAGTGTAGGTGTAAAACAAACATCTCTCGTAATGGGTAAACACTCAGGTAGACATGCATTTAAAGATAAATTAACCAGTTTAGGATATCCAGATCTTACTGATGATGTTGTCGATAATGCATTTGCAAAATTTAAAATCTTAGCAGATAAAAAAAAACATGTTTATGATGAAGATATAATTGCTTTAATAGACGATAGTTTAATAACAGACAACAAAGTAAGTGCTATCAACTTGAAATCTTTGAAAGTATTTGCTGGTACAGGGGAACCTCAAAAAGCAGAAATGACTTTAGATGTTTTTGGTGAGGTTAAAAAAGCATCAGAAACAGGCGATGGACCAGTTGATGCAATTTTTAAATGTATAAAAAAACTTTATCCACATGAGGTGAATTTACAACTTTACCAAGTGCATGCTGTTACAGAGGGAACAGATGCTCAGGCCACTGTAAGTGTTAAAATTGAAGAAAATGGAAAAACAACTGTAGGACAAGCTGCAGATACTGACACTTTAGTTGCATCTGCAAATGCTTATATAAATTCACTAAATAAAATGATTATAAAAAGAGATAAAACAGCACCAGGGACAAATATAGAAAATAAAAATTTCGAAAATCAAAAGATGAAAGGTATATAAAAATGGCAATGTTCAGCAACTTAAAGAAGTTATGGAGTCAAGATATGGCAATAGATCTTGGTACAGCAAACACACTTGTAGTTTTAAAGGGCAAAGGTGTAGTTCTCAATGAACCATCAGTAGTTGCGGTTGTTGACAATAAAGGAAAAAAATCAGTTTTAGCTGTTGGAGATGAAGCAAAGACCATGCTTGGAAGAACACCAGGAAACATTCAAGCAATTAGACCTTTGAGAGACGGTGTTATTGCAGATTTTATTGTTACTGAAGAGATGATTAAACACTTTATTAAAAAAGTTCACAAAAAAACATTAGCTAATCCAAGAATTTTAATTTGTGTGCCTACTGGCTCAACTCCAGTTGAAAGAAAAGCTATTCAAGATAGTGCTCTTGCAGCTGGAGCTCGTAAGGTAAATCTAATTGAGGAACCAATTGCAGCAGCTGTAGGAGCAGGACTTCCAATCTCAGAGGCTACAGGCTCAATGGTTGTTGATATAGGTGGAGGTACAACAGAGATTGCTGTTTTATCTTTGGGTGGTGTAGTTTATTCTGAATCTTTAAGGGTAGCTGGAGACGCAATGGATAATGCTTTAAAGGAATATATGAGAGAAGAGTACAATTTAATGATAGGTGATAGTACAGCTGAAAAAATCAAAAAAGATGTAGGCACCGCTATACCAACAAATAATAATACATATGCAGTCAAAGGAAGAGACCTAAGATCTGGAACTCCTAAGGAAGTAAATATTTCAGAAGAAGATACTGCAGAAGCACTTAACCCAATTCTAAAAGATATAGTATCTGCAATAAAAAAAGCTTTAGAGAATACTCCACCTGAGTTATCTGCTGATTTAGTTGATATGGGCTTAACTTTGACTGGTGGAGGTTCTCTTTTGAATAATATAGATAAAAGATTTTCAAAAGAAACAGGTCTTCCTGTAAATGTTGCTGATGATCCTTTATCTTGTGTTGCAATTGGAACTGGTAAAGCTTTAGACCAAGAGGAAACTTTTTCAACAGTCTTATCTGAATATTAATTAAAATGTCTAAAGAAATGGGCAGAGATGATTTGGTTATATCTGCTCGTTCAATTTTTTTAAATAAAGGTAATAGACAAAAATTTTCACTTTTTACTTTAATAATTGTTTCCATAATTGTTTTATCATTAGAATATTTTAAAACAGGACCTATTAATCAATTTAGGTCGGTAACTAAAGATGTTGTTTTTAAAACTTCATATTTTATATCATTACCATTTTTATCGTTAAAAAATGCTTATTATAGTGTAAGTGATTTTTTAAAAATACTTGAAGAAAATAAACAAATTAAGAATATAAATTTAAATATTGAAGAGTTAAAATTTGAAAATCATTTCCTAAAAGAAGAAAATAGAAGGCTAAATGCACTGATTGATGAAAAAACCCTTTTTTCAGATAATTATCATGTAACAAATATTTTACTTGATCAGAAGAGCCCATATTTACGATCAATTGTCATTAACAAAGGCTTTAAACATAACATTAAAATAGGCTCAGCTGTAAGAAATGGATCATATTTTATTGGAAAAGTAGTTGGTGTTAATTACTTAACTTCCAGAGTTTTATTAATTAATGATCTTAATAGTAAGATACCAGTAATAATTGAACCCAATGGGATCAGCGCTATAGTCTCAGGTAATGGAAGTAAATTAAATGGTGATATTGAGTATCTGCCTGAAAACAATCAAGTAGAAGAGGGTCATATTGTTTATACTTCAGGAACTGATGGAATAATTTCTTCTGGAATTCCCATAGGCAAAATAACTATTATAAATTCAAAAAAATTTGTGAAATTTTTTGCTGATTTTGATCAAATTAAATATGTTAAGGTTTATTTTAAAAAGTGAGTTTATTTGCAAACAGAATATATTCTAAGACAATTACAAGTTTACCCACTTTAATTTTATTTTTAGTCGTAATTTTAGGTTTAAATATAAATATTATTTATAAAAATTATGATTTTATCATAAACTTTAGCTACATAATTGTATTCTTCTGGAGTTTAAAAAAACCAGAGCATCTAGGTTATGGATTAATTTTTTTTGCAGGTATTATAAATGATGTAGTTCAAAGTTTGCCAATTGGAATATCTTCCCTAGATTATTTATTATTGTCTGCAATTGCAGCATTTATAAGAAATAGGTCGATCATATACAATTTAATTTATGATTGGATATCATTTTTCATAGCAATTTTAATTGTAGGATCATTAAATTACATTATATTAATTACAATATTTAAAATTCCGATTGTCTATGAAAGTTTAATATTGGGTTTATTCGTTACATTTTTAATTTACCCTATATTTTTCAAAATATTTGTTTGGATAGATAATATGGTGCTAGTCAAAAAGAATGATAAAAAAAACAGGTAACTTAAATAAAAATAGAATTATAAGTAGAAGACTTTTTGTTTTAGTTGCTGCAAAGATTGGGTTACTTGGGATTGTTACATCAAGATTATATAATCTTCAAATTTCTGAAAAGCAAAAATATGAAGTTTTATCTGACAAAAATAGAATTAGAGAATGGAAAACTCCACCTCAAAGGGGAATAATAACTGATTATTTTAACAACGTTATTGCAGATAATCAAAGAGTTTATCAAGTTCATTTATCTCTTGAAGAAGTTTCCAATTTTAATAATTCAATTTTTAAACTTAAAAATATTATAAGTCTTAAAGAGGATGAAATAAAAAAAATATATGAGAAGAAAGAAAAGTCTAAGCCGTGGGATACTTTAATAATTTCTGAAAATTTATCATGGAAAGAATTTTCCAAATTAAATCTTTACTTGCATGAATTAGATGGAGCGAAGCCAGTTTTGTCTACTTCAAGATATTACCCTTATTCCAATGATTTAGTACATGTTGTTGGTTATGTTGGTGATGCAACAACTCAAGATATTCAAAATAAAAAGAAAATAGAAGAAAACTTTGTACCAGGTTTAAAAGTCGGAAAAATTGGTATTGAAAGTTCAAAAGATACTGACCTAATAGGTAATCATGGAACTAAAAGATTTGAAGTAAATGCATCAGGAAAAAAAATAAGTGAAATTAGTTATAATAAAGAGACTCAAGGTGAAAATTTAAGAACGACCATAGACTTAGAAATTCAGCAATTGGCTCAAGAGCTATTAAAAAATCAGGCAGGCTCAATATGTGTTATGGATATATACACAGGTGAAGTAATTACTATGGCATCCTCCCCAACCTACGATCCAAATAAGTTTACGCATGGAATAAGCACTAAAGATTGGAATGAAATTAAAAATAATAAGTTAAGACCTTTACTAAATAAATCATTAGCTGGATTATATTCTCCTGGATCAACTATAAAACCCTTGGTTGCACTTGCTGCTTTAGAATATGGGATAATAGATACAAAGTTTAAAGTAAACTGCAAAGGTCATGATCATCCATATGAATTGCACGGAGAAAGATATCATTGTTGGAAAAAAAATGGTCATGGATGGATGAGTATGAGAAATGCCATTAAACAGTCATGTGATATTTATTTTTATGAAGTCGCAAGACTTTTAGGCGTTGATAAACTCTCATTAATTGCAAAAAGATATGGCCTGGGTTCAAAAGTCTTAGAAGATTTTTTTTCAGAAGAAAAAAAAGGAATTGTACCCTCAACGAAATGGAAAAAACAAGTTTTAGAGCAGTCTTGGTATCTTGGCGAAACTGTAATTACTGGAATAGGACAGGGTTACATTCAGACTACTCCACTTCAATTATGTTTGATGACAGCACAGTTGGCTAATGGAGGCTATAAGATCAAGCCAAATTTAATCTATGATAAAGAAATAGATATAGATATAATTAAATCAAAGATTGAAAGTGAAAAAAATAAATCTGTAGATCAAAATATTTTAAAAGATCATGGATTCAAATACTATGAAAGACTTTACAGAAATCCAAATAATTTAAAGTTTGTTCTGGATGCAATGTATGGGTCAACCAATGAACAATTTGGAACCTCTTTTAAATCTAGACACACAGAAGATAAATACAAGTTTGCTGGTAAAACTGGGACTTCTCAAGTTAAAAGAATTACTGATCAAGATAGAGAGCTTGATTTAGACCTTGAGGAGATAGAATATAAAAATAGAGATCATGCTTTATTTATTGCATTTGCTCCTTATAACAAACCAAGATATTCCCTAAGTGTTTTGATAGAGCATGGAGGCTCTGGGAGTAAAGCAGCCGCCCCACTAGCAAACAAATTAATAAAAAAAATTTTAGATAGGCATGAATTAAGAGAAAAAATTAGAAAAGATTTAAAAAATATTGCATGATGCTTTCAATGTCACTAAATTCTACTACCTATTCATTTATTGATAAACTGAAGGCAGTTGACTACTTTTTAATAATAATCGTTGCCATAATAGGTTCAATAAGTGTTTTTTCAATTTATTCTACAGAAAGTGGGAATTTTTCTTTTTATACCAAAAATCATTTAATTAGATTTCTGGTATTTTTTTTTATGTTTTTAATTTTATCATTTATAAGAGTTTCAGCTTGGTATAGACAGGCATATATTTTTTATATTATAGGAATCTTACTTCTCCTTTATGTAATGTTATTTGGAATATCGGCCTCTGGTTCTAAGCGATGGATAAATCTTTTCGTGATGAACTTTCAACCATCAGAATTAATGAAAATTGCTATAATAGTTTGTTTTGCAAGATATTATCATCACATACAAAGCTCAGATATTCAGAGTTATAAATATCTATTACAACCAACTGTACTCTTATTAATTCCTTGTTATTTAGTTATCGCTCAACCTGATTTAGGAACTGCAATCTTGATAGCAGGGAGTGGTTTGGCAATTATTTGGTTAGCAGGACTTAATTTAAAATATTTTGTATATTCAGGTTTAATATTATTAGTCTCATTACCATTTGTAATCTCAGTTTTAAAACCATACCAAAAATCAAGGATATTAACTTTTTTTAATCCAGAAAGAGATCCTTTAGGTGCAGGCTATCAAATAATTCAATCTAAAATAGCGATAGGTTCAGGAGGTTTTTTGGGTAAAGGTTTCTTACAAGGTACACAAAGTTATCTCGAATTCTTACCTGAAAAACATACTGACTTTATTTTCACACTTTTTTCAGAAGAATTTGGATTTGTAGGCTCAGCCATATTAATTTTTCTTTATGCTCTATTAATTTATAGAATAATAAGGATTGGTTTTTTAAGTAGATCGTTTTTTGCAAAACTATACTGTTTTGGTTTTGCATCTGCTTTATTCTTATATATTTTTGTAAATATAGCTATGGTAGTTGGGTTGTTGCCAATAGTTGGAGCACCGCTTCCCATCATGTCATACGGAGGATCATCTATGTTATCAATAATGCTTGGTTTAAGTATCGTAATGAGCTGCAAAATTTACAGTCGAGATCCAATTGGAGGCTAAGACATAGTAAACGGGTATCTCCCGCGATCAAATAGCATCTATTATAATTTTTCTTACAAACTATATTTTTTTAGTGTCTGAAAAATTGTTCAAAGTAGGTATAATTGGAGCAGGAATTCAAGGAGTATGTAATGCTCTTTTTCTTCAAAAAAAAGGCTATCAAGTAATTTTGTTCGATAGAGATGAACCTGGAAATGCTGCCTCTTATGGAAATGCAGGTCATTTTTCTCCTTATGCATCAGTCCCTTTAAACAGACCAGATATTGTAAGTGATGTTCCATCTATGCTTATGAGCTCAAGAGGACCTTTGGCACTTAAGTGGAATTATGTTCCAAAAATGATCCCTTGGTTTTCAAAATTTTTAATGAATTGTACTAATGATAAAATGATGCATACCGCAAAAAATATGCATCAAATTTTAGATCAATCATTGCTGGCTTATGATGAATTATTCGAAGAGATAGATCTAGAGGGTTTAGTTGAAAATAATGGAATTTTATATGTCTGGAATGAAAAGAATTTAAAAAGTAGAGAATTAGAAATAAAGATAAGAGATGATCTTGGTGTTAAACAACAGGTTGTTAATAAAAAAGAAATACATGATCTAGAACCAAACTTAAAACCATTTTATCATGGAGGTGTTTTCTATGATTATGCAAGACATGCAAGAAATCCAAAAAAAATATTAATAAAGCTATTTGAAAATTTTATAAAAAAAGGTGGAAAGTTTTTAAAACTAAATATCCAAGATCTAAATTTTGATGAGGAAAAACCTGTTTTAAGATCTGAAACTCAAAGATTTGTTTTTGATAAGTTGGTTATAGCTTGTGGTGCTTTTTCAAAAAAACTTACTGATAAACTTCATGAAAATATTCCTTTGGATACAGAAAGAGGGTATCATGTTCATTTCAAAGATTTTGACCATTTAATATCTAGACCAGTAGTTTATTCTAACAGAGGATTTGGAATGTCACCCATGGACCAAGGACTAAGAGTAGTTGGAACCGTGGAGTTTGGAGGTCTAGAAAATGCTTTATCAAAATCTAGGATCAAAAACTTAATTTTAAATGCAAAGGATATGCTTGACGGTTTACCTGAGCATAAAGATGAGTGGCTCGGATTTAGACCTACACTGCCAGATTTTTTACCAATAATTGGACCATCAAAAAATTATAAAAATGTATTTTATTCTTTTGGCCATCATCATTTAGGGTGGACTTTAGGTGCAATATCTGGAAAGATTGTTTCAGGAATGATAGCAAATGAAAATACAAATATGGATTTAAAACCGTATAGTTCAGTTAGATTTGCTTAATAAAGTTATATAGTGTGGAAATTAAACTTGAAGATAAATATAAATTAAGTAAAGGCACTAGATTTTTAACTGGTGCCCAAGCTCTTGTTAGAGTTCCAATTGTTCAAGCAAGAAGAGATAAACAAAAAAACTTAAATACTGCATGTTATATCTCTGGTTATAGAGGATCTCCTTTAGGTGGCTACGATCAGCAGATTTTAAAAAACAAAAAATATTTGAATGAAAACAATATCTATTTTCAACCAGGTATTAATGAGGAACTTGCTGCAACTTCTTTATGGGGCACACAGCAAGTAAATCTTAGAAAACAAGATAAATACGATGGTGTTTTTGGCATATGGTATGGTAAGGGGCCAGGAGTAGATAGAGCAGGAGATGCTTTAAAACATGTAAATCTAGCTGGTACCTCAAAGTTTGGAGGCGTCATTGCTTTAATGGGAGATGACCATATATGTGAGTCCTCAACAACTTCTCATCAAAGTGAATTTGCAATGATTGATGCGATGATACCATTTTTTAATCCAAGTGGTGTTCAAGAAATACTAGATTATGGAATAATAGGAATCGAATTATCAAGAAAAAGTGGGTGTTGGGTAGGTATAAAGTGTGTTCATGATAACGTTAGCTCAGGAGCAACTGTTGACTTAGACGAAAATAGGTTAAATATTTTAGATATTTCAAGTGAAAAATATCCACCCGAAGGCTTAAATATTAGACTCAAAGATACTGCTCAAGATAAGGAATACCGGTTGCACCATCATAAAATAAAATATGTAAAGGAATTTTGTAAATTAAATAGTTTAAATAAATTAATTTTTGACTCAGAAAATCCAAAAGTTGGAATAATAAGTACTGGAAAGTCTTTTTTAGATACAAAATTAGGGCTAGAAAAAATAGGAATAAATGAAGATGTTGCTAATCGAGTAGGAATTAAATTTCTTAAAATTGCTATGCCTTGGCCATTAGAGGAATCAATAATTGAAAAATTTTCGGAAAATTTAGAAAAAATCATTGTTGTTGAAGAAAAAAGATCGATCATTGAAACACAAGTCAAAGAAATATTATTTAATAAAAACTTAAATATAAAAGTAGTTGGAAAAAATGATGAAAAAAACAATGATTTATTTGTTTCATCTGGAGCTTTAGACCCTGGAGAAATTGGTTTAAAAATCTTTGAAATCATTAATTATCTTAACTTACCAAATGAAGTACATAATCTCTCAGAAAAATTAAGGTCTTTGAAAGAAAAAACTAATTCAAATATCGCTTTAAAAAGGGTCCCACATTTTTGCTCTGGGTGCCCTCATAATACCTCAACTAGAATACCAGAGGGTAGTAGAGCAATTACAGGTATCAGTTGTGCATACCTTGTAGAACATATGGAAAGAGACAACGAAGGCTTTTCACAAATGGGATCAGAAGGTGCAACTTGGGTTGGTGAGTCTGTATTTAGTAATACAGACCATATTTTTCAAAATATGGGGGATGGGACTTACATCCATTCAGGAATTCTATCTATAAGGCATGCAGTTGCAGCAAAAACTAAAATGACATTTAAGATTTTGTATAATGACGCCGTTGCTTTAACAGGAGGTCAAGCATTAGATGGATTACCAACAGTTGCTCAAATGTCTAAACAACTTGAAGCAGAAGGTGTTGAAGAAATTGCAATAATCACAGATGAAATTGAAAAATATAGTGATAGAGGAGGTTTTGCGAAAAATTCAAAAGTTTATGACAGAAAAAATATTATAGATGTTCAAATTGAATTAAGCAAAATTAATGGAACAACTGTTATTATTTATGATCAAACCTGCGCGGCTGAGAAAAGAAGGAGAAGAAAAAAAGGTATCTTAGAAGAGCCTAAGAAAAAAATTTTTATTAATAAAGACCTATGCGAGGGTTGTGGAGATTGTGGAATACAATCTAATTGTGTTTCTATTGCACCTGTTGAAACTGAATACGGAAGAAAAAGACAAATTGACCAATCTTCTTGTAACAAAGATTACACATGTGTTGATGGATTTTGTCCAAGCTTTGTAAGTCTTGAGGGAGATATAAGACTTAAGAAAAATTATGACGATAATTTAATTAATAAAATAAATTCAAAGATAGATGATCCAAAATTACCTCAAATTAATAAATCTTTTGGGATAATGATTGCTGGAATTGGTGGAACAGGAGTTGTTACAATTGGAGCTGTGCTTGCAACTGCTGCTCAAATAGATGGAAAAGGATCAGGAGTTTTAGATATGACAGGGTTAGCTCAAAAAGGTGGAGCTGTTAAAAGTTTCTTAAGAATTTTTGAAAAACCAGAAGATGTTGGAGCAATAAGGTTATCTTATGGTGATACTAACTTACTTCTAGGATTTGATTTACTTGTATCAAACGATTTAGAAATAATAAAAACTTTAGATAAAAAAATTTCAAAGTTAATTGTTAATACAGATGAGGTTATGCCTGGAGATTTTACGAGGGATAAAAATTTTAACTTACCTTTTGAAGAAATGAGAGATAATTTAATTAATATAGTAGGTCAAGAAAATATAAAGTTTATATCATCAAATAAAATTACATCTAAGATTTTAGGAAATTCAATTTTATCAAATATGTTTAATGTTGGAGTAGCATATCAATCAGGTTTAATTCCAATTTCAGCTTCATCAATTGAAAAAGCAATTGAGTTAAATGGTGCAAGTGTAAAAGATAATATTGATGCATTCAGATTTGGAAGACATTATGAAAATTTAAAAGATGAAGTTTTAGATATAATTAAAGATGAGCCAGAAGTGCTAGAGGGTTTTGAGGAAAAATATAAGAATAGATTTAAGTTTTTGGAAGACTATCAAAATATAAAATATGCTGAAAAATTTGGAGATCTCGTAAGCTATGCAAGAAAGATAGATAAAAATATAGGAAACGGTAGTCAATTCTCAACTGCAGTTTTAAAAAATTATTTCAAATTAATGGCATACAAAGACGAGTATGAAGTATCGAGATTAATGACTAATAAAAAATTCGTAAACGATATAAACAAAAACTTTGAAGGTAATTTTAATTATAATTTTTATTTAGCCCCTCCAATTTTTAGTAAAAAAAGTAAAGTTGATGGGAAATTGGTAAAAATTAAATTTGGAGGATGGTTATTTAGTGTGTTTAAACTGCTCTGTAAATTAAAATTCTTAAGAGGCACAAAGTTTGATCCATTTGGTTATTTAAATGAAAGAAAAAAAGAGAGAGAATTGATAAGAGATTATAAGCAAACAATTACTGGCATAGGAACAAAAATAAATAAATCAAACTACGAAACAGCAGTTAAAATAGCTTCAATACCTGATCAGATCAGAGGTTTTGGACATGTTAAGGAAAAGAATATAAAAGAAGCAATAAACTATAGGACAGATTTACTAAATTCTTTTCATGAAAACACTTAGCCCTTTATATTTAGCCTCTCTTTATTTGGTTTTAGCTTGTTTATTTTGGGCAGGTAACTTTATAGTAGGAAAAGCTGCAAGCATTATTGATATTCCTCCAATATCATTAAATTTTTATAGATGGTTTTTGGCTTGGTTAGTTTTGCTTCCATTCACTTATAAAGAATTATTAAATAACCAAAAAATTATATTAGATAATATTTTTTTATTTTCATTATTGGGAATTTTGGCTGTGACTGTTTTTAATTCAGCCCTTTTTTACTCTTTAAGACATACCCAAGTTATTACTGGAGTACTTATGATTTCAACAGTACCAGTTATGATTATATTATTTTCATTCTTACTTAAAATTGAGAAAACAAATTCATTTCAAATCATAGGAGTATTTCTCTCACTTACAGGTGTTTTATTTATAATAACAAAAGCAAATTTAAATAATTTATTAAATTTGTCATTTAACAAAGGAGACATTTTTGCATTAATTGCAATGTTTGCATGGTCTCTTTATTCAGCACTTCTGAAAAAAAAGGAATTCAATCTATCTCCAATTTCTCTTTTGCAGGTTGTTATTACATTTGGAGTTATTTTTCTTATTCCGATGTATTTTATTGATTATAGTTTGGGCAGTGTAATCAAATTACAATCTTCTTTTTATTTAGTTTTATTCTATGTTGTTTTTTTCCCTGGTTTAATGTCATTTCTGTTTTGGATAAAAGGTGTAAAACTTATTGGGGCTAATAGATCTGGAGTTTTTCTTCATTTGATGCCAATTCTAGGTGCAATAATGGCTATGATAATTTTCAAAGAAAAGATTTTATTTTATCATTTCTTAGGTGCAATTTTTATAATTGCTGGTATTACAATTTCGAATAAAAAAACTCAAAATGCTTAAGGTAGCTATTTTAGACGATTATCAAAACGTTGCTCAAGAATTCATAGATTTGAAAAATCTTTCATCAAAGTTTGATATTGAGATTTTTAGCGAACCTTTTGAAAATGAAGATAATGCTATTGAAAAATTAAAAGAATTTGAAGCCTTACTTATAATGAGAGAGAGAACTTTAATAACTGCAAATCTAATTAAAAAATTAAAAAAACTAAAATATATTTCAACAAGTGGAATGAGAAATAAAGCGATAGATTTAGATGCAGCTAAAAAGGCAAAAATTATTGTTACTGGAACTGAAATAAATTCAAATCCAACTTGTGAGTTAACATGGGCTTTAATCCTGGGTCTTGCAAGAAATATTAAAGTAGAGGTTGATAATATGTATCAAGGTTATTGGCAGACAACAGTGGGTGTTGAATTAAAAGGAAAAATTCTGGGCCTTATTGGTTTAGGAAAAGTTGGATCTCAGGTCGCTAAAATAGGAAAAGCTTTTGGAATGCAAGTTATGGCATGGAGTGAAAATTTAAGTCTAGATAAGTGTAAAGATCTTGATGTTTTGCCATCTAGTAAAGAGGATCTTATTCAAAACTCTGATTTTATATCAATTCATGTTCAAGGAGGAGAAAGATATAAGAATTGCATAAAGCTTGCTGAATTTGATAAAATGAAAAAAACTGCTTTTATAATTAATACTTCAAGAGGTCCAATTGTAAACGAAGATGATTTAATTATAGCACTATCAACTAACTTAATAGCTGGTGCTGGCATTGATGTTTATGATAAAGAACCTCTACCCAGTAGTCACAAATTAAGATTTGTCCCTAACGCACTTTTGCTTCCACACGTAGGCTACGTTACAGCTGAAAATTATTCTATTTTCTATACTCAAATGATTGAAAATTTAGAAGCCTGTGTTTCTGGTAAGCCTATTCGAGAAATAAAGTAAAGTGGAATTACCAGTTGTAAATCACCCTGATTATGAAGCAAAAATTGGTGATGATAGTAAATTTCCAATTAAAAAGTTTGGTGAATTAGCAAGTTTTCTTAAAAAAGAAAAGGTAGTTAAAAAATTTTATAAACCTGATCCATGCTCAGTAGATACACTTAAAGAAGTTCACTCGGAGCAGTATATTTTTAAAATTAAAAATAAAACATTAGAGCAATCATTGGTAAAAAAAATAGGGTTTCCTTTAGTTGATAGTGTGGTCAGAAGATCTTTAGTTGCAACAGGCGGAACGGTATTGGCCTCTAAATTAGCAATAAATTATGGAATAGCTTGTAACACAGCTGGAGGAAGTCATCATGCTATTTATGACGAGGGAGCTGGATTTTGTGTTTTTAATGATGTTGCTGTTGCTGCAAAGTATCTCTTGAATAGAGGGTTGGCTAACAAAATCCTAATAGTCGATTTAGATGTTCACCAAGGTAACGGAAATTCAGAAATATTTAAAAATGAAAATAATGTTTTTACATTTAGTATGCACACAAAAGTGAATTATCCACCAATTAAATCAAAAAGTGATCTGGATATTGAACTTGAACAAAACATGGAAGATGATGAGTATTTAGATATTTTAAAAAAAAATATAATTTTTCTAAACGATTTTAATTTTGATTTCGTATTTTATATCGCAGGTGTTGACATTCATTTAGATGATAGATTAGGTAAGCTGTGTATTACTGACGAAGGAATTAATAAAAGAGACGAGATGGTTATTGGAAACTTTTTTAAAAGAAGAGTTCCTATTTGTGGAGTTTTAGGTGGTGGTTACAACAAAGACTTTAAAAAACTTATTGAATTACATGCAAGTTTACATAAAAATTGTGCTAAATATTTAAATGACAAAAAATAATCCAAATTTAACTCATCAACAAAATAAAGTATTATTTGAAGAAGCAACAGAACCTCCAGGTTCAAGTGAACTTAATTTTGAAAAGAGAGAGGGTAGTTATCATTGTGCAAACTGTGGAGCGAAATTGTTTGAGTCTAACACTAAGTATGAAAGTGGCTCTGGCTGGCCATCATTTTACAAGTCTCTACCTGATGCATTTGAAACTACAACAGACTATCATATCGGTTATGCCAGAACAGAGTACCATTGCAAGAAATGTGGAGGACATCACGGCCATATATTTGATGATGGCCCACAACCAACAGGAAAAAGATACTGTAATAATGGAGTTTGTTTAGTTTTTAAACCTAAATAATTGATTTCAAATTATGAATGTAATTGAAATACAAAAAAAGATTATCTCTGAAAAAATTAAGTTAAAAAATAAATCGAAAAATTATTTAAGTAATTTCAAAAATATTGAGAAATATATCAAAAAAGAAGTTGAGATAATTAAAAGTTTTGAGAATTCGATTATCCCAGAAATAGAATTTAAAAATATTTTAATTGAAAACGAAAGGACTATTAATCAAAAAGTTCTGAAACGTGGTTGTGTAATAATTAGAAATGTTTTTAGTAAAAAAAAAATGAAAGATCTGAATAAAAATCTAGATCAATATGTTTTAGAAAACAATTATTTTGAAGATCAAAAAAAAAAGATAGGTATAGATAAATATTTTAGTGAACTCAAATCAGGAAAACCTCAAATTTTTGGATTGTATTGGTCTAAAGCGCAATCAGAAATTAGACATTCTCAAGAAATGGAAAAGGTTAAAAAATGGCTAAATAATCTTTGGAACTATAAGTATAAGGATAAGAGCGTTTTTGATCCAAATAAAGAACTTGTATACGCAGATCGAGTAAGAAGAAGAGAACCAGGAGACGATACATTGGGGCTATCACCACATTGTGATGCTGGATCGATTGAAAGATGGACTGATAATGCATATCAAAAAATTTATAATGATATTTTTTCAGATAATTTCGAAAATTATAATCCGTTTGATGCTAAATATAGAGATGAAACAATTGAATTTGAGTCACCTGCGGTAGCGCATGTATTTAGAACATTTCAAGGATGGACAGCCTTAACAGAACAAGGTCCAAATGATGGAACTTTACAATTAATTCCTATTGCCAAAGGAATGGCGTATGTTTTAACAAGAGCTTTGCTAGATGATGTGCCTGAAAACGATTTATGCGGTTCAAGAGCAGGAAAAGCTTTATCAATAAATGAAAAATATCATAGCTTATTATTAGAAGGTTTAATTTCAATTCCCAAAATGTATCCTGGAGATACTATTTGGTGGCACCCTGACGTTGTGCATGCTGTTGAGGAAAAACATATGGGTAAAAGTTTTTCAAATGTTATTTATGTAGGTGCAACTCCATACTGTAAAAAAAATATTGATTACATAAAAAAACAATCAAAAAAATTTATTGAAGGTAAAAGTCCTCCTGATTTTGCTGCTGAAGATTATGAAGTAAATTATAAAGATAGAGTTACAATTAATGATTTAAGTGAACTAGCTAAAAAACAATTAGGTTTAGTTGATTGGAATTAATTTACTTTAAAGATGCTTCAAGTTGACCATTTTTTTCAAGATCTCTTAACTCTTGGTAACCACCAATATGTTCATCATTAAAAAAAATTTGAGGTATTGTTCTTCTTCCATTAGCTTTTTGTATCATTTCATCTCTAAGCTCTGGACCTGTAGATACATCAATAACTTTGTATTCAAGATTATTTCTATTCAGCAACCTTTTTGCTGCATCACAAAAAGCACACATTGGGCCTGAATACATAGTAATATTTTTCATACTAAAGATATAATTATATTTTTATAATTTACCAGTTAAGAATTTCATTTTTCTTAATTTTTACTCTTATTTGTTTTCTTGAATATTCAAATTTTTTTCTATGTTTAATACTTTGTGAATTTACTCTTTTTCTCCATAACCTAAAAGATGAAGGTTTAAGACTTCTTCTCATTATCTTAATTACATCAGATTCAGTTTTGCCTGTTTTTTTTTCTATCTCCTCAAATGTTATTCTGTCAGCCCAAGCTGCCCAGATAACCCAGTCTGGACTTCCTGGTTTTGGCTCAGGATTTTTGACTTTGGTTGTAGGCCTGTGACTTTTTTTCATAGATTTTTCAGCAAAACTTTAAATAAATTTTAATGCAAATTTTAATGCCTATGATATTATCACTTTTAGATAGTCCTATCTAGCCATCTTTAGCTCCCGGTTTTTTAGGACTATCCTAAAATGCTCCCATTAAACTATTTCCTTTTTCTACAAATTATTCTCTTTATGTTTATTACTCCTGGAACACCAAGGATTGTAATCATTTCATATTCAATGAATTACGGAGTTAAGAAATGTGTGTGGACAGCATTAGGAGATGTTACTGCAAATATTATTCAAGCAACTCTTGTTATATTTGTTATTGGCTCATTTATTTCGGACAATCTTAAGTTGCTTAATACAATTAAGTGGATAGGAATAATTTATATTCTATATCTTGCTTATGATATCTATAAATCTCGACCAAAAAGCATAAACTCTGATAAAAAATCAGAAAAAACTTTTTTATCTTTTTATAAAGATGGTTTTTTAGTTGCAGGGACAAGCCCTAAAGCTTGGATGTTTTTTCCATTTATTTTTCCACAATTTATTAATTTTAATTCTAATTATGTGGCTCAATTTATTATTTTAATAACCACATATGTTATTTTAGATTTTTTATCTTTAATCGGATACGCAATTCTAGCAAATAAAATGATTACCTGGGTTAAAGCTAATGCAAAGATTATAAACACAATTTCTGCGTGCGTTTTAATTGTAATTGCAGCAATAATTGCATTTATGCAACAATATTAGTCGTTAATGCGATACTACTGATACTTGCAAAAAAATTAATTTCTTAGTTTAATATGGTTTAAATTAATTAATTAATAATAAAGAGGAGATAAATGAAAATTAAAAACATTATAATTACATTTGTTTCTGCAATAGCAATTTTATTCTCAACTTCAGTTGTATCTTTTGCAAAAGTTGTTGGAGATAAAATTATTTTAGGTGCTGCAATTTCTTTAACTGGAAAGTATTCATCTAATGGAGTTCATACTCAAAATGGTTACAATATGGCCGTTGACAGAATTAACGACATGGGTGGTATTAAAGTTGGAGGAAAAACTTACAAGTTTGATATTATCTATTACGATGATGAGTCAAATCCTAAAAGAGCAGCGCAACTTGCAGAAAGATTAATTTCACAAGATGGTGTTGAGTTTATGCTTGGACCTTACAGTTCAGGTTTAACGAAAGCAATTGCACCTGTTACAGAGAAGTACGGTGTTCCAATGGTTGAGGCTAATGGTGCATCAAGATCTTTGTTTACTAAAGGTTATAAATATCTATTTGCAGTGCTTGCACCAGCAAACTTATATTTAGATGTTGCGATCGAGACAGCTGTAGAGTTAAACGGTGGAAAAGGTGTAAGAATAGCACAAGCTTTTGAGCAAGATGCATTCTCACAAGACGTTAGATTAGGTATTTTAGATGCTGCAGAGAGAACAGGATCTAAAATTATAATCGATGATAAACTACCAAAAGAGCTAAATGACATGGCAGCGACTTTAGCAAAAGTTAAAGCTGTTAAACCAGATGTCTTAGTTGTATCTGGACACACAAAAGGTGCTTTAACTGCTATCAGACAAATTGCTGAAATGAAAGTTGATGTACCTATGCTTGCAATGACACACTGTGATGCTGCTAAATTATCTAAGCAACACGGAAAGAACTCACAGTATGCTTTATGTGCATCTCAATGGCACAAAACATTAACTTATAAAGATGATTTCTTCAAAGATGGTATGACATATGCTGCAGACTTTGAGAAATTATTTGGTTATGATCCGCCATATCAATCAGCAGAATCATCAGCTGCTTTATTAGTTTTCAAAGATGCATTTGAAAGAGCAAATTCTTTTGATCAAAAGAAAGTCAGAGATGCACTTGCAGATACTAATATGCAAACATTCTATGGAAATATCAAATTTGCAGAAGGTGGTCAGAACGTTGACAAACCAATGGTATTATTCCAGGTAATGTGTGACGATGCAGGAAAATGTGAAAATAAAGTTGTAGCTCCATTAAAATGGGCTTCAGCAGAATTAATTCACCCAATTCCTAAGTGGTCTGAAAGATAATAAAAAATAACGTTAGCCCCCTAGCAATAGGGGGCTTTTTTTTATAAAGCATTTAGAGTTTATGGATTTTTTAATTTTCCAAGTTCCAATGTTAACTTTACAAGCTGTACTAGATGGTTTGTTACTTGGAATTTTATTTGCGTTAATCGCTTATGGAATGGCTCTCCAATGGGGAGTTATGAATATAATTAATATTGCGCAAGGTGATTTAGTTATATTAGGAGGATACATTGCATACTTTATGTATCTGTATGGAATTCATCCCGCATGGGGAGTAATAGTTTCACCAATAATAATGTATTTTGTTGGAGTAGTAATTTATAAATTAGTGATAAATAAAGTAGTTGATAGAGATTTATTCATTTCGATTTTAGCAACTTTTGGAATAAGCATATTATTTATGCAATTAATGAACTTTGCATTTGGTGCGGATGTCGTCCTTGCAAATTCAGGATATGGAACGACAATGTTATTTGATAACTCAGTAACATTGCCGAATTCGAAAATATTCTCAGCATTCATAAGTATTGTTTTTGCTATCGGATTAGTAGTTTATATGAAAAAATCTAAGCTTGGACGGGCTATTAGAGCTACAGCTCAAAACGCAAGAGCAGCTAAGATTTTAGGTGTAGATACTGAGAAAGTTTATGCTGCAACTTTTGGAATTAATGCTGCATTGTGTGGTGTTGCTGGTGCTTTAATTTCAATAACATTCACAATACACCCATACATGGGACTTCCTTACACAATTAGATCTTTCATGATTGTTATTGTTGCAGGCTTAGGAAATCTGCCTGGTGTTGCAATGTCAGGTATGGGTTTAGGTGTATTTGAGGAGTTTGCAGATTATATTTTAGGAACAGAATTTAGAATTGGTTCTGTGTTCTTGCTGTTAGTTTTAATTTTAGTTTACAGAAGATTTAAACTTTCAAGAAAAAGAGAATATTTAAAATGAGGAAAGTTAAGATTACTGATGACCAAGGGAATAATATCGAGGTAGATATTGACAAATTTAAAAAACATCTAGACGAGTTTCATGATAGTGGATCAACTATTCATGAGGAGAATGGACACTATTTTACAGTTAATCAATTATTTAGAGATAAAATAAAAAACTTATATGATCAAAAATAATTTAATTATTTATTTAGCAATTCTAATATTTGGATTAGCAGCACCATTTGTATTTCCTGCATTTAAGGTTCAGTTATCAATTCTTTGTATCTTAATTATTCTTGCAATCACTTGGAATGTGCAAGGTGGGGAAATGGGTTATAATACTTTTGGAAATATTCTTTTCTATGGTTTGGGAATGTATTTGTGTGCTTCAGTACAGGTTGGAATGTTTTTTCCATTGGGAGAATGGACAGAAGGAGGAGGAGAAAAGACATTTGTTCATACTCCCGCACAATTCTTCCAAGGATTTGCATTTGGCTTAGCGGTTGCAGCTATAGTTCCAGCAATTGTTGCTGGTTTAATTGGTTATTCAATTTTAGGATTGAGAGGACATTATTTTGCAATTTGCACTTTAGGATTAGGAGTTGCAGCTGGAGAAATTTCTGGTGGAATAGAAATAATTGGAGCTGGACAAGGATTCACAACTCCTCCATTTCCAAATGTTGATAGGTTAGAGGCAAGAGGAGAGTTTTTCTATTTTTGTAGTTTTATAGTTTTAATATTTACATTTCTTGCAGTTAAAGCAATTTACTCAACACGATTTAAATTAGTTCTGAATGCAATTAGGGACAATGAAGATAAAGCTGAGGCAATGGGAATCCAAACTATGAAATATAAAATTATCGGTTGGATGATATCAGCATTCTTTTGTGGATTAGCTGGAGGAATTATGGGGGGATTAGTTGGTTATATTGACTCCACAGATGTAGCATTTGATGGAAGAGAAATGGGAGTATTTATGGTTTTGATGGCTATATTAGGTGGTAAAGGAACTTTATGGGGACCTGTAATTGGTGCAACATTGTTTCATATATTTAAAGAGGGTTTTTGGACATTCTTCCTTGGATGGCAGTATGTTGCCCTTGGAGTTTTAATTGTAGTAATTGTAATTTATTTCCCAGAAGGAATTATGGGATGGTTAAGAGAAAAATATCCTGAGAGGTTTGGAGAAGTTGTCGATGAAGCTGACCGAAAGGCACAGGTTCAGCTCAAATGAGTATTTTAGAAGTAAATAATGTTAGTAAGTCTTTTGGAGGTGTAAAAGCAAATGTTGATATTTCTATGTCTGTTGAAAAAGGGAAAATTGTTGGTTTAATAGGTCCAAATGGATCTGGCAAAACAACATTATTTAATTCTATAGTTGGAACATACCCAATTGATCAAGGCTCTATAAAATTCAATGGTAAAGAAGTTTCTGAACTACCCGTTCCTATAATTGCTAAACTTGGTTTGCTTAGAACTTTTCAACAAACAAGAATATATGGAAAATTAAACTGTGTAGATAATATGCTCATAAGCCATAAAGCGAGTGATGAAAGTTTAATTTCAATATTTTCTCAAATACCTCAAGATCTTACAGATAAAGCTGAAAATTTATTAAATTTTGTAGGATTATATCAAAAAAGAAAATTAAGAGCTGGAGATTTATCATTTGGTCAACAGAAATTATTAGAGCTTGCAATGGCATTAATGAATGAGCCTGAAATGCTTTTACTAGATGAGCCTACTGCAGGAATTAATCCTACTTTGATCAATGGGATCATAGACAGACTAATTAAAGTCAATCAAGAATTTGGAATTACACTTCTTGTTATTGAACATAATATGAGAGTGATCATGCAACTTGCTGAAAGTATATTCTGTTTAGCACATGGTAAAATGCTAGCAAATGGTACACCAGATGAAATTAAAAATGATAAGCGCGTAATAGATGCATATCTAGGAGCACAATAATGGCAAATCAGTATGAAGTTTTAGGAAAGGCTCCCGTTGCAGAAGATTTACAAAAATTATCTTCAGAAAATGTGCATTTAACTATTAAAGGTTTATCTGCTGGATACGGGAAAATGGAGATACTTCACAATTTTGATTTATTTGTTAGCAAAGCCCAATCTCTTTGTTTAATAGGGCCAAATGGAGCTGGAAAATCTACAATACTCCACTCAATTTATGGTTTTACAAATATATTTACAGGAAAGATAGAAATTGATGGCAAAGAAATAACTAATCTAACTCCTGCTGAAAAACTTAAATCAGAGGGAATAGCTTATATTCTCCAAGATAATTCAGTTTTTCCGGATATGACAGTAGAAGAAAACCTTCTAATGGGAGGATATATTAAAGATAAAACTGAGGAGTCTTTTGAAGAGGCTGAGAGAGTTCTACAAAAGTATGAAAGATTAAGAAATAGGAGAAATCAACCAGCAAAAGTGTTATCTGGAGGTGAAAGAAGACTTTTGGAAATTTCTAGAGCTCTAGTAATGAAACCATCAATTTTGCTTGTTGATGAACCATCAATAGGACTTGAGCCTAGATATATTCAAATGGTTTTTGAGATTTTAGACGATCTTCAGAAAAATGAAAAAAAAACAATCATATTAGTTGAACAAAATGCAAAGAAAGGTTTAGAATTTGCAGACATAGGTTATGTCTTAGTTTCAGGCGAAACAGCTATTGCAGGTAAAGGTGATGATCTTTTAAATAATCCAGATGTTGGCCGTCTTTTCCTGGGTGGTTAATGATTAACCCAAAATATTTTTTAAAAGGAGTTCTCTGTTCTAGAAAATTTGACAGTCCAGCAATTGCACTTGGAGCTAGCTTTATTGCAATAGGAGCATTATTAAAAAATTTAGGTTTTACAATTCAAGAAAGTATCTTCTCTACATTTTTAACTTACGCTTTGCCAGGATCATTGGTTATGGCAGAATCAATGTTGATTGGAGCTTCTTTAATAAACATTTTTTTAGCAGTATGGCTGGTAAATTCTAGACTATATCCAATGACTGTCTCGATAATGCCTTTACTCAAACACGAAAGTCAACCACGCTGGAAATATTATTTATCTTGTCACTTTGTTGCTGTTTCTTCATGGTTAATTTTAAAGAGTAATTATGAGGAAATAGAGAAAAATTATAGAATTGATTTTTGGATTGGCATCGGGACTGCAACTTGGTTGATTGCCATTTTTTCAACAGTATTAGGATACTATGCTGCTGATTTTTTAAATAAAGATATGATAATTGGTTTAACAATTGTAAATCCAATTTATTTTATGTGTGCAATGATAGGTGTAATGAAAACAATTCAACTTTCATCAGCAATACTTTTAGGAGCAATGCTGGGACCAATTTTTTATTTTATATCTCCTGAATGGAGTGTTTTAATAGGAGGAGTAGTTGCTGGAACAGCAGCTTATCTAATAGGAGAAAAATATGGCAACTAATATTATTTTAATAATTTTAGTAACATCTTTTGCAACATATATATCAAGATTTCTCGGTGCTTTTACCTCAGAAAAAATTGTTGAAACTTCTAAAATTTATAAATGGTTTAATTGTGTTGCATATTCAACACTTGCAGCTTTAATTTCAAGAATGCTAATTTTTCCCTCAGGCGATCTCTCTGATGTGAATTATATTTTAAGGATAACAGTAATATTGTTATCAATATTAATTTTTTATGTAACAAAGAGAAATTTAGTTTATCCAACTGTATTATCTGCTATAATTTTGGCTACATTAAATAGTTTTGCGGTATGAAAAAGCTCATTTTTATTATATTTTTTTTATTTTTTAGCACTCAAGTAAAAGCAGGATGTGATGATCCAATAACTGATGGTGTAGATTATACACAGTGCAAGTTTTCGGATGGACAAGATTTACAAGGAAGCTATCTTCCAAATTCTAATCTTTCATTTGCAAGTTTTATTCAAGTAAATCTTGATAAAAGTATAATGATGAATTCAAACTTAGCTTTTGGTACATTTTCAGAATCTTCATTTATCAGAGCCAACTTGTATGAGTCAACATTAACTGGTGCAAACTTTGAACTGTCAAATTTTTCTAGTGCGAATCTTACAAGAGCAGATTTTATGGGAGCTACACTTATTGATGTAAATTTTCAAAATTCCAATCTGATGGAGGCAAATTTTACTTCATCAAATATATTAAACGCAAATTTTGAGGGTGCTAATTTAATAGGTGCTACATGGACTAATGGTGAAATATGTGGTCCAGACTCAATAGGTGTTTGCAACAAGTAATTTTATGAAAGATCTTTTAAAAATAAATGGGTTTGAAATTTCGTATCACGAAAAATCTAATAGAATAATAAATATTAAAATCGAAGATGAAATTATAGATAGATTAGCATTTCCGTTTAAAAAATTTAATATTACAGCTCTTGAGTATAAACCATTTACAAGATTCACTATTGCTAAAAGTTTAGATGAGACAGCATCTAATAAATTAAGTAACTTCATTAATGAAATAATAAAAGATAGAGATACAGGTTGTTTTATTATTGGCCCAAAAAAAATTTCATCTAAAATTGATCAAACTTTTCTGGTAAAACTTTCAACAGCCATTACTCATTTAATTGGCAATCCAAACCATGACTCCATGGCAGGTAAATATTATGCAAGATTTCATGTAAAACATGAAGATAATAGTGATTCATATCTGAGAAAAGCTTACACAAATATGGATTTGCATACAGATGGAACTTATGTTCGAGAAACAACAGATTGGATTTTAATGTCTAAACTCGAAGAAGAAAATGTAGCTGGTGGAGAAACTGCTTTACTGCATTTGGATGATTGGGAACATTTACCTGAACTTTCAGAAGATAAAATTGGTTTACAAAATTTTACTTGGGGATCACCTAAAAGTAAAAATATTGACTATAAAGTTGAACACCCTGTATTTTCAAAGGATGAAAACGGTAAACCAATTATTTCGTATATAGATCAATTTCCAGAACCTAAAAATATGGAGCAAGGACTATTTTTGCAGAAATTATCTGATGCACTCGAGGGTAGCAAAAATAAAATTGTAACTTCCTTACCAGTTGGCAGTGCAGTTGTAGCAAATAATTATTTTTGGCTTCATGGAAGAAAGCCATTTATTGAAAATAAAAATTTATCAAGAGAATTATTAAGAATTAGAGGTTCCTTTTTTAATAATTAAGTATAGTAATTAAACTATGAAACTCGGTTTTATAGGAACAGGTAAAATTACTCATTCTGTTGTCACAGGAATTTGTTCATCTAAGATTAAGTTTAATGAAATATTAGTCTCCCCAAGAAACCTAGCAACTGCTAGAAAATTGGCCAAATATCACAAAAAGGTTAAAATAGCAAAGTCAAATGATGAAATTGTAAACTCTTGCAATTGGATATTTTTAGCAGTTACTCCAACAGTAGGTCAAAATCTTATAAAAAAACTTCAATTTAAATCTAATCAAACAGTAATAAGTTTCATATCAACTATTACATTACCACAATTAAAAAAAATGATTAAAGCTAAGGCAACAATAGTGAGAGCAATTCCTTTACCTCCAATATCTATAAAAAAAGGTCCTGTTCCAATTTTCCCTCCAAATAAAAAAATAAAAAGTTTTTTTAACAAATTAGGTACTACAGTTGAAATCAAAAATGAGAACCTTTCAAAAAATTTCTGGTCCACATCAGGTATGATGGCCCCATTCTATGAACTTTTAAATACTATGGCTAATTGGTTAGTAAAAAAAGGTGTGAAAAAGGAAAACGCTCAAAAATACATTACATCTTTGTTCCTTGCTTTATCGGAAGATGCAGTTGTAAATTCAAAAAAAAATCTAAAATATTTAGTAAAAGAATCCCAAACTCCCAAAGGGCTTAACGAACAAGGAGTTAACGAACTTAGAAAATTAGGTTTTTATAAATCAACTGAAAAAACTTTAAACAGTATTCTTAAAAGACTTAATAAAATATAATCCTACAGTAGCTTATGTCTAACATTCTACAAATCGAAAATTTATCAAAATATTTTGGTGGGTTAGCTGCAGTTTCAAACTGCTCATTAAAAATAAAAGAGGGTTCTATTACAGGAATTATTGGTCCAAATGGTTCAGGTAAGACAACATTATTTAATCTAATTGCTGGTAACTTAAAATCTTCTGAAGGAAATGTTTTATTCAATAATGAAAATATAACTGATGTACCATCCCATGAATTATTCTCAAAAGGTTTATTAAGAACTTTTCAAATAGCTCACGAGTTCTCAAATATGACAGTACTAGAAAATTTAATGATGGTCCCTGGAAATCAGTCAGGGGAAATTCTTTTAAATGCACTTTTAAAACCCAACTTAATAAAGCAGGAAGAAGATGAAATTAGAAAAAAAGCTTATGAAGTAACTGAATTTTTAAATTTAAAACATTTAGCTAATGAGAGAGCTGGAAATTTGTCGGGTGGTCAAAAAAAACTGCTTGAACTTGGAAGAACAATGATGGTCGATGCTAAACTTGTACTGTTAGATGAAGTAGGAGCAGGGGTGAATAGAACCTTATTAAAAGATTTAGGAACAGCCATACTTAGATTAAACAAGGAAAAAAACTATACTTTTTGCATGATTGAGCACGATATGGATTTTATTAGTAGAATGTGTGACCCAGTTATTGTTATGTCAGAAGGATCTGTTTTGTTTGAGGGAACATCAGATGAAGTAAAAAAAAATGATAAAGTGATTGATAGTTATTTGGGAAGAAAAAAATAGAATAAATGGCCTTTTTTGAGGGAAATAACATGACTGGTGGCTATGGAGATGGTCCTGACATCATAAGTTCTTGCAGTATAAATGTGGATAAAGGTGAGATAGTTGCAATATTAGGTCCTAATGGTGCTGGTAAATCTACAGCTATGAAAGCAATGCTTGGACTATTAAAACTAAAGTCTGGAAATATTATTATTGATGGTGAGGATATCTCAAATTTATCTCCACAGGAACGAGTAAAAAAAGGAATTTCGTTTGTCCCCCAAACTAGAAACGTATTTGCAGAACTTACTGTTAAGGAAAATTTGGAAGTAGGAGCTTTTTTAAGAACAGATGAAATTAATAAGGTTATTGATGAAATTTATGATCTTTTTCCAATATTAAAAGAAAAGAAAGATCAAATAGTTGGACAATTATCAGGTGGTCAAAGACAGCAGGTAGCTTTAGGTAGAGCCTTAATGATAAAACCATCAGTACTAATGTTAGATGAACCAACTGCTGGGGTTTCACCAATCGTAATGGATGAATTATTTGAACATATTCTAAGAGTTAAAGAGACCAAAGTAGGAATTATAATGGTTGAGCAAAATGCAAAACAAGCGCTTAGTATTTCTGATAGAGGTTACGTATTAGTGACTGGTGAAAATAAATTTGAAGGTTCTGGAAATGAATTATTAAATGATCCAGAAGTACGAAGGTCTTTCTTAGGAGCATAATATGGATTTATTAAATGCAGTAATTGTATTACTTAATTATACGATTATCCCAGCTTTAACATATGGTTCTCAATTAGCTCTTGGAGCAATATTTGTAACTTTGATTTATGGGATTTTACGATTTGCAAACTTTGCAACAGGAGACATGATGTCTTTTGGTACAATGTTTGCAGTACTTCTAACTTATTATTTTCAATCTATTGGAATAAATTTTGGGTTTTTACCAACTGCATTACTTACAATTCCATTCGCAATTATAATGATGATACTTTACATGTTATTGATTGATAAGACAGTTTTTAATTACTATAGAATAAAAAAAAGTCCTCCTGTTCAACTAGCAATGGTAAGTGTTGGAGTGATGTTTGTAACTCAAGCAATTATTAGAATAATTATTGGTCCAACAGATAGAAGATTTTTAGATGGTGAAAAATTTATAATGAAAGCATCTGAATTTAAAGAAATGACAGGACTTGCTGAAGGCTTAACTATTAAATCAACTCAAATGATAACAATTGTTGTAACAATAATTGTTGTTGCAATTATGTTTTGGTTTTTAAATAAAACCAAAACTGGAACAAGTATGAGAGCATACTCTGATAATGAGGATTTAGCCCTTCTCTCAGGAATAGATCCAAAAAAAGTTGTACTTATAACATGGATTATTGCAGGTATATTAGCCACAATTGGAGGGATTTTGTATGGTTTAGACAAGAGTTATAGACCATTTGTATATTTTAATAATATGCTGCCTATATTTGCTGCAGCTATAGTTGGGGGAATAGGAAATCCATACGGGGCTTTTTTTGGTGGATATGTGATTGCATTTGCTGAAATTTTTGTAACTTATGCTTATAAACGGGTTTTAGTTTATCTACTACCAGAACCACTTGAACCCAATTCACTAATGCAACTATTATCAACTGATTACAAGTTTGCAATTTCATTTTCTATATTAGTAATTGTCTTAATATTTAGACCATCAGGAATATTTGAGGGTAAAAGGATATGAGAAATTATTATAACATAATAGTTGCATACTCAATAATGATGCTACTAATTATTTTAGTTGGAATATTTCAATCATGGTCAATTGCTCTTACAATATTTAATTATTGTATGATCTCAGCAGTAATGACAATGGGTGCTAACATACAGTGGGGTTATGCTGGACTTATCAACTTTGGAATTATGGGTTATACCGCGCTCGGAGGTTTGGCAGTTGTTTTGGTGTCTGTTGCTCCAGTCCCAGAGGCTTGGGGTGCCGGAGGTATAAATATGTTAGCATGCTTAGGTTTAATAATCTTAATGATTTTATCAGTAAGATATATTTTAAAAAATATACAAAAATCAAATAAAAGAAATTATTATGTAGCTGGTGTTATTATTATTGGATTAATATTAATTAAAATTATTTCAGGTCCTGCTATAGAACAAATAGAGGCAGTAGATCCAGCAAAGACAGGTTTTCTTGGTGGGCTTGGAATGCCAGTTTTATTTTCATGGATCGTTGGGGGATTATTTGCAGCTGGTTTAGCGTTTATTGTTGGTAAAGTTGCTCTAGGATTAAGAGCAGATTATTTAGCGATAGCTACATTATTAATTGCTGAGATTGTTGTATCAATAATTAAACATGAAGATTGGTTAGCAAGAGGTGTAAAAAATGTAATTGGATTAAAAAGGCCAGCACCTTACGAAATAGACTTACAAACTTCATCTTGGTTTATTAATTTAGTTGAAAAATTTCATTCAAAAAAATTAGAATTAGTAAGTTCATTAACTGAAAGGCAGGATTTGTTAAACCAATTAGTAATAGATGCATCTTCGGTTTATGTTAAACTATGCTTTGCTGGATTATTTTTAATTGTAGTAATTATTTTGTTAATCATAACTCAAAAAGCTCTTTATTCTCCGTGGGGTAGAATGATGCGTGCAATAAGAGATAATGAAGAAGCAGCTAGTGCTATGGGAAAGAATGTTGTAAAACAACATTTATTCATTTTCATCCTTGGCTCAGCAATCGTAGGTATAGCAGGAGCAATGATGGTAACAAATGATGGTTTATTTACTCCAGGAAGCTATAGACCGATGAGATATACTTTTGTTATTTGGGTAATGGTTATTGTTGGAGGAACTGGTAACAACTTTGGAGCAATTCTTGGTGGATTTGTTGTATGGTTCTTATGGGTAGAGGCAGCACCAATTGCTCTTTTCTTCATCAATTTATTCACAGCACATTTACCTGAAACAAATGAAATTAAAGTTCACCTGATTAACAGCGCACCTTATTTTAGGTTTTTATTAGTTGGAATAGGATTACTTTTCATTATGAGATTTAGACCTCAAGGATTAATTCCTGAAAAGATTATTAAACAGTAATTTTTTAAGTGAGTTTTTTAATTTTAGGCTTTTTAACCGGATTAAGTTTGATCTTAGCCTTGGGAGCTCAAAATATTTTTGTAATTGAACAAGGTCTTAAAAAACAATTTATATTTATAGTTTGTTTAATATGTGCATTGTCTGATTTTCTCTTAATTTTTTTAGGAATATTTTTGTTTCAATATTTTGAAAATTTTTTCTCACAATCAATTGAATTAATTCTTAATATTTTATTACTTTTATTCTTAATCCATTTCATTTTGAAAAAAGTAAAATTAGTAAACAAGAAAATTTCAATTTATCATAATCAAAATAAGGAAAATTTAGTTAATATAATTTTTAAAACTTTAGGTTTTACTTACCTTAATCCACATGTTTATTCAGACACAGTATTTTTTTTAGGGAATTTTTCAAAAAATTTTTTATTAAGTCAGAAATACTTATTCGGGATTGGAGCATCGTTATCATCAATCATCTTTTTCTTTAGTTTAGGATATTTTTCTAAATACTTATCAAGTTATGTAGGTAGCGAAAAGCTATGGAAAATAATCAATTATTCCATAATATTATTTATGTCTTTGCTATCGATATATGTTTTCTTGAGCATTATAAAATAAAAACCTCAGCGGTCAGATTTAGCCGCTGAGGTTTAATTTAACAAATTTTATCTTTGTTTTTTATCTTTGAATTTTCCACCTTTAATTTCTTTTTCAATAAAGGCACCTGATGCTTCTCCTACATCAGTTAATTCAACACTAGATGCTCCTTCATAGTTAACTGCTTTACCACTAGCAAGTAAATCTAATGCTTTTTTTAATTCTCCTGGATAAATTTTTTCTCCTGGAGCATTTGCAACAGACATTACATTTGCTTGAACAGTAGCTCTATCAGCTTTTCCACCAGCTTGCATTGCAAGTACAATCAAAGCTGCAGCATCATAAGACTCAGAAGTATAAGGTCCAGATGAATCGATTCCTGCTCCACCAGCTACACCTTTAAATATTGTAGCACCTTTACCCATTGATCCTGGCAAAGATCCAAATGATTTGTTAAGATCATTTCCAAATCTGTCAGTTAAAGAGTCACCAATCATTCCATCTGATAAAACAAATACGTCAAACGCACCTGAGTCCAATGAACCATCAATGATACTTCCACCAGCTTGATCTAAGTAACCTAACACAGCTAAAGCATCGCCACCTGCTGCTGCTAATGTAGCAACTTCAGCACCATAATCACCTTTACCTTCTTCGTGAGCTGTAACAACTGTTACGTTTATTCCGTGAGCTTTAACAGCTGCAACATATACATCTGCTAAACCTTTACCGTAGTCGTTATTAGTATGTGTTACTGCAATACTTTTTACTTTTCTGTCTTTAGTAATATCTGCTAATACTTGACCACCTCTTGCATCAGATGGAGCAGTTCTAAAAAAGTATCCGTTATCTTTAAGATCAGTTAATCCTGGAGAAGTAGCTGATGGTGAAATCATAACAACACCATTCGGAACAGCAACATTAGTTGCTATTGCTCCAGTAACACCAGAACAATCGGCACCCATAATTGCTACTACACCACCAGATATTAAACCTTCAGCAGCAGCTGTTGCAGCAGCTGAATCAACACAAGTTGAGTCTGCTCTTTCAACAGAAATTTTCTTTCCTCCAAGTAATGAGCCAGAGTCCGAAGCTTCTTTAAATGCAAGCTCTGCAGATGCAGCCATAGCTGGAGTTAGGGACTCAATAGGACCTGTAAATCCTAAAATAATACCCATTTTTATGCCATGTCCATCTGAATATGCTTTGGATGCAAAGCAAGAAACAAATACGAACATCGCTAATACTAGTTTTTTCATATATTCCCTCTAATTGTTAACAATTTATATAAATAAAATTAAATCCTATTAGTTTTAATTTTCAATGAGAAAATTATCTCATTTTTTGAGCAAAAAACACAGAAGTTATGACAATTATTCCTCCTATTACAGTTATTAAAGATGGAATCTCTCCAAAAATAAAAAAAGTGAGAATTAAACCAAATACAGGGAACAAAGCATAGAATGGTAATACCCTATCTAAAGGATAGAATTTATAAAGATAGAACATCATTAAGTGTCCTAGTAAAGAAATAATTGCTCCAGCATATAAAACTGTAAACCAACTCCCTAAACTGATATTTTTTATTGTTTGGAAAGTATTACCTTCAAATATTGCAGATAATATTATTAAAATTACAAACCCTGTAAAGCTCATTATAGTATTTGTAAACTTAACATCTAATTCTTTTAAATATCTAGAAAATACTTGGGATAGTCCGTAGAAAAAAGCCATACCACAAATAAGAAGAGACCCTATTATTTCCTCGACTACTTTTGGGTCAAAAGCAAGTATAACAACACCAAAAAAAGATATCATAATTAATATCCATTTTTTATAACTTATTTTTTCGTTTAAAAATATTGAGCTTAATATAATCCCAAAGGGAATTGAAAGTTGAGCACCAATTGTAATTGGTGCAAGTATACTTGATGCATTTATAGATAAATACAAAAACATATTCACTGCAACACCAAAACATAATGAAAAACCAATTAAAGGAATAATATATTTTTTATCTATTATTTGAATTTTAAAAAATGGAATTAAACAAATAAAAACAACAGCCATTCTTAATGAGCCAAAAAGAATTGGTGGAATAGTGTCGTTTAATCCAAGTTTACCAGTTGGATATGCACTTCCTAATAAAAATACAACAAATAAAATAAGTAAAGTATGTTTTGCAGACAAAAATTATCGTATAGAGAAAGGATCTAAAGTTGGTTCATCAGATGTGTAATACCAAGTTGTCTTAACTCTAGTATAATCTTTAATTGAGTCCATTCCCGCTTCCTTTCCATATCCACTATCTTTAATTCCACCAAAAGGTGCTGAAGGAGAAATTAATCTATAAGTATTTACAAACGTTATACCTGCTCTTATTGCATTAGAAACTCTTAGACCTCTCGAAAAGTCACTAGTATAAACTCCAGAAGATAATCCGTACTGATTATCGTTCATTTTCTCTATTACCTCTTTTTCTGTATCAAATTTCATAACTGATAAAACTGGTCCAAAAAGCTCATTTTCTGCGGTTGGAAGATTATGATTATCACATTCAATTATTGTAGGAGGAAAATAGTATCCCTCATTTGAAAATGGATGCCTTTCACCTCCACATTTTATTTTTCCACCCTGTTCAGTGGTTTTCTTTATGTTTTTTTCAATAATTTCTAACTGTTTATAATTACTCAAAGGTCCCATTTCTGTGTCTGGATCCATGGGAGCACCAATTTTTATTTTTTCAGCTCTTTTTGTGAGTTTATCAAGGAACTCATCGTAAATTCCTTTTTGAAGATATAGCCTTGAACCTGCAATACAACTCTGTCCGCTAGCTCCAAATATTCCTGCGGTAATTCCATTAATAGCATTTTCTTGATGAGCATCATCAAATACTGCAACAGGACTTTTTCCTCCAAGTTCTAAGCTTACTTCTGATAAATTTTCTGCAGAATTTCTAATAATATGTCTTGCAGTTTCGGGCCCTCCAGTAAAAGCAACTTTTTCAACTAAATTATGTGTAGTTAAAGCTTTTCCACATGGGTCTCCAAATCCTGTGATAACATTTACTACTCCTTTAGGAATACCTGTTTCCTCTATCAATTTTGCAAATTCAAACATTACAGCTGGTGCAAGTTCAGAAGATTTAATAACTACCGTGTTTCCCATAGCTAAAGCAGGTGCAAGTTTTGTTGCAGTTAAAAACATTTGAGAATTCCATGGAACAATCGCAGCAATAACACCAATAGGTATTCTTGAAGTTATAGCTTGAATATTTGGTTTATCTATTGGTAGAACTGTACCTTCGACCTTGTCTGCCATACCAGCATAATAATCATAGTACTCTGCAATGTAATTTGCCTGCTTATTTGTTTCTCTAAAAAGTTTTCCTGTATCTATAGTTTCAATTTTTCCAAGCAATTCTGCATTGTCTCTAAGCTTATTACCAATAGCTCTTAGAAATTTTGCTCTTTCACGCGGCAGTATTTTAGGCCAATCACCTTCAAAAGCTTTTTGAGCTGATTGAACTGCTTTATCTACATCAGAAGCACTTGCCTCAGGAACAACTGCCCATGGCCTATTATCCTCTGGGTTTAAAGTTTCAAAAGTCTTTTTAGTATCTGAGTCAACCCATTGTCCCCCTATAAACATTTTGTATTTTTTTAATTCAGGCATTTTGTATGTGATCTTTAATTGCATTATTTACATCATATGAGCATTCAATACTACATAGATGTTTACCTACAGGTATTATTTTTACTTCAGAGTTTTTAATTTTTTTACTCAGATTATCAGACATTTCTGGAGTTGAGCCTACATCACCTTCTCCAGTCATCACAAGTGTTTTGACATTAATATTTTCAAATTTTTCGTTATCCTCGTGATTTACAAACAATGAGTATACTTTAATAAAGTTATCCATATTATTATTACTAAGAATTGAGAAAATTTTATCTGAAATTTGAGGATTTTTCTCAATAAAATCCTTATTAAACCATCTTTTGAGTGCGTCTTTTGTCAGTTTTTTATCTTTTTTTGTCTGTTCAAACCTTTCATTTACTATCTTCTGTTCATTATCAGATCTATTAAATATTGAGCACAACAATGTTAGGGATTTCAATCTATTACTAAATCTCGTTGCAAAGTTTCTTGCAATCAAAGAGCCTATTGAAAATCCAATAAGGTGAATTTTACTAAATTTTAATTCATCAATAAGATCAATAATTTGATCTGAAAAATCATCAAAACTTATTTTTTCTTTATTTAAGGGTGTTTTACCGTGTCCAAGGATATCATAAATTAAAACTGTATTATCAAATTCATTAATTTGTGGATCCCATATATTATGATCAAGACCCACACCATGAATAAATACTATTGGAATTCCCTCTTTTTGATTTAGTTTATAGAATGTACCTTTAGAATCTGTTGCATTGATCATTATTATTTTGGATCAATGCCCATCTCCTTCATATCTTGGTATCTATCGCCTGTTCTTGCATGAGCTCTACCTGTCGAAGCTCCTCCAATTGCAATAACAATTTCATCATCAAATGGAGCATCATGAATTGTAAACTCATGTGTAAGATAATATGGTCTTAAACCAGAGTCGGTTTTGTGCATCATTGGAATAGATATTTTTGATCCAGCCGGACCTCTTGTATTCGTAAAACTTAAATAAGAAGTTCCTCCAACAGCATCTCTGAACTTATTTCCAAATCTTAATGTATGAATGAATGCTGATGCATGTTCTATTTCTCCATTCAATCCAACTACACCTGCTTTCCCGTACGCTAATATTTTATCAGGAGAGCCTATTTCTTTTATAAGTTCAGGAACTAATAAATCTCCAAGTTTAGGAGCTAGGTCTAAAATAATGGGTTTTAAGTCTTCCACAAAACCTTTTCCATCCCAAGGATCTTTAAAAACTGCAGCAACAGAAACCATCAAAACTGGTTCTTTAGCTTCTTTTCCACCTTCAATAAAAGTCTTGTCTACAAATTTAGTAAACTTACGTAATTCTAATTTCATTTTTTAATTCTATGTGTAAAGCTATCTCTTCTAAAACTGTATAACGCTTTTGGATCTACATCAACATCTATAACAACTGGTTTATTTACTTTTAATGCACTTTTTACTGCCTCATTAACTTCTGATAATTTTTTAACTTTAATTCCTTTAGCACCATATAGTTTAGCAACTTCATCAAAAGGAGGACTTTGAATATCAGCTCCTAAATATCTTTCACCATAAAAATCTTTTTGATAAGCTTTTTCTGCTCCCCAACTCTTATTATTCATCACTATTGTAATGGTGTTTATGCCATGTTCTACAGCTGTACTTAGTTCTGAAATAGTCATTCCGAAACCACCATCACCCATTAAACTAACGACAGTTTTATTAGGTTTTGCAACCTTTATGCCTAAGCCACATGCAAATGAGAAGCCTACTAGACCAAAATCAAGGGGAGTGAAAAGAGCAGGTGGATTGTAATATTCTAAAGCATCTGTTGCTTGAAGGCAGAGTGTGCCAGCATCGAGTGTTATTGCAGTATTTTTCGGTAGTACTTTTCTTAATTCTTTGAATAGACCTTTTGGTTGGATTGGAAAATTTTTTGACTTTATATTATCTCTATTTTTAAGAAATTTTGATCTCTCTAACAAATAACTATTTGTCCACTCTTTGTAATTGAAAATTTTCTTTTGTTTTCTTAATTCAACTAAAATTTGATCTGTCACCAGAGCAGCATCCCCATGAATACCTACATTAACTGGAAAGTATCTTCCTATCATTGTTTTTTCTAATTCAATTTGTACAATTTTCGCGTTTTTATTTATATTGTCATACGAATAGAAAGTGGAATTGAAACCAAGTCTTGTACCAATTGCAATAATTAGCTCTGCTTCTTTGACTAATCTTGATGCAACAATATTTCCTCTAGGCCCCATTTGTCCTGCATTTAACTTATGACTGAATGGAATCGCATCTCCATGTCCTGCTGCAGTTACAATTGGAATATTTAAAAATTCAGCAAGCTTTGTTACAGACTTAAATTTTGAATTATATTTTATTCCTCCTCCAGCAACAATCACAGTTTTTTTTGAGTTGAGAATAAGTTTTACAGTTCTGTCAATTGAATTCTTTTTACTTTTTAAGTCACTTTCGGTTTTATAGGATTTTTTATTTTCATTAATCTTAAACTTTGCAGTATCAGAAAGAACATTTCTTGGAAGATTTATACAAACTGGTCCTCTTCTAGGCGACATTGCAAGATTAAATGCATCTCTAAAAGCCATTGGTATATGACTTGCCTTTTTTACTGTCCAAGTTTTTTTTGTTATAGGATCAAAAAGCGATTGTTGATCAAGTCCTTGAAAGGCATCTTCCATCTTGTCTTTAGTAGAATATAAACCTGCAATAGATACCACAGGAGAAAATGCTGCTTTTGCTTGCGCTATGCCTGTAACGAGATTAGTTGCTCCGGGACCGTTTTGACCAGCAATTATTACACCTGGTTGATTAGAAGCTCGTGCATATCCATCTGCCATATGCGTTCCAGTTCTTTCGTCTCTTACACCGATAAATTTAATTTTTTTTTCATGATATAACGCATCAAACATTTCCATTGTAGCTGAACCAATTAAACCAAAGACATGTTTAACTTTTTCTTTTTTTAGAGATTTCACTGCCGCTTGACCACCGGTCAAGGTATTCTTGGACTTAATCACGATACTTTTTTAACTTCAGTATCTAGATCATCTTTAAAGTTAGGCATTACTTTTTCAGTGAATAGTTTAATACTTTTCATGCAATCTTCATGTTTAACACCCGGAAAGTTAGACCAGACTTGAAGATTTTGAAGATTAAGCTCTGATTGAAGTTCTTTAATCTTATCTGTTACATATTCAGGAGTACCAAATAACATATTTCGCTTATGTAAAAACTCGTAATTAAGAAGATCTAATTTACCCTTTGTTTCTGGAAGTTCTTCACCGGGATCCATATGATTACCAAGACCTCTCCAATGACAAACCCATTTCATATAATTTACCATATGTTGTCCTGCTTTTTCTTTAGCCTCTTCCATAGTATCAGCAACAAACATATCTCTAACGAGAGTAACACCTTCACCTAAAGGAACATTTTTTTTAGTAACTTCCGATCTTTTATTTTTGTAAGCTTCAAATCTTATTTTCAATGCTTTAACTGTAGGTATCCACATAATTACATTTATGTTATTTTCTGCAGCCCACTCTATAGATCTTATACCATCAACAACTTGATGTATTGGAGGGTGTGGATTTTGATAAGGTTTTGGAAGAACACTAATTTTTTTCATTGTGTTATCTTCCATATTCATAAATTCTTCACTTGGCGGGCTCATGTCATGCTGCCAAACATAATTTGGTGAAGGGTAAGTATAAAATTCTCCATCATGATTAAAAAATTTTTCTGACCATGCTTTTTTCAAAATTTCTAATGTTTCAGCAAATAATCTAAAATTTTTTGCCTGATCTTTTAAATCTGCTTCTTTGTTTAAATTAATTGCCTCTCTCCCATAAACTCCTCTAGCAACACCAACTTCTACTCTTCCTTTTGAAAGTTGATCAAGTGTAGCAATATCTTCTGCTAATCTTATAGGATTATGAAAAGTTATTACATTTGCTGCTTGTCCTATTCTTATATTTTTTGTTCTTGCTGCAGCATCTGCTCCTAGCATTAGGGGATTGGTACACGACTCCATTCCTTCATGGTTAAAATGGTGTTCAGTAAACCAAATTGAATTCCAATTGTTTTGATCACAATATTCGGTGATCTGTTTAGTTTCATCTAATAATTTATGATACGGTTTGTGTGTCCAATTTGTAGTATTACAAAAATAACCAAACTTCATTAAGCCTCCTTTAAAAATTAATTTAAAGACGACCGATCCCACTTTCGTATATGATTTTACGACGAGTTATGTATCGCTTTATGTAATAATATTATTATTCTTACCTTTGATATTCAACGAATTTTTTAAGGGATTTATTAAGAAATTTATCATATCTGATACCACTTTTTGCTAATTTCTTATTATTAAGAAATGAAAGATTCATTTTAAAGTCATATGAGGGTTCAAAAAAGAAAGGTACTGAAAGCCTTTTTTGCTTGTTCCATAATACCCTATGATTAGTTGCTTTAAACTTGCCTTTGCTTAAATATTCTAGCGCTCTACCTGTATTCACCACCAAGGCATTTTTATTGAAAGGGACATTATACCATTTTTTTGTTTTTCGGTTTTGAACTTGCAAGCCACCTTTTTTGTTTTGATATAAAACTGTGAAAATACCACTATCAACATGCGTTTCACATCCAAGTGCTACCCCATCTTCTTTAGATATTTCGATTGGTTTAGATTGATTAGAGTAATAATTAAATCTTAAAGTACTGAGTGTTTTAAGTCTTGAAAAAACTTTTTTAGATAAATTAGTGTCTTTTTTATAAATTTTTATAATACTTTTAAAAAGAGTTTCGCTAAGATTAAATAAATTTTCATAATAATCAGATAGTTTTTTGATAGATTGTTTGTTAAATGATTTTTCTATGCTCAAATGCTCGATGTATTGAGTTTTAGTTTTTTTGGAAAAACCCTTTGTCACTTTCAAGTCACCTAAGTCTAATCCCTCTTTTCCATTAACATCATTTGGAAAATATCCTCGATAAATATTTTTGTTCTTTTTATTCCATTTCTTTGGAGCTAACTTAAATTTGTTGTTTTTATTTGATTTAAAAAAATTTTCTCCAATTTTGCATACTTTATTTATTTGTTTGAATTTAATTCCATGACCAATTATTTGAAAAAAACCAACTTCGACACAGGCTTTTTCAATTTCTCTTATTATTTTTAATGTTGCTTTTGAATTGAAGTTTTTTTTTAGAATAGGATTAATATTGATTGTTGGAATATAATTTTTTCTTATCATCTATTTGTTGGTGTATCTGTAGCAATCATTTGTCCTCGTACTTTTTCTCTAAAATAAATATACGCACCAGCGCCAATAATTATTGTTGCTCCAAGAAAAGTTCTTGGTACTGGAATTGTTTCAAATAATATGTAACCAGCTACCATTGCAAACACTATGTATGAATACTCAAATAATGAAACAACCGATGGGGAGGCAATACTATAAGCAGTAAATACACAAAAAAACGAAATCGATGCAACTATTCCCATAATTAAAACATAAGGCCAAGCCTCCCCTGGATTAGTAAACCATTCTCTCACAATAAATTGCAAAGTTGGATCTGTAAAAGTATTAAATTTTCCATCACCACTAACAAAAAATATTACCAAACTTGCAAATAATGCAAAAATATAAAGCCATGTCATTTGAGTATAGATAGTATCTTTATTAGATGTATATTTTGTTATAGTCATCGAGATTGAATAACAAAGAGCGCATGCTACAGGTGCTAATTTAAAGAAATTAAAATCATCTAAAGATGGATTTAAAACAATCAATACACCAATAAATCCAACTACTATTGCACTCCATCTTCTAATTCCAATTTTTTCTTTTAAGAAAAATTTAGCAAACATAGACATAAAGAACGGGCAGGAGAAAAATAGTGCACTTGTCATAGCAAGTGTCATAAAGGTCAGTGAAATATAAAAAAAACTAAAACCAAAGAAAAAACATATAACTCTTATTAGTGTTAATAATGGGTAATGTGTTTTTAAAGATATTGTTTTTTTAGTTATTAAAACAAAGGATAGCAAAAATACTGATTGTATAAGGGTTCTTCCAAAATAAAGCTCGAATAAAGCAATATCCTCAAAAATAAACTTAATTAGAGAATCTTGTATTGAAAAAAAAGCCATACCAGTCATTATAAAAAAAATACCTCTGGTATTTTGGTTTGTATCCATGAGACACCTATATCAAATCAGTAGTAATAATAATATTAATTATTTAAAATTGCCTCTGAACCTTTTTCAGCAATCATTAGTGTAGGAGCATTTAGATTTGCACTTGGAATTTCAGGTATCACTGATGCATCAATTACTCTTAAATTTCCAATCCCATTTACTTTTAAATCCTGGTCTACTACTGCCATACCATCAACTCCCATTTTACATGTTCCACAAGGATGATAAGCAGTATCTGCTTTAGATCTAACATATTCATTTAATTCATCATCTGACTGTGCATCAAAACCTGGCCCAACTTCATCACCAGCATGCTCTGCTAAAGCTGGCTGTGATAGAATTTTTCTTGCAACATGAATGCATTCTCTTGTTTGTTTAAGATCTTCTTCTTCTTTTAAATAGTTAAATAATATTTTAGGATAATCATACGGGTCTGAGGAATTAAGTGTTATTTCACCTCTACTTTTTGGATGATTTGGACTTGCATGTAATTGGTAACCATGTGAGTCAGGATCTTCTAGGCCATGATTTATCACAAATGACGGAAAAAAATGAAATTGAATGTTAGCAACTTTTCTATCAGGCGATGATTTTGCAAAACCACCAGCCTCCAAAAATGATTTTGAGCAAGGTCCAGATTTAAACATAAACCATTGCATACCTGCTAAAATTTTAGGTATTAATTTTGTATATGTGTAAAGTGTATTAGGAGTTTTACATTTTTGCTGTATGTAAGTTTCAAGATGATCTTGTAAATTTTTTCCAACCCCCTTTGAGTGATGAATAACTCTAATACCATTATCTCTAAGATGAGTTTCGTCACCTATGCCAGATAACATTAATAATTGTGGAGAATTTATAGATCCTCCACTCAAAATTACTTCTTTATTTGCATAAATCTTTTCAACTTTGTTATTTATTTTTACTTGAAGACCAACTGCTTTTTTTCCTTCAAATAGTATCTTTTCAACAAATGAGTTTTTTAAAATATTTAAATTTTTTCTATTTTTAACAGGGTTTAAATAATACTTGGCAACTCCAGCTCTCTCACCTTGATGCATTGTTGTATCAAACATACCAAAACCCTCTTGTTCTTCACCATTCATATCTATATTTGTTTTGTGACCTGCTTCAGCTGCAGCATCAATAAATGCTTTAAATAGTGGATTTGAATTTTTAGATAAATTTATCGGAAGTGGACCCAATGATCCTCTGTATTGATTTTCACCTTCAGACCAAGTTTCAATCTTCTTAAAATAAGGAAGAACTTTATCATAGGACCAATCATCCAAACCAAAGTTTTCCCATCTTGTATAGTCATCTCTATTTCCTCTTACAAAGACCATTCCATTATGAGATGAGCATCCTCCAATCATCTTTCCTCTTGGGCAAAAAACACGTCTATTGTTCAAATATGGCTCAGGTTCTGAATAATATTTCCAATTATATTTGGGATCATGCATCGTATATAGAAGAGCTAATGGCATTTTAACCTTCCAAATATCACTAGATCCTCCTGCCTCAAAAATAGCTACAGAATTGTTAGGATTCTCAGATAGCCTATTTGCTACTACACATCCAGCTGAACCAGCACCAACTATGAGATAATCGAAAGCTTGCATTTAATTTGGATTATCGCCCTCTACTGCAATCCTGTCCATAACTCTTTCATGGCCCAATCCTCTGCCAGGAAAAAAATCAGTCAGACCTTGGTGAAGGGTGCTTCTATTGTCCCAAATTGCTACAGCATTTTCAGTCCATTTAAACCTGCATGTAAAATCAAGTCTTTCTTGATGTAAAAATATTTCATTTAAAATATCTGAACTTTCATTTTCATCTAAATCTAAAATTCTTTTTGTATACATTGAATTTACATACAAAATTTTTTTTCCTGTTTCAGGATGAGTTCTAACTACTGGATGGGAATTTGAATATTCATCTAGATTACCATTCCCTTCCATTTCCTTATATGCTTCAACAAATGCTGCCGCACCTAAAGAACTATGAATGGCTTTTTTATCCTTAACCTTATCTTTAATTTCATCACTTAATGTGTCGTAAGCAATTTCCATATTAGAAAACATTGTATCTCCACCAACTGGAGGAACTTTAATTGATCTTAATATAATTACTTTTGTTGGTTTTGGATTATAACTTACGTCAGTATGCCAAGTTTCACCCCATTGTCTTTTTTCTTCTGGAGCTTTAATTATTCTTAGTATTTCAGGATAATCTTTTCTTCCTTTAACATAAATATGTCTTTCTAATGGACCAAAATGTTTTGCTAAATTTATCTGTTCTTCCGATGTAATATCTTGATCTCTAAAGAATAAAGCCTTGTGTTCTAATAATAAATTATTTATTTTTTTCCAATTTTCTAAAGAACTATCTTTTAAATCGATGCCTTTTACTTCTGCTCCTAATGCACCTGATACTAATTTTATTTCCATAATCTATTTTTTTAATCTACCAGATAATTCTAAGTTTTCAGACTTAAAACTTGATTTATTTTCATTAATAAATTCACCCATTATTTTTAGCTTATCTTCCTCAAATTCTGTGACCTTTCTTTTCCCCAAGTCAATATAAAGTGATAAACTCTCCATTGTAGCAGCAAGAGTTTTAGTTTCTTTTTCATACATCTCACATTTTAAATGTAATCTTTTTTTATCATGGTCAAAATGAGTGCAATATACCTCTACTTCTTGATTTTCTTTAACCTCATTATTGTAAGTAGTTCTAGTTTCAACAACCATAGTACTTCTCAGATTTGATTTTGCATTTTCACCACCCATTTGAAATTTATTAAGCATCGTTTCCCAGGCTTGATCAAAGATTAAGATATAATAAGCCATATTCATATGTTCATTATAATCTGTCCACTCTTTGATAATTTTTCTTGTGGCAAGATGAAACGACATTTTTAACCCTTATTAATTTTTTCAGCTATTAGTATTTTTCTTTTCATTTCTCTAAGAACGGGTTTTTCAATTAGCTTACCATCTATAACTACTAAACCTGTATTTGAGTTATTAAATTCTTCTAATATTTTTTTTGCCTTAGTAATTTCATCTTTTGGTGGTGTAAATACCTCATTTAAAATTTGAATTTGTTTGGGATGAATTGAGCCTTTTCCAGTAAATCCTAGATTTCTTACTTGTTCAGCCTCTTTTCTCATTCCATCCATGTTTTCTAGATCTAAATAAGGCACATCTATAACGTCTACACCGACACTAGCTCCCGCATGAACCAACTTTGATCTTGCGTGAACTAGATTTTCCCATTTATTTTCAACTCTAAGCTCTGCAGCCATATCAACACCACCAAAGTATAAAGCTACTATTCTCTTGCTAGCATGAGCAATATTATAAATATTTTCTAAAGCTTCATTTGTTTCCATAATAACATGAAGATCGGTATCTAAATTACAGTCTGTTAGTAGATCGTCTATAAATGTTATTTCATCTGGTGTTTTAACTTTTGGTAACATAATAGCCTTTAGATTTACTTTACTTGAGATAAAAGCTTCTAGATCTAAAAGACCAAATTTAGTTCTTTGATTATTAAACCTTATAACTAGTTCTACATCATTTTTTACTTCGAGCGTTTTAAGAGCTTCTATAGTATTTTTTCGTGCTTGTTCTTTGTCATTTATTGCTATCCCATCTTCTAATTCAATACAAACCATATCAGCCCCTGATGCAATCGCTTTCGGAAACATTTCAGGGTGAAGCCCTGGTGTAAATATAAAACTTCTTCTTACTTTTAATTTATCTAAGTCCATCTTAATTTTTATAATCTGGCTCTTCTTTATCTAAAATAATCCTAATTTGAGATAAAAATAAATTTGCAAAATCTGTGGGAAAATTTTCATGCTCTCCTGCAGTTTTTTCTGCAATTTCATGGCTCACAACATTAAGTTCCTGGTTTGTTGATAAAGCTGTAAGATACGTCTCTGCTGCTCTCTCAAAATAATAAAGAGAGTTAAAACCTTCAGCCACGGTTCTTCCTGTGGTTAAAATTCCATGATTTGCAAGCAACATGTGTTGTTTGTTTCCTAAAGCATTTGCCATCTTAATGGACTCTTCTTCTAGTCCTAGACCTCCAAATTCTTTGAATGCAGATACTCTATTGTAAAACATCATTGTATTTTGATCGATAGGTTTCATAACAGGATCTTTAAGAGTGGAGAGGGCAGTTGCATATTTTGAGTGAACATGAAAAATGCATCTTGCATGTGGTGCTTTTTCATGTATCGCGCTATGTATATATAGAGCTGTTGGATCAATTATGTCTGGTTTATTCTTTAGTTCTTCCTTATTTTCTTTTGTTACCAAGATTAAATCACTTGCCTTCATATTACTAAAATGAATGCCTGCCTTATTTACATAAAAATCAGATGAGTTAGGGACGCATGCACTAAAATGGTTTGCAACACCCTCGTGCATATTTAGTCTTGCTGTCCATCTAAAAGTAGCAGCTAATTCTTTCTGTAATTCAGATATTTCCATTTATATGATTTTAAAATATAGTTGAAAAATAAATTATGAACAATAACGTTTTTATCTCATGCGCGGTTACTGGGTCTGGAGATACCGCAAGCAAACATCCTGATTTACCAAAAACTCCAGAGCAAATAGCTAAATCAGCAATAGAGGCAGCAAAAGCAGGTGCTGCAATTGCTCATATTCATGTAAGAGAAGAAGACGGAACGCCAAGCAGAAGACTAGAATTATATAAAGAAGTAGTAGATAGAATTAGGTCAAGTGAAACAGATGTTATTTTAAATTTAACAACTGGGATGGGTGGAGATTTAGACATTGGTCAAGGTAAAAATCCTCTAGAATTCGGTCCAATGACTGATATGGCAAATGTAATGGAAAGAATAGCTAATGCAGAACAATTTTTACCTGAAATTTGTACTTTAGATGCCGGTACATTAAATTTTGGAGATGGTTCTGTAATTACAGTTAATACACCAAATGATTTAAGAAAGGCTGCAAAAAAATTACAAGAGATTAAAGTTAAGCCAGAAATAGAGGCATTTGATTTAGGAAATATGTGGTTTGGATCGCAATTGTACAAAGAAGGCTTACTTGATGATCCACCAATGTTTCAAATGTGTTTAGGTATTCCTTGGGGAGCTCCCGCTACCCCATTAGCAATGCAAGCCATGAAAGACATAATGCCTAAAGAAGGAGTGTGGTCAGGTTTTGCAATTTCAAAAAACGAAATGCCATTTGTAGCTCAAACAGTTGTAATGGGAGGAAACCCAAGAGTAGGTTTGGAGGATAACTTATATTTATCAAAGGGCAAACTAGCAACAAATGCTCAATTAGTAGAGAAAGCAATAAGGATAGTTACAGATCTTGGAGCATCAATAATGACAGCAGAGGAAACTAGGACAAAACTTAAGCTTGTTAAACACAAGTAATGTTAAAAATTAAAAAAGTTGCTGTAGTTGGAACAGGTGTAATCGGAATAGGGTGGATTATAAGATTTTTAGCTCATAATAAAATCGTTTATGCTTACGACAAAAATCTTAAGCAAAAAAAAATTTTGATTAACGAAATAAAAAGAGCACTTCCATATGTAAAAAAACTTTTTAACAAAAAAAAAATAAATTTAAATAATTTAAAATTTTATCTATCTTTAGAAGAAGCAGTTAAAGATGCTGATTTTATTCAAGAATGTGCACCAGAAAATTATAATTTAAAAACTGTTTTAATGAGGGAAATTTCTAAAAGTTGCAAAAAAAATGTTTTAATTTCATCAAGTTCTTCAGGATTGTTGCCATCAAAGATTTTTTCAAAATGTAAAAATATTCAGAGAGGTATTATTGGCCATCCATTCAATCCTGTATATTTGTTACCTTTGGTAGAAATAGTTCCTGGTAAAAAAACTAGTGAGAAATCTTTAAAAGTTGCGAATAAATTTTATAAGTCAATTTCAATGAATCCGATAGTTCTAAAAAAAGAATTACCTGGTTATTTATCTGATAGACTTCAAGAAGCCTTATGGAGAGAGGCGTTACATATTATTAATAATGGATATGCTACAACTGAGGATTTAGATAGAGCCATAGAGGATGGTCCCGGTTTAAGATATTCTTTAATGGGAACATTTTTAACCTTCCATTTAGCGGGTGGAAAGGCTGGGATGAAGCATATGTTAGAACAGTTTGGGCCAGCATTAAAACTTCCATGGACCAAGCTTAAAGCGCCAAAATTATCAAAAAAACTCTCAGAAAGGTTGATTTCAGGTACCAAAAAACAATCTAGAGGAAAATCAATTAATCAACTGTCAAATATAAGAGACGAGTATTTAGTCAATTTACAACTATTTAGAAAAAAATATGAAAATAAAATTAGAAAATAGATATCTTAAGAAAAATTAAAATGGTAAATTAAACACATGGACTTTAACCACTTCTTAACTAGCTACATGCCGGATACAAATGTTGGTTCAAAACAACATTTTAAAAATATGTTGGAAGAATGTGTTGTTGCAGAGAAACTTGGTTATGCAACAGTATCAATTCCTGAACATCATTTAATAAATTTACTTATGATGCCATCACCTTTGCAGATGGCTGTAAAAATTGCATCTATCACAAAAAATATTAAAATAACAACTGGAATAGTTGTTTTGCCTCTTCACGATATGAGAACATATGCTGGTGACGTCGCAACCGCAGATATTTTAACTGACGGCAGATTAATTTTAGGCGTTGGAAGAGGTGCTTTTGCTTGGGAGATGCAAAGATTAGGAACTCCCATAGAAAAATCAAAAGAAAAATTTATAGAGTCGCTCGAGGTATTACAATTATTGTTAAAAAACAAAGAGGTTTCATATAAAGGTAAATTCTATGATTTTGAACCAATCACTATTATGCCTCGACCAATAAGTAATCCTGTACAAATGATGATAGCTGCCATGAATTTAGAAAGTATTAAAGATGCAGCATCAAGGGGATTTCATGTTCAATCAACAGTATTGTCAGGTACTAAAGATCTTTTATTAAGTAGAGTGAATGCGTTTAAAGAAGGTTGTACAAAGTTAGGGGAAGAGGGCAAACTGCTAAAACTTTCTATGCAACGTATGGCTTATTTAGCGAAAGATGAAAATGAAGCTAGAGAAAAAACAAAACTTGCTTACGAATATTACAAACGATTTGATAATATGTTTACTGGTCCTGGTAAAGTAAATGAAGGAAATATTGAAGCTTTGCCTAGAAAACAAACTTTAGACGAATTAAAAGAAAATCTTTTGATCTGTCCTCTGAATGAGATGATTGATAAGTTAAGTGTCTATGCCGAGGCTGGAGTTGACGAAATTATTCTTAGTTCAAGTTTTGGTCAATCACAAAAAGATTTAATAGAGTCGATGCATAGAATTGGTGAAAATGTAATTCCATATTTTAAAAAATCAAACATTCAAGTAGCATAAATATCTATGAGTATCATAGATTGTAATTTTTCAGTAACAGGATCAGGACCTGCAATTTTTTTTACCCATGGAGTAGGAGGAGCAGAGGATGCATGGAGGTTCATAGCTCCAAAACTCAAAGATAAGTTCACAGTTGTAACTTATGATTTAAGAGGCCACGGAAAATCACCCGTAAGTAATAAAGATTTTAATCTAGATGATCTTGTTTTAGATCTTGAGAGAGTTAGAGAAAGAACAGGTATAGAAAAAGCCCATTTTATGGGGCATTCTTTAGGAGGTATGATTGCTCCTGCTTATGCAAGAAAATTTCCCGAAAGAGTAATTTCAGTAGGTTTATTATCCACGGTGGCAGGAAGATCGGAAGAAGATAAACAAAAAGTGTGGAATGTTATTTCTGATTTAAAAAATAAAGGTGTTGAACAAACTTTAAAAAATTTAACCACGAGGTGGTTTACAGATGACTTCATAGAAAAAAATCCTGATCTTGTATCAAGAAGATTAAATCAGGTTATAGATACTGATAAAGATGTTTTTATCAACGTATTTAAAATATATGCAGAAACTGAGATGATTTCATGGTTAAAAGAAATTAAGAAGCCATGTTTATTTATGACAGGAGAAAATGATGGAGGTTGTACACCTTCTCACAATGAAAGAATGTCAAATGAGATTGAAATTTCTAAATTGGTTATAATACCAAATGTAAAACACTCTTTTTTGATAGAGGCTCCTGAGCAAATAACAAATAACTTATTAGGATTTATTGAAAGTTTATAAAAACTTAATGCATTCTTAAAGTGTTTCCATCAACACCAACAACTTGTCCTGAAATTCTAGAAGACTCATCTGAAATTAAATAGCAACACATATTCCCAATATCTTTTTCATAAACCCAAGTGTTTAGGGATGTCATAGAAACGAACTCACTTTCAACAGCTTTTTTAGAAATTTTTAAAAATTTTGCTTTATCTCTGATTACTCTACCCATCCTGTCTCCTTTTACAGTTCCAGGACAAATCGCATTAACTCTAATTTTAAATTTTCCTAATTCCATTGCTAAGGTTTTTGTCATTCCCACAACTGCCCATTTACTTGCTGAATACGGAGATCTTAATGGAAAACCAAATATACCTGCAGTAGAAGATAGATTAACTACAGAACCACCTTTATTTTTTTTTAACATTGGAATTGCTAATTTTGAAAAAATAAAATGACTAATTACATTTATTTTCAATGTTTGTTCCCAATCTTTTGTCTTAAGTTTTTCCATAGTTCCAGTTGGACCTGCTACTCCAACATTATTAATTAAAGCATCAATTTTTTGTGTTTTTTTTTTAATTTCTTTAAAAAAATTAGTCACATCGTTTTCATTTGAAGCATCACAATGAAAACTAAACAATCTTTTATTATTTAATGGATGTTTTTTTAATTTATTTATTGATTTTTGGTCTATGTCACACAAAAATACTTTTGCACCTTTTTCAAGACACTCTTTTGCTGTCGCCCAACCAATTCCTGTAGCACCAGCAGAAATAATTATCTTTTTACTTTTAAAATTATATGACATTATTTTATTTAATCGGCTAAACCGTCAGATCTAACTTTATTTCTTTCTATATGTATGGGCAACACCTTTCCATAAATTGCTTTAGAATGTTCAGGTGTATTTACTCTCCATGGATCTAATACATATGCTGGTATACACATGTAACGTGAGTTTTTTCCTATTATTTTGGTTACTCTATGCATAGTAAATCGTCCTTTAAATATTTGTAAATCACCAGGTTTTAGTTCAAGTTGTTTAACTTTTGAACGATCTCCATCTAACACTTTTTTTACTTCATCAAATCTTTCATTTCCTGGTTCTCTTATATTTGGACAATACTCAAATATCCCACCTTGCTCTGGTTTTTGTATCATAAGACTTAAAGTAAATTCGCAACTATCAAAATGCCAAGGCAATATACCATCAGGCTCCATTACATTATAAGCATGACAAGCTAAGGGATCAGCCCATCTATAAATTGGAGAAATTCCTAGACAAGCGGACACGAATTTAAGTAGCTCTTCAGTTTCGTAAAGAAATTTCATTTCAGAATTTTTTGCAAAACAATCAGAGTTTAGATATCCATTGTATCTGTTCATAAAAATTCTTTTTGGATGATCCTTAGGAAGAGAGGGGTCATCTTTTGCATAAAGATATGCATTGATACTTTCTTTAGACATATAAACTTCATCTAGCTGTTGCTCTAATTCTTTTCTCATAACTGCTAAAGAATTTGGTAAAATAAAGTTTGGAATTACTGAACAACTATCATTTTCTAATTCTGCTTTACATTTTTCAATTATTTTTTTTATTTTGTGAGATTGTAAGTCGTGAATAGGATATTTTTCTAAATCAACAATTTTGCTTAAGTTTTTTTCCATAACTGCACAATATAAATTATGAGCTTCTCAGCGATTCTTGTAATTCTTTATTTGAGATATAACCTTTAGCGTTTCCTTGTTTATCGACAACTTCGCAATTGGAATTACTACAAACAACTTGAGGTAGAAATTCCTCGATAAATTGATCTTCTTCAACTTTAATCAGGTTTGATTTATCTATGCCATCTGATTGATTAATAGGTTTCATTATAATTTTTGCTTTTATAACTTTTGTTCTGTTTACATCTTTTACAAATGCCTCAACATATTCATCTGCCGGGTTCATTATAATTTCTACTGGCGTTCCTACTTGCACAAGTTTTCCAGCATTTAAAATTCCAATATGATCCCCTAATCGAAGTGACTCATCAAGATCATGAGTAATAAACACTATGGTTTTTTTTAATTCTGCTTGGAGATCTATCAATTGTTTTTGCATGTCACTTCTTATCAATGGATCTAATGCTGAAAAAGCTTCGTCCATAAGCATAATGTCAGTATCAGTGGCTAAAGCTCTTGCAAGTCCTACTCGTTGCTGCATTCCCCCAGATAGTTGAGCTGGATATTGATTTTCAAATCCAGACAAACCTACAGACTCAATTTTCTCCATTGCAGTAGCATTTCTTTTTTCAATTTCCACGCCTTGCATTTCAAGTCCGTAACCAACGTTTTGTAAAACTGTCTTATGCGGGAACAAGCCAAACCTTTGAAATACCATACTCATTTTTTGCCTTCTAAATTCAATTAGTTGCTCTTTATTGAGAGTGGTAACATCCTTGCCTTCAACTAAAATTTCCCCAGAAGTAGGTTCTATCAATCTATTTAAATGTCTTATTAGCGTAGATTTACCAGATCCAGATAAACCCATGCACACAAAGGTTTCTCCTTCCTCAATTTTTAATGATACATTATCTAATCCAACTGTGTGCCCAGTTTGCTCTAAAACATCCTCTTTTGTAGCACCCTCTTGAACCATTTTAAGAACGCTGGATGGTTTAGGTCCAAAAATTTTATATACATTATTGATTTCAATTTTTGACATTTTTTAAAAGTCTAATTCTTTTAATGCATCAAAGCAAACCTACAATTAAATAAATAAAAAGCTTTCAACCATTAATTGAATTGAAATTTTTACCATTTTATATAATTATTTATCATGAATTCAATTTCTAAAATCTCAAAAAATAGCACTTACCTTCAAATTATTTGGAATGATGGGGAGGAGAGTAAATTCAATTATATGTGGCTAAGAGATAATTGTCCAACCGCGCATGACAAAGATTCACGACATAGAATGTTTAATATTTTAGAAGTTTCTAAAGATATAAATCCTAAAAAATACTCTCTTAATGATGATGGTAAATTAGAAATTGAGTGGAGTGAGGGAGAACACATAAGTTATTATGACCCAAAATGGTTAAGAGAAAATTGCTATACAATCAAAAATAAACAAAAATATATATCTCCTTATCAACTTTGGGATAATAACTTAAAAAATAATTTTGAAAGTATATGCATTGAGCATGATGAAGTAATTGACTCTGATGAAGGTTTAATAAAATGGCTTGAACTATTACATCATAAAGGTATTGCCATAGTTAAAAACTCACCAACAGAAAAAAAATCAGGCTTTAAAATTCTTCATCGAATAAGCCATGTCAGAGAAACATTTTTTAAAACCCCTTTTGAGGTAATAAATATTCCAAAACCAAATAATTCTGCATACACGGCGCATGCTTTAAGAAATCATATGGATTTACCTTGGTTTGAATTACCACCTGGTTATCAGTTTTTGCATTGTTTAGTAAATGATGCAAATGGTGGAGACTCTTCAGCAATCGATGGGTTTGCTGTAGCCGATTATCTAAGACAAAATGAAAAAGATATATTTGAGACACTGGTTTCTGTGCCTCTTAAATTTAGAGATAAAGATTATACTCAAGAATCTCACAGAAGCTATCATGCACCCGCAATTAGTTTAACAAAAGATAAAGATTTTCATGATATTAGATTTAGTGTTGCAACGATGGATGCTTTAGATTGTCATCCAGATAAAATGGATAAAGTTTATAAAGCCCACCATAGATTTGGAAATCTTCTTCACGATGATAAGTTTCAGATTAAATTTAGATTAGGACCTGGAGACATATTTTCTTTTAATAATAGGCGTGTTTTACACGGCAGAACTGCTTTTGACCCAAATTCAGGTCATCGTCATCTTCAAGGATATTATTTAGATAGAGATGAAATACTTGGAAGATTGGAATATCTTAAAAAATATAAATCATAAGTTTTCAAATATAAGATTGTTATCTTTTTCATATTTCAAAAATTCCTTTTTGTTTTTAATCGTGTAATAATATTTCTCTTTATTAATTATTTGTATTCTTCGACTATTTAAAAACTTTTTATCTAATATTAGATATTTTATTTTTTTGTTTAGGCTACTTTTTAAAATAGATTTTATGCTAGATTTGTTGGAAAAAGATAAACCTACTGATAGTTTTGAGTTAAGTTTAAGAAGATTATAGATATTTTCATGCTTAAAAGAGATAAAAGTACATTTTTTAAAACTTCTAGTTTCTTTAATCAAATTAGATAAAAGTTCTTTATTAAATAATGGCTTTATTTCAATAAAGATAGGAAATTTTTTTTTTGAAATTTTTAGAACCTCTTTTAATGGTGGTATTTGAAAGTTTTTATTTTTAATTTTTTTTAGATCTTCATAATTAATATTTTTGATACTTTTGCTTATTTTAAAAATTCTCTTTAAAGTAAAATCATGAAAGCATACAAACTTTTTATCTTTGGTTGAATGAATATCTGTTTCAATCCCAAATCTTTTTTTAAATGATGCTCGAAAAGACTCTAAGCAGTTTTCTTTGTAACTCTTATTTACAATTCCTCTATGTATTATATGCATGTAAAAAAAAAGGGCTCTGTTTCCACAAAGCCCTTAATTATTTTTTTGAAGTTTAATTATTAGTTAGGTAACCAACTTTTCCATTTATCTGGATTGTTGTCTAACCACTCATTTACAACTTCTTTAACGTCTCTTTTTTTGATGTCAACTTCAACAAGCATCTTAGCTTGGTCTAAGTTTTCTAATTTCATTCTTTCAAAAAAAGCTTTTGCTTTAGCATGTTCTGGTTTAGCAAATGTGTCAGGATTTCCATAATTCATAGTGTAATCTTTATCCCAACCAGTTGCTGGCCATCCATCTGTACCGCAAGTTTTCCAGTTGTTTGCTTCAGTAAATGTGTCTCCTGCACAAGTTTTGTATTCAGGAAGTTGAACTCCTACCATGTCAAACTCACCAAAGAACCAGTGTGGTGACCATAAGTATAACAAGAACGGCTCTTTTCTCATGTAAGCAGCTTTTGCTTCTGCAATTGCAGCCGCTTCAGTACCTAGTTCATCTGCTTGGAAATCAATTCCTAAAAGATCAAGTCTTTTTTGGTCATGACAGTTCCAACCAGCTACAGGACATCCAATTAATCTTCCTTTACCGCCTGTTTCAATAGTTGCAAATTTAGCTTTATGTTTGTTTAGGTCTCTCCAAGTTTTAATGCCCATTTCTTCTGCAGCATATCTAGGTATCCAGTAATCTGACATACCGATGATTCCAGTAGTTCCTAAAAGATCAACTGTTCCATCTCCTTTATAAGACTTTACTACTTTGCCGTCATAAATTAAATCTTCATTAAACATTACATCGTCTGCCTCTGCATAACTTGGCCAACTCTCGCAAGCGAAATCAAGTTCTCCAGCTGCAATTGCTTCCCATAATCCAGTACCAGACGGGAAAACTGTTTGTTTAATTTTATAGCCCATTTCTCGTTCAAGAATTGCTACTGCAACTTCACAAGTGATTATTCCACCTGTCCAGTCAGCAATAGCAGCATGTAATCTTTTTGCATTTGCCTGAGTAAGACTAGCAAGTAAAATTACGAAAGATAAAAATAGAGCTGATATTGTTTTTGATAACCTCATTTATTTCCTCTCTTTTAATTAATTAAAGTCTTATTTTAAAACATAAATTACTAGTTTGTAAACTGTGAATAATGATGCTTTTACTTGACTTATAAACCTAGAGCTTCTCTCTGTTTTTTAGTCCAAGCAAGTGAAATTCTGTCTATAATTATTGCTAATAATACAATTCCTATACCTGCTGCCAACCCTCTACCGGTATCAGATCTTGCTAATCCATTAAATACTTCCAAACCTAATCCTTTTCCACCAATTAAAGGTGTAACAATCTGCATTGCGAAAGCCATAATTACTGTTTGATTAAATCCAATAACTAAACTTGGAATAGCTAATGGAAATTTAATTTTATTTAGAGTTTGCAATAAAGTACCACCAAATGAACGTGAAACCTCTGAGTAAGTCCCAGATACTTGAGTTAAACCTAAAGATGTTAATCGAATGATGGGTGGTATAGAGTATATAACTGTTGCAAGTACTGCAGATACTATTCCTCCTCCAAAAAACATTAAAACAGGAATTAAATAACAGAAGTAAGGTAAAGTCTGCATGGCATCCAAAACCACGTTTTGAACATTTCTAAATCTCTCGTTATAAGAGGCAATTATTCCAAGAGGAACTCCAATTATAAAGCATAAAGCTACAGACACTAAAACAGATGATAGTGTTATCATTGATTGTGGCCATATCCCACAAGCACCAATGAAAAGTAATAATATTGCTGTAATAATTGCAAATCTAATACCGACAGTAAAATATCCAATTGCTGCAAATACCCCTAATGTATACCACCATGGCACATGAGTTAAGAATATATCAAGTGGTCTTAAGAGTTTAAGATATACAAATCCCCTAAGAGCTTTTGTAAATGCAATAAAACTAGGATTAACAGTTAAAGATTCTACACTACTAGAAATCGGCTGCCTAATTGACAATCTCCACTCTTCAGGAAATGATCCTATACTTACCATATAAGAGTCAACGAATGAAATAGTCAGAACAAGTAAAAAAGAAGGTATTATATAATATCTTCTAGAAATTATTTCACCAATATCTCTTGCTGTTTCTTTATTTGCTAAAGAAACACAAAATTCAAATACATACGCAATAAATTTTGTTAAATTTGTACAAACAAAATTAATTAAACCAGCTAAAAATTCTAAAGGCTTTTCTATAATTCTTACTATTGCAAATTTTTCCCAAGATTGTGGGAGTAAATAAAATTTTTGAACATTCGATGGAAGTATTTGTTTTGTTTTGCTAAATGACATACTAAATCTATCAAACATTATTGCCATGAAAAGAATACAAAGTCCTCCTTCCATTGCCCACCCAACATCAAGTCTTCTAATTGCTTGCCATACTTGACCACCAATTCCTTCAGCTCCAATGAAACATGCCAAAACTACAAGTGCTAAAGCCATCATTATCACCTGATTAATTCCCATCATTATACTTGGTAGCGAGAGTGGAATTTTAATTTTAAATAGTAGTTGTAACTTACTTGATCCAAATGAGGTAGCAGACTCAATTGTTTCTGCTGAAACTTGTCTTATACCAGTATTTGTTAATCTTATTATTGGAGGCATTGAGTAAATCATAGTGGCTAATATTGCTGGCGCTCCTCCAATTCCAAAAAAGAAAAGAGCTGGAAAAAGATAAACAAACGCAGGCATTACTTGCATTGTATCTAAAATAGGCTTCATAAAATTTTCAAACCTGTCACTTTGTGAACAAAGCACACCTAGAGTCACTCCAACTACGACACATAGTAAAACCGATAAACCCATCAATGCTACCGTTTGCAGAGATGGTTCCCACATTCCTGTTGCACCCCAAAAATAAATGACAAATAAAGAGTACAATCCTAATCTTAATCCACCTGCAATTAAGCAAGGCAAAAATATTAATGCTGCAATTAATAGCCAAGGTGAGTCGATAAGGAAATCTTCAACAAAGTAATATACATTTTTAATATAACTGGCTATTATTTTGGTAATCCATCTATAATTTTTCTTTAAATAATCTTCACCTTCATTAACCCATGCTGTAAATGTAAATTCATCAGTGACGACTTTTGGCATTTTTGAAGGACCATCGCTTTGAAAAGATAACCACAGTGCAACTAAAAATGTTATTAAGATTACAGAATATGTAATAATATTTTTTGATGAATTTGGCTTTCCTTGGATACTTGCTACTTCAGAAGACATATTATCTAAAATTTAAAATAAATAATTTTACTTTTAAAGAAAAATATTGTCTATTTTTGTGTTATTAAAATAACAAAATATGAATAATCAACCAAAAATAACGTGTTCAAATGTTTGGAAATTATTTGGTTCTGACGAACAAAGAATAATTAAAGATTTAGATAAAAGTTTATCAATAAAAGAAGTTCAAGAAAAAACCGGACATGTGGTTGCAGTAAAAGATGTTAGCTTTTCAATTGAGAAAGGTGAGACATTTGTTGTAATGGGTTTATCGGGAAGCGGAAAATCAACCTTAGTTAGATGTATTTCAAGATTAATTGAACCAACGTCTGGAACAGTAAAAATGGATGATGTTGACGTAACGAAAATGAGCGGAAAAGAATTATTAGATTTAAGAAGAAATAAAATGAGCATGGTTTTTCAACATTTTGGTTTATTTCCACATAGAACAGTTGTGGAGAATATTGGATATGGTTTAGAGATTAGAGGAAATAAAAAAAATGATAGAGTAGAAAAATCAATGGAAGTTTTAAAAATGGTTGGTTTAGAAGGTTGGCACAATAATTATCCAAGAGAACTATCAGGAGGAATGCAACAAAGGGTGGGTTTAGCTCGTGCATTAGCTGTAGATCCAGAAATTTTAATTTTTGATGAACCCTTTTCAGCATTAGATCCATTAATTAGAAGAGAAATGCAGGATGAACTATTAAAGATTCAAGAAAAGTTACAGAAGACTATGGTATTTATTACTCATGATTTCTTAGAGGCAATTAAAATGGGTGATCATATTGCAATTATGAAAGATGGAGAAGTTTCTCAAGTAGGGACACCAGAGGAAATAGTTGCTAACCCCAAAGATCAATATGTAAAAGATTTTTGCGAAGATGTGCCAAAATACAAAGTCCTTAGTGCAAGCAAAGTAATGAGGGAAGAATGTTGTGACGATACAAAAAAAATGTTTGAAAACGGATCAAATAATATTCCTCACAATTCAAAAATAGAAACTTTAATTGATAAGCTTGTAGATACAGATCAGAAATTTCCAGTGGTTAATAGTGAGACAGGTGAGCTTATTGGTGAAATTGATAGAGCAATAGTTATGAAATCAATGAAATCTGCTAGTTAATTTCTCTACTCACCTTAGTTTTTTTTTGTTTTACTTTATCTCTCCAAATTATAATCATTCCAGCAAACACAATTACGAAAACCCCTGGAAATAATTGTTCCCAAGGAGCTTCATTAAAAAATAACCAGCCCAAAACAAATGATGAAGGAATGCCAAAATATTCAAACGAAGCCATCTTACTTGCAGAGATTAATCTGTAAGAATAGATAAAAAGTATTGCTGCAGTACCTCCAAGAATACCAGTCAATGTCATAAGAAAAAAATCTTGAGTATTTTTTATTTCTGCATGTCCAGTGGTCAATAAAAACAGAACAACACCACCAATTACATTAAATATTAAAGTATATAATTGAATTTTTGCTGTTGAATGACCATCAGGTATAAATTTTAAAATTATCACACTTAATGCCCAAGCTATCGCAGTTAGAATTGGAAATATTGAGTAAAAACTAAATATGTCACTTCCTGGCTGAACAATTAAAACAACTCCAAAAAAACCTATAAAAATTGCAGACCATCTATAAATACCAACCTTATCCTTTAAAAAAATTATCGATAAAATTACAATGAAAAATGGTGAAGAAAATGTAAGAACCATAGCAGTAGCAAATTCTAAGTTAATAACAGAAATAAATATAAATATATTCATTGATAAGAAAGCCAAACCTCTAAAAAAGCTTAAGATAATGAATTTATTGTTTAGGTTCCTAAAAACTGAAATGTACTCTTTGGTAAATAAAATAAGTATAAATAAAGGGATTACCCCCGCAATATTTCTGAATACTGCTAACTGAATTACAGTATATTCATTACCCAAAAACTTTATTACAACCATATACATATCCACACATAGTATTGCTAAGAGCATGGTAAATATTGCTAAATATGTTTTTTTTAAATCTGTTTTTTCTGAGGAAATATTCATTTATAATTTTTTAAAATTGTATACTTTATAAAAGAAATGCAAAGTTTTAAACTTAACGAAACCGATATTCTATCCAATCAAGATTGGACGTTTCCGACTAATATTGCATACGGTCCAGGTAGATTGAAAGAAATAGGTGGTATCTGTAATAATTTAAATATTAAAAACCCTTTAATTGTTACAGATAAAGGTAGCACAAAATTACCATTTATAATTAATTTACAAAATTATTTAAAAAGTTCTGATGTAAAATCCGATTTATTTTTTGATATATCTCCAAATCCAAGAGAAGATGAAGTTTCAAATGGTGTTAGTAAATTTAAAGATGGAAACCATGATGCTATAATTGCAATCGGTGGAGGCAGTGCCATGGATGGAGGAAAATTAATTTGCCTCACAGCAAACAATGACGTTCCATTAAGAGATTTTGAGTTTGAATTAACTCCGCCTAACATCAGTAAGGATAACCCGTTCCCAAAAATTATAACTATTCCAACAACTGCTGGAACTGGAGCTGAAACAGAAATTTCAGCTATGGTTACTTATTTAAAAGAAGGCATGAAATTTTGTATGTGGCATCCAGATGTTAGACCTTCCTTAGCATTGTTAGATCCAGAACTAACTATTGGATTGCCAGCAAATTTAACGGCATGGACTGGTGCAGATGCTTTAATCCATGGTATAGAGGGTTATTGTGTCCCTGGTTTCAATCCAATGTGTGATGGTGCTGCTTTAGAGGGTTTATCTTTGATATCAAAATCTTTAATCACAGCTGTAGAAGATCCTAGCAATATAGTTGCAAGAGGTGGAATGCATGTTGGATCTTGTTTAGCGGGAATTTCTTTTTTAAAAGGTTTAGGATTAGTACATGCTATTGCTCATATGGTTGGAGCCGAATACAATACTCATCACGGACTAACGAATGCAATAATATTACCTGTAGTTTTAAAATATAATTTACCAGGTATGGAAGAAAAAGTTAAAAGAATGTCAGAGGCTATGCAATTTAAAGATCATTCTGTAGATGCATTTATATCAAACATTGAAAACATTCTTGATAGAATTAAAATTCCAAAAAGTTTGAGCGAAATTGGAGTCCCCGAGGATTGTGTTGATAGAATTGCTGAAAAATCAATGAAAGATCAAGCCTATGGACAAAATCCTAGAAAAGCAACTTTAGAAGAAATAAAGGAAATTACTCTAGCATCCATTAAAAAAGCTAGGTAATAGTAAATTCCCATGCTTGAAAATAAATCAGTTAAAGAAATTATTTCTTTAATTAAGAAAAAGGATGTTTCAGTAAAAGAAATAGTTGGCTTATATTTTGAAAGAATAAAAAAATTTAATCCATCTTTGAATGCTATTGTTTCAATTAAGGATGAAGAGGAAATAATTAAAGAAGCTGAGATTAAGGACAAAAATTTTGAACAGAATAAGCCGTTATTTGGCTTACCTCTTGCCTCTAAAGATTTGCTAGATGTAGTTGGTTTTCCAACCACTTATGGTTTTCCTGGATATAAAGATTATTTTCCAAAAAAAAATTCTATAATTGTTGATCGTCAGATAGATGCTGGTGGATTAATAATTGGAAAGACAAATACTGCTGAATTAGGAGTGGGCGCTCATACAGCTAATAGATTATTTGGAATAACACCAAACATATATGGAAATAGTCAATCATCAGGTGGATCGAGTGGTGGAGCTGGTGTTGCAGTTGCAGCAAATTTACTGCCATTTGCTGATGGTACAGATATGATGGGTTCTTGTAGAACACCTGCTGCTTACGCAAATGTTTATGGTTTTAGACCAACACCAGGATTACTTCCCGATTATCGAACAAATGAAAAAAAGAAAAATCTTCCAGTTATTTCAACACCAGGATGTCTAGCCAGAACACCTGAAGATATGTCTATTTTTTTAGATGTCATAGTTGGAGAACATAAAGAAGATCCAATTTCTTTCAGTTTAGATAATTCTTTTAGTGAGGTTAATTTAAGTGACCAGGAATTTTCAAAAATAAAAATTGGATGGTTATCTGATATGAATGGTAATTATCAATATGATCCTGAGATAATTGAAATATGCAACAAACAACTTAACAATCTTGAAAAGCATAAAGTTATAATTGAAAACTTAAAACCAAAAATAGATGCTCATAAATTATGGAATTGCTGGGGAACGTTGAGAGCAAAAAGTATTTATGAGGATATTATTACAATGAATATAAAAGATGTTAATGAAATGACTCCACAAGCGATATGGGAATACAATAAAGGTATCAAACTTACAGATGAAGATGTAAAATCTGCTCTTAACTCAAGAATTGAATTATCAAATGATGTAAATAGTTTATTTGGTGATTTTGATTTTTTAGCTTTACCATCTCAACAATCATTTCCTTTTGATAAAAATTTAAGACACCCAGAAAAAATTAATGATAAATTAATGGATACTTATCATAGATGGATTGAAATACATATATTTGCTAGTCTTTTTTACTTACCATCAATTTCTTTACCTATTGGTTTTAATAAAGAGGGATTTCCAATAGGTATTCAAATTATAGCAAAACAAAAAGAAGATTTAAAAGTGATATCTTTTGCAAAAAGATATGAAGAAATTTTTAATTATTCTAAAATTAAACCAAAATTAAACTAATGGTCAGACACAAACATCATTTTAAAATAGCTTTTGCATTAGCAATAGCTGCTGGATCATGGGGAGTTTATTGGCTACCTCAAAGAATTTTAGAAGATGGGGGACTTACTGGAGGTTGGGGAACAATTTCTCAAATGATGATCGGAATTTTATTACTTACACCCATCTCTTTGTGGAGAAAGTATAAAGGTCGTACATCTGGTTTAGAAATTCCTTTTGTTGGTTTTTTAACCGGCAGTGGTTTTATATGTTACGCATTAAGTTTCTTGCTTACAGATGTTGTAAGAGCATTGATCATGTTTTACATGATACCTGTCTGGACGACTATTTTTGAAATATATTTTTTAAAAAAAAGACCAGGTTTAGAAAGAGTTTTAACTTTAAGCTTAGCACTTGGGGGCTTGTGGGTAGTTTTCAGTCAATCTAATATCATACCATTACCACAAAATGCAGGAGATTGGTTGGCATTACTAGGAGGTGTACTATTTGGCGCTGGATTAGTACGTTTAGAAATTTCTAAAACAGACGGTGTGTTTCCAGTAATCTTTTCTTTCTTCGTTTATGGGACAATATTTAACATTTTTGCTGGCTTTATTTTAAAAGATTACTTAGGACCTATGCCACCGATTGAAGCCTTTGCATCAATGTTTACTTTTTTAGTTCTTATTTCAGTATTTTATTTTATTCCTACCGGAGTAGTTATAATGTGGTCTCCATCTGTTTTAGGTGCAGGCCTTTGTGCAATATTGTATTTAAGCGAAATAGTAGTTGGAGTTATATCAGCTGGCATTCTGACTGACGAAACATTTGGTTGGAGAGAAGTTGTTGGAAGTACAATGATTGTTGTAGGAGGAGTATTAGCTGTTGTTCTAGCACCAAAAGAAGAAAAGTAGATGCTGTTTAAAGAAAAGTTTAAATCAAATTCAAAAATATTCTTAGATGGTGGAAATGGTTCTGAGATTGCAAACTTAGGAGGTGAGATGACGCCAGCTTTTTCTGCATTAGCAACAATCACAGCACCAGAAATTGTAAGACAAGTTCATGAAAATTTTATGGATGCAGGCTGTGATCTTATTACAGCAAATACCTTTAGCACTACAAGACACAATATGAATAGCGTTAATAGAGGTAATGAAACAAAGGAGTTTATTGTTAGATCTGTCGAAATAGCCAAAAAGGCAATTAAGAATAAGGGAAAAGAAAATATAGTTGGAATAGCAGGGAGTATGTCGAATTTTTTCTCATTGAAGGAAAATGAATTTGTTCCAAACCCAAAATACATACCTTCATTTAGAGAGGAAGAGAGAAATTATAAAGAGGCTGCTAAAATCTTAAAAGAAGAGGGAGTCGATCTTTTAATTCTAGAAATGATATTAGATATAGATCACTCAAAAATCTTACTTAACTCTGCATTAGAAACTGGTTTACCTGTTTGGGTTGGACTTAGTTGCTGTATAAGCAAGTTTGATAATAACGTTATTGGAAGAAATTTTAGAGCTGAAAAAGAAAAATCACTTATTTATGATGAAAGTATATACAAAGAGCAACCAAAATTTATTCCTGATGACAAGATTGTTCTTTTAGATGATATTATGAAATCTCTAACAAATATGGGCGGAGATGTTTATGGTATTATGCATACTTGGCTTGTTGATGCCTTCGATGGATTGAGGGTAATTAAAAATAATTGGCAGGGTCCAATTATGTTTTATCCAGAGATACATAAGTTTGATACAAAAACACATAAGGCAACAGTGACATACGCAGAGGATGAATTTGCTGATGAATGTGGAAAACTAATTGATGATCAAATTCAAATTATCGGAGGGTGTTGTGGTGTCACAGATAATCATCTCAAAAAATTAATTTCTAGGTATTCTTAATTTTAATTTTAATTGTTAACTAAGTTTATCAACATATTAATCATATCAACTTTATAACTCTCTTTTGTTGCAGATTTTGTTTCCAATACTGAAAAGAATGCTGCGACTTTGCCGGTTTTAAAATTTGTTGCCAAAAACTGACCTCCATACCCAGAGTGTCCAATCATGTTACCTGATACCATTGTTGAATTTGAGTAATACAAATATTTATTTTTTGATAATTCCATGTATTTAGGTCCTAAATTTTTAATAGTTTTGTCTAAAAAAGAAGGTGATCCAACTTTTCTATTTCCAACCCCCGTACCTTTTCTTGCAAAAAGCAAACCCATTCTTAAAAAATCTCTTGTAATTAAACAACCACCACCAGACATCCATGGCATCCCATATCTATCAGAGGCAATATATAAACCTTCTTCAAAGCCAGCAGCTTCAACTGCTGATAAAACCCAATCTCTTAAAGTTCTTCCACTTACCTTTTCTACAATTAATCCTACTACATCAGTATTTGCAGATTTGTAAAATGCATATGCAGATTTATTTATTAAACTTTTGTTTTTAATTTTTTTAATTGTATTTAAATATTCATCTTGGCTTAAATTATTTTTTAAATTTTTTGGAAGTCTCCAACCTCCAACGGGCTCATGTAAAAAAGAGGAAGAATATGCTTTAGTATAATCTTCGGTATAGGAATTTATAATATTCATATTCAAAACATCTTGTACTTTCGCATTAGCGTAACCGCTTCCGATTTTAGGCAAATAATGTGAAACTTTTTTATTCAAATCTATTGATTTATTTTTCACAAGTTCACCTACAAATAAGTTAACAAACATTTTAGTTATTGACATAATTGTCTGTGGTTGATTTTTTTTGAAATCTTTAGCGTATTTTTCAAATAATATATTTTGACCTTCGCCAACGATTATTGAACAAAAAGATTTATTTTTGATCATTTTTTTTACCAATGGTATTTTACTAATTTTATTATTGGGTTTTGACTGTAGTTTTAATACTAGATCAGATCTCAGATAAAGACTGTACCTATTTATTTTATGTAAATTTCTGTAACCAAATCTTCTAGTTTTTGGAAGATTCCATAAAGCCTTATTATCTCTAATTGTTTTTAATTCAGGGTTTTTAACAGAAGCTAATTTTATTATTTTCAATATTTTAAAGATTTTTTTTGTTCGTATTTCTGGTGATACCCCTCTGCTTTGCAATAATTTTTTTCCTTAGATATTTTTGTTGATACCTTGCCATCTAATTTTTTGTTCACCTCTTTTAATACTTTTTCAGCAATCTTTTTTTCTTCATCAGTATTATAAAATATTTCTGATCTATATTGAATTCCTACATAAGTACCTTGCCTATTTACTTGTGTAGAGTCGTGCAATTCAAAAAATAGATTAACCATGTCCTCATACGATTTTTCTTTTTCATCATATTGAACTTTTACAACTTCAATATGGCCAGTGTCACCACCGCACACAGCTTTATAGGTTACATTGGGATCATCCCCTCCACAGTAACCACATTCGGTAGAGATTATACCTTCAATACCTTCGTACTTAGTTTCATCCCAAAAACAACCAATACCACCAATAAATGTCTTCATTATTTTTTAATTTATACTTTAGTTTTTTAAAATTGAAATGGCTTTAATTTCATCAACTCCTATTCCACAACAGCCACCTATAATTTGAGCTCCATCTTTAATCCAAGTTTTTACTTCATTTAAATAATCATTTGGTGTCATGTCATCTATAAATCTCCAATGTGGTTTTTCATAATATCCTTTATTTGGATACGCTCCTATAACTCCATCAAAATTTTCTCTCGCAGTTTTTATTGCCTTACCTGTAGTTTTAATATCAGAGTGGGCTACTAAAATTGGACCGTTATGAATTTTTTTAAAATTATTTATAGATTTTTTAAAATTTTCATAGACGTGAGTATCAGAGTCAATTGTATCGTTGTACCCCAGCATTATTTGATTTTGATCATTCGTTACACATGATACAGACAACCAAACTGGTATACTTATCTTTGTAGAACAGTTTAACATTGTTTCCACAATATCTGCTTGAGAAGACATAGCCTCTAAAATAATTAAATCTACTCCTTCACCTGATAAAATTTTAAGTTGCTCATCAAAGCCAGGTATCATTGCTTTAACTCCTAGTTCATAAAAATTACCAAAAGTTGAAACGCTTCCAGCAAGAGCAACAACTTTGTTTGAATTTTTAATTGCATCTTTTGCAACTTGAACACTTTTTTTATTAAATTCCTCTATCGAGTCTTCATAACCATACTGTCTCATCGATATAGGTGTAGTGCTATATGTATTAGTAGTTATTACATCAGCACCCGCATTTATATAATCTTCATGAATTTTTCTTACTAATTCTGGATGATCTACTGAGCATTTTCCACACCACATTTTTTCATCCATTTTAGCGCCATTCTTTTCTAATTCAGCACCCATTCCACCATCTAAAATAATAGTTTTTTTATTTTCCAATTTTTCATGAATTGATGAATAAGACATAGTATTATTCCTTGCTATTTGTAAAGGTGCAAATTTTATTTCCATCAAGGTCACGAACGTAAGAATAATAAACCCCTGATCCCTCTGGTCGTTCTCCTCCAGATCCTTCGCTAGTACCTCCAGCTTTTAGTCCTGTTTCGTGAAATCTATCAACAATAAGTCTTGAAGATGTTATAAATGATATTTGTGTTCCATTTCCAAAAGTTGCTTCTTTTTTATTAAACGGTTTTGTGATGTAAAACTCTATTTCGTTTGTATCTTTCTTTCCATATGCAGCATAATCATTTTCTACAGTTTCGTTTCTTGTTAGCCCAATAACTCCCAAAACTTCATCATAAAACTTAATGGCAGCATCTAAATTATTTGTACCCACCATTACATAACCAATCATCTCAACCTCAATTATTTTGAATATAATTTTTTAATTCCAACCAGTAATTGCCTTAACCTCTAGGTATTCAGTAAAACCCCATAGTCCACCCTCTCGACCATTTCCTGATTGCTTAAATCCTCCAAAAGGTGCTCCAGTTTCGGCTCCTTGACCGTTGATATAGACTGTTCCTGCTCTTACTTTTCTTGCTACTCTTTTTGCTTTTTCTTTATCTTCAGTTTGTAAATAGTTACCTAATCCGTAAGATGTATCATTTGTAATTTTAATTGCCTCTTCTTCTGTATCAAATGGAATAATTGAAAGTACTGGACCAAATATTTCTTCTCTAGCAATCTTCATATCGTTGTTGACATCTGTAAAAATCGTCGGTTTAACAAAATACCCCTTATTAAGACCATTTGGTAGATCGGGCCCACCGGCAGCAAGAGTTGCGCCTTCTTTAATTCCCTCATTAATAAGATTAATAACTTTATCATATTGAACTTTGGACACCAAAGGTCCAATGTGATCGCCTTTTTTAGATGCCACGTCTACTTTAATTTTATTTGCTTCATCTACAGCTTCTTTTACTGCTCTATCATAAATTGATCTTTGAACTAGCATTCGAGTTGGAGCATCACAAGATTGTCCAGTGTTACTCATTATAGTTCTAACTCCGTCCCTTACAGCATCTGGATAAGAGTCCTCAAAAACTATATTTCCACCTTTACCGCCAAGTTCAAGTGTGACCTTCTTAATTGTGTCAGCTGCATTTTTTTGTATCAATTTTCCTGCTCTTGTCGATCCTGTAAACGAGACCATATCAATATCTGGATGACCAGATATATGATTCCCAACTACTTCTCCGTTACCATTTATTAAATTGAACACACCTGGAGGAAATCCAGCTTCGTCAATTATTTCCGCAAACAAAACACCTGATACTGGAGCCACTTCTGACGGTTTTAAAATCATTGTGCAACCAGCTGCAAGTGCTGGTATGACCTTAAGTACTATTTGGTTCATTGGATAATTCCATGGCGTTATTAATCCACAAACTCCAATTGGCTCATATCTGATTTGATTGTTTGATTTTGGATCAAACTGATGTTCAAAATTAAAATCTTTTAAAATATCTATTACATTTTTAGATATATCTGCTCCCATTTTAGTATGAGTCTCTGATGCAAAATCTAATGGTGCACCCATTTCCATTGATTGTGCTTCAACCATTTCATCCCATCTTCTATTATAAATTTCACAAAATTTTTCTAATAACTTTATTCTCTCTTCTTTCGAAGTTTCTTTCCAGGTTTCAAATGCTACTTTAGCAGCACTTACAGCTTTATCAGTATCCTCTTTAGATCCTAAAGAAATTACAGCAAAAGCCTCTTCAGTTGATGGATCAATTACATCAAAGTCATTAGGTTTGACTGGAGCAACCCATTTTCCGTTTATATAAAAATTTTTCTTTTCAATCATAAATGCACTTTAACACAGAATTTAAATTTCATAACCTTTTTCTTCAGGCTCAATATCAATTAACTCCTCGGGAAACCCTTCAGTTCTAAAATCAATTTTATTTAGATCTTCCATTCTTTTTACAATCATTGATGACCAAGCTCTTGAGCCATATTTTTTTTGGCCATCTTTAAATATTTCAACTATTTTAGGAGAAATTTCCAACGGTGCATTTAATTTTTTTGCGAGTTCATCAAATAGACCCGTATCTTTTAAAACAAGGTCCATCGTAAAATTTATATTATAAGAGCCATTTAAAATAACTTGGCTCTCAGTTTCATGAACAAATGAGTTACCTGAGGAAACAGCAATTCCTTTGTAGGTTTTTGCAAGATCTAGGTTTGACTTTTTAGCTACTGTCCATGCCTCCCCAAGGGCAACCAAATGTGTAGAGGCTAAATAATTTGTAATTACTTTAAGGACAGAAGCAGTGCCTAATTCTCCTGTATGTAATATTTTACGTCCCATCACAGTTAAAGCAGGTAATATCTTTTCAAATGCATCTCTTTCTCCTCCAACAAATATTGCTATATTTCCTGATGCTGCTCTATGGCATCCACCACTTACTGGACCATCTAGGGGTATTGCCTTTTTTTCAATTACTTTTCTACCAATCCTTTTTACCTCTGCCTCATCTGTTGTACTCATTTCCAACCATATTTTATTTTCTGAAATACCTTCAAGAATTCCGTTTTCTCCCTCCATCACTTCTGCACAAATTTCAGGAGAAGGAAGACAAGTTATTATTAAATCAACTTCCTCAGCCAGCTCTTTAGCAGATTTAGCAATTTTAGCCCCCATGCTCTCAAATTGTTTTGTTAAATTTTTATCTAAATCTCTAACTGTTAAATTAAATTTATTCCTCAATAAACTCCCAGCTAGTTTACCTCCAACATTTCCTAAACCAATAAATCCTATATTCATTAATTTACCTCCTCTTTCTTTTTATATAATATCATTATGACACCAAATATTATTACCACTCCTCCAATAAATAATTCACTTGTTGGTTTCTCACCTAATAAAAAAATTGCTGCAAGCAATCCAGTCGGTGGTATACCCATAGTCACTATGGGTAACACTTTATATAATGGATTATTTTTTAGAACATAATAAAAGCAGCCATAAGTTATAGGTTGCATTATAAATCCAATGTAAAATGCTATTAACCAATGATTAAATTTAGCTGTTGATAGATATGATATGGTATCACCTTCAATTACTGCAGAAATTAAAATTAAAGTGGGTCCAGAAAATAATGCTAGCCACGCAACTAAAGCTAAAGGATTAATTTCTTTACTCAAAGGTTTAACAATTACTTGGCCAAGTGCCCATATTGCTGAACCTAAAATCGTAAGAGAGATACCAAATATTTTTCCATCTAAATTAGGTGAGCCAGTTAAAATATAAACTCCTACAAATGCAACTCCTATCCCAATCAAAGCTCTTAAAGTTGGTTTCTCTTTCAACATGAAAAAAGCAAATATTACTCCAAATGGAACTTCTGTTTGTACTAATAATACTGCTGCAGATGCATCAATAAAATTTAAACCAGTATAGGTAATACTGTATTGCAAGGTGTTTGCTATAAACGAAGAAATAAAAATTTTTTTTAAGAAACCTCTTGGAATTGGAAACCACCAAATTAAAATAGAAGCAGCAAAAATAAATCTTAATCCCATTAGAAGTATTGGAGGAAAAGACTCAAAAGCAGGTTTGGCAATTACAAAACCAAAACCTAAAAAGATAGGAACAAGTGATGCAACTAGAGTATCTTTAAAATTCATTCAATTCATTTAATATTAATGATTATTCAAGAACTTGTGATATATTCACTTTTTTAAAATATGAATTCAACAAAAATAGAACCAAAATACATAAGTAAATCAAATCCACGAGTTGGCCTTATTGCTCTTGCAAGTGATTTTATGATTGAAAGAGATTTTATAAATGTAATTAAGGATAGAGAAATTGATTTTTTTGTTAATAGAATAGAGTGTTATAATCCTTTAACTAAAGAAAATCTCATTAAAATGTCAGATAAAGTAACCAGTGTAACAAAAGACATTTTACCGGATCAAGATATTGATTGCGTAGTATATGGATGTACTTCTGGAACTATTGCAGCAGGCTATAACTCTATAAAGCAAAAGGTAAAAGCAGCAAAACCAATGGCCCAGGTTACAACGCCAAGTACAGCCGCAATAAAAGCATTAAAAAAGTTAAACATTAAAAAGCTTTCACTATTTACACCCTACAGCAAAAAACTTAATCATGAAGTAATGGGTTATTTTAAGTCAGAGGGATTTGAGATAACATCCAATTCATACTTTGATATAGAGGCAGATTACGACATAGGCAAAGTAGACCAAAATTATTTGTATGATGTCTTGTCTAAAATAGATTTAAATGGAGCAGATGCATTATTTGTATCTTGTACAGCTCTTCCTGTATTACCAATAATTGATAAACTTGAAAAAAAACTTAACACGATTGTTTTATCGAGTAATCAGACATTAATTTGGGATACTCTGGTCCAAATAAATAAAAATAACCTTGTAGAAGGTTTTGGTAAATTATTTAGATAGAAATTCATGTCATTTACTAAAGACGAATACAAACAAAGATTAAAAAAAGTTCAGTCGATGATGCAGGATAAAGGAATTGAACTATTAATTTCTCACGACACAAATAACATGAATTATTTAACTGGTTATGATGCATGGTCTTTTTATTATGCTCAGTGTGCAATTGTTCATGTTAACGCTGATGAACCTTTATGTTTTGTAAGAGCTCAAGACTCAGGAGGTGCGTATATAAAAACTTATCTCAAAGATGAAAATATAATTGTGTATGATGAAAATTATATTCATACATGGCCAAAACATCCTTACGATTATTTAGTACAGATTATTAAAGATAGAAATTGGGATAAGCTTTCAATTGGAGTGGAGATGGACGCTCATTACTTCACTGCTTTTTGTTATGAAAAGATAAAACAAGGTTTACCGAATGCAAAAATAAAAGATTCAGAAAGATTAGTAAATTGGGCAAGATATGCAAAATCTGATGCAGAAATTAATTACATGAAAACTGCTGCACTAATTTCAGAAAAAGGAATGAAGACTGCAATGGAGGTAATTAAAGCGGGTGTCAGACAATGCGATGCAGTAGGTGATATACAAAAAACTTTATTTTATGGGACACCTGAGTTTGGTGGAGAGTATTCTAGTATCGCAACACTCTTACCAACAGGAAAAGGGACATCTGCATCTCATTTAACAGCAACGCAGGACAAGTTTGTAGAAGGTGAGGCGACAATCGTTGAGTTATCTGGAGTATATAAAAGATATCATGCGCCAATGGCCAGAACAATCTTACTTGGAAAACCTGATCAATTAAAAATAGACACAATGAACAAAACTATCGAAGCTTTGCAAGCTGGAATAGATGCTACTAAACCCGGCAATACTGCAAATGATGTAGCTCAAGCTTTTTGGGGTATTTTAGAAAAATATGGCATAGAAAAAAAATCAAGAACTGGTTACTCAATTGGAATAGGTTATCCACCAGATTGGGGTGAACATACTCTTAATATATATAAAGGAGAAATGACTGAACTAGTACCGAATGCATGTTTTCATATGATAGCTGTAATGCAATTTGGTGATTGGGGAGTTGAGGCTTCGGAGGCTATAAGAGTTACAGAAAAAGGGTGTGAATTATTCTGCAATTTTCCAAAAGAGTTACACATTAAGAGCTAATTAACTGTTGCAAACAACTTAACTAAATGTTTTAAAAACTAATCTATGTCAAAAAAAGAAGATTTCGTAAAATTTGATAAAGTCGACAAAAGTTACGATGGAAAAGTATTAGTAGTTAAAGATTTAAATTTAGATATCGAAGAAGGTGAGTTCGTAACAATGCTAGGACCCTCTGGTTCAGGAAAAACCACATGCTTAATGATGCTTGCAGGTTTTGAAACACCAACTAATGGAGAAATTTATTTAGATAAAAATCCAATTTCAAATATTCCTCCACACAAAAGAGGTATTGGAATGGTTTTTCAAAATTATGCTCTGTTTCCTCATATGACAGTTTTTGAAAATTTAGCATTTCCATTAAAGGTAAGAAAAATGTCTCAAGTGGAAATAGAAAAAAAAGTAGATAAAGCTTTATCAATGGTTTCACTCGGTGGGTTTGCAAATAGAATGCCAGGTCAGCTGTCAGGAGGTCAACAACAAAGAGTAGCAGTTGCAAGAGCATTAGTTTTCGATCCATCTGTTGTATTAATGGATGAGCCTTTAGGTGCCTTAGATAAAAATTTAAGAGAAAGTATGCAGTACGAAATTAAACACATTCATGAAAGTATTGGTGTAACAGTAGTTTATGTAACTCATGACCAAGGTGAAGCTTTAACTATGTCAAATAGAATTGCGGTATTTAATGATGGTAAAGTTCAACAACTATCAAGTCCTGATAAGTTATATGAAGAACCTGTGAACTCCTTTGTTGCAGAATTTATTGGAGAAAATAATACCTTTGGTGGAGAGGTTTCTGAAATTTCAAATGGAACATGTAGAGTGAAATTAGAAAAGGGTGAAATAATTGCTAATCCGATTTCAGTAAAATCTGTTGGTGAAAAAACTACTGTATCAATTAGACCTGAGAGAGCATTAATTAATCCTAAAGATAAAATGGATAACAATCAAAAAGGAAAAATCGAAGAGGTCATTTATCATGGAGATCATACTAGAGTTAGATTAAATTTACTTGGTAATTCAGAATTTATATTGAAAGTTCCAAATAGTTCTCAAAACTTAGATATAAAACTTGGCAATGAAATTAATATTGGCTGGAACAGTCATGATGCTCGAGCTTTAGACCCAAAATAAGCTAAATTACTACATTTTCGCCAAAATCACCTGTTGACTCTTATATTCTATGTTGCTGTACTTCTTTTTTTATAAAAAAAACGTTTAAACGGAGGATAAATGAGAAAATTAAGTAAATTATTACTTGCTTTAACATTTGCAGTTTCTGTATCTACATCCGCTTTTGCAGTAGTTGTTGCATCATGGGGTGGAGCATACACAGAAAGTCAAAAGTTAGGATATGGTGATCCAACATCTAAAGCATTAGGTGTACCGATTGAGTGGGTTGACTATTCAGGTGGACTTTCAGAAATTAAAGCGCAAATAGAGGCAGGAGCAATCACATGGGATATTATAGACGTATTTGCTTATGATACTATTAATGGTTGTGACGAAGGAATTTTTGTTGAATTTGATTTTGACAAAGATTTCCCGCCAGCACCAGATGGTACACCAGCTAGTGAAGACTTCTTTACTGATATGCCAAGTAAATGTGCAGTAGGAAATATCTTATATTCTTGGAACTATGCTTATAACAGTGATTTGTTAAAAAGCACGCCAAAGACTTTAAAAGATTTCTTTAACACAAAAAGATTTCCTGGAAAAAGAGCTATTTACAAAAGTGCATTAACTAACTTAGAAATTGCATTAGCAGCAGATGGTGTAAAAATGGGTAAAGGTGGAGAATTTATCTACAAAAAATTAGAAGAACCAGGATATGTTGACAGAGCAATGAACAAAATCAAAGCGCTTTGTGAGGATCCAAATGGCGGATGTGTATTTTGGTCAGCAGGAGCTCAACCACCAGAATTATTAATGAGTGGTGAAGTTGTAATGGCTACTGGTTGGAATGGAAGATTTTTCAATGCAGCAGTTGGAGAAGGTGCTCCAATAGTTCAAGTTTGGGACGGACAAGGTCTTGACTATGAATATTTTGCATTAGTAAAAGGTGGACCAAACCAAGAAGACGCTATGAAGGCTTTAGCAATGATGACAAGTACTGAGATGTTAGCAGGAAGTGCAAAATATATTGCATATGCACCTTGGAGAAAATCATCAATTGCAGTTATGCAAGCAGGAGAGCCTTGGTATAAAGATGGAAAAACTAATATGGTTCCACATATGCCAACAGCACCAGCTAACCTTAAAAGATACTTCTTAGTAGACGCTGAGTACTGGGCCGATAATGGTACAGAGCTTGGTGAAAAATGGGAAGCTATGAAAGCTAGTATTAAATAATTAAAGTTTTAAACACTTTAATTTTATATTATAGTAAGGGCGGTCATGTTGACCGCCCTTTTTTTTTATGAGCTCAGAAACAGGAAAAATTTTAACAACAGATGGAATTCCCCTAGAGGAAAGTCTAAAACAGTCAGAAAAGAAAAATAAAATTAAAGCTTTTTTGCTAGTTGCACCATTATTATTATTTTTAATTATCACATACATGATTCCAATTGGAGACATGTTCTCTAGAAGCATAGATGATAAGATGGTTACAAATATGCTTCCCAAAACCTATAAAGCAATGGAAAACTGGGATGGTAAAGAACTTCCACCAGAAGAAGTTTTTGAAGCATTTTATTTAGATTATAAAATTTTAGTTAAGAATAAAACTGCAGGAAAATTACAGACACAATTAAATTATGAAAAAAATGGTTTTAAAAGTGTTTTAAAAAAACTTGCCAGAAAACAAAAGAAATTCGAGGAAGGAAACTACAAAGAACAAATAATGAAAGTTCACAAAAGATGGAGAAATGTTGAATATTGGAGAGCAATTAAAAGAAGAGCTCCATCTTATACATATTCAAAATATCTTAAGGGTATAGATATGTACTCAAATGAAGATGGAAAAATTGTTCAAGTATCTGAGGATAGACGAATTCACAGAATTTTATGGATTAGAACAGTGGAGGTTGCTTTCTTTGTAACATTGTTTTGTTTTTTAATGGCTTATCCAATTGCACATTTATTGGCAACTCTACCCATGAAATATAGTAATTTGCTAATGATTTGTGTCTTATTGCCTTTTTGGACTTCTTTACTTGTAAGAACTGCTAGTTGGATGATTCTTTTACAACAACAGGGTATTGTTAATGACTTTTTTGTTTGGATAGGTCTCGTTGCAGACGATAACAGACCAGAAATGATGTACAATAAAACTGGTACCTATGTAGCAATGACACAAATATTATTACCATTCATGGTGTTACCTCTGTACAGTGTTATGAAAACAATATCACCTAGTCTGATGAGAGCTGGTAAATCTTTAGGAGCAACACCAGCTACTGCTTTTTTTAAAGTTTATTTTCCACTTACAATTCCAGGTATTGGGGCAGGTTGCTTATTAGTATTTATCCTTGCAATTGGGTATTACATAACCCCAGCCTTAGTAGGTGGAGCTTCAGGAACACTTATTAGTAACCAAATAGCATATCACATGAAGAGTACTTTAGATTGGAGTTTTGCATCTGCGATGGGTTTAATGCTTTTGACAGGAGTACTTGTAATCTATTGGATTTACAACAAACTTGTAGGAGTTGATAATATTAAACTAGGATAATTATGGCTTTACCGAAATATACAGAACCACATTATAGAATTTGGCATTATTTTTATCTTTTTGTTTGTGGATGTGTTTTCTTCTTTTTAATTGCACCTTTATTTGTAATTTTTCCATTATCATTTAATGCGGAGGAATTTTTAGTCTTTACAGACGGAATGAAGAGACTGGATCCAGATGCTTTTTCATTAAGGTGGTATAATGATATGATTTATGGAACGAAAAATCCGTGGGGATTAGCAGCAAGAAATAGTTTTATAATTGCTATATTTGCAACTTTAGGATCAATTATTTTGGGTACTCTTGCTGCATTGGGTTTAAGCAGCAGACATATGCCATATAAAGGTTTGATAATGGCTATTTTAATTTCTCCAATGATAGTTCCATTGATTATTTCAGGTGTTGCAATATTCTTTTTCATGGCAAAAGTAGGTTTAGCAGCAACACACTTGGGTATTATATTAGCACACATTATTCTTGGAACTCCATTTGTAGTCATAACAGTAACCGCAACTCTTTCTGGATTTGATCATAGTATTACTAGGGCTGCTTCTAGCTTAGGAAGCAGTCCTTATAATACATTTATGAAAATTACCTTGCCATTAATATTACCAGGAGTAATTTCAGGTGGTTTATTTGCTTTTGTAACATCATTTGATGAGGTTGTGGTCGTATTATTCTTAGCAGGCTTAGATAATACAACAATTCCAATTCAAATGTGGACAGGTCTTAGAGAGCAGCTTAGTCCTACAATTTTAGCTGTAGCAACTTGCTTAATAGTTTTATCAGTATTAATTTTACTAACTGCTGAACTTTTGAGAAGAAGATCTGAGAGATTAAGAGGAATAAATAGATAAATTAGTTTACAGACTCAATCACTGTAGCAATTCCCATACCTAAACCAATACACTGAGTTGAAAGTGCATATTTTTTATTTTCTCTTTTTAGTAGTTCAGCAGCCTTGCCCGTAATTCTTGCGCCTGTTGCTCCAAGAGGATGTCCAAGGGCTAGTGCTCCACCATCTAAATTAACTTTATCTTTATCAATACCTAAATCTTTAATACATGCTAAGGATTGCGACGCAAAAGCCTCATTCAATTCAACAATGTCAATTTTATCTGCTGTCAATTTAGCTCTTTCCAAAGCTTTTTTTGATGCTCCAATTGGACCTAATCCCATATAGTCAGGGTCACAACCTTGCACTGCAGTAGATACAATTCTTCCCAAAATATTTAAATTATTTTCTTTTGCATAACTTTCTTCACAAATTAATGTTGCAGCTGCACCATCGGTTAAAGGCGATGAAGTGGCTGCTGTAACAGTACCATTTTCATCGAACGCGAGTTTTAATCCATCCAACTTTTCCATTGTGCTTCCTGGTCTAATATTTCCATCGGTATCACAATCTCCGATTGATACAATTTCATTTTTAAAATTACCTTTTGTTTGTGCTTCATGTGCTTTTTGATGACTTGAGATTGCGAATTCCTGTTGTTCATTTCTTGAAATATTATATTTTTTGGCAACATTTTCTGCAGTAGTTCCCATTGAAAAATAAACATGAGGATTATCATTTTTATTTTCTGGATAAGGTATTGGATCAAAACCTGTATTAACTCTAGTCATACTTTCAACACCTCCACATATAAATACTTTTCCTGCTCCTAACGAAATTTTACCTGCAGCAATATGAATAGCTTCCATTGAGGAACCACACCATCTATCAACTGTCATTCCAGAAGTTTTAACATCCATGTTAGTTAAAAATGTTGTTAACTTTCCAATATTAAATGACTGCTCTCCAGTTTGAAATGCACAACCAACAACAATATCCTCAATATCCTCTTTTTTAACATTGGATTTCGCAACTAAATTTTTAATCACTTCCGCTAGTAAATTTACTGGCTTTGTATCTACGAGCGCACCTTTTCTTGCCATTGTGAAAGGCGATCTTGAGAAGCCAGCAATTACAGGTTTAAACATTTCAATAAATATACGCTTAATCTTGGAATGGTAAAGAAGTTATAATGCCTTTTCTATTTTTTCCATTGAAAGTATTTACAAAAACCTCATTTCCAATTTCCCAATAATCTTTTAAAATCATAGAAAGGCCTATATTCTTTCGAAATCCTGGAGAATATATTCCAGATGCAATTTGCCCAATTTTTACATTATCTTTTGAGTATACTGGCAAAGGCACACCAGTTGGCTTACACGGATCTCCATCAAACAAAATTCCTCTCATTTTTTGTACAATTCCATCAGATTGTATCTTTCTTAAAGCCTCTTTACCTATAAAATCATGATCATCCTCTTGTTTGCAGTATTTTTCAAGATTACACTCAAGTGGATTATTTTCTCTTGTAAAGTCATTTCCATAAGACATTAACCCAGCCTCAATTCTATCAATTAAATTTGGACATCCTGGAGAAATATTAAATTTTTGTCCGCTCTCCCATATAGTATCCCAAAGTTTTTCTCCGAGTTCTATCTCATTAAAATGTGTTTCAAATCCTTTAAAGTATATTTCAAAACCATCTTGGTTACTGTAACCAGATCGTGCAATAATTTGTTTAGTTCCTAAAAAATCAAACACTTTAAAATTGAAAAATTTCAACTTTTTTATATCCTCACCAAAAATCGAAACTAGTAGGTCCTCAGATTTCGGACCTTGAACAGCTAATGGATACACATCTGGTTCAATAATTTCTACATTTAATTTTGATCCTAAAGCAATTCCTTTTGCCCAAAGCAAAATATCTGAGTCTGCTATTGAGATCCAAAACATATCATCGTCTAGTTTTAATAAAACTGGATCATTAATCATTCCAGCTGTGTCGTCAATTATTGGAATATAAAAACATTTACCGGTCTCCATTTTTTTTATGGATCGTGGTGTCATTTTTTGCACCAATTTTTCAGCATCAGGCCCTGTAATTTGTACTTGTCTCTGGCAAGACACATCCCACACTTGCACCTGCTCTCTTAAATGCCAGTAGTCTTCTTCTACAGTATTTTTAAAACCTTTTGGTAGTAGCATGTGATTAACAACAGTAAAATCAGACACTCCACATTCCTCTACTTTATTTGTAAATGGTGTTCGTCTTATACGCCTAGACATATTTAATTTTATATTTTTTTGCTTAATTAAATTTTCTTTACTCATTTTATTTAGACCACCACACTGTGTAGCTATTTCTAGAAATTATTATTGGAATATGATATTTTTTATTTTGATCTTCCATTTGAAATTTAATATTAATTTCTGAAACTATTTTTTTTTCTGAAAAATAATTATCGGTTTTACAAACCATTTCATACTCACACTTACAGTCGTCTTTACTTAATTCAAATTCTTGGAGTATTCGTCCACCTTCATCAGATTTAGTCTCGCAGAAAACTTTTTTTTTTCCATTTTCATTAATTTGATAAATAATTACATCAACATTTGCAGCGTGCGAGCCATTTGTTGCATCCAATAAGTGAGAAGAGAAAGTTGCCACAATTATTCTATTGATGATTTCTCTCTTTTACTTGCAACTGCAGAGACTATTGGGCTTAATACAGGTTTAGCTTTAACGTTCACGCACGCAGGTTTTCCACTATCCATAGCTCTTTTAAGTGCTGGACCTAGCTCTTCTCTTTTATTAACTAATTCTCCATGTCCTCCAAAACCCTCAAATATCTTGTGAAATGGTATATCGCGGAAGTCAGTTCCCACACTTTTTCCACTTTTAAATAACCTCTCTTGTTGCTGACCAATTGAAGCAAGACCCCCGTTATTATCAATTACAACAGTAATAGGTTTTTTCTCATAAAATACACTTTCAATAGACATACCTCCTGATAAAAACGCACCATCACCACTTATCAGAACTACATTTGAATCTGGATTATGATTTTTAGCAGATAGAGCGAATGAAACTCCAACTCCTAACATACTAAAAGTTCCAGGATGCAATATTCCTTTTAATTTTTTCCCTTTGGCACCTGCGATATTGATTGCAATTTCTGACCAAAAATGAGTATTTCCTCCATCGATAACAAGCCAATCATTTTCACTCATTGCATCTTGAACATCCAATGAAAGTTGTAGAGGGTGAATTTTTCCTCCATTTTTTTTAGATGCTTCAGCTTCAATTTCTAATTCTTTCAAAGATTTATCTACCCACTCTTTCTTCTTTTTTTTATTCTCTTGAAACCACTTTGTATCTAAAGACCATTTATTATTTTTTTTTAAGTTTGATAATGTATCTAAAAAAACACCAGGATCACTTAGCAAACTTAAATCTGCAGCTCTATTAAGTTCTAATTCTTCATGTGAACCATTTACACAAACTAATTTTGTTGACTCTGGTATAAAAGGTGGATTTCCAAAATTTAATTGATTATCTAATCGTGCTCCAACGACAAGAACTAGATCTGAATTGTGTAATGCAAATTCTGAAGGAGGATATTGATGTATATCAGCTAACCCCATGTAAGCGTTAGCCTCTTCTCCTAATAATTTTTGATGATACGGAACATTAAAAATTGGAATATTTAAATTATTACCAGCTGCTTCAAGATTTTTTTCCGAATGTGACCACCAAACACCGTGTCCACCAATAATAACTGGTTTTTTTGAATTACAAGCAAGTTCTAAGACTTCAGAGAGTGAATTTGGATCTGGCCACGCTTTAGATATAGGTTTTGCTTTTTGAGAATACGGTCTTTCCTCTAAGCCAACTTCCTCTGCAAAAGATGAAAACATAATATCAACAGGGAGACTAAGATGTACAGCACCTGGGTATCCGTTAGTTGCAATATGATATGCTTTGTCTACAAATTCTCTTATTCGAGTTCCATCTGTAATACTTGCGCTATATTTAGTTAAGGGGGCTGCAATTGAAACATCATCAATTTCTTTAAAACCACCTGAGCCTTGTCTTTTAAGACTACTAGATCCTGTAACGTAAATAATTGGACTTCTCTCACCCCAAGCTTCCATCATAGAAGGGACTGCATTTGTAAATCCTTCGGGTCCAACTAAACATACTGATGGTTTACGAGTAATTCTTGTATTGCCGTCTGCTAAATGACCTGCAATCTGCTCATGAGGAGTGTTTATTACTTCAATTTGGCATTCAGCAAAACCTTCAATTGCTGGATTACAAAAACCCCCCGAAAGAGTGAAAACTTTGCTAATTCCTTTGTCTTTTAGAGCCCTTGCAAGTAATGCTCCACCTCTAATTTTATTTTCGCTCATTTAGTAATCTACCTTATTTACAGTACTATCTATTACTATATTAGAAGTTACATCATTAATATCATTTAATCCTACTAACCCGAGTGTCGTGCTGGCCTCTTCTTTAATTATTTCCACAATTCTCCTTAATCCTTTTCTTCCATCAGCTCCCATTGCGTACATTACTGGTCTACCAATCATTGCATAATCCGCGCCAAATGCAAGCGCTCTCACGATATCACTTCCACTTCTTATTCCACTATCAAAGATTAAAGGAAATTCATTTCCTACTGATTTTCTGATTACTGGAAGCATATTTATTGCTGCCGTAGCGCTATCTAATTGTCTGCCTCCATGATTTGAAACTTGTATTGCATCAGCACCAGCTTCCTTAATTTTTACTGCATCGTCAGGAGACATTACTCCTTTAATTATAAGTTTACCTTTCCATTTATCTCTCACTCTTTTAAGAGTATTCCAATCTGTAGAGCCTCTACTTTCTTTTCTTTTAAAAATACCATCTCCGCTTTTTGATGTTACATAGTTCATTGGTTTAGGAATGCCACTCAGTAAAGTAGAAAGAGACCAAGTAGGGTGAGTTGCAAAATCAAAAAACTGTTTTGGACCTATTTTAAAAGGGTAGGAGAAACCATTTTTATCATCTCTAGTTCGTCTTGAGAGTACTGGAACATCTACAGTTAATATTGCAACCTCGTATCCAGTATTCTTAGCTCTATCTAAAAGCTCCATAACAAAGTTTTCGTCTTGAAAAATATATAGTTGCATCCATGAGTGACCTTCTGAAAGTTCATACATTTTTTCTAAAGTTGTTGTAGAAGCCATAGAAACACAAGTAGGTATATTGTTTCTAGCACTTTCAGCTGCTAACATTGAGTCTGCTCCTGGCCACGATAAATTTGTCATTCCCATCGGAGCAAAACCAAATGGAAAATCAAATTCATATCCCAATACTTTTTTTTTGAGAGATCTTTTTTCAACATTTCTTAATACTTTAGGTTCAAGTCTAATTTGATCTAAAGCTCTGCTATTTATTTCTGCTAATTTTTCATCTCCAGATGCACCATCAATAAAATCAAAAACTAATTTAGGTAGACGTTTACGTGACAGTTCCCTTGCGTCTTTAATACTAAAAATTTTTTGACTTGGTAAAATATTATCACTCATTATTAACTTTAATATATTCTTTTAAATTAAGTTGTTTATTTTGATCAACAAAATAAGCATTATGACTTTCTCTGGAAGAATAAACCTCTGTTGGTTTTCCGTCAATAAAAAGTACTGCAACTCCATCATCTACAGCTATACCACTTGGTAAAATTTTATTATTTATATTTTCTCTGAATTTATAAGCTCTTTTTACATCTGAATAATGTGGAGTAAAACTTCCAGATATAAGTCCAACACCACTTAACGGTTTAAAGCCAGGTCCATCTGAGTCTGTGAGAAAATAATCAAACCAACATGCAGCTCCAGCACTTACACCAGAAACAATTATTCCTGAGTTATAAACTTCTTTAAAAATATTAATTAAATTATTTCTTTTCCATAAGTCGAGCATGAATTTAGTATTTCCTCCACCAATATAAATAGCATCTAAATTTGAAATCCAGTTTTCAAAACCCTTAACACTGGAGACAAGGTTGAAGTGAGAAACTTTAAAGTTAGTATTTTTAAATCTTTTATAGAATAGCTCAGTTTTTTTTACGTCATCATTACTAGCAGTTGGCAAAAATCCTATAGAGCAGTTTTTTTTACCTATTTGATCTAAACAAAATTGATCTAAATCACCATCCTCATTATGAGTGAAACCACCACCTCCAACTGTTATTATTTTTTTTTTAGCCTTCACTGAATAAATTTTTTTAATTTGTGGTTTTAATACCAGGCCAAGGATTTGGCGCTTCAGGAATATTTCTATTTAGACCTCTAACTATTTCTCCTTTTGCATCATACATTGGCAATTTACAGATTTCTCCTTTATGTACTTTTCCATCAGTGCATTTAACATCAACAACATCTCCTGGTCCATTTTCATTATTATAGAGGTGCACAATACCAACTCCACAAATTTGATATGGCGACCAAGTGCTAGAAGTTATTTTACCAATATTTTTTTCATTTATTTTAATATCTTCACCTTTAATAGCAGTTCCCTCTGCAACTCTAATTCCCCAAGTCTTACATTTTTTATCTGATTTCATGAGAGCTTCTTTTCCAATAAAATCTTCTTTATCAAAATTTATAAAACGCCCTAGACCGACTGAAAATGGATTTGTTTTTTTTGTAAAATCTTGTCCTGCAGAAAGCAAACCAGCCTCAATTCTTCTACATCTAAAACCTGGAGTGGCAACTAAAATCATACCTAATTTTTTTCCTTCCTCGAGAATGTAATCTCCAATTTTTTCAGTTTCATTTTCGGGTCTGAAATAAATTTCCCAACCTAACTCATTTGTAAAACCACTTCGGCTTACAATTACTTTTTGATCTAAGATTTGTAATTCTTTCCAATCAAAGTACTTCCAATCATTCTCTGAAAAATCTTCAGCTATATTTTCAAGTAGTTTCATTGAAAATGGGCCTTGAATTTGACTTACCCATACCTCAGGATCTTTTATTTCAACATTCATATTTTTAGAGTGAGCTTTATACCAAGAAAAAAGATCCCCATCTGCTTGTGCAAACCAATATTTATCCTCTTCAAGTTTTAATAGAACTCCGTCAGTAATCATTCCTCCATCGTGATAGCAAGCGAATTGGTAAGAGCATCTTCCTTTCGATATTTTTGATACATCTCTTGGAAATATTTTTTGTAATAACTTAAGTGAGTCTGGGCCGGATATTTCAAATGGATGTTCACCAGTATGTCTAAATATTATCTCCTGCCTCCCTTTCCAATACATTTCCTCAGGACTTACATTAGATAGTTTCTCTAGTGTTAATCTTCCAGCATAATTAGAATACTCTGGGTCATAAGGTAGCTCCTGGTAAGTTAATGGATGAACTTGAATTGATCTTGCAAGCTCCAAAGAGTTTGAATTTTCAAGGTTAACAGGCTTTACAGTAAACCTGTATTTATTGATTAAATCTTTCATTATTTTTTTTTTAAATAATCAAAATACATCAATAAAACAATTAAAAAAGAACCATTTTCACTGTTGCTATATAAGATGCTAATTGTTACCTTTTATTTTTTTAAAGAGAGGAAATTATGAAAAACATTTTTAAATTGATATCAGTTTCATTGGTATCACTGTTTGTAACATTTTCTTTTGCCAATGCATCAAGCGGTGTTTTTAAATTATCTCATGATGTTGGTTTTGGAAAAGATACAAATTTAGACGCAATTACTAAGGGACGACTGTTTCAGGTAGTAATAATGACACAGAACCGTCTTGTAAGAAAAGATCTTAAAGGGGTAACATCTCCTGAGCTTGCAACTGACTGGTCAGGAAATGCAGATGCTACAGAATGGACTTTTAACTTAAGAAAAGGTGTTAAATTCCATGACGGATCTGATTTTGACGCAGAGGATGTAAAATATTCTTTGATGAGAGTTAAAGATCCTGAAATTGGTTCGCCTGCAAAGAAAAGTATGAGTGCAGTAACAGACATAGAGGTTATAGACTCACACACAGTTAAAATGAAGTTGAATACATCTTTTGCAGATTTTCCACTTTTACTAACTGATTATAGACTAAGAATGATACCTAATGGATCAGGTGATACTATTGGAAAAACAGGTATTGGAACTGGACCTTTTATAGTAGAAAAGTTTGATGCTGAAGGAACAACAATTCTTAAAGCAAACCCAGATTATTGGGAAGGAGCACCTAAACTTTCTGAAGTTCACGTAATAGCTATTCCAGATGGTCAAGCTAGAATTCAAGCTCTACTTACTGGACAGATTGATATGAATAGATATGTTCCATTCAATCAGAAAAAAATATTTGATGGTAATTCAAAGTTCAATGTATCGGTGATACCTACAGGAAATTGGAGAGGTATGGTAATGAGAACGGATGTTGCACCATTTGATGATCCAAGAGTAAGAAAGGCTGTTAGAATAGCTGTAGATAGACAAGAATTAGTTGATCTTGTTATGGCAGGAGCAGCAACAGTATCTTGTGATACTCCAGTTGCACCTTCGGATCAATACAGAATGAAAAAGAAGTGCCCGCCACAACATGCTACTGCTAAAAAATTACTTGCAGAGGCAGGTTATCCAGATGGTATTGAGTTCACAATTCACGTATCTACAAAAGAACCAACATGGCCAACTATTGCTGAAGTATTACAACAACAATTTGCTAAAGCTAACATAAGAGCGGATATTCAAATGACACCTTCAAAAAGTTATTGGAATGAAACTTGGATGAAAAAGCCAGTAGCAATGACACGTTGGAATGAGAGACCTGCAGACAGTATTTTGCACGAAGCTTATCATAGTGAAGCAAAATGGAATGAGTCTTTCTACAAAAGTGCTTCTTTTGACAAGAATTTAGCTGATGCTAGAGGTGAGTTAAATTTCAGTAAAAGAAAAGCAGCATATATCAATGCTCAAAAAACACTATGGGAAGAGTCTGGAACTATGATTCCTTACCATGTATCTAGATTGGTTGTCACATCTTCTAAAGTGAAAAATCTCGACGAAGTTGAGTATTTTTCGATAAGATGGCACACAGTAAGTGTTGACTAATAATTTTTGTTTTACAGGCCTTTAAGTAGGCCTGTAAAACCTCTTTAATTTCTAAATAAATAATTTAAAATTTAAGTATTCTTATGCTTTTTTTAATTATAAAAAGAATCCTATTAGGCTTAATAACTTTATTTATAGTATCTTTAATCACTTTTGTTGGAACTGAGATTTTACCTGGTGACGCGTGTACAACATATCTTGAGAGACAAGCATTCGGGGAGCAATTAGAAGCTTGTTATAGAAGATTAGGTTTGAACGTTCCTGCATATGAGAGATATGTATCTTGGGCCGTAAATGCTATTCAAGGAGACTTTGGTTATTCTTTAAGCGGAGAAATGCCAATTAAAGAGGTTCTAGGACCACGAATTAAAAATTCATTAGTTCTAGCATCAGCTGCCATTTTTATTGGTATACCGATTGCTTTGATATTAGGAATTGTTACTGCTCTTTGGAGAGACAAATTACCTGACGTTGCAATTTCAACAGTAACTATTTTTGCTATGACTATTCCAGAGTTTATTAGTGCTACTTTATTAATTTTAATAATTGCAATATGGTTAGAGTGGTTACCAGGGATTGTTATTGTTCCAACTGATGTTTCATTCTTTGAACTATTACCAAATATTATTTTACCAGTAATCGCTATTGCAATGATTATGACAGCTCACATGGCAAGGATGGTAAGATCAAGTGTAATTCAAGTTATGGCAAGTGAATATGTTCAAATGGCAATTTTAAAAGGCGTTCCATATTGGAAAATGGTTTTTAAACATGTTTTACCAAATGCGTTGTTACCGGCTATTAATGTTGTAGCTTTAACAATTGCATGGTTATTAGGTGGCGTGGTTGTAACTGAGGTTGTATTCAATTACCCTGGTCTTGGAAGGTTAGTTATCGAGTCTATTTCGAATAGAGATTTGCCTACTGTTCAAGCTTTAGCAATAATTCTTGCATCTATATATGTTAGTATAAATCTATTAGCAGATCTGATGACACTGATGCTTAATCCAAGATTAAAGACGTTACAGATTAGAAAATAATATGAAATTGGATAATATTTATCAGGAAGAAAAAAAAAGTAATTTCGCAAAAGTCTCTGAGATAATAATTACAATGGCCTCAAGACCGTCAGGATTTATTGGTTTAAGTATATTGATTTTCCACGTAATTCTTGCATTTATTAGCCCTTACATTGCGCCATATGACTTTAAAGCGATAAACCCAACTTTAATGCTACAGGCTCCTTCTGCTGAATATTGGTTTGGAACTGATGATCTTGGAAGGGACGTTTTTACAAGAACAATTTTAGGTGGAAGAACAGCTTTAACAATTACTTTCTTTGGATCTTTGATAGCACTACTTTGGGGTGGTCTATTAGGAATTTTTTGTGGACTAGTTGGTGGGAAAACTGACGATATAGTGATGAGAATAGTTGATGCATTTTTATCTATTCCGTGGATATTGGCAATGTTGTTAATTGTATCTCTGTTAGGTACATCAACCGAAGTATTAATACCTGCCTTGGGTTTCTTTTATGGTAAGGGAATTGTAAGAGTAGCAAGAGCTGCAACCCATGATGTTATTGCAAAAGACTTTATTGTATCTGCTAGAGCAAGAGGGCACAGTAATTTTTCAATAATATGGAATGAGATAATTCCAAATGTAAGAGATGCAATTTTAGTGGAAGGTGCAATGAGATGGTCATGGATGCTACTTGGCTTTAGTTCTTTGTCATTCCTAGGTTTTGGTGTTAGTCCTCCAACTCCAGATTGGGGACTGATGATATCAAACGCCAGAGGTTTAATGTCTTTTGCTTATTGGTCGGTGATAGCTCCAATAGTTGGTTTGAGCAGTTTAATAATTGGCATCAATTTGACAGCTGATGCTTTTGCTAAAGCATTAGGTATAGATAGATCAACAAAAGCTCCAGTTTAAAAATGACTGAAATAATTCAAAAAGTAAAAAATTTATCCATCGGATTTAAGAGTAAAAAAGGTGAAGAGATTTTAATACTTAGAAACATAAGTACAAACATTAAAAAAGGTGAAACCGTTGGTATTGTTGGAGAATCTGGATCTGGAAAAAGTACTCTCGCACTAGCAATGATGGGGTATGTTAAACAAGGTCTCTATACTATTGGTGGAGAATGTGAATTTAATTCCTCAAATCTTTTAAAAATGAAAAATAGAGATTTGGAAAAAATCAGAGGTAGAAAAATTGCAATGATACCACAAAATGCTGGACAGGCTTTAACACCAAATTTAAAAATAGGTTATCAAATTGATGAAGCATTACAGTTGCATTCTGATTTAAAGGAGGAGGAAAGAGAACAAAAAATTTCAGAATTGTTAAATAAAGTGAGACTTCCCTCACCTGAAACAATTGCTCTAAGATATCCTCATGAACTTTCAGGAGGACAACAACAGAGAGTTGCTGTTGCTATGGCATTAGCGGGAACCCCTGACCTTCTACTATTGGATGAGCCTACAACTGGCTTAGATGTAACAACTCAAGCTCACGTTTTAGAACTTCTTAATTTCATTGCGAAAGACACAGGAACATCAATGGTTTATGTAAGCCATGACTTAGGAGCAATAGCTCAAGTAAGTGACCGTATTATTGTAATGTACTCTGGTGAAATAGTTTTAGAGGGGCCCTCTCGAGATATTCTTAAAAAACCAATTCATCCGTATACCTATGGGTTGCTTAAATCTATACCAAAATTATCACTTGCAGGACTTCCACAATCAATGCCTGGTAGCCAACCTCAACCTGGAACAATGCATAGAGGCTGCAGTTTCTTTGATAGGTGCGATTTTTCAGAAGAAAAATGTAAAAGTAACTCTCCTCAACTTGAGTACTTAGAGGAATTAAACACTAGTGTTAGATGTTTTAATCATAAGAGTTTAATGAATGACAGTCAGGTTAATCAAACTGTTAATAAAATTAAGACGAGTTTGCAGGATAAAGAAATATTAAACATTTCAGAAGTTTCAATAAGTTACGCTAAGCAAAATCTTTTAGATCAAGTGTTAAATAGAATTTCTGACGACAACCCAACTGTTAAAGATATTAATATTAATATCAAGAAGGGTGAAACTATAGCTCTAGTTGGAGAGTCAGGTAGTGGAAAATCAACAATTCTCAAATCTATTGCTGGGTTACTCAGAACCAAAGGTGGAGTAATAAAATTTGATCAAAAAAGAAACTTATCGTCTGACCTCAAAGAGAGAGATCCTAATGATTTAAGAATTATTCAATTAATTTTTCAAAATCCAGATGAGTCTTTAAACCCAAACCATACTGTTGAAGAAATAATAGCACAACCATTAAAGTTATATTTTGGTTTAAAGGGTGAAGAATTAAAAAAAAATATTAAAGAGCTATTACAAAAAGTAAGACTGGGTGAATTTTATATGTCTAGGTACCCTAGACAATTATCTGGAGGTGAAAAACAGAGAGTTGCGGTTGCAAGAGCTTTTGCAGCTAAACCAGATATAATATTATGTGATGAGGTAACATCTGCGTTAGACGTATCAGTTCAGGCGGCCGTATTAAATTTGTTACAACAACTTAAAGAAGATTTTGGGACTACATATATATTTGTTTCACATGATTTAGCTGTCGTAAGAGCTATAAGTGATAGAGTTGCAGTTCTTTACCAAGGAAGATTGTGTGAAGTGGGACCATCAAAAGATGTTTATCAATTTCCATCACACCCTTATACAGAGGTTTTATTAGGAGCGGTGTTAGAACCAGATCCAGATATCAAACCAAAATTAGTTGCTGAAGATATCGTAGAAGAAAAGCCACCTCAAAAAGGGTGTAGTTTTCAGGGGAGATGTTCAAGAATATTAGGTGATATTTGTAAAAATGAGATACCACCATGGCAAATAACTAACAGTGGAAACTCTATCAGATGCCACATACCATTAAAAGAGTTACAAAAAGACCAGATTAATTAAAATTTTATATTTATTATTTTAACTTTGCATTCAATTATGTTTAAATAGTTTTTAAGATGAAAAATAATTCGACTTTGATTAAAAATTTACTATCAGATTTTAGAATAAATACTTATTTTCAGAATATTTCTTTGATGATAATAGGTACACTTATACTAGCTTTTTCGTCAAAAGTTCAAGTTCCATTTTGGCCAGTTCCAATGACAATGCAAACTTTTGCAGTTTTTATCATCGGAATGACATTCGGTTCAAAGTTAGCGTTTTTTACACTCATATTATATCTCTTCGAAGGAGCTATTGGACTTCCAGTTTTTGCAAAAGGTGGTGGATTACTTTATTTAACAGGTCCAACGGCTGGCTATCTTTATGGAATGACTATTGCAGCTGGTGTTGTAGGCTATTTAGCAGAAAGAAATTTTAACGACTCTTATATTAAAAGTTTATTTTCTCTTTTGATAGCAACTTCAATTATTTTTATTGTTGGGGTGGGTTATTTGGGCTCAGTTATCGGTTATGAAAAGGCTTTAGCTGGCGGTCTATATCCTTTTTTACCAAGTGAATTGTTCAAAATTGCTCTAGCAGTGGCAATAATTCCATCAATTACAAAAATAATTAAATAATAATATTAAAATATATAATGGCTTTAAGTTGCTCTTGAATAAGATATTCATTATAAGTTTTAGTCCTCATTATGAAAATTAATAAAGTAGTAGTTATTGGGTCGGGTACAATGGGTAGTGGAATAGCTGCTCAATTATGTAATGCAAATATTCCAGTAACACTGTTAGACTTAACCACTGAAATTTCTGAAAAAGCTAGAGAAAGAATTTTAAAGTCTAGACCACCTTTATTAATAGATAAGTCTAAAATAAATAATATTAATGTTGGAAATATAAATGATAATTTTAATGAAGTCGGTGAAGCAGACTGGATAGTTGAAGCTGTTGTTGAGAGAATTGATATTAAACATAATATTTATGAAAAAATTTTTAAAGCAAGAAAGAAAGGATCAATAGTTTCCTCAAATACGTCTTCTATTCCAATTAAGGTTCTTTCAGAAAAACTTTCAGATGAACAAAAAAAAGATTTTTGTATAACTCACTTCTTCAATCCAGTCAGATATATGGATTTGTTAGAAATTGTAAAGAATGAAAATAATGATTTAGATCAAATAAATTCGCTTAAAAGTTTTTGTGAAAAAGATTTAGGAAAAGGAGCATTAATTTGTAATGATACTCCGGGATTTTTAGGAAATAGAATTGGTGTCTACGCTATGCAAGTGGCTATGACTGAAGCTTTTAAAATGAAATTAACAATTGAAGAAGCTGATGCAGTTTTTGGAAGGCCAATGGGAATACCAAAAACAGGTGTATTTGGCCTCTATGATTTAATTGGAATTGATTTGATGGCCGATGTTTTGAAAAGCTTTATTAAAGAACTACCTGAAACTGATGACTTTCAAGTTGTGGCGAAAGAAATACCATTAGTTAAAAAACTTATAGAAACTGGATACACAGGAAGAAAAGGAAAAGGTGGTTTCTATAGAATGAATAAGTCTGATAATAAAAAAATTCTAGAGGGTATAAACTTAGAAACAGGTGAATATTCACTATCTAAAAAGTTTAATTTAGGATCAGAAAAAATGGATATTGTTGGTCTTATTAACAGAAAAGATAAATACGGTGAATACGCTTGGTCAGTAATTTCAAAAATTATTAAATATGCATCATCTTTAGTTCCAGGTATTACGGATAAATTTAATGATATTGATGAAGCAATGAGACTAGGGTTTAACTGGTCAAAGGGACCTTTTGAAATGTTAAAAGAAATCGGTGTTAAAGATTTTTTTGAGAGAATAGATACATTTGAAAACAACAAGTTTCTTGAAAACTTATCACAAAGTAAAGACGAAAACTTTTATGGTGAAAGACAACAATATACTGATTTAGAAACTTTAGGAAAAATAAAACCAAAGGCCATTAAATTAGATAAAAATAACTCTGCTGAAACCTATAGATTTGATGATTTTAATATTGTTGAATTCACAACTAAGGCTAATGCTTTAGACTATGACTCAATGGATAGCTTAAAAAATGCAACGGACAAACCTTTAATAATAATAAATGAGGCAATGCAATTTTCAGCAGGCGTAAATTTGTCTTACACAATGAATTTTGCAGACAAAGGAGATTTTAAATCTATTGAAAAGTTTGTTAAATATTTTCAAGAGACCTGTAAACATTTAAAATATTCTAAATATCCAGTTGTATCAGCGCCATCAGGATTGGCATTGGGTGGTGGTTTTGAGGTTTTATGTCAAAGTAACTTTGTTGCATCTCATACAAATATTGTAGTTGGCTTAGTTGAGACTATGGTTGGATTAATTCCAGCAGGTGGAGGATGTAAAGAAATGCTTTGGAGATGGTCTCAAACTGAAGAAGCCAAAAATGACCCTGATTATGCTCCTCTAAAAGTATTTGATATTATTGGATATGCTAAAACTGCAACATCACCAATTGAAGCTGAGCCTTTAAAATATTTAAGACCAGAGGACAAAAAAATAATGAGTAGAAATAGTTTATTACAGGTTTCTAAAGAGATACTTCAAAATAATAAAGATTTTTTTCCTCCAGAGGAGTGTACATTTAATCTGTCAGGAAAAAGTGTTTATGACAAAATGGTAAAAATGTTAGAAAAATTATATAATGAAAAAATTATTCTTGATCATGGAATGGAAGTTGGAAAAGAACTAGCAAAAGTTTTAAGTGGCGGAGATACTAATTTAGAAAAAACTTTATCAGAGGATGATTTATATAAATTGGAATTAGATGCATTTATGAAGCTAATTGAGACAGAAAAAACTCAAGAAAGAATTAAACATACATTGAAAACTGGTAAACCTCTGGTAAACTAACATTATGGCAAATAGACCAACAAAAAAACAAGTAGACAACGCAACAAAAATTCTAATCTCTTGGAAGAAAAAAATGCCATTTTATTATGCTGCAGCTATTATAATTGCTTTAATAATAATTCTAGTTTCTTCAAATTCGAATAAAGAGCTTTCTATGTATCAAAAAAATATCAAAGATTTTAAAAAAGCAGCTGAATTTATTCATAAAAACAGCTCTAAAAATTGAAAGATAAAAATAAAAAACCAATCCAACCAGTAAGTGGAACAAAAGTACCAAGATATGCGGGACCATCAACCTTTGCTAGATTACCAGAATTAAGAGATGTTGAAAGTTGTGATGTAGCAATTGTAGGAGTTCCTTTTGACTCTGGAACTAGTTACAGACCTGGAGCAAGATTTGGACCCCAAAGTATAAGACAAGCCTCAAGACATTTGAGAACAAATTATCATCCAAGTTATGATGTTGAACCATTTAAAGTGCAACAAGTTGCTGACGCAGGAGATATTGCCTGTAATCCATTTAATATTGATGAAGCTATAAAACAAATAGAAGTTGGTGCTACAAATATTTTAAATAAAGTAGGAGGGATTATTAGTCTTGGCGGTGATCATACAATAGCTGTTCCATTGCTTAGAGCAATTAATAAAAAGAATAAAGGTCCAGTTTCATTAGTCCATTTTGATGCTCACCTAGATACTTGGGATACTTATTTTGGAGCACCTTACACACATGGCACACCATTTAGGAGAGCTAGAGAAGAAAACTTATTTTTAGATGACGCATCAATGCACGTTGGAATAAGAGGTCCACTCTATAGCAGGGAAGATATCAAGAATGATGAAAGTTTTGGTTTTAAAATAATTCATTGTGATGAATTTCAAACAGAAGGTATAGACAAAATAGTTGAGAGAATTAGAAACAGAGTAGGTGACAACGCTTTATATCTATCGATAGACATTGATGTCTTAGATCCAGCTTTTGCTCCTGGAACTGGTACGCCTGAGATAGCAGGTATGACTACAAGAGAAATTGTAAATGTTATAAGAGGATTGTCAGGGCTAAACTTAGTTTCAGCAGATGTAGTTGAGGTAGCACCAGCATATGATCATGCAGAAGTAACTTCTTTGGCAGCTGCAACAATTGTTTATGAATTAACAAATTTGTTTGCAAAAGCCTAAAGAACAGATAGCTTAATATATGTTAGAAAAAAGAAATTTTTATATAAATGGTAAATGGGTAGAACCAAAAAATTCTAAAGACATTCAAGTAATAAATCCTGCTACAGAAAAAAGTTGTGCGGTTATTTCACTGGGTGGAAAAGAAGATGTTGATGATGCAGTGTCAGCTGCAAAAACTGCTTTTCAAACTTGGGGTTTCACCAAAAAAGAAGAGAGAATTAAACTATTAGAAAAGTTTTATGAGTTATATAAAAAAAGATGGAATGACACTACAGAAGCAATAATGATGGAAATGGGTGCTCCAAAAGATTTTGCATCAAAACTACAAACTGGTACAGGAGCAAGTCATACGAAATCATTTATAAAGTATCTTAAAGCTTTTGATTTTGAAAAACCTTTAGGAGATCATGCGCAAGATCAGAGAATTATTTATGAACCCAAAGGAGTTTGTGTATTAATTACACCCTGGAATTGGCCAATGAATCAAGTTTGCTTAAAAGTAATCCCAGCTTTAGCAGCAGGATGCACCATGATCTTAAAACCTTCTGAGCTAGCACCTCTATCATCAATGATACTTGCAGAACTTATTGATGAGGCAGGTTTTCCAAAAGGTGTATTTAATTTAGTTAATGGAGATGGTGAAACTACAGGTAATGCACTGACAAGTCATAAAGATGTAAATATGATATCTTTTACTGGTTCAACAAGAGCAGGAGCTCTAATTTCTCAAAACGCAGCAAAAGACTTTAAAAGGGTAAGCCTTGAATTAGGTGGAAAAGGAGCAAATATTATTTTTAAAGATGCAGATACTGAGGCAATTGAAAGAGGAGCTGCACGATGTTTTAGAAATTCAGGCCAGTCATGTAATGCACCTACAAGAATGCTCGTAGAAAAATCAATCTATCATGATGCAGTTAAAAGATTAAAAAAATTTGCTAATGAATATAAAGTTGATATTCCCCAAAAAGAAGGAGATCACATTGGTCCAGTAATATCTGAAACACAATATAATAAAATTCAAGGTTTAATTAAAAAGGGTATAGATGAAGGTGCTAATTTAATAGCAGGAGGACTTGGAAAACCTGAAGGTTTTGAAGATGGTTACTATGTGAAGCCAACTGTTTTTGCTGATGTAAATAATAACATGGAAATTGCCAGAACTGAGATTTTTGGTCCAGTATTATCAGTAATTCCATTTGAATCAGAAGAAGAAGCAATTGAAATCGCAAATGATACTCCTTATGGTCTGACAAACTATATTCAAACTGAAGATCAAGAAAAAGTTAAAAGGGTTGCAAGAAAACTTAGATCTGGGATGATAGTTGCTAATACAGCTTCACTAGCTGTAGATGCTCCATTTGGAGGATTTAAACACTCTGGAATAGGAAGAGAAGGTGGAAAAGAAGGTTTATTAGAATTTTTAGAAGTAAAATCTATTGGTGGTTGGAATTAATTTAAAGATTTATTTTTAATACCATCTAAAAAACTTATACATTTTTTAATTTCAGATAGTTTTATAAATTCATCAATCTTATGAGCTTGCTTTATAGATCCTGGTCCACATACAACTGTACTAATTCCAATCTCCTGAAATAGTCCTGCTTCTGTTCCGAAAGAAACTACATCTCTAGAATTATCTCCAGTTATACTCGAAACAAATTCGCATGCTTCTGAGTTAGGGACTCTATCGAAACCAGTAATTTCACCAATTATAGTTTTTTTTATGGAAGATTTTGGATAAATTTTTTGCATTTCTGGTAAAAGAATTTCATTTGTAAATTTATCTATTTCGTTATTTAAGAAAATTCCATCTTCTTTAACTACAGGTCTTGTCTCCCAGTTTACATGGCATTTATCAGCAATGACGTTGTGTGCTATACCACCAAAAATTCCTCCAATTTGTAAGGTTGAATAAGGTGGCTCAAAGATCGAGTCTTTTAATTGTCTAGATTTCAGATTTTCTTTTAATTCTAATAGTTTATTCACATATCTTGCAGCAAATTCAACTGCACTCACACCTTTTTCTGGTTGTGAACTATGTCCTGCAAGACCTTCAAAATATGTTGTGTATTCATAACATCCTTTGTGTGCATCTATTATTTTCATATTGGTTGGCTCACCCACTATACAAATACAATCATGAATTTCTCTTTTTTTTAATTCTTTAATTAAAATAGGGGCACCTATGCAGGCAGTTTCCTCGTCAAATGTAAATGAAAAATGAATATCTCTGTCTAAATTTGAAGAAGAGAAAATAGGTGCGTATGCCAATGCACATGCTATAAATCCTTTCATATCACATGAGCCTCTACCAAATAATTTGCCATCTTTGATTGTTGCATCAAAAGGATCTGTTGCCCATCCTTTAGAAACTGGAACCACATCAGTATGTCCAGATAAAATTATTGGTTTTTTTTTACTTTTTTTTTTAGCTTTTATAGTTGAAAATAGATTTACTCTTTTTTCTTCTTCATCATATGTTCTAAATGATACCGCACCCAATGAATTTAAAATATTATCACAATAGTCAATTAGTTGAGTATTGTTTTCACCAGAAACAGTTTTAAAAGCAATTAAATCTTTTAGTATCGTAATAGAATTACTATATATTTCTTCTAAATTATTTCCTGTACTCATTTATTTTTAATTATATATTAAATTTATGAAAGAACAAATAACCTACGACATTTATGACAAAGTAGATATCAGAGTAGGAACAGTAATATCGGTAAAAAAAAATGAAAAAGCAAGGAAACCATCTCTTGTTGTTGAGGTTGACTTTGGGAAAGATATAGGAATTAAGCAATCATCAGCACAGATAACTCACTATTATAATGAGGAAAATCTAGTTGGAAAACAGGTCATTGGCATATGTAACTTTCCTGAAAAAAATATAGCAGGTATTGTCTCTCAGGTTTTAATACTTGGTTCTATAGATGAGGAAGGCAAAGTTGTTCTTGTTCACCCATCCCAAAAAGTAGAAAATGGTTTGCCTGTAGCATAAACATGCATCCCGAATTACTGTCTCTATGTTTATTTATGTTTGTAACGAGCTGTTCTCCAGGACCAAATAATATAGTTGCCTCTCACTCCGGATTTAATCACGGATTTAAAAAAACTATTCCTTTGATGTTGGGAGTAATTTTTGGTTTTACATTTATGCTAGCAGTAATTAACTTTGGTTTAATAAATATATTTAAGCTTTATCCAATACTTCAAAAAGGTTTAATTCTTACAGGAACAATTTTTTTAATATATTTGTCTTACAAAATTTCATTTTCAAAATCATCAAGTGAAAGTGATAATTTAAAACCTGTAAATTTTGTTGAAACATTTCTATATCAATTTTTAAATCCTAAAGGTGTAATTGTTGCTATAATTGCAGTTTCCACCTATGTAGAAGCTGGTGGTAACTTTATTTTATATTCTATTTGGCTATTAAGCATTGCCTTTTTGTTTGCAGTTATTAGTATTATTTTCTGGACTATAATTGGAAAATTTATGAGGAAATTCGCGACAAATGAGAAATTTATTAAATGGTTTAATTATGTTATGTCGGCACTCTTATTAAGCTGTATAGCAACTTTTTATTACTAAAAAATTATGAAACCAGGAAAACAAAATTCATTTAATTGTCTTAAAGAACTATCAGCAAATGGAAAAAATTATTCTTATTTTTCACTAAAAGAAGCAGAGAAAAATGGTTTAGAGGGCATAAATAAATTACCAAAATCAATAAAAGTCTTACTTGAAAATCTTCTAAGATATGAAGACAACGTGACTGTTAATAAAGAACAGATTCTAGCGATTAAAGAGTGGTTAAATTCAAAAAAATCTAAAACAGAAATTGCATATAGGCCTGCAAGAGTACTTCTGCAAGATTATACTGGAATACCTGCTGTTGCTGACCTTGCTGCTATGAGGGATACAGTTAAGGAAAAGAATAAAGATCCTAATACCATCAATCCTCTTTCTTCTGTGGATCTTGTTATCGATCATTCTGTTCAAGTTGATAAGTTTGCAACAAAGAATTCATTAAAAGAGAATGTTGATATTGAGTTTGATAGAAACTTTGAGAGATATTCATTTTTAAAATGGGGACAACAAGCCTTTAATAATTTTAGAATTGTTCCACCAGGCACTGGTATCTGTCATCAGGTAAATTTAGAATATTTATCAAAAGTAGTATGGAATGAAAAATTTGAGGATAAAGAGTATTTATTTCCAGACACGCTTGTTGGAACTGATAGTCATACAACAATGGTTAACGGTTTGTCAGTACTCGGTTGGGGTGTTGGAGGAATTGAAGCAGAAGCAGGTATGCTAGGACAGCCTATATCAATGTTGATACCAGAAGTTATTGGATTTGAAATGAAAAATAAGCTACCTGAGGGTACAACTGCTACCGATCTAGTTTTAACAGTAGTGAAAATGTTAAGAGACAAAGGTGTAGTTGGTAAATTTGTAGAATTTTATGGAGAGGGTCTAAAAAATCTAACACTTGCTGATAGAGCAACCATTGCAAATATGGCACCCGAGTACGGTGCTACCTGTGGATTTTTTCCGATTGATGATGAAACTTTAAAATATTTAGAATTTTCAGGAAGATCTAAAGAGAACATTCAAATCGTAGAAAAATATGCAAAAGAACAAAATTTGTGGGCAAGTGAAGACGTTGTTTTCACTGATACTTTATCTTTAGATATGTCCACAGTAGTTCCTACAATTTCTGGACCAAAAAGACCTCAAGATAAAGTTCTTTTAACAGAGGCATCAAAAAATTTTATTAAAGTTTTTGAAGAAGTTTGTAAAAAAACTGATCCAACAGTAGCAAAAGTTAAAGATACAGATTTTGAGATAAAAGATGGAGATATATTAATAGCAGCTATTACATCATGCACGAATACCTCCAATCCAAATGTATTAATTGGTGCAGGACTGTTAGCCAAAAATGCAATTGAAAAAGGCTTAAATGTTAAACCTTGGGTTAAAACTTCATTAGCACCTGGATCACAAGTTGTTACTGACTACTTAGATAAAGCGGGTTTAAGTAAATATTTAGATGAATTAGGTTTTAATTTAGTTGGTTATGGTTGCACCACTTGTATTGGTAATTCTGGACCTTTGCCAGATAATATTACTGATGCTGTTAAAGAAAATAATTTATACGCAGTTTCAGTTTTGTCTGGAAATAGAAACTTTGAAGGAAGAATTTCTCCTTTAGTTAAAGCAAATTATTTAGCGTCACCTCCTCTTGTAGTAGCTTATGCAATTGCAGGATCTATGAGAATGGATTTGTATAAAGATCCATTAGGAAAAGATGATAAAGGACAAGATGTTTACTTAAAAGACATTTGGCCTTCTAATAAAGAGATTGAAGATACTCTTAAACAATCTTTAAACCCAGAAATGTTTGTGAATAGATATTCAAATGTTTCAGAAGGACCAGAACAATGGCAAAAAATTAAAGTGAACAAAGGAAGTATTTACAATTGGGAAGAAAATTCTACCTATGTTAAAAAACCACCATTTTTTGAAAATTTACCTGATGAACCAGAAGGTTTTAAGGAAATAAAAGATGCAAGACCATTATTAATTTTAGGGGATATGGTAACAACAGACCATATATCTCCAGCTGGAAGTATTCAAAAAGAAAGCCCAACAGGAAATTATTTTATGAAGCATCAAATTTTGCCTAAGGATTATAATTCTTATGGTGCAAGAAGAGGGAATCATGAGGTAATGATGAGAGGAACATTTGCTAATATTAGAATTAAAAATGAAATGGCTCCAGGTACAGAGGGAGGTTTCACTAAATTATATCCTGAAGAAAAAGTAATGCCTATTTATGATGCTGTTGTTGAATACAAAAAAAGAGGAACAGATTTAGTTGTATTTGGAGGAAAAGAATATGGAACTGGTTCTTCAAGAGATTGGGCTGCAAAAGGAACAAAATTATTAGGTATAAAAGCTGTGATTGCGGAAAGCTTTGAAAGAATACATAGATCTAATCTCATAGGCATGGGAGTTTTACCTTTGCAGTTTGTAGATAACATGAATAGACAGAATTTAAACTTAAAAGGGTCTGAATTAATTTCAGTATTAGGTCTTGAGAAAGGAATTAATCCAGGCGATCATTTAGAGGTTGAGATCAAATACGCGACAGGTGACATTAAAAAAATTAAAATGTTGTGCAGAATAGACACTAAAAATGAATTAGAATACTATAAGAATGGTGGTATTTTACAATATGTTCTAAGGAATATGATCAATGGATGAAGAAATCGAAATTATTAATACAAATACAAGAATTGAAAAATTAAAAAATTTTTTAATTTCAAAAAGAAAACAATTAATAACTTCATTAATATTAATAATTTTAATATTAATCACCTTTTTTGGTTACCAAGAGTTCAAGTCTAGTAGTAAAGAAAAACTAGCAGATAAATTCAATTTAATTGTTACAAATTTTGAGACAGGAAAACAAGAAAATATAAATAACAATTTAATAGAAATTATAAATACTAAAGATAAAACCTATTCTCCATTAGCCTTCTTTTTTTTGCTTGATAATGATTTGATAACTTCTAGTAATGAAATTAATACTTATTTTGACCTTCTTATTAATGATGTATCGCTTGATAAAGAAATTAAAAATCTAACCATCTACAAGAAGGGTCTATTTAATTCAGACTTTGCTCAAGAAAACGAATTATTAAATATTCTAAATCCAGTAATAAAATCAGAAAGCATCTGGAAACCTCAAGCACTATATCTTATGGCTGAGTTCTATTTATCAAAAAAACAAAAACAGAAATCTAAAGAATTTTTCAATCAGATAGTAGAAATGGAAAATGTAAGTCCGAAAGTAAAATTAGAAGTTCAAAGAAGGTTACGATCAAATTTCAGTGATTAAAGCTATTAAATATATAATAATTTTAATATTTTTATCAAACTGCAGTGCCTCTAAAAAAGACACATCAGATAATGAAAAATTAATTGATATTTTTAAAAAAAATGAACCAATCGAAAAAGAATTTAATCAACAATTAAAAATTAAGAAGTTAAATACTTTTAAAACAAAACCTTTTCTAAGAAATAACAGTAATAATAATGGAAATATAGATTTTGACTCAAATTTTGATAAATTTTCAACTTATAAAATAAGTAAAATCAAAAAATTTAATTCAAATCAGCCTGAATTATTCTTTACTGAAAGTGGAAAAATAATTTTTTTCAATGGGAAAGGTACAATTTTCAAGTTAAGTAAAGACCTTAAAAAAATATGGGAAATTAACAATTATAATAGAAAAGAAAAGAAACTTAATCCTATTTTATATTTTGCTCAAGCTGGAGGAAATTTAATTGTAAATGATAATTTGTCAAAAATGTATTCCATTGATTTAAATAATGGAAAAGTTAATTGGTCAAAATATAGCTCATCATCATTTAACTCTAATATTAAGGTTTATAAAGATAAATTTTTAACAATAGATTTTGATAATGTTATCAGAGCCATATCTACTAATGATGGAAGTGAATTATGGAACTTTAAAACTGATAATTCATTTATCAAATCACAAAAAAAAAATTCAATAATTTTAAAAGATGAAATAGTTTTTTTTATTAACAATCTGGGAGATGTAACAGCTCTTGATGTAAATAACGGAAGTTTAGTTTGGCAGACCCCAACACAAAGTAATTTAATATATCAAGATGCATTTAGCTTAGAAAATTCAGACTTAGTTTTTGAAAATAATACAATTTATTTTTCAAATAATAAAAATGAATTTTTTGCAATAGATGCAAGATCAGGAATAATCAAATGGACACAATCGATAAATTCAAGTTTAAGGCCAACTATAATTGAAAGTTTAATCTTTACTGTATCTAATGAAGGTTACCTTTTTGTAATAGATGATCGATCTGGTAATATTCTTAGAATAACAGATATTTTAAATAACTTTAAAAATAAGAAAGATTTAAAACCAACAGGATTTATTCACGGCAAATATAAAATATTTGTATCTTTAGATAATGGACGATTACTAACAATTAATTCTAGCACTGGTTTACAAGAGAAGATCACAAAAATACATGGATCGAAAATTTCTAGACCCTATGTACTTAATAATAGTATGTATTTGATAAAAGATAATGCTATAGCCAAAACAAACTAATGTTTTTAAAGATTTTAGAAAAACTAGGTAGAAAAAAAGTGGTATTTGATAGAGGACCATCGCACCCAGAGTTTGAAAAAGCAAAACCATGGATGAATAGATATTATCTATTATTCCGTCATAGACCAAAGTGGTTTCCATTTAACATACTGATCCATGAAATGTTAGACGATGACCACGGTGATGGTGTACATAATCATTTGTTTCCTTATATCACAATCATTTTGAGAGGAGGATACTGGGAAACATTAAAAACAGGAAAGGTTTGGCGAGCACCAGGATATATCGGATTTAGATCTGCTAATAATTTTCACAGAGTAGACTTAGAGCCAGGAACTAAACCAATGACTATTTTTTTAGCAGGCCCATATGGATTGAGAAAAGGACCAAGATCGGAATATGGAATAGATTTTAAAACAAAAAAATGAGTTTGAAAAAATCTTATCTTAAACACTGCGAAGATAAGGACTTAGAAATCAACGAAAATCAAATAAAAATAGTCCAAAAATTAAGCGAATATTACGATCTTAACTTCAATCAGTCATTTATTAAAAAATTATTCAAAGATAAAAAAAATAAATTAGGCTTTTATTTAGTTGGCGATGTAGGTGTAGGCAAAACTATGATTTTAAATTTTTTTTTTGAAAGTTTAAAAGAAAAAAAATCAAGATTACATTTTAATGAGTTTATGGTTGAATTTCATGATTTTATATTTGAAAATAAAAAAAAAAGAAATGACAATGGGTTAGAAAAATTTGTTAAAAATTTAAGTGACAAAACAAAAATATTATATTTTGATGAATTTCAAGTAACTAATGTTGTTGATGCTATGATCTTAGGTAAATTATTTGAGAGAATATTTAATGAAAATATAAAAGTTATTTTTTCTTCAAATACAAATATTAAAGACTTATATAAAAATGGATTACAAAGAGATCAATTCATCCCTTTTTTAAATATATTAAAAAATAATTGCTATGAATTAGAACTTAATATCGAGGAAGATTATAGAGCTACAAAAAATTTAAATTTAAGTCGATTTTTATCGCCAATAGATAACTCATCTAATTTTAAGTTTAATAAATTTTTTAGAAAAGCTACAAAGAATAAAAAACAAACCATTAAGATATTAGATGTGAAGGGTCGTAAATTAGTATTTGAAAACTTTCATGAAGGAGTTCTTAAGGTTTCTTTTGACGAAATTTGTAATAGAAATCTTGGATCCGAGGACTACATCAAAATTGCTAACGAAAGCGACTTTATTTTTATTGAAAATCTACCAAACTTTGATGAAAGTAATTCTAACCAGCAACAAAGGTTTATTACTTTTATCGATATTATTTATGAAAAAAAAATACCATTGATGATCAAATCAGAAGTTGAATTAAATTCACTTGAATCTGCTAATAACATTAAAAAGCCATTCAAAAGAACAGTTAGTCGTTTGTATGAACTAACATCACAAAACTTTAATTAATCTATGAAACAAGAATTTTACAACCTAGAAATTAATACAAATGGTCAAAAACTGTATGAGTTTACTGATGAAACAATTGAATGGATTAATAATAATAACTTTAAAAATGGAATTATTAATCTCAGCATCCAACACACTAGTGCCTCACTAATTATTCAAGAAAATGCTGACCCAGATGTGCAAAAAGATTTAATTAATTATTTTGATAAATTGGTACCCATGGACAACAAGTTGTATGTCCATACAACTGAGGGAAAAGATGATATGCCAGCCCATATCAAATCTGCATTAACCAATAATCAAATCTCTTTAAGTATAAAAGATAGTGAATTACTACTAGGAACTTGGCAGGGTATATATTTGTTCGAACACAGGTTAGATGCAACAACAAGAACTGTAATTCATCATTATATTGGAGACTAATTGTTTTTCTTAATTGATTGAAAAGCGCTCAAAGCATCAGCCCTAGCTTTCTCATGAATAACAATTGGCATTGGATAGTTCGAGCCTATGACAGTATTAATTGCTTCTTGATATTTTTTTTCCATTTCCCAAGGTTTATGAATAAATTTTGGTGGAACTTTTGATAATTCAGGAACCCATTTTTTTACATAATCTCCTTGTTTATCAAATTTTTCACCTTGTAAAATAGGGTTGAAAATTCTAAAATATGGTGCTGCATCTGCACCACATCCAGCCACCCATTGCCATTGTGCAACATTGTTTGCTTCATTGAAATCAAGTAGACAATTTCTGAAATATTTTTCTCCTTCTTTCCAGTTAATTCTTAAATGCTTCACTAGAAAAGAACCAACGACCATTCTAATTCTATTATGCATCCATCCTGTTTCGTACAATTCTCTCATTCCAGCATCAACAATTGGATAACCTGTCATTCCTTTTTTCCATGCATTTAAAAATTTAGAATTATTTACCCATGGAAACTTATCAAATTCTTTTCTTAAGTTTCCTTTAAGCATTTGTGGAAAGTAATTTATAAGACTATGTGAAAACTCTCTCCAACCAATTTCATTGGTATATTTTTTTACACTCACATTATTTGATTTTAGTTTTTTGCATTTTCGCCAAATATCTCCAACATTGATTTGTCCATTTCTAATATACGGAGAAAGTAATGAAGTACCTTTTATTGATGGAAAGTCACGATCGACACCATAATTAAGTATGCTTTTGTTGACAAAATTATCTAAATTTTCATGGGCTTTTTGCTCTGAAGGCTCCCAATATTTTTCAAATTTCTTATACCAATCAGATTTAGGTAAAATATCTTCAGATTTTATTTGATTTTTGAACAATGTTTTTATCTTTTTACACTTCTTAACTTTGCTTATTTTATCAGGCAGTCTTTCTAAATAAAATTGCTCAGCATTTCTCCAAAAAGGACTGTAGACTTTAAAAGGTGTGCCATCATTTTTCGTAATTTTATTATATTCATTAAGTACATTTCCTTTAAAAAATTTGAAATCAATATTCTTTTTTGAAAAATCAGAGCCAATTTTTTTATCTTTTTCTAATTCATTAGGTTCATAAACTTTATTCCAATAAACAGATATTTTACTATTAGATTTTATTTTAGAAAAAAAATTTATTTCATCATCTTTAATTATTTCCAACCCAATATTTAATTTTTTTAAATCAGATTTAAAGTTTTCTAAGGATTTACTTACCCACCATTTTTGAGCTTCTCTTTTATGATCGAAAATATTACTATTAAAAATAAATACTGCTGTAACAGTATCATGTTGATTTGTAGCATAAGTAAGTGCATCATTATTTTGTATTCGAAAATCATCTCTTATCCAAATGAGTGCTGTATTAGCCATTTGATAACTGCTCTGATCCTTTAGAAAGAAGTTCGTTATAAAGTTTTATATCTGTATCACCTTCACATCCAATTAATAAAACGTTCGAATTCATATCTAATTCAAGATCCTTTTTAATTTGTTTATTATTACAACTAACATTTATACTTATTAGAGCAGGTGCTGAACATTCTCCTGCAACAATGTTATCATCACCAAAGTATCCCTTAGCTAACATCGCAACTGATAATGGTATGTCATCATCTGGAATACTCAAACAATTATTTACTGAGTTTTTGAGAATTTGCCATGGGACTAATGATACATCTCCACATGACATTCCTCCCATAATACTCTCCTTTTCTATTTCAACTCTAGTAAGTTTACCAGCATCAATACTCTTTAAGACACAGTCTGCATTTTTTGGCTCAATAATAATAATTTTTGGAATTCTTTTAAAATATCTGGCAACTCCTGCAATTACACCAGAGGCCATTCCTCCTACACCTGCCTGTAAAAATATATGAGTAATATAATGATCAGTTTGTTTGGAGATTTCTTCTATCATGACTGAATATCCAGCCATGGTTAGTTTTGGTACTTTTTGATAACCTTCCCAGGCAACATCTTGTACAATTTCCCAGCCATTTTCCTTAGATTGCTTTATGCATTCATCTAAAGAATTTTCGTAATTTCCCTTTACTCTTGTCACCTCTGCTCCAAGTTTTCGCATCTCGTCAGCTCTTGTTTCACTAACAAATTCACTTATAAAAATTTTACATGCAATACCTAGTCTTTTTGCTCCCCAGGCAACTGATTTTCCATGATTTCCTGCTGTTGCTGTAGCAACAACCACATCTTTTCTTCCAGCTGAAACTTCCGCTACTGCATAAGCACCACCAAGAGCTTTAAAAGATTTAAGTCCAAATCTTTTTGATTCATCCTTGTAAAAAATATTTTTAAGGCCAAGATCTTTTGAAAGTTTATTTAAATTAAGTAGGGGAGCAGGTTCATAATTCTCCCAACTAGAAACAGTATTAAAGGCCTTATCAATAGTTTCTTTATTTAATACATTTAATATTTCTTCTCTACTAAATGAATAATTTTTATTTTTAATAAATGATGAAAATTTATTAATATGACTATAATCAATAGACATATTTTAACAATCTAAAGTATTAGATCTCTCCCACTTTGTAATAGGTTTCAATTTATCAAATTTTTCTTTTAACTTGAAACTTTCTATTTCAGATTTTTTTAATTTGATGTAACTTTTTAAGACATTTTTACCAAATGCATTTTTCATAACTGTATTAGAATTTAACATTTCTAAGGAGTCTTCTAATGTATTTGGTAATTTTGGCAGGTTGGGATATTTTTCGTGATCAGTATACATATTACAGAATAATGGTTTTCCAGGATTAACTTTTTTTGTAATCCCATTTATACCCGCTGCTAAAACTCCTGCTTGTAGCAAATATGGATTTGCTGATCCATCCATTAATCTTAGTTCAAACCTTCCTGGATCTGGAATTCTAATCATGTGTGTTCGATTATTTCCTGTGTACGAAATACTACTTGGCGACCATGTTGCGCCAGATTTTGTCGGCGGTGCATTAATTCTTCTATAACTATTTAACGTTGGATTAAAAAAAGCTGATAATGAACCTGCATTCTTAATTACACCACCTAAAAAATTATATGCTAATTTACTAAGCCCAAGTTTATCATTTTTATCTAAAAATTTATTTTTTTTCTTATCCCATAGAGAAATATGTGCATGACATCCATTACCTGTCAGTTGTTCAAATGGTTTAGGCATAAATGTTGCTCTCAATCCATGCTTTTCTGCTATAGACTTAACCATAAATTTAAAAAATGTATGTCTGTCTGCTGTAGTTAAGCAGTCAGTGTAGTCCCAATTCATTTCAAATTGCCCATTAGCATCTTCATGATCATTTTGATATGGGTTCCATCCCAATGTAATCATGCAATCGCATATCTCTTTTATTAAATCATATTGCCTCATTAAAGCTGATTGGTCATAACAAGGTTTAGATTGAGTATCCCTTGAGTCTGCAATAGTACTACCATCAGGTGATATAAGAAAATATTCACACTCAACACCCGATTTCATCGTGTAACCTTCATTTGATAGTGATTTTATTTGGTTTTTTAACATCACTCTTGGTGATGCCTCAACAGGTTTGCCATTCATCCATAGGTCTGAAGCAAGCCAACCTACTTCTTTATTCCAAGGTAATTGAATCAAGCTATTTGGATCCGGAATAGCAAACATATCAGAATCTGCTGGTGACATATCAAGCCACGCTGCAAATCCAGCAAATCCTGCACCATTTTTTTGCATCTCTTTTATTGCTTGTGCAGGTACTAATTTTGATCTTAATACACCAAACAAATCAACGAAACTTATTAAAAAATATTTAATTTTTTTAGATTTAGCAATATTAGATAAATTTTTGGGCATTAATAATTATACTACGAATTATTTATTAACTATCAATAACTATTTCTTTTTTATACCTGGTATCCAGCTGGTTCCTGCCAAAGGTACTCTAGCCATTGCTGCGGCCTCAACGGTTAATGCACATAAATCCTCTGGTTCTAAGTTATGAAGACTGTTTTTACCACACGCTCGTGCAATAGTTTGTGCTTCTAAAGACATGACCTTTAAATAATTTGATAATTTTCTACCAGCTATTTTTGGATCTAATCTTTTCATTAGCTCTGGTTTCTGAGTTGAAATTCCTGCAGGATCATTTCCCTCATGCCAGTCATCGTACGCTCCAGCTTTACTTCCAAGTTTTTCATATTCTTTTTCCCATTTTGGATCATTATCACCAATTGCAATCATAGCTGCACTCCCAATGGATACTGCATCTGCTCCTAACGCAAGAGCTTTAGCTACATCCGCACCATTTCTAATTCCACCTGAAATTATAAGCTGAACTTCTCTATGAGAATTTAAATCTTGCAAAGCATCTACGGCAGGTCTTATACAGGCTAAAGTTGGTTGACCAACATTTTCAATAAATACTTCTTGTGTTGCTGCAGTTCCACCTTGCATGCCATCTAGGACAACAACATCTGCTCCAGCTTTTACAGCTAATGCTGTATCATAATATGGTCTTGCTCCAGCAATTTTTATAAAAATAGGAACTTTCCATTTAGTAATTTCTCTTAATTCTAAAATTTTTATTTTTAAATCATCAGGACCAGTCCAATCAGGGTGACGACATGCAGATCTTTGATCAATACCTTTTGGCAAAGTTCTCATTTCTGCAACACGATCATCTATTTTTTGTCCAAGCAACATTCCACCACCGCCTGGTTTTGCACCTTGTCCAATTACCACTTCAATTGCATCCGCTTTTCTCAAATCATTTGGGTTCATTCCATATCTTGAGGGCAAAAGTTGATAAACTAAATTTTTCGATTGACCTCTTTCTTCTGGTGTCATTCCTCCATCACCTGTTGTAGTAGACGTTCCGGCTGCACTTGCTCCTCTTCCTAATGCCTCTTTCGCTGGACCGGACAATGCTCCAAAACTCATACCCGCAATCGTAATTGGAATATCAAGCTCTAATGGTTTTTTTGCATATTTTGTGCCTAAAGTCACATTTGTAGTACATTTTTCTCTATATCCTTCTAAAGGATATCTAGACATTGAAGCACCTAAAAATAATAAATCATCAAAATGTGGAAGCTTTCTTTTCGAACCACCACCCCTAATATCATAAATTCCAGTTTCAGCAGCTCTTCTAATTTCAGAGTTAGTGTATTCATCAAAGGTCCAGGATTGACGAGGGAAAGTTTTATTTTTCATAATTAATAATTAGATACATTATCAATATTAAAATTATATAGTTTTCTTGCAGAACCATATCTTTTAAATTGTTCAGGTTTAATATTTGATCCAGCCTTTTTTAAAAGCTCTTTTAATTTTGTCTTATGTTTTTTACTCATTTTTTTTTCTTCACAATCAGCTCCTAAAGATTTTACTTTTCCTTTTACATATATGTCTGTTTCATACAAACTATCACCTAATGCTTCACCTGCATCACCACAAACAACCAGATTTCCAGATTGTGCCATAAATGCTGACATATGACCAACAGATCCTTTTACAATTATATCAATACCTTTCATAGATATTCCACATCTTGAACTTGCATTACCATCAATAATCAAAGTTCCACCATGAGCAGTTGCGCCTGCAGATTGTGATGCATTTCCTTTTACATGAACTTTTCCAGACATCATATTTTCTGCAACTCCAGTTCCCACATTTCCATCAACTATAATATTTGCATTTTGGTTCATACCTGCACAATAATACCCAACATGACCTTTAATAGTTACATCAATATTTTCTGTAAGACCTGCACAGACAGCATGATTACCCTCAGGGTTTGATATTACAAATTCTCTTTTATTTTTTTTACGATCAATATTTTGAAGTTTTTCATTAACAGATCTCAATTTTAATTTCTTTAAATCAAGTATCATTATTTCCCCCAAGAATAAACGATACCTGGCTCAGGTTCAAAAATTTTTGCATTATTTACATTTGGTAAATGTGCCATTGCTTGAAACTCTGATGAAATTGCTACATAGTCTTTTGTTTCAGCAATAACAGCAGGCTTGCATGCAATCTCATCTCTTAGAACTGCAAAACCACTATGTGTTCCTGCAATAAAAGTATAAAATCCATCCAAATCGCTTAAGCCTTTATTTAATGTTTGTTTTAAATTTCTTTTTTTCAAACTATCTGAAATATAACCAGCAGCTACTTCTGTGTCATTATCAGAACTAAATTTGGATCCATTTTTTTTTAATTTTCTTCTTAGATTATTATGATTAGATAAAGATCCGTTATGCACTAAACATTCATCTTCTCCTGTAGAGTAGGGATGTGATCCATCAGTTGTAATTGCACTTTCTGTAGCCATTCTTGTATGACCAATAGCATGTGTTCCGGAAAAATTATCTAAATTAAATTTTTTCACAACATTACTAGGACTTCCAACTTGTTTAAAAATTTCAATAGATTTTCCGTACCCAACTAGTGATATTGTCGAAAAATCTTCTAAAATAGGGAGAATTTTATTAGGTTTTTCAACAGATTTTAAAATTACGTGGTCTGAATTCTTTTCTACATTTGTAAGTTTTACTTTCTTTTTAATTTCATTTTTGAATTTTTCAAAACTCATATCATTTAAACAAATAGAATATTTATAAATTTTATTTTTATCACTTTTATAAATTGCAAAACCTGCACTGTCAGGACCCCTAGACTCCATGCTTACTAACATTTTAGAAAGCATTCCTCCTAAAGATTTTTCGAATTTTTTAGATTTTAGATAAATTCCAACAATGCCACACATAAATAAGTTTTAAAGTAGTGATAATAATTGGTCTTTATAGTAAAGCACATTAACTATCACAATGATAATGATTGCGGCATAGACACCATATTTAGATTTAGGCCATGCTAATCTAGCCATTTTACTCGGTGTTTTGTTGAGATTTTTTTTATCTTCTTCCATGCTTTGTAAAGGGCGCATCTAAATTTATGCGCCCTTATATCGTTTTTTATTTATCCATCAGTAATATTACTCTTCCATGCATTTGAACTTGGTCTTTTTCTTGCAAGCTTAGAAAGTTTATCACTTTCTTGTTTTGAGCTTACAACTGTCCAACCTATCCAAATAACAGCAAGTATAAGAACTAATATACCTTCTGATCCTACTCCAGGATAAATAGCACCCACAACATCCTCTGCAGGTTTATTTAAGTGATCTATCCAGTTAGATACTGTAGCCATGTTATCCTCCTTTAAGTACTTGAAGAAGCAACAGTTTTTTCATCTTCTTTTGCTTCTTCCATTATTTGGTAATCTAATCCAGCTAACTCAACTTCCCTTGGAATTCTGAGTTTGCCAATACCATTTAACACTCTAGCTATAATGTAGCCTGGGATCATTCCTAGAACAAAGAACATGATTATTGCACCTATGAACATTCCTAAAGGATTAATTGCAGCATATGTAGTTCCATCCCACATAGCACCAACACTGTATCCTGAAGAAGGGTATCCATTTAATACAAAACCACATATTACAAGTCCTGCAAACCCAGCGTAACCATGAACTGCTACTGCTCCAACTGCATCATCAATTTTGAACCTTCGTTCAACCCAGTAATGCATTTTGTAAGCTATAACGACACCAATCATCCCAATTATCAAAGATTGTATCGGATGATAAAGGTCATTTCCTGCAGACGCACAGATTATTCCAGCTAAACCACTTGAGTAAGTCCAGAAAGGATCACCTTTGGAAACAACATAACCTGCTAATAATCCTCCTGAGAGAGACATCAAAAAGTTCATTGTTATTCCACTAAGTGTGGTTGGCGTTACATAAATTGTGGTTGCGGTAAAGTAGGTTACACCCTCCATGCCGTACTCCGGTCCAAGATCGTAAATTGGAATATTACAAGCAGCATAAAATCCCCAAAAACCTGTATAAATTAAGAACAATCCAACAGTTACTAACCATGGATTTCTAGGCCCTATATTTCTAGGTTCGCCACTTGATGAAAATTTTCCAATTCTTGGTCCTAAAACAGCAAGTACCCCTAAAGCAAATCCACCAGCTACTGCGTGAATTACACCTGAGGCATAAGCATCATGATAACCGAGTATCTTCAACATCCATCCGTCAAAGTGCCATCCCCATGCAGCATCTATGCTCCAAAATACAGATCCAATTGCAATCGCAAGAATTCCAAAAGCAAAAGTAGTAATTCTTTCAATTACAGCACCTGATACAATGGATGCAGCTGTCCATGAGAAAAGTAAAAATGCAGCCCAAAATACTCCACTAATATGATCTCCTAAGTTTACTGCCATCAATTCACTATTTGGCAGATACCACTTAGCACTAAAAGCTGAGTCATCTGTAATTAGCGCTGCGCTTTCATTCATTATTGATGGTGCAAGACCTGGCCCAGTTGGAAATGCCCAATAAATCCACCAACCAAATAAAAACCAAGTTACTGTTACCAAAGGTATCAGCATCGTGTTTTTCATTAATGTGTGTTGATGATGTTTGTATCGGGAAGCTCCAACTTCATACATACAGAATCCTACGTGTATAAGAAACATAAGTACTACTGTTATCCAATAGTAAAATTCTGTAAATATGGTTGTCAATGCACCGAGTTCGTCAGTCATTTAACCTCCAATTGTTTAAACAAATTATTTTAATATTATTATTTGGAATTATCGGATCAATCTTTAATAAAACAATTATATCAATACAAATTTATAATATTACAACTATCAGTATATATAAATTGTTGGTGATTCTAAAATTTTCGATAAGCTTTTTTTAAATCTACTAATGGGTGATTTGGAGACATTTGAAATTTTACCAATAGTTCTCGTGCAATCATGTCCCTATCTTGTTGGTTATTAGGTAATTTAATTTTTTTTGGAATGGTGACCCAACCATTTGCATTTCTATCAAAAACTGCAGGTCTATCTTCTTCATATCCCATGTGAACGTCTTCTAACCAATTTAAATCATCCCATCCCATTGCTTCAATATATTTTTTTAGGAAAGGAGTTATTCTTGAGTAGTCTGGTAATAAATTAACATCATATCTATAACCAATAGTTTGACCTATCATCTTTTCTCGAGCTGTCTCTTTCTTTTTTCCTAGCTGTCCTTTAATTTTTTTTTTGCTCGATTTTTTAGTTTTTTTCTTTGGCATGATTATATTTTATGAAAATCATCTACTCCAACTGTATGGTTTGTACCAGATAGAGGCACTTTTGCTAAAGCTGATGCTTCCATTGTTAAAGCAGCCATATCCTCTGGCTCTAATGAATGAATATTAGTTTTACCGCATGCTCTAGCTAATAATTGAGCCTCAAGTGTCATAGTATGTAAGTAATTATACACTCTTAGAGCTGCCTCATCTGGGTTAAGTCTTTTTCTCAATTTAGGATCTTGAGTAGCAACACCAACTGGGCAACGACCTGTATGACAGTGATAACAATGGCCTGCTGGCACTCCCATTTCTTTTTCAAAATTAGACTCTGGAATTTCTTTATTACAGTTTAGTGCAATCATAGCGCCCGTACCTATAGCAATAGCATCTGCACCAAGAGCTAATGCTTTTGCCATATCAGCTCCGTCTCTAACACCACCTGCATAAATAAGAGTAACTTTTCCAGTTTTACCAACATCATCTATTGCTCTTCTTGCTTCTCTAATTGCAGCTATACCAGGTATACCCGTGTTTGCTGCTGCGATGTGTGGACCAGCACCTGTTGAGCCTTCCATACCATCTAAATAAATAGAGTCTGGATCACATTTTGCTGCCATACGAACATCATCATAAACTTTTGCTGCTCCAAGTTTTAATTGTATTGGAACTTTATTTTTTGTTAACTCTCTTAGCTCTTGAACTTTTAAAGCCAAATCATCTGGTCCTAACCAATCGGGATGTCTTGCAGGAGATCTTTGATCAATACCTGCTGGTAATGATCTCATCTCTGCTACTTGGTCGGTAACTTTTTGACCCATCAAGTGACCACCCATTCCAACTTTTTGACCTTGACCAATAAACACTTCAATTCCATCAGCAAGTTGAGCATGGTGTGGGTTAAATCCATATCTTGATTGAATACATTGATAGTACCATTTTTCTGAATATCTTCTTTCATCAGGTATCATTCCACCTTCACCCGAACATGTTGCACTACCTGCCATAGTTGCTCCTCTTGCAAGTGCTGTTTTAGCCTCATAAGATAAAGCTCCAAAACTCATACCTGTAATGTAAACTGGAATATCTAATTCCACTGGATTTTCACATCTTGGACCAATGATAGTTTTTGTTTCACACTTTTCTCTGTAACCTTCAATTACAAATCTTGTAAGGGTACCAGGTAAAAAAACTAAATCATCAAATGTAGGAATTTTTTTCATTAGAGCCATTCCTCTCATTCGGTATCTTCCTAACTGAGCTTTTATATGAATGTCGTCGATTACTTCAGGCGTAAATATAGAATTATATCCTAATAAACTTTTATTTCTTTTTGAGAATTCACTTCCACCATTCCCGTTGGAATGACCATTTGATTTTCCGTTTTTTTTCTTTGCCATTAAATTGCTCCTTTTTTCTCAGTTGGTTCTAAAGCGTCGTAATTCCAGAGTTTTTTACCTGCAACTACTTTTGTCATTTTTGAAACATCAAAATTTTCGCCAATCTCAGCAACTTTAAGTTTTCTTTTGATCCAATCTATATCACTTTTTGTCATAGGTGACTCAATCGCATCACTTCCGAATGATCCAATTTTTCCACCAACGTAAATAGTTCCATCGTACATTGAGTCTCCAAGGTTTATGCCGACATTACCTAAAATTATTATTCTTCCTCTTTGCATCATAAAGCCAGTGAATGCTCCAGCGTCACCACCAACAATAATTGTTCCACCTTTTTGATCAATTCCTGTTCTAGCACCAACGCTTCCTTTACATATTAAATCTCCACCTCTAACTGCTGCACCAAAACATGACCCTGCATTTTTTTCTATAACTACTTTTCCTGCCATCATATTTTCTGCACATGACCATCCTACTCTACCATTAATTCTTACTGTTGGACCATCAATAGAACCAACACCAAAATATCCTAAACTTCCTTCAAATATCAAATTTAATTTATTTAACACCCCAACACCTAAACTGTGTTTTCCTTGCGGGTTCTTTATAACTATTGTTCCATAACCTTGACTCATGAGCTCATCAATTTTTTTGTTCGCTTCTTTGCAATCTAGATCATTTACATCAAGATCAATTCTTTTGTTAAAATCAACATCATAAGTTCCCCAATAATAAAAGTTTTCTGCTTCATCAGGGTTGAAAAATTTTTGTTGAGTTTTACCTGTTAAGACTTCAGAATGAAGTCCCATTGATTGAGCTTTAGTTTTATTCTCGTTAGTTTTTATATTTGCCATACTTTTACCTCTCCATCAAAAGGATCGTAAGTGTCAATTTCGTGGGGAAGTATAGATCTTATTGCTATCTCCTCAGATCCCATAGCTACCAATTCATCGGACTCATAGAGAACCAATGGTTTAGCTGCCATTGTATCTTTCGCCATTCCTAAAGAATCTTTTGTTGCCACAAAATAAGTAAACACACCATCTAATCCTGACAAACTGTCTTTCATACCTTCTTCTAAAGTTGCTCCATTTCTCATTTTTTCTGCCAAATAAACTGCAATTAGTTCAGAATCACATTCAGACATGAACCTCATTCCTTTATTCTCCAATACTCTTCTATTGTTCCAATAATTAGTTAATTGACCATTGTGAACAACAGACACATCGCTGAAAGGATATCCCCAAAATGGGTGAGCAGATTTAATATCTACACCAGACTCTGTTGCCATCCTGGCATGACCTATGGCATGAGTTCCTGTTACTTTCCCTAGATCGTATCTATCCAATACTGCTTGTGCATCTCCTAAATCTTTAATTAATTCTAGTGATTTTCCAATTGATAAAATCTCAACACTCTCAATACTTTCTATTTTCTTCGAAAATTCCATTAGATCATCATCATATTTCATTTCATATCTATACGAATATGGTGTTAATTTTTCTTCCTTAATTACTTTTGCACCAAGATTTTTTAACATACTGTCTACAAGTTCTTTTCTCTTATCGTAAACACTCTCATCCTCATTAACTGAAGAGCTGCCCTCACCAACATTTTCTCCAACTTTAAATCTCATTATGAAGTTTTCACCATCGTTATCAGCATAAAGAGCGTAACCCGTTGAATCAGGCCCTCTATGCTTTAAGGCTTGAAGCATTGCTTGCAATTCATTCCCAACATTTGAGGATTTTCCTCTATGGATAAGTCCAGCAATTCCGCACATTTTTTCCTTTCCTAATTTACCTTATGGTAAGCAATCCAAGTATGTATCAAGATCCCATTGAGTTGTTGCTCCAAGAAATCTTTCCCACTCATCGTTTTTATACCAATGAAAAACTTTATACATCTCGTCAGGCATTGCTGATTTGATTACTTCATCCTCAGCAAGTCTATTTAATGCTTCACCAAGACTTAGTGGTAATTTTTTAACATCTTTACCAGCTTTCTGAGCCTCATAAATATTTCTAGACTCTGGTTTAGCCGGTTTCATTTTTTTTGATATTCCTTCATCACAAGCTTTTAGCAAAGCTGCACCTAGTAAGTATGGATTATGCATAGAGTCAACAGATCTATACTCAAATCTTCCAGGTGCTGAAACTCTTAATCCACAAGTTCTATTTTGATATCCCCAGTCCGCATATACTGGTGCCCAAAACCCCTGGTCCCACAATCTTCGATATGAATTTACCGTAGATGATCCTAGAGCTGTCAAAGCTGGTAAATGTTTCATTATACCAGCGATTGATTGAAGTCCAATTTTTCCAGGCAACTGCATATCCTTTGTGTCTGGCATAAAAGTGTTTGTTCCGCCAGATACATAACTAAATACTTCTTCAACACCTGGAAGTTTTTTATTTCCTAATTTGTTAACAGAAACTTTTCCACCTTTCCATAAAGACATGTTTGTGTGACATCCACTTGCAGACACACCCATAAATGGTTTAGTCATAAAGCAAGCTATTAGATTGTGTTCTCTAGCAACTTGTGCACAAATTTGCCTATATGTTGATAATCTATCAGCATTTCTTAAAACATTATCATAAGTCCAATTTAGTTCTAGCTGTCCAGGAGCATCTTCATGATCTCCTTGTATCATGTCTAATCCCATCGCTTTTGAATATTCTATTACTTTCATAAAAACTGGTCTTAACGACTCGAATTGATCAATATGATAACAAAAAGGTTTGGAAAAACCTTTACCAGTTGGAGTTCCATCATCATTTTTAGTTAGCCACATCATTTCTGGTTCAGTCCCAACTCTTAATTCTAGTCCATGTTTCTTCTTAAATTCATCACTAAAAATTCTTAAATTTCCTCTGCAATCAGAAGTCAAGTGCCCACCAGGGTTTTTTCTCTCCTCTCTATTTCTAAAACACGTTACAAAAACTCTTCCAACTCTTTTATCCCATGGTAATTGTACAAAAGTTTCTGGGTCTGGTATCCCCACCAACTCCATGGCCTCTGGTCCATAACCAATGTAGTTATTATGCCTATCCAAAAATAAATTTGCTGTTGCTCCATATACTAATTGAAAACCTTTTTCAGCAGTCCTCTCCCAATGATCCGCAGGAATACCTTTTCCTACTACTCTACCTGTTACCGAAATGAATTGATAATATATGTATGTTATTCCTAATTCGTTAATTTTTTCTCTTACTTTTTTAACTAACTTTGCTCTGCCTGGTTGATTTACATGTTTTTCTAGATCAGTCATTTTCCCCCTAAGAATTTTTAGAATAAAAAGTTAACTGAAAAAAAAACATCTGTCTACTTAGATAAATTAACTCCAAGGGAAAGGACTGTTAGATGTCGGATGCAATTCACCTTTCGCGTACCGATTGAATCTAAACGGTTTTAATAATTCGCTCTCTGTACCTAAAATTTCTTTTGCTACTAGCTCTCCAACTCCGATCATTTTATAACCATGGTTAGAGTCTGCTATCATATAAACGTTTTCTAAAAATCTATCGAAAATTGGAAAAGAATCTGGTGTCATACATCCAAGTCCGCCTGATGGTCCTTTTCTATATAAATCTGATTTTCCTTCAAATCTTTTTTGACAATGAGCTAAAGCTGAACACCACATATCATTAAAAGCTTCTGTTGTTTGATATTCAGGGGACTCTATTCCATACGGATCGACGTTTACTTGATCAAAATGTTTATCAACAATGTAAGGTGAAGTTCCACCTTGAACTCCAAGTCCGTCAATATCTGGTTTGTAATATATTCCCCAAATTTTATCTGTAATTAATTTTTTAGTTTTGTCTGAATATAAAGGAGCTGTTGAGTCTACATGGATTACAGGTGGCTGTTCACCGTTGTCCATTTTTAAAAAATCTGGTTCTACACCAAGTACACCCTCTTGAAGCATCCAATATTTCCACATGTCGGTTTCATGAATTCTGCCATCTTTACCTTTAATATTTGCAGTTTTAGGAAGTTCTAACATATTCCAAAAATCTCTTGCCCAAGGACCTGCTCCAACGACAACTTGTTCACATTCAATTGTACCTTTGTCTGTTTCAACTCCTGTAACGGCTTTGCTGTTACTTCCTCTTTTGAAGCCAGTGACTTTAACACCTTTCTTTACTTCAACACCATTTGAAGTAGATTTGTGTTCAAGTGCTTTAATTGAATCTTTATTAAAAGCGTATCCACCTTTTTTTTCATGAAGAACAGAAGTTATACCTTGTGCTTGCCAATCACTAAACATAGCTTTCATATATTTCATGCAATCTTTTTCACCTTCTATAAATTCAGATTCATAACCAATTGCTTTTTGTTGTTCGTAAATAGTTGCAACATCTGCATGCATTACTTCTGGTGAAATTTGTAAATAACCAACTGCATTATATTTAAATGCCTTAGGATCACTCTCCCAAACTGAAACTGAATGAGCCATTAATTCTCTCATTGCAGGCTGAAAATAATTATTTCTTACAACACCACACGCAATACCACTTGCGCCAGCTGCGGTATCTTTTTTTTCTAATACTACAATATCACCTGGATTTTTGTAAGTTTCGGAAAGTTTCCAAGCAGTACTTAGGCCGTGAATTCCCCCTCCAACGATTACTACTTTTGCTTTTGTCGGCAATGACATATTTAAACACTATTTTTTGAAAAGGGTTAAATATATAATTTTTTTTATATATAAAATTTAGAAATAAAAACTTATAGAACTTAGGATTTGATTATTGTTAAAAGCTCAAATTTTTAAGAGTAGATAAATAATCGTTAAATTCTGAGATAAACGAAGCACTTGGTTTTATATGTTTTTTTCTTTGATCTTGAGCGGTTTTTTCTAAATAAAAAAAACCTTTTTCACATGCCTCATTAATTATTAATGCAGATTTTGGTCTAGATGTTTTAAATAGTTTAGTTTTTAGCTCCTCTACTGATAAGTTCTGTTTTTGCTTAAATGCTGACATAACTAGAAGCATCATATGATAGTGAGAAGGTGATTTTCTAAAAAAATAGTTACTTGATGTGTGTGAAAGTTTCATTTGATCTTCCCAAAACTCTAACAAATCCTTAGTTGATTTAGCCATTAAGATCTTACTTTAGTTTTCTTTGGATCGTAATGAGGAAATCCAACAATTTTTGCAGGTATTCTTTTTTGATGTCCATCTATTTTTCCAATTTCAACTTCATTACCTAATTCTGAGTGACCTACATCTATTCTACATAATGCAATATTTTTATTTAATGTCGGAGAAATGCATCCACTAGTTATAATTCCAACCTGAGATCTTCCAATATGAACGCAATCTCCATGATTTGCAATTTCTTTACCTATTAACTCTAGCCCTACTAGTTTTTTTTGAGGATTTTCTTTTCTCTTAATTAAATTTTCTCTTCCAATAAAATCCTCTGTTTTGGATTTTAAAGGAACTGAAAACCCAATTCCTGCTTCAAACGGATCTTGTTGTCCGTCAAATTCATTACCAAATAAAATTAAACCAGCTTCAATTCTTAAAAGATCTAAAGCAGCAAAACCAGCTGGTATCAAACCTTCATCTTTTCCTGCTTCCATTACCTTATCCCAAACTGTAGTAGCATTACTTGGATGACACCAAATTTCAAAACCAAGTTCACCAGTGTAACCTGTTCTTGAAACAATTAATGGTATTCCGTTTAATTCTTCCAATCGACAAATTGTAAATCTAAACCATTCCAATTCTAATATAGAGGGTTGGGTAGGGGGAGTAAAAATTATTTTTTCTAAAATTTTTCTACTTTTGGGACCTTGTAAAGATAAATTATTTATTTGGTCAGTAGAATTTTTGATATGAACTTTATAATTTTTTTTCTTAGCTTGTTCTTTAAGCCACTCACCTCCATATTCATCACCACAAATCCATCTAAAACCATGATCACTAAGTTTTAATAACGTTCCATCATCAAACATAGTTCCATTTTCATAACACATTGCTGAATAAACAATTTGACCAACTGAAAGTTTTTTTACATTTCGAGTTAATGTATAATTCATTAATTCTTCAGCATCTGGACCAAGAATTTCAAATTTCCTTAATGAAGATAAGTCAATTAGGACGGCGTCTTCTCTGCATGCATTGTATTCATTAATTACGCCATGTTTTGTATAATCATTTGGTAACCAAAAACCTCTAGCATCGACAAAGTTTCTAGTTAATTTTGATGTTCTTTCATAGAAACCGGTATTTCTTGTAAGTTTATTTTCTGAATCTGTTTTCATTCTAAAACCATATGATTTAGTAAATTCTTTGCTTTTCTCATAAGTTCTAACAAAAATATCAGTAGGGTTCCATCCATTACAGCTATCAATATCACTAGGGCATGCAGTAGTTCCACATGTTAAATCTTTTAGAGCTTTAAAAATGACGTAATCACCAGGCCTTGCATAAGACTCATCAGATGTAACAGAATTTTGACCTCCCGAAGATGTATTAAAGAAAAGATTAATTGCATGCCAACCTTTTTTTTCTTCTACGCCATATTTTTTCATTGAGTCATTTAAATTGTCAGAGCAATTTGCATGACCAAAATATCCTGAGTCTTCGTAGTACTTTGAGGTACAAGCTAAATTAAATGTATCATGAATACCCACTGTATCTCTTACAACTTCTACCAATGGCTCATGATCAGTATCATAGAACTTTGAAAATAAACCAGGACCAGGAAAAGTATGTCCCATAAAGGTTCTAGTAGTTTGCCAATCAAGACCCCTTTCTATACCTTTTTCAAGTTTAGCAGTGTCGTATGCAACAAAATCTGAGCATTGTCTTCCCGTTGGTGTAATTATTTGAATATAGTCTCCAGCTTTAACTTGATATCCTGTTGCAGTTTTTCTATCTATATTAACTTCATAGTCAGGATCGTAAATTGGATCAGGAATTATTGAAAATTCTTTTTCAGAATTTTTAATTTTTGCTCTTTTAACTAATACAGTTAGATCTGAAGGTGGATTTTGATCATGAACAAGCATATTGGCTCCTGGAGCAGCAAAGATGCAATAACAGTCATCCTTCGAATTTAGAATTATTTCTTCTCCTGCAGAGGTGTTTTTATCAAAAATTACTGATGAAGCAGCTTTCTCAATTTGTAAATTTCTTTTTTTTAATTGAAGTAATGCTTGCAAAGAACTTTCTTCATTTTTCAAAAGTATTTTTTTTATTTCTGATGATTTTGTATTTTCTTTTAAATTTAAAATTCCTAATTCTGATTTTCCATGTTTATCAAAAATATTTATTTCGCAAATTTGATTTCCCTCATTATTTATAATTTTAATTTCATCTTCAGGAGATATTTGAATACCAGTAATTCCACCTGCATTGACCACATATCTTTCAACTCCAGGTGGTAATACGTTTAAACCAGGTTCTTTAATACTTAAACTTGTTTCCATTTTTAAAAAAATTTAAAAAATTATACAAAAGTATAAGCAAATTTATATATAAATTTTATATATACATTTGTATCTATTTTGCTAGTTGACTGTAACTTTAATAGAGGTGATACTTTATCACTTAATATTAAGGAAAGGGAAATAATGAAAAAAATAATATCTCTATTATCAGCTATGGTGATATCTCTTGTAAGTTTTGCAGGGATTTCAAACGCAGCAGATAGTAAAAAACCAATTGTTATCCCAACTCATAACTGGTCAAGCCAAATTGTAATGGCATACGTAATTGGCGGAATTTTTGAAAGTATGGGAAACAATGTAAAATATGTAAATGCTGACTCTCAAGCAGTTTATGAGTCGATTAGAATTGGTGATGTAACTATATCTCATGAAGTATGGGAATCTGCATTCGGAAAATCATTCACAACTGCTTTAGATAAAGGTGGTTTATTAGATATGGGTGATCACGAAGCTAGAACTCTTGAGGATATGGGATATCCAAACTGGGTTGTAGAAAAAGGCTTATGCCCAGGTCTACCAGACTGGACTGCATTAAAAAATCCTGATTGTGCAAAAAATTTCACAACACCTGATTCACCAGATGGAAAAGGTAGAATGTTAGAAGGACCACAAACATGGCATGGAGATTTAATACCTCAAAGAGTTGATGCTCTAGGATTAGGAGATCTATGGTGGGTTAAATTTGCTGGAAGTGCAGATGCACTTTGGGCAGAGTTAGCTGCAGCTAAAAAAGAAGGAAGAGGAACTATCATATTTAACTGGACACCGAACTTTACAGATGGTGCTGGTTTTACATTTATCGACTTTCCTCCATACACAGCTGGTTGTAGACCAGAAGATGGCGGAGATGGAAAATGTGGTTCTCCGGATGGTTATCTGAAAAAAGCTGCACATGAAGATTTTCCAAAAACTCATCCAGCAGCTGCAAAAACGTTTAGAAAAATGTCATTCTCTACAAGTCAAATTGGAGCAATGGCAGCTTTAGTTGATGTCGACAAAATGACTCACGAAGATGCAGCAAAAAAATGGTTAGCTGACAATAAGAGTGTGTGGGAAGAATTTACACACGATCATTAAGGTTAATTTAATAAATTTAAGATCTCTCCCAATTTTATTGGGGGAGATTTTTTTTATCACCTCAAATAATTAATGGAAAAAGTATTTTATTTAATATTATTAAACTTTTTTATTTTCAATTTTGCTTATGCAAAAGACATAAGTATTGGTGAAAATTTAAATCTAGAGTTTACATGTGAGTTAGAAAAAAAAATTGTTAAGAATTCAGAGTATAATTATAAAACTTTTCTAGCAGACGACCTAAATGTTAAAAATTTAGATTCTTTTCAAATTTATTCAAATAAACCCAGCACATTAATGGTAAATGGATTATCAAAATTTTTCTCTCAAAATTCAAATTTTGATGTAAAAATAGTAAATAAAGACGTAGTTTTGTTTAAGGCCTTTAACAATGACAAAACTTATTCAGAATCCGCAATAATTACAAGAAAATCAGGTGAATTAATTCATGAAATTACAAAAAATATAAATACAGACAATTCAGAAAAAGATATTTCAATTTATATCTGTAAGAACAAATCAAAAAATGCCTAATTTTTTTTTAAGAAATTTTGTGTAATATATTTCCATGAAAAAGCTTATATTTTTTATACTTTTTTCGTCATTAATTACCTCTTTAGCATCGGCAAGAAGTACGGGATGTAAAGAGGGGAATTGTGACAATGGTTATGGTAAGTGGGTTTACACAGATAAAACAACTTACGAAGGTGAATGGGTTGCAACAAAAAAACATGGTCAAGGAACCGAAACATGGCCGAATGGATATATTTACAAAGGTGAATTTAAAGAAAGTCAATGGAGCGGTATAGGAATTTTATTTTTTCCTGATGGTTCAACTTATGAAGGTGAATGGGCCAACGGTTTTATGAATGGTAAAGGTACTTTTACTTGGTCAGACGGAAAACAAAAAACAGGTATTTGGAAAAATGGAAGTTTCCAAGAATAGTTTTAAAACATTATCAGAGCCAGTTAAACAATTTGGTGGATTAGTTGGTATAATTATTCTTATCTTTCTAACTTTTTTTGTTTTAAATAATATTTTTGGTGAAGGCGATGAACTGGTTGCTAAAATGAAAATAGAAGAAGAAAGAATAGCTGAAGAAAGAAAACTTAATAAGCTAATTTCTAGTCTCCCTTCAGGAGTTTTGGTTTCGTTTGATGGAACTGATAATTTTAAATTATCTGATGAATTATACGAGGCAGTATGCAAGGCAACTAAACTTATACCTCAACGTGCAATTATGGGCGCGAATTTTCTAAACTTTAGAGCTCATGAAATTTATACAATTAACGGAAATAAAATAGATGAAACATTTGTAAAATGGGACGATGAAAAAAATAAATGTTTTGCAGGTTACGTTGTAAGTGGAAATAATGTTGGTGTAGATGAAACTGTAAAAGTAAGTGGAGAAGCTTTAAGTTTTTTAAGTACAGGTATTGATACAAGAGTTTATTTTATTAAAAATTTTTAAGGAGGAAATGTAACAAATTATAGAGATTTTATTTTATCTTAAATTCGTATAACCTTAATATTATTTATGTCTGAACCAGTAATTAAATGCCAATCTGTTTATAAAATCTTTGGAGCAAATGCTGAAAGAATGCTTAAAGAAGCAAATGGTAATGTTGATGCAAAAACATTTCAAGAAAATGGATGTATTGTAGGAGTTAACAATGCTTCTTTTGAAGTATCTAAAGGTGAAATGTTAGTTGTAATGGGTTTATCAGGATCGGGTAAGTCAACATTATTAAGGTGTATATCTAGATTAACAGACGCAACTGGTGGAAAAATTTTTATTGAAGGTCAAGACTTACTTAATTTAAATAACAAGGAACTTATTGATTTAAGAAGAAATAAAATGGGAATGGTTTTTCAAAGTTTTGCATTACTTCCTCATAAAACAGTCTTAGAAAATATTGCTTTTCCTCTTCAAATTAAGGGTATTAAAACTGAAGATAGCATTAATAAAGCAATGGATATGGTTAAACTTGTTGGTCTTGATGGAAGAGAAAATTATTTTCCAAGAGAGTTATCTGGAGGACAGCAACAAAGGGTTGGAATTGCTAGATCTTTGGCGGTCGAGCCAGATATATGGTTTCTAGACGAACCTTTTTCTGCATTAGATCCTCTAATAAGGAAAGAAATGCAAGATGAGTTTTTAAGACTTCAAGAAAAATTACAAAAAACAATTATGTTTATTACTCATGATTTTGATGAAGCTTTAAAACTCGCTGATCGAATTGCAATTATGAAAGATGGAATAATTGAGCAATTAGATACACCTGCGAACATTGTTTTAAATCCAGCTACAGAATATGTAAGAAAATTTACAGAAGAAGTTCCAAGGGAAAAAGTTTTACTAATTAAAGATGTAATGGATGAAATAACCTCTGACAACATGGGTGATATAAAAGTTTCAAAAGACGAGATTATTGAAAATGTTGCTGAAAAAATATTAACACAAGAAAAAACAGTAGCTGTTACAGATGGCAAAAATAATATCGTAGGTTCAATTAATCCTGCAAAAATTATTAATACAGTTTTTGGGGGAAGAAAAAATAATCATTAAATTATGGAATTACTTAAAAAATATCCTAAATTATTTCAATGGTTATTTTTATTAGCTGTATTTTTTGCACTATGCTTTGCAATTGATGTTCCTGAAACTTACAAATTTATTAGAGGACAAGCAGAATTTGTAAAAGATCCTAATCAGAGTGCCTTCGTATTTCTAGGTAAAGAGGTTAGATATTACGCTTTTGATGTTTTCTGGAGATTGCCACCATTACTTGGATGGCTTCCAATTTGGATAAATGATTCATTGTTTTTTTTAATGAATGATTGGATGCCAATGGAATTTTGGAATGAAGATACGCAGGAATATAAAACACGACCTTTAGTTTTACAAATTACTAGAAACCTAACCGCATTTATGACTTTTCTAATAGAATTAATTAGAGAGATTTTATTAGGCGGTCTTGAAACAATTGTTGCTTTTACTAGTTGGGATTGGATTGATGCTAATCCCTGGGCAGAATTACCGGGCTTACCTTGGACTATTGTAGCAGCGGGATCAGCGATACTTGCTTATAAGTTAGGAGGTAAAGGATTGGCCTTATATGCACTTTTATCAATGACTTATATTTCAATATTTGGACAATGGAAACCGTCTATGCAAACACTTTCTTTTATATTAGTTGCAGCACCTCTTTCATTTATTTTTGGTTTAGGTTTGGGTGTTGCGGCATACAAAAGCAAAAGAGTAGAAAAAGCATTATATCCAATACTTTTAGTTATGCAGACGATGCCTCAGTATGCGGTATTAGTTCCTGCACTAGTTCTTTTTGGGGTAGGAGACCATGCTGCAGTAATTATAACAATGATTGTTGCTGTGCCCCCAATGATACTATTAACTTTATTAGGTTTAAGGGCTGTCCCCCCAGAGGTAATTGAAGCTGGTAGAATGAGCGGATGTAGTAACTGGCAACTAATGTCAAAAGTATTAATTCCAACAGCGAGAAGAGATATTTTAATAGGAGTTAACCAAGTTATAATGGTGTGTTTTTCTATGGCAGTTATCTCTGCATTTATAGGAGCAAAAGGTTTAGGTTTTAATTTATTATTAGCTCTAAATCAGTTGAATATTGGATTAGCATTAGAGGCAGGTCTTTGTATTAGTTTGATCGCAATTTTATTAGATAAGATGTCTTTAGCTTGGGCAAATAAACAGGTTGATTATTTTGGTAATTTAAATTTTTTTCAACGAAATAAAAATTCATTATTCTTTGGAGTTATAGTAATAATAGGTATTCTATTAGCTTACTTTGGATCAATTTATTTTAAAGACGGGTATAATTATTTATTTGAAGTTCCACATAATAAAGGAATATCAACAGCAGACTTTTGGAATAAAGGTGTTGATTGGATATTCGATACTTTCTTTGTATATATTAAAGCATTTAACACTTGGCTAATTGTTGATGTACTCCAACCGATGAGAGCTTTATATTTGAGAATGCCAGCCGTAGCCACATTAGTTCTAGTTGTTGGAGCTGGATATTTAATTGGTGGAGTTAGATCTGCTTTAGTTGTTTGTGGTTTAACTTTATTTATAGCTCTAAGCCCATGGTGGGATAGAGCTTTAGTAACCACATACATGGCAACATTTGGTGTACTAGTATCTTGCACAATTGGATTTACTGTTGGAACTTTATGTTTTCAAAATAAACATTCTACAAACTTTATGTTAAATGTTTGTGATATATTTCAAACTTTTCCATCTTTTGTATATTTAATTCCTGTGATGATGCTTTTTGGAATTACAGATACTTCAGTTTTAATTGCTGTAATAGTTTATGCTACGATACCAGCAACAAGATACACAATTGAGGGTCTTAGAAGCGTTCCAGCTGGACTACATGATGCTGCAACGATGTCAGGAGTCACAAAGTTTCAAAGACTATTTAAAATAGAATTTCCATTAGCATTTCCACACATGATGTTAGGGCTTAATCAAACAATAGTTTTTGCATTATTTATGGTAATTATCGGGGCTTTTATTGGAACAGAGGATTTGGGTCAGTATATTTTAAAAGCTTTATCAGATAAAAAAGGTGCAGGTATTGGATTAACACTTGGAATTTGTGTTGCATTTATTGGACTAATTTTTGATAATTTAATTAGAACTTGGGTAGGACAAAGAAAAAAACATTTAGGTATAGACTAAAATTGTGAAAAAATTTCTTGTTGCTATCGACCAAGGTACAACTTCGTCTAGAGCAATTCTCTTTGATTTAGATGGCAATATAAAATTTACATCTCAGTTTGAATTTAACCAATACTTTCCAAAAAATGGATGGGTAGAGCATAATCCAAATGAAATTTGGTTAACAACTCTTAAAGCTTTAAAAAAAGTAATTAAAAAAGCATCTCTTCTAAAAGGAAAAATATTAAGTATTGGAATTACCAACCAGAGAGAGACAACTATTCTTTGGAACAAGAAAACAGGTAAACCAGTATACAATGCAATTGTTTGGCAAGACAGAAGAACTCATGATTACTGTGAAAAGCTTAAGCAAAAAAAATATGAAAATATTTTTAGAAGAAAAACTGGTTTATTTATTGATCCATATTTTTCAGCTACTAAAATTAAATGGATCTTAGAAAACGTAAAAATTTCGAAGAAACTTCAAAAATCTAATAATTTATTATTTGGCACTGTTGATACTTTCTTAATTTGGAAACTAACTAATGGACAACATCATTTAACAGAGGCAACAAATGCAAGTAGAACAATGTTGTTTAATATAAATAATAACAATTGGGACAAAGAAATTTTAAAAAAGCTCAATATCTCAAAAAGTATTTTACCTGATGTAAAAAATTCAGCGGATAATTTTGGATCAACAAATAAAAAAATTATTGGATATGAAATTCCTATATCTGCAGTTTTGGGTGATCAACAAGCTGCAGCTGTAGGACAATCTTGTTTTAAAAAAGGCTCAATTAAAAGTACTTATGGCACAGGTGCTTTTGTAATAATGAATACTGGGTCGAAAAAGATTTTTTCAAAAAATAAATTACTAACCACAATTTGTTACAGATTAAATGGAAAAAATACTTTTGCTCTTGAAGGTTCAATTTTTATCGCTGGCGCAGGTGTTCAGTGGTTAAGAGATAAGTTAAAATTAATTAATAATGCTTATGACACAGAACAAATTGCTAAATCAAAAAAAAATAATGAAGGTGTATATGTTGTACCAGCTTTTAGTGGACTGGGAGCTCCATACTGGAGACCTGAAGCAAGAGGAGTTATAACTGGATTAACTAGAGATAGTGATTGGAAAACCTTAGTAAGAGCAGTTATTGAATCTGTGGCATATCAAAGTTATGATCTATTTAATGCTATGAGAAAAGATGGATTAAAGCCAAATATAGTAAAAATTGACGGAGGCATGGTGGAAAACGACTGGTTTTCTCAGTTTTTGGCAAATATTATAGATATTAAAACAGAAAGACCTAAAGTTTTGGAAACTACAGCACTTGGAGTTGCTTTGTTTGCTGGATACCAAATTGGAGTATTTAAATCATTAGACCAAATAAGTAGAAAATGGAAAAAAGACAAAACTTTTAAACCTAAATTAACTCACACTGTTAGAAAAAAACTATTGAATGGGTGGAAATTATCAGTTGATAAAACCTTATTGTAAATCTTATTATTTTAAAAACGTATCCATAGAGTCATCCATTGCAGATGACCAAGGTGTATGGTGAATAGGAGCTATGGATCCAGTAACAGGTGATGAAAAAGATTTATTTCTGTAAGTTGAAATATCATCCATTTTATGATGTTCCCAATCTTTAAAATGTTTTCTTATCAATTCAAAATCAATTTTTGGATAATCTGACATATCATGAAGCTCTTTAGTATACTCAGTTTGAAAATCAATCATTTGATCAGGATTTTCTAATTTTTCTTCCATAGAAACCCATTTAGAAATATCTTTTTCTATTTCACTATCATTTGGAATCTTAATTTTATTCATTATCACATCCCTTGCGAACCATGCTTGGCAATCAAACATATTAAAAGTATGAAATTGATCCTGCATACCTAGGTACATTAGCTTGTGATTATCTTGCCAAACTACTCCTTTGTATAATTTTGGTGGATATAATCTGTTGTGAGTTTTAAGACTTAGTTTTTCGTTCAAAAATGGAAAATGATGCAAGTATCCAGTGCATAATATAATTACATCTGCTTCTTGCTCTGTACCATCTTTAAAAATTGCTTTGTTACCCTCTAATCTATCTAGATAGTAAACTTCTTTCATACCAGAAGGCCATTTAAAACCCATTGGATTATGTCTATAACCTATGGTTACACTTTTAGCTCCATATTTATTACATTGCAAAGCAACATCCTCAGCTGAATAACTGCTTCCAAGCACTATCACATTTTTACCTCTAAATTCTTCAGCATCTCTGAAATCATGAGAATGCATTATTCTTCCTGGAAAAGAATTCATACCCTTGTATTCAGGAATAAATGGAACTGAAAAATGTCCAGTTGAAACAACTACATAATCAAACTTGTCAGACAAAATTTTATTGTTAGTTTTATCTTGATAGCTTACTTCAAATTTATCTGAATTATAGTTTACACTCTTTACGCTTGTGCTAAATTTAATTTTGCTTTTAATGTTTCCTTTACTTACTCTTCCAATTATATAATTAAATAACACTTCTCTAGGTGGAAAAGATGGAATAGGTTTTCCAAAATGCTCATCAAAAGAATAATCTGCAAATTCCAAACATTCTTTTGGTCCATTTGACCATAAATATCTATACATACTATTGGGGATAGGATCACCATATTGATCTGAACCGGTTCTCCAACTGTAGTTCCATAGTCCTCCCCAATCATCTTGTTTTTCAAAACACACTATTTCTGGAACTTCTTCTCCTTTTTGCTCAGCATGCTCGAAGGCTCTTAACATCGATAAACCACAAGGCCCTGCACCGATTATTGCTATTTTATTCATATAAATTGTATAATTTTAAAAATTTATCTTATTAATAAAATCAAAAAAATAAAACTATTTTTTCTTTAAATTTACTTGTTATTAATGAATAGTTTATTTTTAGTGAATTTATTTATGAAAAAAATTCTAATTATTGGTGGTGGAGCCATGGGATCAGCGTTCTCTGTTCCATGTATAGATAATAATAATAAAGTATTAATTACAGAACCATATAACCAAAGATTTATTAAAAATTTATCATCAAAAAAAAAATTTCATTCAGGTTTAAAAATTAATCTTTCAAAAAAACTAATATTTAAAAAATATTCTAAGAAATTATTTCTTGAAAAATATGATCTTATTGTTATTGCATTAAGTTTATCAGGTATTAATTTTGTTGGTAAAGAATTAAAAAAGTATAAAGTAAAATCTCCAGTTTTAGTTCTTACAAAAGGTCTCAAATATGAAAAGAAAAATAAAAAAATTACAACTATTTCTCAAACTCTTCTAAAAAATAATCCAAAATTAAATGTATCAGTTTTGAAGGGACCTTGTTTAGCTAAGGAATTAGTTAGAAAAAGACAAACTAGTGTAATTATAGCTAACAAAAACATTAAATTTGCAAAATTGTTAGGTAAAATGATTTCAACCAAATATTATTTGATAGAATATTCTACAGATATTATTGGTATTGAAATATGTTCAGCAATAAAAAATATTTATTCCATGATAATTGGTTCTGGTTTAAGTTTGAATAAATCGTCAAGTCTATTTCAAAAATCACTATCAGAAATGAAATACTTAACCAGACAATTGAAAGGAAAAGAAGAAACCGTTTTAAGTCTAGCAGGAGTTGGAGACCTGTATGTAAGTGCTGCGGGTGGAAGAAATAGCAAAATGGGAAACTATTTGGGACAAGGTTTTACTTTCAAAAGTGCTAAAAAAAAGTTTATGGCAAATGATACTGTAGAAGGCGAACAACTTGTAAGAGAAATCGCGCCTTTTATTTTAAAAAAATTTAATTCAAAAAAAATTCCCTTAATGTTCAGAATGATTAGAGCAATTCTAAAAAATAAAAAATTTTCGATTTAAAAATATTATATTTATTGACTTTTTGAATAAGGTAGACTTTTTTAATTTATTGTCATTCATTTATCTCACTGATAGATTTGCTTAGTTAATCAACGAAAAGAGGGGAATCAATGATTAAAAAAATAATAATAACTGTTTGCACGCTTATATTTTTAATTTCAAATATTAGTTACGCAGACATCACTTTTTGGACTACAGAGGTTCAGCCAGCTAGAATGGCTAAACAAGAGGCAATGGCTAAAGATTTTGAAGCTAAAACTGGCATCAAAGTTGAAGTTATTCCTGTAGAAGAAAAAGATTTAGGAACAAGAGCAACTGCAGCAGCAGCAGCGGGTGATCTACCTGATGTAATCTATCATACTTTACAGTATGTATTACCTTGGGCAGAAGCTGGAATACTAGATGTTGATGCAAATAATGCAGTTGTAAAAGAACTTGGTAAAAAAACTTTTGCACCAGGTGCCTTAAACATGGCTAAAAAAGGATCAAAAATAGCAGCTGTGCCAGTTGATGGTTGGACGCAAATGGTCGTTTATAGAAAAGACTTATTTGAAAAAGCAGGACTTGAGCCACCAACAAGTTATGAAAATATAACAAAGGCAGTTGAAGCACTTTCTGGAGATGGAATGTTTGGTTTTGTTGCTGCAACGAAAACTGATGAAAACTTTATGAGTCAAGTTTTAGAGCATGTTCTTTTAGCAAATGGAGTAAATGTTGTTAAAAAAGGTGCAATAAGAAAACAAGGTAAAAAGTTAAAAGCTTCTTTAGAGTTTTATAAAGTTATTGCAAATGCAAGTCCTCCAGGAGAATTATACTGGAAGCAATCAAGAGAATTGTATTTTGCAGGAAAAACACCAATGATAATTTGGTCTCCATTTATTATGGATGAACTAGCTGGTTTAAGAGATTCAGCTCCGCCAACAATAAATAGTGATCCAACATCTGGGGAGTTAGCTTCAAAAACTGGTTTCATTACAAACTTAAGTGGTCCTAATAATAAAAAAGGGGCTGCATGGGCTGATGTAAGATACTTTGGAATAACAGCAGATGCTGATACAGAAGAAGCAAGTGCATTTATCAAATACTCAATGGATGAAGGTTACACCAAGACACTTTCAATCGCACCAGAAGGTAAATTTCCTGTTAGAAGAGGAAACTCGAGCGATCCTGAGGCGTTTACAAAAGCATGGAGTAAATTACCTGTTGGAGTTGATAGAAAAGCACCTTTATCAGACTTATATTCAGAGGATGTTATAAATAATATTGTTGCTGGATTAGATAAAGCTCAAAGATGGGGTGTAAAAGAAGGTGAACTTTCTAGAGCTTCTAAAATTATTAATAACAAGTTTATTAATAGAATAACTAGACTTTATGTTGATGGACAGATTGATATTGATCAAGCAGTAGATATGATCAATCAAAAACTCTCTCAATTTTAATCTAATAATTTAAATTTAAATAAAAGCGGATAATATGTATTATCCGCTTTTATTATGAGTGATACACTTTCAAAAATAGAAAAAAGAACTGCATATATATTAATATTACCTGCAGTTTTCCTTGTTTTTTCAATTATCTTATTTCCAATATTTGCAAATGTATGGATAAGTTTTAAAGAGGTTGGATTAAAAGATATAAGGATCCCTGAACCTAGAGCAAAAAAAATTGTTAAATCCATCAAAGATAATCCAGATCAATTAAAGGTTATTTATAAACTTAGAAATAGTTCATTAATTTTAGAAATAAGGGACGTTAAATTTCAAGATAAATTACCTAAGAATATTAAGCCAATAAATTTAGATGAAAGATGCAGGGTTAAATCAAATAAAATTTATTGTGATTTTGGAAATTGGGAGGCTAAATACAAGGAAAATTTTCAAATATTATTAAAGAGTTCTGATGGCAAACAAATAAACAAAAAAGAATTAAAAACTATTAAACCAAAATTAACAGGTAAATCAGATAATATTTTATTAAATACTAATTTTACATTAAAGAATTTTAAAAAGGTATTTTTTCAAAATGAATTTTTTGATTTATTATCAACTACTTTTTACTATACTTTTTTTGGCACAATCGGTTCGATTGTATTTGGAATACTCACTGCTCAACTTGTGAACCAGAAGTTTTTTGGAAGAACATTTATGAGAAGTGTTTTACTTTTTCCATACGTGGGCCCTGTTGTTGCTCTAGCCTATACTTGGGAGTTATTATTAGATCCTTACAGTGGGACTTTAAATAATCTATTGATGAATTTTCAAGTCATACAAGAGCCCTTAAATTTATTGGGTCAAAAATATTTAACGATAAATTTTTTTGGTTTTGATCTTAAATTACGATTAGCATTAACAACTGTAATTATTTTTGAAATTTGGAGATACTTTCCATTAGCTTTCTTATTTATATTAGCTCGACTTCAAGCAGTACCTAAAGAATTATATGAGGCAGCGGAAGTGGATGGTGCTGGTCCTTTACAAAAATTTATTAATATCACTCTTCCACAAATAACAGCTGTGATATCTATTCTCTTTATGATTAGGTTTATTTGGAACTTTAATAAATTCGAGGATATTTTTTTATTAACAGGAGGTGCATCTGGAACTAGAACTTTGCCAATAAATGTTTATGAGCAAGGATTTACTATTTCCGATATTGGTATGGGGTCAGCAGTATCAATTGTAATAGTTGCTTTACTGCTATTATTTATGTTCGTTTACTTTAAATTAATAGGTAAGAGGGCCGATGAAAACTAAAAATTTAATATACTACGCATTAATATCCTCTATATTTTTGTTTTCTTTGGTCTCTATTTGGAAAATTTTAGTAACTTTGCAAGGAGTTGAGTTAAAAAATTTTAATTTTGAAATAATTATTACTTTAGGTATCGCTATTAGTCTTTTAAATTTAATTATAGGTGAAAAGTTAAATTATTTAATAAAATCAACTTTATTTGCCTTTATATTTACCTTTGTAGATGGATACATAGTTCAGGTAATGCCCGTTTGGTATAATATTGGAATATTTGCAATATTGATATTTTTCACATTAAAAATTAATAAATATAGTCAAAAATATTTAGCATCTGAGCATTCATCACAAATAGTAATATTTGATTTTTTAACTCTCTTTGGAATTGTTTTATTCTCATTTGTCATTTTATTTCCATTTTATATGATGTTGATAACAAGCTTTAAAACTCAAGCTGCTTTGCTAATTAATCCTTTAGATTTTAGTATAAATTTTAAGCAAGATTTTAAAGAATTATTTAAGTCATACTTTGTGATATTTGATACTTACAAATTTGGTAGATATATACTAATAAGTACATTTGTTTCAGTTGGGACAGTGATAGTTACTTTACTATTCGCAATACCAGCTGCTTATGCTGTAGCAAGGTTAAACTTCTTTGGAAAAAACTTTCTGTCGACTTCAATTTTAATTATTTATATGTTTCCTGCAATAGTATTAGTTATTCCTTTGTATACTGTTTTTAGTCAACTAGGTTTAAGAAACTCGGTAGGTGGCTTATTAATTGTTTATACAGCAACTACTTTGCCAGTTGCAATTTACATGTTACAAGGTTATTTTGGAAGTATTCCTAAAGAACTAGAAGAAGCAGCAATCATGGACAAATTAAATTGGTTTGGCATAATTATAAAAATAATTTTACCATTAAGCATACCTGCAATCTCTTCAGTTGCTTTATACGTCTTTATGATTGCGTGGAATGAGTTTTTATTTTCTTTGATGTTCTTGGATAATCCAAACTCATTTACCTTATCAAGGGCAATACAATATCTAAGTGGTGATGCCGAAACACCAAGACAATATTTAATGGCTGGGTCAGTAATTGTTACAATTCCTGTTTTGTTAATTTTTGTATACTTTGAAAAATATTTAGTGAGCGGTCTTACTGCAGGAAGTGTAAAGGGTTAATGGAAGACTTTGTTAAATCAGCCAAGAAAGTTTTATTAGGCAATAAAAAAAAAGGCTATACATTACCAACCAATAACAAATTGTACCCAGCTCAATGGAATTGGGATTCAGGTTTCATTGCTCTAGGATATTCGCATTTTAAAATCAAATATGCTCTGGATGAAATAAAGACATTAATAAGAGGTCAATGGAAAGATGGAATGATACCCCATATTTTGTTTCACGATTTAAATACCAATTATTATCCAAACCATTCTGTTTGGGCTTGTGGAAATAAAATACATTCATCTGGTATTACGCAACCACCAATCCTTGCAATAATTTTAAAACTAATTTTGGATAAAAAAAAAATTAATAATAAAGACAAAGCTGAATTTAAAAAAATAGCTAAGGGAATATTAAAATACCACAAATGGTTAATTAAATTTAGAGACCCAAATAATACAGGATTGGTGTCAATTTTGCACCCTTGGGAAAGTGGCTACGATAATTCACCATTGTGGGATGAGCCTATGAGCAAAGTAAAAGTCCCAAAAAACCTAAAATATAAAAGGGGAGACAACAAGGTTGTTAATCCTGAATATAGGCCATTAGATATCGATTATGATAGATACGTAACTATCAAAAATCATTTGAGAAAAAACAATTATAATCCAAAAAAAATTTATAGAGCGTCGTTATTCAATGTAGTTGATGTTGGTTTTAACTCTATATTTTTACGAGCAAATAAAGATCTTCTTAAATTATTAAATATATTCAATTTGCAAAGTACCGAATTAGAGTCTTATATATCAAAATCTGAAAATAAAATTGTAAAATTATTTAATCAGAAAAAAAATATATTTTTTAACATCGATTTAAAAAATAAAAAAATAATAAACATTCCATCAATTACTCATTATTTTATTTTATTTGCAGATTTAAAAGACAAAGTATTAAATAATAAAATTATTAAAAACTTAAAAAAACATAGTTCTAAAGAAAAATATTTATTATCAAGTGTAAAATCAAATCACCAAAAATTTGAAGAGAAAAGATATTGGAGAGGCCCAGTATGGATTAATTGTAATTGGATAATATATCAAGGATTAAAAAATAAAAATATTAAATTTGCCAAACAAATAAAAAGAAAAACTATTAATTTAGTTAAACAAAAAGGGTTTAATGAATACTTTAGCTGTAAAACCGGTAAAGGGTTTGGTGCAACAAATTTTTCTTGGACTGCCGCATTATTTTTAGACTTAATACTTGAAAATAAAAATGACTAATTACAATTGGAATTACCCCACAACTGTTTGGGTAGGGAAAGATAGAGCTAAGGATCTAGAAAAGGCTTGTGTTGAAATTAAAACTTTAAAACCATTATTAGTAACAGATAAAGACTTAATCAATTTAGAATTTATAAAAGATTTAGTAAATGATTTAGAAAAGAAATTTAAATTAACTACTTTTTTTAATTTCTCAGGAAACCCAACAGGAGAGAATGTCGATGAAGGTGTTGAAATTTTCAAAAAAAATAGTTGCGATAGTGTAGTAGCTATTGGAGGTGGAAGTGCATTAGACGTCGGCAAAGCCATAGCTTTTATGTCAGGACAATCAAGACCTATTTGGGATTTTGAGGATATTGGTGATTATTGGAAAAGGGCGGATGAAAAAAATATCTGTCCAATAATTGCAATTCCAACAACTGCTGGAACTGGTTCAGAAACTGGCAGAGCATCAGCAATAATAAATTCCAAAACTGGAATAAAAAAAATAATTTTCCACCCAAAATTTTTACCATCTATTGTCATATTAGACCCAGTTCTTACTAAAGAACTTTCTCCCCGTTTAACAGGAGCTACAGGAATGGACGCATTAGCACACAATTTAGAGGCATTTTGTGCTCCTGGTTTCCACCCAATGGCTGATGGAATAGCGATTGAGGGTATGAGGTTGATAAAAAAATCTCTTTTAAAAGCTGTAAAGAATGGAAGTGATTTAGATGCCAGATCTGATTTGTTAGCTGCAGCAAGTATGGGATCTACTGCATTTCAAAAAGGCTTAGGTGCTATTCATTCACTAAGTCATCCACTTAATGCACAATTTAATCTTCATCACGGGTTGTCTAATGCAATATTTATGCCATATGTTTTAAGTTTTAATAAAGAAGATATTGAGGAAAGAATTATTTCTATTTGTGATTACCTTAAATTAAGTAAAAGTTTTGATGCTTTTCTTGAATGGATACTAGAGCTACGAAAAGAATTAAATATTCCACATAAACTGTCAGATGTAATAGAAACAAATAAAATGAACTTAGATGATTTGTCGAAGATGGCTCTTGATGATCCATCAACATCTTCAAATCCAAAAAAATTGACTAAAAATGATATGAAAGTTATGTATGAGCATAGTATTTCAGGTAAATTATTTTGATGAAAAAAATATTAATAGTTGAGGGAAATTTAAGAGAAGAGAATCAGAGTTTTACTGATGGTGGGATTAAAACACATACAGAAAGTCTAAAAGATAGCATTGCCTATTTTACTGATAAAATTGAAATAGATGTTGTAAATCCCTCATCCGATAAAAATATATCTGACAAAGTAACAGATCTCGATAAATATCATGGACTTATATGGGGAGGAAGTAGTCTAAATATTTATAATGACACCATTGAAATAAGAAGACAGATCGAATTTATGAGAGAGTGTCAAAAAAAAATTAAAAAAATATTAGCTATTTGCTGGGGACTCCAGGTTGCGGTTACAGTAGCAGGAGGGCTAGTAAAAAGATGCACAAACGGATCTCACAGAGGCATAGCGCTTAATATTGAAATAAATAATGATGGATTGCAACATCCAATATATAAAAATAAAGGTAAAATTTTTAATACACCCGCTTTTAATTTTGATGAAGTTACAAAATTGCCAAAAAATTCAAAATTGCTAGCCTCAAATCCTATAAATAAAGTTATGGGAGTAAATTTTCAGTCTGCAGCAAGTGATATATGGGGTATTCAATATCATCCTGAAATTACTTATGATAAAATGATAAGCCTTATACATTTCAGAAAAGAACGTCTTTTAAACAATAATGCTTTTGTTGATGAACAAGAGATAAATAATCATGTAAGAATGATTGCTGAAGAAAATAAGATTACAAATAAAGATCTTAGAATGCGTGAACTTGAAAACTGGCTTAATTATCTTTTAAAATAGACCCTCTGTTTCACCTTTTTTATTAATACGAATTGAGTCAGCCGCTGGTACTTTGGGTAATCCTGGCATTGTCATTATTGCACCGCATACAACAACGATGAATTCTGCTCCTGATGATAGTCTTACTTCTCTTATTGGTAATACATGACCTGAAGGTGCTCCCTTTAGATTTGGATCAGTGGAAAAACTATATTGAGTTTTTGCAATACAAATTGGTAATGATTGATAACCTCTTTCTTCAAAAGCTTTTAATTGATCTCTTATTTTAGTATCTGCAACTACTTCGCTTGCTCTATAAAGTTCCTTCGCGATTGTTTCTATTTTTTTAAATAATGAAGTTTTATCATCATATAAAAATTTAAAATTACTATCTTTTTCACATTGTTTAACTACATCATTTGCTAAATCTATTGCACCTTCTCCACCTTTTTCCCAATGCTTTGATATAGAGGCTTTAATATCCTTTTGTTCACAAAACTTTGTAACTTCATCAATTTCTTTATCAGTATCTAAAACAAAGTGGTTTATAGCTACTGTTACAGGTAAACCAAATTTTTGAATATTTTCTATATGTCTTTCTAAATTAACCAGCCCCTTTTTAACTGCATCGACATTTTCATTTTTTAATTCGTCTTTTTTTACTCCTCCATGCATCTTCAGCGCTCTTATAGTTGCAACAATCACAACACAACTTGGTTTTAATCCTGATTTTCTACATTTAATATCTAGAAATTTTTCTGCACCTAGGTCAGCACCAAATCCAGCTTCTGTTACTACATAATCAGAAAGTTTTAATGCTGTTTTAGTTGCTAAAACAGAATTACATCCATGAGCAATATTTGCAAATGGTCCACCATGAATGATCGCAGGATTGTTTTCCAGAGTTTGTGTTACGTTCGGTCTAATAGCATCTTTTAACAATACAGTCATTGGACCGTGTGCATTTAAATCTTTTGCATATATCGGTTTTTTATCTCTAGTATAAGCAACAGTAATGTTACCAATTCTATTTTCAAGATCATGCAAATCATTTGATAGACAAAAGATTGCCATTATTTCTGAAGCAACTGTAATATCAAAGCCATCTTCTCTCGGAAATCCATTTGCAACACCTCCAAGATTTATATTTATAGATCTCAAAGCTCGATCATTCATATCGAGAACTCTTTTCCAAACTATTCGTCTAACATCTATGTTTAATTTGTTTCCCCAATATATATGGTTATCTATTAATGCAGATAAAAGATTATGTGCAGATGTGATTGCATGAAAATCTCCTGTAAAGTGTAAATTAATTTGTTCCATTGGAACTACTTGAGCATATCCACCACCAGCAGCTCCACCCTTCATTCCAAAAGAGGGACCGAGACTTGGTTCTCTTAAACAAACAATAGATTTTTTACCTATTTTATTTAGTCCATCTGACAATCCTACAGAGGTTGTTGTCTTTCCTTCTCCTGCAGGTGTGGGCGTAATTGCAGTTACTAATATTAATTTCCCATCCTTTTTTTCTTCAAATTTTTCAAGGTATTCAAGTTTGATTTTAGCTATATACCTACTTATTGGACTATATGCCTCAGTTTTGTCGGGCACTCCCACTCCATCCAAAATTTCTTGGATAGGTTTCATTTTTGCTTCACGAGCTATTTGGATATCTGATTTTGGCATTTAGTTAAAAATTTATAATTGTTTAATGTGCAAAATGTCTATACTTTTTTGGTTTGATTTTAAACATCTAAAAAATATATATATAAAAAATAAGAAAAAAATTATGTTTAATTGGATAAAATTATAAAATGCAAAAATACTCAGTTTTTAGCCTTATTAAAAATGCATTCTCAGATCATCAGAATTGGGAAGTAGCATGGAAAGATCCAACTCCTAAAAAAGAATATGATGTGATTATCATAGGTGGTGGGGGTCATGGTTTAGCAACTGCATACTATTTAGCTAAGGAGCACAATATTACAAATGTAGCTATTATTGAAAAAGGCTGGATAGGTGGAGGTAACGTTGGAAGGAACACTACAATAATTAGATCAAACTATATGCATGATGACAATGCTTTGTTCAGTGAATTTGGCATGGATCTATGGAGAAAGATGAGTCAGGATTTGAATTACAATGTAATGTTTTCTCCAAGAGGAATAATTAATCTTGCCCATTCAGATGCACAAATGAATGCGTACTCTAGAAGAGGAAATTCAATGCGATTAAATGGAATTGATGCAGTTTTATTAAATAGGGAAGAGGTTCAAAAAAGAATTCCAATGGCAGATTTTTCTGACAATGTACGATTTCCAATTTTTGGAGGTTTGATGCAACCAAGTGCTGGGACTGCTAGACACGATGCTGTTGCTTGGGGATATGCAAGGCAAGCAGACTCGATGGGTGTTGACATAATTCAAAATTGTGAAGTTACAGGATTTGATGTTACTAATGGTAAAATAATTGGTGTAAGAACTTCTAGAGGAGATATCAAAGCGAAAAAAGTTGGTTTGTGTGTTGCAGGTAGCACAAATATTTTAGCAGAAATGTTAAATATGACATTACCAATTGAAACTCATCTTCTTCAAGCATGTGTATCAGAACCTGTTAAACCTTTACTTGACCATGTTGTTACATTTGGTGCAGGTCACTTTTATTGTAGCCAATCAGATAAAGGAGAGATGGTTATGGGTGGAGACTTGGACGGATACAATAGTTACTCTCAAAGAGGAAATTTACCAACACTCCAACACGTATTGACTGAAGGTATTGCAATGTTTCCATTTCTAAGCAAATTAAAAATGCTTAGAACTTGGGGTGGAATTATGGATATGTCAATGGACGGTTCACCAATTATTGATAAAACACATATTGATGGCTTATACTTAAATTGTGGCTGGTGTTATGGTGGATTTAAAGCTACTCCTGCTTCAGGGTGGACTTTTGCTCACACAATTGCACAGGATAGAGTTCATGAATTAAATGCAGGTTACAGTTTAAATAGATTTAATACTGGTGATTTAATTGATGAAAAAGGTCTTGGTACCAAAACTTGGATATCTTAAATGCTCTATATATTCTGTCCACATTGTGGATTAAGATCACAGAATGAGTTTGCTTATGGCGGAGATGCAACAGTAAAACGACCAGAGCTTAATAAGGAAATAAGCGACAAGGATTGGGATAATTTTGTTTATTTAAGAAAGAGTCCTAGAGGAAAACACCTAGAGTTATGGCACCATATATCTGGCTGCAGACAATGGATTAAAGTTGAAAGAGACACTTCAACTCACGAAATTTTTAAAACCTATAAAGCAGATGAACTGACTGAATAATGTCACAAGATTTTAGATTAAATAACATTGGAATGGTAAATAGAAATAAAAAAATTTCTTTTACATTTAATGGTAAAAAATATTTTGGTTATGAAGGAGATACTATTGCTTCTGCTTTAATAGCAAATGGAGTGCATCTTGTTGGGAGAAGTTTTAAATATCATAGACCCAGAGGTTTCTTTGGAGTTGGTGTTGATGAACCTTATGCAATTTTACAATTAGAAAGAAATAATGAGAGAGATCCTAATATTAGAGCTACTGAACAGGAGATTTTTGAAGGTTTAGAAGTTAAAAGTGTAAACTGTTGGCCTAGTGTAAACTTTGATATTGGTGCAATTAATAATTTCTTAAAAATGTTTTTTCCAGCTGGGTTTTATTATAAAACTTTTATGTGGCCACCAAGCTTTTGGTATAAAATTTATGAACCTTTTATAAGAATGGCAGCAGGTTTTGGAGAAGCATCAATCAAACATGATAAGGAAAGATACGAACATAAATATGAATATTGTGATTTATTGATTACTGGGTCAGGGCCTTCAGGTTTAGCCAGTGCATACGCAGCAGCGAAAAACGGTGCACGTGTAATTTTAGCTGAAGACAAACCAAGGTATGGAGGAAGTTTATTAACTAGTGATGTAAATATTGGCAATCAAACTGGTACTGAGTGGTCAGAGAAAATAATTACAGAGTTAAAGTCAATGTCTAATGTAATTGTAAAAAATAGATCACAGGTATTTGGTTATTACGATCATAACATGCTGGTAATGTCAGAAAGAATAAGTGATCACTTGCCCAAAACACAAAAATATTTACCCAAACAACGTTTGTGGTACATAAGAGCAAAAGAAGTTCTGATTTCATCAGGTTCAATTGAAAGGCCGTTAGTATTTGGTAATAACGATACCCCAGGTGTAATGTTATCTTCAGCTGCTAAAGAATACATGAAGGTTTATGGAGTTTTAGTTGGAAAAAAACCATTGATATTTACTAATAATGACAGTGGATATGAAACTGCTATAGAATTCAAAAAAAATGGCGTAAATCCACTAATTTTAGATACTAGAAAAGAACCATCTTCTGACATTATTACTGAAGCTAAAAATTTAGGAATTGAAATTAAGTTTTCCTATGTAGTAGTGGCTGCTAAGGGATACAAAAAAGTCAAATCAGCAGATATTGCAAAAATATCTGATAATAAAAAAGATTTATCAAATATAGAAAATATAAAATGTGATTGTATCTGTGTTTCAGGGTTTTGGACGCCATCAATTCATTTAGCATCTCAATCTGGAAATAAATCTGAATTTAATGAAAAAATAGATGCTTTTATTCCAAAAAAATCTAAACAAAAAGAAAATACTATTGGTTCAGCAAATGGTAAATTTACTTTAGAAGAAACCATTAACGAAGCATTTGATAAAGGATATGAAGTCTCAAACAAAATAACAGAAAATAATAATAAAGTTTCTATTCCAACTGTAGTTGAGAAAAAATCTACAGAGCACGACAAGTTTTGGTGTGTTCCATTACCAAAAGGCAAATCCTATAAAAGATTTTTAGATTTTCAAAACGATGTGGCTGTAACAGATATAGAGCTGGCTTTAAGAGAAGGTTTTAGATCAATAGAACATGTAAAAAGATATACCACTCTTGGAATGGCAACAGACCAAGGTAAGACAAGTAATCTTAATGGTTTACAATTAGTGTCAGACATTGAAAATAAAGTTGTACCACAAGTTGGCCACACTACATTTAGGCCACCTTATACACCTGTTTCAATTGGAGCGATTGTTGGAAGAGAAGTTGGCAAACATTCTAAACCGACAAGAAAATCACCAATGCACGAATGGCATGAAAAAAATAATGCAGTATTTGTTGATGCTGGAGTTTGGTTAAGACCAAGATACTACAAGCAAGGAAATGAAACATTATTTGAAGCCTCAAAAAGAGAAGCAAAAAATGTAAGAAAAAATGTAGGTGTATGTGATGTAACTACTTTAGGAAAAATAGATGTTAAAGGTCCCGATGCTGCAGAATTTTTAAATAGAGTTTATACTAATGCATGGCTTAAGCTACCAGTTGGTAAAGCAAGATATGGAGTAATGCTAAGAGAAGATGGAATTGTAATGGATGATGGAACAACAACAAGAATTTCCGAAAATCATTACCACATGACAACTACAACAGCTCAGGCAGCAAATGTTTTGTCTCATTTAGAGTATTATTTGCAGTTAGTTTGGCCAGAATTAAATGTTAATGTAGTTTCGACAACAGAGCAGTGGGCTGGTGCTGCAATAGCAGGCCCAAATTCAAGAGCATTATTAATGAAATTATTTCCAAATACTGATGTATCTAATGAAGGTCTACCATTTATGGGTTACAAGGAAGCTGATTTATTTGGCATTCCTGCAAAGATTTATAGAATTTCATTTTCAGGAGAGCTTGCTTATGAAGTTAATGTGGAGTCAGACTATGGTAATTTCATGTGGGAAAAAATTATCGAAGTTGGTAAAGAATTTCAAATACAGCCATACGGAACTGAGGCCTTATCGACATTAAGGATAGAAATGGGTCACGTTGCTGGCTCTGAGCTTGATGGGAGAACAATTCCTCATGATGCATCGCTTGAAGGTTTAGTAAGTAAGAAAAAAGACTTTATTGGTAAAAGATCTTTAAGCAGATCAGCTTTTACAAAACCAGATAGAGAAAAAATAGTAGGTGTTGTTCCATTAGACAAAACAACAAGTATTCCTGAAGGTTCATATATTGTTAAAGACCCTAAAGCAAAACTTCCAAACCCTAAATTAGGTCATGTTTCAGCATCATGTTGGAGTGTTGAGTATGATAATCCATTCTCACTTGCGATAATTAAAGATGGTAAAAATATGATAGGACAAAAGCTATTTGCTATGTCACCTTTAAAAAATAAAACTATTCCTGTGGAAATTGTTTCATCTCATTATGTTGATCCTGAAGGAAAGAGAGTAAGAGCATGACGGTGATTTCTGCATTACAAAATATCCATGTCGAGGGTTCCTTTGGAAACTTTGAAAATAAATCTGAAAATGAATTATTAAAAATTAAAGAATTAAAAAATTTATTAATCGTTCAAATATTTCAGTATAAAAATTCTTCAATTAAAATTGATGATATAAATTTTAACAATTTAAAATTTGTAAATCAGGCACAAAAAGTAGTTTCAAATGAAAATATAAGAGTTTTGTGGAATTCACCAAATAATTGGCTTTTAGTTTCTCATAAAAAAGAATTGTTAAAAGAAATTTACAGCACTTTTAATGAAAATGATTTTGCTGTTACAGACCTTTCTCATTCTAAAGCAACGATAGAATTAGAAGGACCATACGTAAAAGAAGTTTTAAAAAAAGGATGTCCTTTTAATTTTAACATTTTAACAAAAAATATGAGTATTAACTCAGCTTATAATGGAATTTCTTTTATAGTCGATATGGTTGAAAACGAACCAGAAAAAGTAAGAATTTTTTCTCTAAGAAGTTTTGGGGAATCTCTATACCATTCTATCACTGATGCTTCTTTAGAATTTGGCTATAAATGTAATTAGTTATTATTCTTCAGTTTTAAATCTAGATTTCTGAATAAATAAAACAAATAGTACTGGTATAATTAAGGTAATAATTGTTACTGTTATTAATAACAATCCTAGCTCAGAATAGTCTGCAGTAGTTAAAATTGCGTTTGTAACCTTATCTTTTACTTCTCTTGTAATTGTAAAAATTTCATTGAGATATTTTGTTAATAAAGCACTCGCAGACAAAGCTAAATTAGTAAATGAGGCAAAAACTGCAAAAAAAGTTGCTTTTAAATGTGAAGGTGCATTCTTAGCAATCCAAGCCAAAAGTGGAATCATAGATATTTGACCCAATGGAGATTCTAATGCCGTATTAATTATTGCTATAAATTTTGCGTCAACAATTCCGTTTGTCAACGAAGAAGTCCAGTTGTGAAATCCATAATACATTCCAACACTTGGTAAAAATAATATTGATCCTGCAATTGATAAAATTATTATGATTTTTGCAATGGAATTTTTTGCCATGAACGGTCTAAGCATTATTATTCCAACTAATGTAAGTATAGAAGCTAATAAAGACAGTATAGAAAAAAATTGTTCATTAAATTGAAGTTCATCAATTTCAAACCAAGATAAGCCAGGTCCAGGTCCAGGCATGGCTCTGAATATAAAAATAATTATAGCAGTTCCAACTATAGTAAATCTTAACTTTTCAGGTAACTCTTTAATAAGTTTATTCATAAGGAATAAAATGATTAACATAGAACCAAAAAAAACAATTTCTTGTGCAAATGGAAGTCCTAACGAACCGACACTCAATGTAAAAATTACAAAAATTAAACTACCACCTAGTATCCACCAATTAACTTTTGTTTTTTCATGATTAAAATTACCTTCTTCATCAGATAGACCCTGTCTAATTAAAATGTTTTTCTTTTTATTTTTTAAATACACTGCAAAAATAACACCTAAAATTGAAACCATTGGTATTATTAATGCGTAAAGATATATTGATCCGTATAATTGTATTTTTTCAGCCTGTTCAAGATTGTCTACTCCTTTAAATAATATCACATTGGCAAGGGCAACCAAAACTGTTCCACCTATAATTGCAAATCTTCCAAGTGTTTGCATCGTTGTATGCATAATCTTAACTTGGTCTGTTGTAAATTTTTCTCCATTTTCATTAATTAAAGGAACTGCTTCAACTGTCATTGCATCAGCAACAACATCTTGAACTACATAACCAATAGGAGCTAAAAGAACGCTTATTACAAACCAAGTTTCAACTTTTAAATAAGATGACATTTGTTCTGTATGAATTATTAGCCCATACATTATTAATAAACTTATTCCAATTAATGAGGCGCCAACGTAGACCATGTAATTCTTTTTATTCCAGATTAAATCTACTAAATGCCCTAGTGGCATTTTTAAAGCCCAAGGTATTCCTGCCCAGAAACCCAACCCTGCAAGAAATGCTGCAGATAAATTCAAATAATCTTTTACAAAGAAAGTACCTACTATACCTGTTAGGCCAGATATACCTGCTGCCACATAAATCATTAAGGGAGGCAAATAAGACAATTTAAATTGTCTTCCTAAATCAAACAGTGTTGAATCTATAAATTGAACTATTTTATTCATTAACTCTTAATCTAATAAGTTTAATTTAATTAAACTATTATTTTTTGTTTCTTTACACCACAATTCATAACTTTCGCACACTCTCCAAAGATGATTTGTAGCTCTTTGAGATATCTCCAAGGGAAAATGACTCTTTGCATAGTACAAATCAGGAAATTTAATCAATTGTTTAATCATTGCTTCTTTTTGCAAATCCAAAAGCCTTAAAACTTCTTTAGAAATTTTTTCTCCTGAGGTCTCATCAATAAAATCGTTTTCTTTTAGTTTTTTAAACCACTCATCATGAAATTTACCACTGCTGACTTTTTCATACATTTCAGAACCTATAAATCTTTCAATTGCATCTATATTGGAGATATCAATATTCTGTTTTTTAATTTTAAATATTTCTAAATAAATTGCCTCAGCAACGTAAAGTATGTAGGGTTTTTTATTTTCTTCTCCCATAAAATTATAAATCTAAAGTGTAATAACAAGAATTAGGATCCTCTTTATAGTGAGCAAAAGGTTTGCATTTACTAAATTTAAAATGTTCAAAAAGTTTTCTGGCAGGTAAAAAGAATTTTCCAGATCCTGTTTCAATACTTAACTTTTTAATACCTAATTTTTTCGCCTGAATTATTAAATGTGAGATTATTTTATTACCAATACCTTTATTTCTAAAATCATCAGATACTCTAATCGATTTAAATTCCCCATGATTTT
>CACHGV010000003.1 GCA_902579465.1 uncultured Pelagibacteraceae bacterium
TCTGGTGGAACTTCAATCTTTTTTGGTGGAGAAGATAACAGTAACGGTGGTAACGGTTGGTCTATGACTGACCAAATCGATTTCAACGCTAGCGGTGAAATGGATAACGGTATGAGTCTTTCTCTTTACCTACAACTTGATAACTCAGGTGCAGTTTTCGATGATAGAAAAGTAACAATCGGTACAGACATGGGAACTTTAACTTTCTCAGGTCACGGTTCGTCAGGACCAGTTGGTGCTTGGGATGATTTAAATCCAAGTGCAAACGAAGAGTCATGGGGTACTTCAATCGGTGGAACAGTTGATGGTCCAACTAACGCTGCAATCGGTGACAATTCTTTCATTTACGACTACACTGTAACTGATGGTGTTGCACTTAAAGCTGCTTACAAACCTTCAAAAGGTACTGCACTTCAGAGTTCAACTGAAGTCGGTGTTCAGTACACAGGTATGGAAGGCTTAACTGTTTCAGCTGCAATGGGTGAAAACAACGATGCTGCTGACCAGATTGACTTAACTGTATTTAACTTAAAATACGCAATGGGTCCAATCACAGTTGGTTATCAATCAAACGAATCTGACGCAGGAACTGGAACAGATGAAGACTTTACAGCATATGGTTTATCTTATGCAGTAAGTGATGATGTTTCTATATCTTACGGTGCATCAAGTCTTGATTACTCTTCAGCTTTAGAAGATCAAGAGTCGTCTGCAGTAAGTATTTCATTTACAGCAGGTGGTGTAGCAATGTCAGCATCGCACCAAACTACAGATAATGTAGCTGGAGCAACTGCGACTGATAACTCTTCATACGAAATAAACTTCTCTTTTGCATTCTAATTAAAGAAGTAAATTATATATAAAAGGGCCCCTTTTAGGGGCCTTTTTTTACGCAACTTTAGAATCTATTAATTTTTTTTGATTTTCTAACCAATTTTTCAATATTCTTTTTGATGTATCACTAAGCTTATAATTTTTTTGTCTTTTGTCATTTTCATCAATTTCTTTTTTTAAAAAATTATTAGCTACTCCTTCTTTTAAAATACTTTGAATAGTTGATCGGCTAATAATTTTGTATGGAACTTTTTCACACAACTGTTCTAATGTTACGCTTTGATGTGATGCAATACAAAAAATTATAATTAAATGAGATCTACTTTTGAATAAAAATTTTTCATGAGGATTTCCGTTAATTGAAATATTTTTAATAAGATCTTTATATAAATTTGAAAAAATTTTTTCCATGTAAATTAAAATACTTAAAGTTGATATTATGATCTACATACTTTACATTTATTTCAAAGTTAAGATTGTGTTAAAACGACATAGTAGAGATGTGTGTTATGAAAAAACTTGTTTTAAAATATATTGTAAAATTACAACACATATAATTTAAATAATATTGAATAATTAATATTAAATTTTACATTTAAAATTCAAATATTTTAACATCAATAAAATCAATACTTTTTAAAAAATTACAAAAATTTAAAAAACAATTAAAACTTACTATCAATAGTTAAACTTTTTAACACTCCGAAAAAAAATAAAAGAGGATTCGTTAATATTAATATTAAACATTAAACGAAAGGTAATAATATGAACAATCTAAAGAAAATCGGATTGACAGCATTAGGTACTGCAATGGTAGCAACTTCAGCGCAAGCTGCTTCACTATCTGTATCTGGTGCTACATCAATCTTTTTTGGTGGAGAAGATAACAGTAACGGTGGTAACGGTTGGTCAATGACTGATCAAATCGATTTCAACGCTAGCGGTGAAATGGATAACGGTTTTACTATTGATATGTACCTTCAATTAGATGGTAGCACAGCTCCATTTGATGATAAAACATTAGCAATTGGTATGGGTGATATGGGAACTTTAACTTTCTCAGGTCACGGTGGAAACGGACCAGTTGGTGCATGGGATGATAAAACACCAACTGCAAACGAAGAGTCGTGGGGTACTTCAATCGGTGGAACAGTAGATGGTCCAACTAACTCTGCAGTAAGTGATAATTCATTTATCTATGATTACACTGTAACTGATGGTGTTGCACTTAAAGCTGCTTACAAACCTTCAAAAGGTTCTGCACTTGAAAGTTCTACTGAAATCGGTGTATCATACACAGGCATGGAAGGCTTAACCGTATTGGCTGCAATGGGTGAAAACAACGATGCTGCTGATAAAATCGATCTAAGTGTATTCAGTGTAAATTATGCAATGGGTCCAATCACAGTTGGTTATCAATCAAACGAATCTGACGCAGGAACTGGAACAGATGAAGACTTTACAGCATATGGTATTTCTTATGCAGTAAGTGATGATGTTTCTATATCTTACGGTGCATCTTCACTTGATTACTCTTCAGCTTTAGAAGATCAAGAGTCGTCTGCAGTAAGTGTTTCATTTACAGCAGGTGGTGTAGGAATTTCAGCATCGCACCAAACTACAGATAATGTAGCTGGAGCAACTGCGGCTGATAACTCTTCATACGAAATAAACTTCTCTTTTGCATTCTAATTAAAGAAGTAAATTTATTTATTAAAAGGCCCCTTTTTAGGGGCCTTTTTTTATACTTTTAAAAAAAGAAATTCCCGCAAATCCTTTTGACTTAGTAAGTTTAATTAATTTCATATTTTCTTTTGAGACACCGCCCAAAGCGATTATTTTCTTATTTGTTAGTCTGGACACCAAATTATACTTATTCATGCCTAAAAAATTGTTATTTTTTTTGAATAATGATGATAAAAAAATTTCGCTAACATTTTGTTTTTCTTTGATCCTTATCTCCTTCAAATTATGTGCTGAACCTAAAAGTAAAAAATTTTTCTTATAAAGATAATTTAAATGAGAAAATTTTTTATTAAAGGAAGGTATATATGCACCATCTAATTTTAGCCTAATAGATAATTTTATGTTATTTGCCAAAAAAAACTTAAGATTTTTTTTTTTACAATAGTTTCTAAGCAAAATTATCTCATCAGCTTTGAGATTATTTCTATAATTTCTGTAGATTATTGCGGTGTTTTTATCCTGATTATCAATGTTACTTTTAATAAATCGATCTATAAAGTAGTATTTTTTTAGAAATTTTTTATGCATATTACTGTCCAAAATCTATTATCTATTCAATCATCAATCAAATCCAAATTATTAGAATTAAATGAAAAAGGGAGAATACCAAAAATAATTGCGGTATCTAAAACTTTTAAAATTGATCACATATTACCTTTAGTTGAGTATGGTCATCTAGATTATGGTGAAAATAAAGTTCAAGAAGCGTTAGAGAAATGGACAGATGTTAAAAACCAGAATGATAAAATTAAATTGCACTTAATTGGAAAATTACAAACGAATAAAGTTAAATATGCTGTAAAAATATTTGACTATATACATTCTCTAGATAGTGAAAAATTAGCTAAAAAAATTGCAGAAGAGCAACAGAAACAAGATATTAAACCTAAAATTTTTATTCAAATAAACCTTGGAAAAGAAAGTCAAAAATCTGGGATAATGAAAGAGAATTTAGTTGAATTCTATAATTTTTCTAAAAGTTTAGGTTTAGATATAATTGGGACAATGTGCATCCCACCTTTTGATGAGGATAGCTCAATTTATTTCCCTCAAATGAATGAACTAAATAGAAAAATAAATTTAGATGAAATAAGCATGGGAATGTCCTCAGACTACTTGAATGCAATCGAATTTAAATCAACATTTTTAAGAATTGGATCCAATATATTTGGTCAAAGAAGTTAGAATAATTTAATCTTGGTATTTTTATTGATCAGTTTTATCAAAATTAAAAAGTCTTTTTTTTTTAGAGCTATACATCCAGATGTTGGTTGATATTTCTTTGTCAAATGAATGAAAATTGCACTCCCTTTTCCAATTTTTGGTTTTTCTGAATTATAATTTATTGGAATAATAAAATCGTACTTATAATCTTTTCTAAATAATTTTTCGTGTTTAATATTTTTTTTAACTTTTATTAACTTATTATAGTTTTTTTTACTATTAATATCATCACACCATCCCATATTTTTTTTAATAGAGATACATTTTAACTTTGTTGACGGTTGTATATTTCTATCTTTCCTATAGTATAAATTACCTAGCGAATACTTTCCAATTGGAGTTTTTTTATCTCCTTCAATCTTATTTTTTGTTAATCCATTCTTCCCAACTACACATCTAAAAATAAAGTCGTCAAAAAGAAGTGTTACTTTATTTTTTAAAATAATTGTCATATTGTTTATTATATATGAATAATCAAAATTTAGTTATCTATGATTTTAAAATTTTGTATGAAATACTAAATGAAATAGATAATTATATAAATTTTAAATTAATTAGTGTAGATAAAATTTCTGATCTGAATTTGAAAAATCAGAATGATTATTTATTAATATCAAATAAAAAAATAAAAAATGTTGAAAACCAAATAACATTAAACAATTTTCCAATTGATATAATTAAATTAATTGAAAGTGTTAATGTAAAATTTTTAAAAAAAAAATATAGTCAACAATCTGATATAGATATAGGAGACTATAAACTAAATCTAAACTCCAGAAAAATTTTTAACGGAACAAAGAGCCTTAATTTGACGGAAAGGGAGGCAAATATAGTAATTTACCTTAATAATTCTAAGAAACCTATCAATATTAGTAAACTACAAACTGAAGTTTGGGGTCATAATTCAAAATTAGACACTCATACAGTGGAAACACATATTTATAGGCTAAGAACAAAAATTAATAAGACCTTTAAAGATAATAATTTTATAAAAAGTACTAAACAAGGGTACTTGATCTCAGTTTAATGAGCCAGCCTTTAATAGATAGTTTATTATCGAAAGCTTTAAAAAATCATGAGAAACAAAACTTCTCCGAAGCAGAAAAATTGTATGAGAATGCTTTAGAAGAGGACCCTAATCATGTTATTTGTCTTAATTATTATGGAACAATGTTAGCTCAAACAAATAGAAAGAAGAGAGCAGAGCAATTATTTTTAAAAGCTGTTCAACTACAGCCGAATAATCCATATGTAAATAATAATCTTGGTAACATCTACTATGAATACGGAGATTATATTAAAGCAATATCCTATTATGAGGCAGCAACTTTGTTAAAACCAGATTTTATTGATCCAAATTTAAATCTTGGCATAATATTTAATAATAGGGGTAATTTTAACAAAGCCTTAGAACATTTAAAAAGAGTAATACAAATTCAGCCAAGTAATATTAAATGTTATGCAATTATTGCAACTATATATAAAGAACTAAGAAATTTTAAAAATACGTTGAATTGTTATAAAAAAATTTTTGAAATAGACCCCGAAAATTTAATGGCTACAACTGGTGTCGTAGATTTATTTGATACTTTACGTCTTAAAAATATAAATGAAAATAATAGTCACGACTTAATTGAAATTTTTACTTTCCTATTTAAAAAAAATTCTATTAATCACAATAAATTATTTGAAAATGCAAAAAGTTTAATTATTTTTGAGGAAAATAAAAATAAAATAGAAAATCTTTATAAAACCGATACACCACTTTTAAGTGACAATTCTGTATTAATAATATTAAAACAAGAGCTTTTTCATTTAATGTTACAAAAATCTTTATTTAGAGATAAATTTTTTGAAAAATTTTTATATAAAATAAGGAATGAATTCCTGTTTTTGCTTAAAAATAAACAGGAGTATCTTATAAAAGAACATATTAATTTTATCTTGTCTCTAGCAGCACAATCATCCTTAAATGAATATATTATCTTCCAGTCTAAAGATGAAATAAATTTTGTTGAAAGTTTAAAAACCAAAATTGAGAAAAATGAGAATATTAAAGAGCTTGAAGTTGCAATTCTTGCCTGTTATTTACCTCTCAGCCAATCAAAAAATTTAATTAAAAAGCTGTCAAATTTTTTGTCCTCAAATAGTTTATTTAACGAAATGATTAAAATTCAAATTAAAGATACATTAGAAGAAAAGAGATTAAAGGAAACAATAGACTCAATTGAAATCACTGACCAGATATCAAAAAAGGTAAGAGATCAATATGAAGAAAACCCTTACCCAAGGTGGAAATATTTTAATAAAATATACCAAACAGATTTTTTATCAGATTTAAATAATGACATTAGTCCAAATAAAATTCCTATTGATAAAGAAACAAAAATAAATACATACAGTATTCTGATCGCTGGTTGTGGAACTGGCCAACAACTTGCCAGAAAAACTTTTTATAAAGATGCTACTATTCTTGCTGTTGATCTAAGCTTATCAAGTTTAGCTTTGGCAAAAAGAAAAATGCAAGAATTTAATAGTAAAAACATAGAATTTTTACATTCAGATTTACTAAACTTAAAAAAAATCAAAAGAAAGTTTAAAGTAATTGAATGTATGGGTGTTCTACATCACTTAGATGACCCTGAGGCAGGTTTATTAACATTATTAGATCTTCTAGAACCACAAGGATATTTAAAACTTGGATTGTATAGTGAATTTGCAAGGCAGCACATTGTTAAAACACGGGAATTTTTAAAAAAATATAAGTTTAGAAATAATTTAACAGATATCAGAAATTGTAGAGAGATAATAAAAAATAATAAAGAAAATAAATCACTTGCAAAATTACATTATAATTATGATTTTTACTCAACTTCAAGTTTTAGAGATTTAGTCTTACATGTACAAGAAAAACGTTATACTTTACCAAAAATATCAAAGATATTACAAAAATATAATCTACAGTTTCTAGGTTTTACAGATCCGTATTTAAAAAAAGATTATTCAAAATATTTCAAAGATGACATTAAAAATACATCACTTCATAACTGGAACAATTTTGAAATTAAATATCCTGATATATTTAGAGGTATGTATCAATTTTGGGTAAAAAAAAATTAGAAATGTCAAAAAAAAATTTTATTGCTAAAGATTTATTTACAAAAAAATATAAACCAAAAATTGTTAAGCCAAAAAAAGGTAAAGGTAGTTTTAAAAGAAAGAAAAAATAAATTAATTTTAATTTTAAATTTCCTAATAGCTTTAAAGTCTTGCTCCAATTTGCTGGATAACTTTAGAAGACATTTCAGTTCCTTTATCCAAACTTTCTTTCAGTGACATATTGTTTACATGTCCATGTAAAAACCCCCCTGCAAAAAGATCTCCAGCTCCAGTTAAATCAACAATCTTAAGACCTTCTTTTATGCCACATTCTACGACCTCATCCCCATTAATAGCAACAGCACCTTTTTCACCTCTAGTTAAGACAATTATCTTACTAAGAGATTTAGAAAAATTTATCACTTCATCAAAAGATTTTGCATCTATCAATGACATTATTTCTTGTTCGTTGGCGAAAGTCACGTCTAATTTATTTTTAACTAATTCTAAAAAATGTGGTTTATGTCGATCTACACAAAATTGATCAGATAATGACATAGCTACTTTGTTTGCACTCTGTATTGCTTTTTCAAAAGCTTTTTTAGGTTCTCCTTCGTCCCAAAGGTAACCCTCCAAGAGTATTATTTCGCTTTGTTTAATAGCATCTACACTTACATCATCTTCATTTATTTTTCCCGCAGTTCCTAAAAAAGTGCACATCGTTCTTTCAGAATCTGGAGTGACTAGTATTAAACAAGTTCCAGTTGGAAGTTCTTCTTTTTTTTTAGAGTAAAAATATTTAACATTTTCTTGCTTTAAACCTTCTTCATATTTACTTCCAAGATCATCATCATTTACTTTTCCTATAAAACCAACATCATTTCCAAGCTGAGATAAACCAACAATTGAATTAGCAACTGATCCTCCTGAAACTGTTTTTTCAATTTTAAGATTAGATAATAATTCTTTAAATTCCTTGTCATCAAAAATTAATTTCATAGTACTTTTTGTTAAATCATTTTTGGTAATAAAATCATCTTCTACTTTGCAAATTACATCTACTATTGCATTTCCAATTCCTAATATTTTCATCGATTATGCTTTCTTTGTTATAAGTGGTTTTTTCCTATTAGGATAACAACTGTTACAGATTTTACAAGATAAACCATAGCACTCTCTTGCTTTACAGTATTCTCTTCCATAGTAAATTATTTGCAGATGTAATTTATTCCAGCTCTTCTTTGGAAAAAGTCTTTTTAAATCTTTTTCAGTTTGAACAACATTTTTTCCACTTGTTAGACCCCACCGTTGCGCAAGTCTATGTATGTGAGTATCGATTGGGAAAGCAGGATATCCAAATCCTTGAGACATCACCACACTTGCCGTTTTGTGTCCAACACCTGGCAACTCCTCAAGTTGTTCAAATGTTTTAGGAACTTTTCCATTATATTTTTGAACTAAAGTTTTTGATAAATTATAAACGCTCTTCGCTTTAATCCTAAAAATGCCAATACTTCTTATTAGTTTTTCAATTTTCTTTCTTCCAAGCTTAACAAAATGCTCAGGCTTATTATATTTTGGATATATATTTTTAGTGACATTGTTTACATTAACGTCAGTGCACTGAGCGGACAAAAGAACAGAGACTAATAAAGTAAAAATATTTCTGTGTTTAAGAGGTATTGGTGTTTTAGGATATATTTTATTTAAAATTCTAAGAACAATTTTTGCTCTTTTCTCTTCACTCATTTAAAGTTTAAAACATCACGCATAGAATATAAACCAGGCTTTTTACTCATTAACCATTTTCCTGCAGTCAAAGCCCCTTCACTATATAAAGCTCTATCAAATGCCTCATGATTTAATGTTATAATTTCTTTACCACTAGAAAACTTTACCTCATGTTCCCCAACAGTTTTACCTTTACGTATTGAATTAAAATTAATCTTTTTTCCATAAGGAAAACTTTTTTTGTTAAGATACTTTTTTCCAATTAAATTATAAAAATCGCTATTTTTTCCAACTGCTATACCTTTACCTAACATTAATGCTGTTCCAGAAGGATGATCTATTTTATGTTTATGATGTACCTCATATACTTTACTTAAAAAATTATTACCTAATGATTTAGAGGCGATTTCAGTTAAATACATCAATAGATTTATACCCAAACTCATATTACCAGCTTTTAAAATAGGTATTTTTTTTGAAAATTTATTAATTTGAAGTTCCTCTTTTTTAGAGAATCCAGTTGTTCCGATAACCACTCTTTTTTTTAGCTTTGATGCTATTTTAAGAATTTCAAAAGTACATTTAGGAATTGTAAAATCGATTATTAAATCAACGTTTTTAAAAGAATTTTCATGATTCAAACTAGGTTTTATCCCAGCAATTTTTTTTTTTATTAATCTATTTTCCGTAATTACTGTCAGTTTAAAACTTTTATCAATTTTAGAAGACTTTACCAGTTGTTGGCCCATTCGTCCCATGCAACCAGATATCGCTAATTTTACTTTGCTCATTAAATTATTTTAATATATTTTTTCACTAATATACAACAATTATGGTTATTAAATACCTATTAAAATTTTTTCTGGTTTTATTTTTTTTTGTGTCACACAATCATTCTAAAGCTGACTTTTTTAAAGATATTACATCTCAAATTGATGAAAATGAATTTAGACTCAGTTATGGTATTTCTGTTACAGATGTAAATCAAGATAACAAATATGAATTTGTCGTAACTGGGTTTGGTTTTTCTAACTTGGCGTTGTCTTATAAAAATGGGAAATTGATAAATATAAATAAAGATGAAATTTTTGACGATATTAATAGAAAAACTATAGGTGTTGCAGCTTGCGACATTGATCAAGATGGTTTTGAAGAAATTTATTTTTTAAATACAGATACATTCAGTGGAGAAAAAAAATATTCAGATAGATTGATTGATAATAGTAGTAATGGTTTTATTGATTTATTTGAAAAAGATATAAACAAAAAAAATTTAAATCTAACTGCTGGTAGATCAGTTGTGTGTGTTGATAGAAACGGTGACGGAAAATATGGCATATATGTTGCTAATTATGGGGGTCCAACTAGGTATTATGAGTTAAATACTGGCCAAGTGCTTGATTTAGCCGAGAAGCTTAAACTCAATAAAATAACTGGTGGAAGGGCAGTAGTGGCAGGTAATATTCTATCAGGAAAAACTGATATATTTGCTGCAAACGAGAGAGGTAAAAATTTTTTATATTATAATTCTGATGGTTTCTTTCAAGATATAGCAGAAGATTACAAAGTTGATGATCAATATGAAAATGGAAGAGGTACAGTTTTATCAGACATACTCTACAGAGGTAGATTAGATGTTGTTACCTCTAATTGGAATGGTTATCATAGGGCTTTTGTATTAGAAGATACCAAATTTAAAGATATTGCCACTCCAACTTATAATATTCCAACTAGAATTAGAACGGTAATTTCCGCAGACCTTGATAATGACGGATATGATGAAATATTTATGAATAATATTGGTGAGCCTAATAAATTATTCAAGATTAAAGAAAACGGATTTTTTGAAGAGATAGTAATTCAAAATGCATATGAATCAAATGGTTTAGGAACAGGAGCAGCTGTTGCAGATATAGATGATGATGGAATTTTAGAATTACTAGTTTCACATGGAGAGTCTGGAATGCAGCCTTTAACAATGTATAAAGCAGATATAAAAACAGATTTCAGTTATATAAGAATTAAACCTACAAATACATTCGGTGCACCAGCAAGAGGGGCAACTGTTATTTTGAGTTCTAATTTAAGAAAACATGCAAAAACCATAGATGCTGGCTCAGGGTATTTATGTCAAATGGAGCCTGTTGCTCATTACGGTTTAAGAGAAGGTGAAAAAAATATATCTATAGATGTAATTTGGACTAATGGATTATCAGAGTCATTTAAAGTTAATGAAATAAATAAAACTATTGAAATTAAACAGAAATAATATGATAGGAACACTTAATATAATAAATAAAAAATTTAAGCACATTAAAAGTTTTTTTATATTTTTGTTACTAATTTTTTTTTGTTTAATAAAACCAGTGTATTCAAAAGACTTTAATTATTACGAGGATCTTGCGAAAGATTGGATTAAGATCTTTCCTGATCAAAACAGAAATGCTGCTGGTCCAAAATTTTTTAAGCATATTTTAGATAAAAAAATTACTTATCAAGATTTTTTAGAATATAATAAATTATATTGTGCGGTATCCGGTTCATTAATATCTCCAAACAGTAAGCCAGATTTTGTCTATTTAAAAAGTGCAGAAAATGATGACAAAATATGTGGTTTTTACCATAAATGCTGCTTTCCATGCTCATGTGATTTAATGAAATATTCTGAAGTCAAAAATATGAAATACAAATTCTTAGATGGAGAAAAAGAATTTTCTGTTTTAACTATTAAAAACCCATGCGGAAAAAAAGATTTTCCTCGAGAAGTAAATAGAAATTATTTCTGCAATGGAGATAAAATTGATCATAACCAGGTTGTTTTAATAGATAATAGACTTGTTATTGGTATCTTACATAATGCATCAAAATGTAATGAACAGAGTATCGTAGCTATAAATAAAGATGAATATACCGGAACTTATTGTGAATTAAGAAATAATGCACCATTAGAGCAGGTTCAAGGTGGTATGGGTGACATTTTTATTAAAATGGCTAGAGATTAATTATGTTCTTGAACTTACACTTGCATGTATTTGGACTTCTAATTTTTTAAACTCTTAACCTTGGTTAGATTATACCTATTCCTTCTTTATAAAAATAGGCACCCAAAATTAGAATTGCTAAAACATAAATAATTCCAAAAATTGTATATTTAAACTTTTTTCTCATTTATTAAATCTTGATAAATTTTTTCTAATTCTTTTGTAAAAGTTAAACTATCAAATAATTTAGTATCTATAATACTTTTTTTTATTTCATTTTTAATTTTTTTTAACTTTTCTTTATTTGTGGCGAGTTCAATTGCAATTTTCTCAAAATTTTCGATATTGTTAGCAACTAATTGAGACATATTAACTTGGTTTAAAATGCTAGCTGATACTCTAGATGCAAATGATTTTCCAATTAGTGTTACAATTGGAATTCCCATCCTGATGGCATCACTTGAGGTAGTATGAGCATTATATGGAAACGTATCAAGGAATATATCAATAAGCTTTAATCTGTTTAAATGATCTTCACTTTCCATATATTCTGTGAATATAATTCTTTTTCTATTAATATCTCTTTTTTCACCCTCTCTCCAAATATTTTCAGAGGATGAATTTCCTTTAGTACCCATTAGCCATAAAACACTATTTGGAACTTTTTTCATTATATTGGTCCAAGCTGTAAACATTTCAGGAGTAATTTTATAACTCGCATTAAAATTACAAAATATAATTTCATTTTCTGGTAATCCAAAATCAGTTTTTTTAAGTATCTTATTTGAAATTTTTAAACTTTTGGGATTAGCTTGATAACAATTTGGCATATGAATTATTTTTTCAGCAAAAAATTTTTTGTGATTTTCAGGTATCAAAATCTTATCTGCAATTATATAATCCATAAAATTTCCACCCATTGTGCCTGCATATCCTAAATAATTTATTTGAATGGGAGCAACACGTCTGTAAAAAATTGATGCTTTATTCCATGAAGTATATCCACAAAGATCAATTGCAATTTCAATACCAATTTCTTTACATAAATTTATGATTTCTTCATCTGTCATATTTTTTACATCAAAAAATTCTTTAAATAACCCTTTTGATTTTTCATAAGCATCACCCTTTCCCCGAGGTCCAAAAGAGAGCGCATAAATATCAAATTTAGACTTATCGTGTAAATTAAATACATCCATCATTAAGTATAAAGTTGGGTGTTCTCTAAAATCAGGAGAAAAATATCCAATTTTTATTTTTTCTTTCCTAGGATAATTTTTAATTTTTTTTATAACCATGTTATTAAATTTGTAATCAACAAATATATCAGCGTTGATTTTATGTATTGATGGATCATCTATTAAACTTAATACTGGAAAAGGATCTATTACTCTTTTATTTTCATTTATAGAACTAATCATTTTATTTAAATTTTTATCTAAATTGCTCCAGTCAGATAACATCATTTTAGTATGAATTAATTTACCTATAGCGTAATTGTGATCAGGTTTTAATTCTAAAACTTTTTCAAAAGCTTCCTTCGCTTCTTTAAAGTTTCTAATTGTAGATAAAGTTGTTCCCAAATTATAATAAGCTATGAAATAATCTGGTTTTATTTTGACAGCATTTTTATAATTGATAATAGCCTTATCATTTTGGTCTAGCTCTTTATACGCACTCCCTAGGCCATTGAAGGCAAAAGAATTTTCTTTATTTAAATCAATAGCTTTTTTAAAGTTATCAATAGAATTCTTATGATTTTTTATATAAAGATAACAATTCCCAATATTATTATATGCATCTGAATAATCTGGCTTGATATTTAATGTTTGTTTAAATACATCGATCGCTTCAGCGTACTTACCAGTTGTAGCAAGTGCCCCGCCTAAATTATTGAGGTTGCTAAAATGATTTTTGTCTATTTCACTTACTTTTCTGTAAAAATCAATTGATAATTCTACATTACCTTTTTGTAAGTAAGCATTTCCTATTTGAAAAAGAAGTTGGGAATTATTATTATCTTCCTTTTGAATTTCTAAGTATAACTCAAGAGCTTCATTTATCTTTCCCTGTTTATGAAGGTTTGTTGCGTTCTCAAAAGATTTATTAAAATTTTTCAATTTTTCCAAAAACTTTTTGCTTTTTTAAAGAATTTTTTAATACTTGGATTTGACTTTTCATTTTCTATTTCTCTAAATTTCTCAAGTAATTCTTTTTGTTCTTTATTAAGAGATACTGGAACTTCAGTATTAACTTGAACATATAAATCCCCATAGGCATTTCCCCGCATTAGCGGCATACCTTTCTCCCTTAATCTAAATTGTTTTCCACTTTGTGTACCAGCTGGAATTTTTATTTTTGCTTTTCCTCCATCAATCGTTGGTATTTTTATTTCTGTTCCAAGTGCAGCATCTGCTATAGATAATGGGAACTCAAAAAATAAATTCTCTTCAGATCTTTTGAACAATTCATGAGAATTAACATTAATAAATAAATATAAGTCTCCATTACTAGCACCTCTCGATCCTGCCTCTCCTTTTCCAGATAATCTTATTCTGGTTCCGTCATCCACACCTTTAGGAATAGTTACTGAAAGCCTTTTATTTACTTGCTTTTTACCTGTGCCTCCACAGCTTGTGCAAGGGTGAGTTATTTGCTCACCAGAGCCGGCGCATTGGGGACAAGTTTGTTGGACAGTGAAAAAGCCTTGGCTAGAACGAACTTGTCCGTTTCCTCCGCACATAGAACATGTACTTGCACTATAGCCTGGTTTTGAACCTGATCCGTTACAAACATCACATTTATCAGAAGTTGAGAATTTAATATCTTGTTTTTTTCCAGCATAAGCTTCTTCTAAACTTATAGTCAAGTCATATCTTAAATCAGAGCCACGGTTATTAGATCTTCTTGATCTTCTTCCACCTCCGCCAAAACCCTCTCCAAAAAAGTCTTCAAAGATATCTGAAAAAGAGCCAGAAAAGTCAAAATTTCCGAAACCACCTCTTCCACCTCCGCCACCATTTTCAAATGCAGCATGTCCAAAATTGTCATAATTTTGTTTTCTCTCTGAATTTGATAATACGTGATAAGCTTCAGAGGCTTCTTTAAATTTTTCCTCTGCTCCTTTATCGCCCTTATTTTTATCAGGATGGTATTTTACAGCTTGTTTTCTGTAAGCTGCTTTTATCTGGTCTGGACCAGCACTTTTTTCAACACCCAAAACATCGTAGTAATCTCTTTTTGCCATAACTAGTTATAGACAAATGGTTGATAGTTTAGGCGCTTTTTTCTTTATCGTCTTTTACTTCTTCAAAGTCTGCATCAACAACATTATCGTCTTTTTTCCCTTCATCTTTAGCATCTTTTGCATCTTCAGGTGCATCACCAGGTTTTGTACTTTGTTGTGATTTGTAAATAGCTTCTCCTAATTTCATTGAAGCTTGAACCAAATCTTGAGTTTTCTTTTTAATTTCCTCTACATCAGTTCCTTTTAATGCGTTTCTTACATTTGCAGATGCATCTTCAATAGCTTTTTTATCTGCATCAGAAACTTTACTACCATGTTCTTTTAAATTTTTTTCAGTAGAATGAAGAAGAGTATCAGCTTGATTTCTCGCATCTACAGCTTCTCTTTTCTTTTTGTCTGCTTCTTTATTTGTCTCAGCATCCTTAACCATTTGGTTTATTTCTTCATCACTTAAACCTCCTGATGCTTGAATTTGAATTTTTTGTTCTTTCCCAGTTCCTTTATCTTTTGCAGAAACATTTACAATTCCATTGGCATCAATATCGAATGTAACTTCAATTTGAGGAACACCCCTAGGAGCTGGAGCTATACCAACTAGCTCAAAATTACCCAAAACCTTATTGTCTGAGGCCATATCTCTTTCACCTTGTAAAACTCTTATTGATACTGCTGGTTGGTTATCCTCTGCTGTTGAGAAGACCTGACTCTTTTTAGTCGGTATTGTAGTATTTTTCTCTATCAATTTTGTTGAAACTCCGCCTAATGTTTCTATTCCTAGTGAAAGTGGTGTTACATCAAGCAATAATACATCTTTTACATCACCTTGTAATACCCCAGCTTGAATAGCTGCACCCATAGCAACAACTTCATCAGGATTTACAGATTTGTTAGGTTCTTTACCAAAGAAATTTTTAACTTCTTCAATAACTTTTGGCATTCTAGTCATTCCACCAACAAGTATCACCTCATCGATTTCACTAGCACTTAAACCAGCATCTTTAAGTGCTGTTTCGCACGGTGGAATAGTTCTAGAAATAAGATCTTCTACAAGAGCTTCTAGCTTTGCTCTGGTCATTTTCATATTAATATGTTTCGGACCAGTTTTGTCTGCTGTAATAAATGGCAAATTTATTTCGGTTTGTGCCGCTGAGGATAATTCAATTTTTGCCTTTTCAGCCGCCTCTTTAAGTCTTTGTAAGGCTAATTTATCAGATTTTAGGTCTATGCCATTTTCTTTTTTAAATTCAGTTAACAAGTAATCTACAATTGTATTATCAAAATCTTCTCCACCTAAAAAAGTGTCTCCATTTGTAGATTTAACTTCGAATACTCCATCTCCTAATTCAAGTATTGAAACATCAAATGTACCACCACCTAAATCATAAACGGCAATTTTGTTATTTGTTTTTTTGTCCAATCCGTAAGCAAGTGAAGCTGCAGTTGGTTCATTAATAATCCTTAAAACTTCTAGACCTGCTATTTTACCAGCATCTTTAGTTGCTTGTCTTTGTGCATCATTAAAATATGCAGGTACTGTTATTACAGCTTGTTTAACTTCTTGACCTAAATATTTTTCAGCAGTCTCTTTCATCTTCTGAAGTGTAAAAGCAGAAATTTGAGATGGAGAATATTTGTTACCTTTTGCTTCTATCCAAGCATCTCCTTTATCTGAGTTAATAATTTTAAATGGTGCAGTTTCAACATCTTTTTTAACAGATGGATCATCAAAATTTCTTCCAATCAATCTCTTAACTGCAAATATTGTATTTTCAGGATTTGTTACTGCTTGTCTTTTAGCAGGTTGTCCAATTAATTTTTCATCATTATCAGAAAACGCAACAACTGATGGAGTTGTTCTTGCCCCCTCAGCGTTTTCTAAAACCTTAGCCTGTGTACCCTCCATTACTGCTACACAAGAGTTGGTTGTTCCTAAATCTATTCCTATTACTTTACTCATAATTAATACCTCTTCGTCATATAAGTGCTAATTTTTAGACTACAACCATCTATAAAATTTAAATTTTGGTTGTTTTTATTGGTTTTTTTCATCTTTTTTATCTTCTTTTTGTTCTTCCTTAACAATTTTCTTTGAAACAGCAACTAAAGCAGGTCTCAATAATCTGTCTTTCATCATAAATCCTTTTTGTATTTCTTGAACAATTGTTCCAGGTTCTTTTGATTCATCCTCTATTTCTAACATTGCTTGATGAAGATTGGGATCAAGCTTTTCATTAATTGATTTTACAGGTTCGATATTATTTTTTTTGAATATTGAAAGCATATCGTTGTTTATAATATCTAAATGTTCTACAATCTTTTTAAGCGCATCTGTATTTTTTAACTTTTCGTCGCTTTCTAATACAGCTTTTGATCTCTCAAGATTATCTAATAGGTTTAATGCCTCTTTTGCGAAAGAATATCCACCATACTCGTATGCATCTTCTTTTTCTTTTTCAAACCTTCTTCTCTGATTTTCCATTTCTGCAAATGTTCTAGCTAGTTTATCTTTGAGCGTCTCTAATTCTTCCTCAGGGGATAGCTTTTCATCTTCTTTTTCTTTTTTCTCGGACTCTAAATTTTTATCTTCACTATCTTGATCTTCATTATGATTTTCAGTAGCTTGAGTATTTAACTCATCCTCATCAGGAGTACTTTTGTCCATGTTTTCTTTTAATTCTTCTTTGTCCATATTGTTTATATGGTAAGAAAAAGTATAATTTCTAGATGCCTAAAAAAAAAATTAAGGAGATATTCATTGGCTCAAATAATAAAGGAAAACTTAGAGAAATAGCTAATCTTTTACCCAAAAGTCTAAGAATTTACTCAAATTTGAATTTTAAAATACCAAGTCCAAAAGAAACTGGAACCACATTTAAGCAAAACTCTCTTTTAAAAGCAAAATATTTTTCAGAGAAAACTAATAAAATTTGTATGTCAGATGACTCAGGTATAGAGATTGATATTTTAGATAAAGCGCCTGGCGTGTATTCAGCAGATTGGTCAGGAAAAAAAAGAAATTTTAATTTAGCTATAAAAAAAGTTTATAGAGAAATTTCTAAAATAGATAAAAATTGGAAAAAAAAAAAATTGAGTGCCAGATTTATTTGTGTTCTTACTATCTTTTGGCCAAATGGTAAGTTTATAAGTAAAATTGGTAAAATCGAGGGACGAATATCAAATTTAAAGAGAGGAAAGAATGGCTTTGGATATGATCCAATTTTTATTCCTAAAGGAAAAAGATTAACTTTTGGTGAGATGGAACCTAAGAAAAAATATAAAATAGACCATCGATCAAAAGCATTTAAAAAAATTAGAAAATTTTTTTAAATTTTTTATCTTGAATGCTATAAAAGTTTAGTTGATGAGTAATAGTATTTTTATTTATTTCAAAAACTCCTATTTTACCTTTAAACTTATTTTTTTTATAGAATATTTTTTTTGAAATTTTAAAATCGTTTTCATAAATTAAAAAATAAACCAAACCTATTAAATCATAACTTAAAAATGAAAGTTGATCTCCATCTAAACCATAAGCGTTTTTAAAATCATTCATAAATAGTTCATAATTATCTTTATTAATTGAGGGAAAATATATTGGATGCAGCGAATTATCTTTTAAAAGACTTTCATCAAACCATTGATTTAAAGTTATATAAGAAATTCTTTTTGATGAGACATCTGTATATAGAAGAGATGTAGCAACACTTTTTAAATTTTCATCAAAATCAGCTATAATAACTGAGTCAAAATTAATATTTCCAAGTGTATCTCTTTTCTTTAAGTTTTGTATTTTTTTATCTTTATCTTTAAGTGATAAACCCTCAAGTCTTTGTATTTCAAATTTAAGATTATTTTTCCTTATTTGATATTTAGTTAATTCTTCAATTTGCTTGGTAAGTTTCGTTGGCTCTCTGTCATAATAAAATACTTCTTTATGTTTAATTTTAGTTTTATTAATTGCTTCCTCTATCTCTTTTTTAAATTGTGCTCTTGGTATTAAAAAAATACTTTTTGATAAATTATTTCTTCTATTAAATTTTTTTATTGTTTGTACTTGTGATATAGCATTGACACCAGCGCTGATTACATTTTTTGGATTACCGATTAATTTGTTAGTAAGAGATATAAAAGTTACATCTTCTAAATCATCAAGATATTTTGTACTTTCGTTAAATACTGGGCCAATGATTATTCTTACACCGTCTTTATATAATTTGTTGGATACTTTTAAAGCATCAATAGGATTTGACTTCGTATCTTTTGGAATTATCTCCACTCTATCATCATTAATTTTATTTATTGCCATTCTCATTGATTTTATAATTTTTTCACCAATTAAAGAATTTTCACCACTTAAAGGAACAATTAGTCCAATCTTAATTTTTTCAGACGCAAATATGTTTTGATTATAAAGAGCGACACTTAATGCAATAAACATTAACAATTTAATTAAAGTTTTCATTTAAGTTTTAATAATATATTTATTTAGAGAATTCATATGAATTTAAACAATAGTAAATTTAAACCTGGGCTATATTGTGTTGCAACACCAATTGGAAATATGGGTGATATTTCATTTAGAGCTGTTAAAATCCTTCAAGACTCAGATTTAATCTTATGCGAAGATACAAGGGTTACAAAAAAAATACTTCAAAAATTTGATATAAATAAAAAACTTATTTCAAATCATAAATTTAATGAAAATAAAAATTTAGAGAATGTTATAGAAATACTTAAAAATAACAAAATAGTATCATTAGTCTCAGATGCTGGAACACCTGCTGTTTCAGATCCAGGTAGAATATTGGTTCAAGCGTGTGTTAAAAATAAAATTAATATTTTTCCCATTCCAGGCGCATCAGCGGTTAGTTCGGCAATATCAATAAGTGGATTTTCAGATAATTTCTATTTTTGTGGATTTCTGCCGGAAAAACAAAATCAAGTAAAAAAATTATTTAAGAACATTTCATTGTTAGAAAGTTCAATTGTTTTTTTTATATCCCCAAATAAACTCATTAAAAGAATGGATGATGTAAAAGAATTTTTTTCAGACAGAGATATTCTAATTTGTAGAGAAATTTCAAAATATCATGAAGAATATATTAGAACTTCTGTACAAAAGTTATCAGATGTAAATTTTTCAAGAAAAGGTGAGATTACTATAGTTATTTCTGAAATAAGAAAAGAAAAATTAAGTTTTAAAGAACTTGAAGAATCAGATAAAAAAAAAATTAATAAATTAATTAAAAAAATGTCTATAAAAGATATTGTAAAAAAAATTTCAGAAGATAGAAAAATTTCTAAAAAACTAATTTACAAATATTGTCTCGAAATTAAGAATGAAAATTAGAAAAATTATAATACTATTTAGTTTTGTTCTACTCTCTAGCTGTGTTGGTTACTCATCCACAGGTGTATTAGGTACTGGAGTTTCAATTGCTTTAGATCCAAGGAGCCTTGGAACTCAAATTGATGACTCTTTAATGCAACAAAATTTAAGAGCAAAATTATTATCAACAGATAAAAGTTACATTATTTCCGTAAAAACAAAAATCCTTGATGGAAGGATATTTCTTACAGGAAAAGTAAATTCAGTTGAAGATAAACTAAAAATTACAAAGTTGGCTTGGGAAATTAAAGGCGCTAGATCTGTCAAGAACGATTTGCAAATTAAAGAAAAATTTAACTTTAAAAGATCAGCAAAAGATTTACTAATAACTTCTCAATTAAGAACAGCGTTAATTGCAAGCAAAGAGATTAAAGCGGTCAATTATAATATCGATACTTATAAAAAGAAAATTTATGTTTATGGTATAGCACAAAATAAAACTGAGAGAGATGAGGTTATAAAAGAAGCCAAACAAATTTTAGATGTTGAGGATGTAGTTACTAGTATTTTCTTAGTTGATGATTTGAGAGTTGTCAAAAAATAATAAATATTTTATTTTGTTTTTTTATAATTAATTACCCCAGCTGAATAAGCAGCGACAGATGCTAAGTCTAATATTTCAGAGGTAGAAGATCGCAAAGGTGCAATTTCTATCGGTTGTGCAAGACCTATTAATAATGGACCAATAATCTTTGCACCTCCTAAAGTTTTCATGATCTTGTTAGAAATTGCTGCACTATGTTGACCAGGCATAATTAAAATGTTTGCCTTCCCTACTATTTCTGAAAAAGGATACAAATCAGAATATTCCTCACCTAGAGCAACATCTGGTTGCATGTCACCATCAAATTTAAAATCTACTTTTTTTTGTTTTAATATTTCCACAGCGTCTCTAATATGTTTTGTTCTGCTTGTGATAGGCTGGCCGAATGTTGAATGAGATAAAAAAGCAACTTTTGGATCAAATCCAAATAATCTCACAACTCTTGCAGATGAAATCGCTATTTCAGCCAATTCCTCAGATGTTGGATATTCATTTACTGATGTGTCCCCAATAAATACAGTTTTTCCTTTACTCACTACCATATTTAATCCAAACATAATTTCACCTAACCTTGCAGGAATTACTTTCTTAATTTTATCTAAGGATTGAGAATATCTTCTGGTGTTACCTGTCACCATCGCATCTGCATCACCACATTCAACCATGCACGATGCCCAAATAACTCTGTCAGTTCTAATCATTCTATCACAATCTCTCTCAAGCAAACCGTGATCTCTGTGCATTTTTTTAAATAGCATTCTTACATATTTGTCTCGTAAATTTTTATTAGTAGAATTAACAATCTTAATATCTAAATTTTCTCCATATCCAATTTCTTTTAATCTTTCTTTAACGATATTTTCTTTTGCAACGATTATAGGAGTTCCTAGTCCACTATTTTTAAATGCAATTGCAGCTTTTAAAGTATTTTCATCTTCACCATCTGCAAACACAACAGTTTTTTGATTTTTCTTAATTTTAGAATTTATCCCTTGTAGAATAGTTACTGATGGATCCAATCTTTGTTTTAATTGTTCAGAATACAAACTAAAATTTTCAATTTTTCTTCTGGCTACACCACTTTTAATGGCAGCCTTTGCCACAGCTACTGGAATTACACTTATTAATCTTGGATCAAATGTAGATGGGATTATATAATCTTTTCCATATTTTGGTCTATCCCCACCCATAGCTGCAGCAACTTCATCAGGAACTCTCTCTCTAGCCAATTTAGCAATAGCATTAGCAGCAGAAATTTTCATTTCTTCATTAATAGTTTTAGCTCTCACATCAAGAGCACCTCTAAATATATATGGAAAACCAATTAAATTATTTACCTGATTTGCATAATCTGATCTTCCTGTAGCTATAATTGCATCTTTCCTTATTTTATATGCTTCTTCAGGCAAAATCTCGGGATCAGGATTAGCACATGCAAATATAATTGGATTTCTTGCCATTTTTTTGATCATTTCTTTTTTCAGAATTCCAGCTGAAGATAAACCTAAAAAAACATCTGCGTTTTTTAATGCATCATTTAAATTTTTATCGTTTGTTTTTTTTGCATACTTCAGTTTCCATTTATTTAATCCTTTTCTATTTAAATTAATAACACCTTGACTATCAATCATTGTAAGATTTTGCTTTTTCACTCCTAATTTTAAAAATAAATCAGAGCAGGCCATAGCAGATGCTCCTGCACCGTTTACTACAACTTTAATTTTTGAAATTTTTTTTTTAGTGATATGTATTGAATTAATAAGTGCCGCTGAAGTAATAATTGCTGTCCCATGTTGATCGTCATGAAATACTGGTATATCAAGTAATTTTTTCAGATTTTCCTCAATTATAAAACATTCTGGAGCTGCAATATCTTCAAGATTAATGCCTCCAAAACTGACTGCAAAGTTTTTTATGCTATTGACTATTTCTTCCGGATCTTTGCTATCAATCTCTAAATCAATAGCATCTATGTCAGCAAATCTTTTAAATAAAACTGCTTTACCCTCCATAACAGGTTTAGAAGCAATTGCTCCCAAATTTCCTAATCCTAAAATTGCAGACCCATTACTTATGACTGCAACAAGATTTCCTTTAGTTGTATATTCATATGCTAGCTCTGGATTTTTAAAAATCTCTTTAACTGGTGCTGCTACACCAGGAGAGTATGCTAAAGCCAGATCCCTTTTTGACGTCATTGGCTTTGATGAATTTATCTCAATCTTACCTGATTTGTTTGCATTATGAAATTCGAGAGCCTCTTTATCAGAATAATGTTCAATTTTGTTTTTTTTCATTAGGTAATTTTAATATACTATTAAGGTAAATTTAGGACTAATATGATTTATGAACCTCATTAAGTCAACAAGCACGTTTAGTTTATTTGTTTTATTAAGTAGAGTTCTTGGTTACATAAGAGATTTTTTTATAGCAATATACCTTGGATCAGGCCCTTTAGCAGACGCCTTCTTCGTAGCATTCAGAATTCCAAATACCTTTAGAAGATTATTTTCAGAAGGAACCTTTAATGCAGCTTTTGTCCCTTCTTATTCTTCAGAACTTATTAAAGGAAACAAAAATGCAAACTCATTTGCAAATACAATTTTTAATTTATTATTATTAGGACTGTTTTTCACAATATTAATAATTGAAATATTTATGCCAGTATTTATTAAATTTATTGCACCTGGATTTATAAACGACTCTGAAAAATTAAATATTGCCATTGACTTAACGAGAATTACTTTCCCATTTTTATTTTTTATTAGCTTAGCATCTTTTTTTTCAGCAATTTTAAATTCACATAATAAATTTGCAGCTGCTGCTGCAGCACCAATAATTTTAAATACATTGTTAATAATTTGTTTATTATATGCTGAAAATTTAAATGATAATTTAGTTTATTATTTATCCTACACTGTTACTCTTGCAGGAATTCTTCAATTTATTTTTTTATTAATATTTGTTAAAAAATACTTTGTAATAAAAATAAATTTTAATTTTAAGATAAACGAGAAAGTTAAAAACTTTTTTAGTAAACTTTTACCAAGCATATTTTCATCAGGCGTTACACAAATAAATATCTTAGTTGGAACAATTATTGCATCATTTCAGGCAAGTGCTGTTTCCTATTTATATTATGCAGACAGAATTTATCAGATAAATTTAGCAATAGCAGGTATTGCGATCGGCACTGTAATACTTCCAAATCTAAGCCGTCATATAAAAAGTAATAACTCTATAAAAACGATAGAACTACAAAATAAAGCTTTAGAGCTTAGTTTATTTCTAAGTTTACCTGCATCATTTGCTTTAATGTTTGGTTCAGAACAAATAACGTCTGCTTTATTTGGTTATGGTTCTTTTGATCAGATAAGTGTAAGCAATTCTGCAAAAGCTTTGTTCTATTTTTCTTTTGGACTTCCAGCATTTTCTTTAATTAAAATATTTTCAACGTTTTTATTTGCAAGAAATGATACTAACACACCATTTAAATATTCTTTAATTTCTGTAATTTTAAATATTGCAATTAGCTTGGCGTTCTTTTCAAAGGTGGGTTTTATTATAATACCAATCGCTACAACAATCTCCTCATGGTTTAATGGTATTATTCTACTAGTCTTTGTAATTAACAAAAATTATTTTAAATTTAATTCAAATTTTATTGGTCAAATATTTAAAATTATTATCTCAAATATAATTGCAATTTCTATATTTTATTTTTTAATTAATTATTTAGAGAGCTTTTTAAATTATGCAAATAATTATAAATTTATTTTTGTTGTTTTGATTGTTTTTTTAACTTTCATTTCATACATTGGAGTTTCAATTATTATAAAAGCCTTTAAAATTTCAGATATTAATTTAAAGTATTGAATAATGCCCAAAAAAATATTTTCAGGTGTTCAGCCCACAGGTAATCTTCATTTAGGTAACTATCTTGGAGCTATCAAAAATTTTGTTGATTTAAATAATGATGACCAAAATGAATGTATTTTTTGTGTAGTAGATTTACATGCTATAACTATTAAGCAAGATAAAGATGAATTAAAGAATAATATTCGAGAAACAGCTGCAACATTTATAGCAAGTGGTATCGATCCAAGTAAAAGTATTATTTTTAATCAATCAAAAGTTCATGCACATGCAGAAGGTTCTTGGATGTTAAGTTGTATGGCTCCAATGGGCTGGTTAAATAGAATGACACAATTTAAAGAAAAGGCTGGTAAAGATAAGGAAAAGGCTTCTGTTGGTCTATATATTTATCCTATATTAATGGCTAGCGATATATTGCTTTATGATGCTACACATGTACCTGTTGGAGAAGACCAGAAACAACACTTAGAATTAACTAGAGATATTGCTCAAAAATTTAATAAAGATTTTGACTGTGGCGATTTTTTAAAAGCTCCAGAACCATTAATAAAAAAAAATTTCTCAAGAATAATGAGTTTAAAAGATGGATTAAAAAAAATGAGTAAATCAGATCCATCAGATCTAAGTAGAATTAATCTAACAGATAATAAAGATGAAATTGTCAATAAAATAAAAAAAGCTAAAACCGACTCTTTCCCAATCCCTAATGAAGAGCAAAAATTAAAAGATAGACCTGAAGCAGAGAATCTTCTTGGTATCTATTCAAGCACCTTAGATCAAACTTTGGATAAAACCTTAGAAGAATTTGGGGATAAAAACTTTTCAGATTTTAAAAGTCAATTAGCTGAAGTGCTATCAAGTAAAATTTCCCCAATTTCTGATGAAATAAAAAAATTAATTAATGATTGTGAATATTTAGACAAAATTCTTGCAGAGGGAGCTAGTAAAGCCGAGGAAATTGCTGGAAAAAAGATAGTAGAAATGAAGAAAATAATAGGTTTTTAAAAATTCTTTAAATTTAAAAATATATGATTATATAAACTTTATGTTTATTCAAACTCAAGAAACACCAAATCCAAATTCTCTTAAGTTTCTTCCAGGAAAAAAGGTATCAAATGACGGACCTTATGAGTTTTTATATGAGAACCAAACAGAAATTCCCCTATTAAAAAATATTTTATCAATAAACGGTGTTACAGGAATATTTTTGAGTGATGATTTTTTATCAATAAATAAAACTCAAGACGAAAAATGGGAAAATATAAAACATATAGTTATTTCATATTTGAATGAATTCTACGATAAAGGTAATGAATTTATTATAAACAAAAAGTCAGAATCACATGATAATAATGACTATGGTGAAATTGAAAATAAAATTATTAAAATATTAGAAACTAAAATTAGGCCAGCCGTTGCAAGAGATGGAGGAGACATAACTTTCAAAGAATTTAAAGATGGAAAAGTAACAGTTATGTTAAAAGGTAGCTGCTCAGGGTGTCCATCTTCAACTTTAACTTTAAAACAGGGAGTTCAAAACCTTCTTTGTCATTATATTCCAGAAGTTAAAGAAGTTTTAGCTGTATAATATCTTTACTATCAATTATAAGAAATCAAGATATAAATGAAAAAAAATTTAAAAGTAGAAAAAGTTAATACTAATCTAAACTTCTTTAAAACTTTTCTAACAAGTTTAGTTTTAATCTTTGTGTTTTCAATTTTACCAAACTCAGTTAGTTTTATAACTAATAACTTTAAATCAAATGAAATTGTTATTAATTCCTCAAAACAGAATTTTGAAGAAATATTAGATAAGCAGAATAATAAAAATAAAATAATTGAAGATACTTTAAAGGATAGATTTTCATGGAATATTTTTGAAGATATTGATGTTTTTGGAAAAGACGAGGATGATGAAGACCCTACAAGGTTAAGTGCTTTAACCATTGAAGAATTATTTAAAGAAAATGGATATAATCTTGATACTGTAAAAGAAACAAAATTGGTTAATACAGGCAACCAATTAACAAAACTACCCAAAGAACTTAAAAATATTGAAAGTCCCAAAAAAAGAAAAAAACTATTTATTAAAATTGTATTGCCATTAATTATTGAGGAAAATCTCAAAATAAGATTTGATCGAAAAAAACTTTTTCAAATTATAAATAAAAATAATACTTCATCACGTGACAAAGCATGGCTTGAACTTAAATTTAAACAGTATGGTGTAAAAAATAATGATTTAGCAAAACTTAAAATAAGGATGGATGAAATTCCGGTTTCACTGGCGATAGCACAAGCAGCTAAAGAAACTGGCTGGGGAAGTTCAAGATTTGCTCAAGAAGGCAATGCATTATTTGGACAATGGACTTGGTCTGGTGAGGGTATAAAGCCTTTAGAAGTTGAAAAAAATAAAAAACATAAAGTTGCAAAGTTTAAAATTTTGAAAGCCTCAGTACGAGCCTATCAAAGAAATTTAAATACACATTCTAGTTATAAAGAATTTAGAATTGAACGAGCAATTCAAAGAGATAATGATGAAAGACTGGATAGTTTAAAACTAGTAAATTTTTTAGAAAAATATGCAGAAACAGGGAAAGAGTATACAGAAGTTCTTAAAAAAATCATTAATCAGAATTCTTTAACTGATTTTGATGATGTAAATATTTTACCAACAAGTTTAAAAATGAAAAATTTAATTTAGTGTAAACTGAGTTCCAAACCAACGCCATCCATCTTTATCTTGCATGGAACAATTAATTCTACCTCTTCTTGGTAAAAACTTTTCACTAAAAATAACTTTAATTCTATTCTTTTCATAGATTAGTTTAGAGGCTTTCCACTCCCCACCTTCATTAGAAAAGCAATTTATCTTATTAATATAAAGTTGATTATTAAAAAATTCTATTATTAGATCTGGTGGATTATTACTTTTTAATAAAAATTTTTCTTCAGGTATTATATTTTTATATTGAATCGGTAAAAGATTAATTAAAAATTTAAATCTTTCTAAATCTCCATATTTCTCATTTATTGGAAATCTTGGTAACTCATATTTATCTTTATTTAAATCAATAACTCCTGAATGCTGACCAAAAGCATAGTCAAAGTTTTCAGTGATATATTTTTTTTGTTTTAAACTGTATTCTCCAAATGGATATGAAAAAAACTTAGAATTATATCCAAGATTTTCCTTAAATATATTTATTGATTTAATAATATCTTCCCTAAATTTCTTAAATTCATATTTTACCAAGTATTCATGTGAGTGAGAGTGATTTCCAATAAAAACAAAGTCTTCTTTGGAAATCTCTATAATCTCATTCCAATTCATATAACCATTCTTACCCACAGACTCTGTTGAAACAAATAAAATAAATGGAATTTTGTCTCTTTTAAGAATTGGCCATGCATTCAAATAAAAAGAGGAAAATGCATCATCGATTGTAAGTAATATTTTTTTCTCTCTACTTACATTATTAAATTCTAATTCAAAGTTTTTTGGATTTAAAAAAGAAAAGTTATTTTCCTTAATAATATCCAAATGTTTTTGAAATATATTAATTTTTATATTAGTTGAGGGATATTTATTTTCTTCAAATCTATGGTACATCAGTGCCAATATTCCCTTTTCATAAGGTTCATATTTTTTGTTTACAGTATCTGCATAAGCATTTAAAAAAAAAAGATAAAAAATGATAAATTTAATAATTGATGCTGCTAATGAAAAAATTGTTTTTGTGATCATTGCTGGTAAACAATCATATACTAGCAGACATACAAACAGTAGAGAAAACTTTGACAATTTTATGAAACTGCTTTTGAAATTTTTGAATATAAAAAAAATTAAAATAACTGATATTTGTAGAATTTTTGTCAATCTGGGACCTGGTAAATTTACAAGTCTAAGAATTTCCTTGTCAGTTGCTAAAGCCATGTCTTTAGCAAATAGTGCTGTTTTAATTGGTTTTAAATCACAGGATCTAACAAATAAAAATTACAAATATTTAACAAAATTAAATAAAAATAAAAGTTTGATAAAACCTATATATTCGAGTTAGAATAAATTATGTCTGAAACCATAGAACAAATTTGCCAAAAGAAAGGTGTTAAACTTACTGATCAAAGAAAAATAATTGCTAAAGTTTTATCAGAATCCAAAGAAGTTTATGGTGAATCAGATCACCCAGATGTTGATGAACTATATCAAAGAGTCTCTAAGCTAGATTCTAAAATAAGCATTGCTACAGTTTATAGAACAGTAAAGCTTTTTGAGGAGTCAGGTATTCTTACTAAGCACGATTTTAAAGGTGGAAAAGCAAGATATGAAACACTAGTCGAAAGTCATCATGATCATCTTATCGACATTAAATCAGGAGAAATCATTGAGTTTGTAGATGAAGAAATAGAAAAACTACAAAAAAAAGTTGCAGAAAAATATGGATATAACTTAGTAGATCACAAGTTAGAGCTTTATGGAATCAAAAAAAAAAAATAATAGGAATTTCAGAGTTTTTTTAAATATAAAATATGCTGAATAGAAAAATATTCATAAAAACTTTTGGTTGTCAAATGAATGAATATGATTCTAATAGAATCTATGATTCTGTTAGCAAGTTGGGTTTTGTAAAGACTACCAATCAATCAAATGCAGACTGCTATATTTTAAATACGTGTCACATACGTGATAAAGCTAAAGAAAAAGTTTACCATGAAATTGGTAGAGTTAAAAAATTATACAGAGATAAAAAAAAACCAATAATGGTTGTAGCAGGCTGTGTTGCACAGGCTGAAAATGAAGAAATTATTAAGAGAGAACCATATATAGATATTATTTTAGGACCACAATCGTATCATAAAGTAAATGACTTATTAAAAAATCATATTGCAAGTTTAAAACAAGAAGAAACAGAATTTGATACTATTTCTAAATTTGGTTATTTTGATAAAATTAAAAATAATAATGAAAAAATATCAGCCTTTTTAACTATTCAAGAAGGATGCGATAAATTTTGCCATTTTTGTGTTGTGCCTTACACAAGAGGACCTGAGTACTCTAGACCATTTAATAAAATTATACTAGAGGCGGAACAACTAATAAAAAATGGTGCAAAAGAAATAACATTGCTAGGTCAAAATGTTAACGCTTATTCATATACAGAAAATTCTAAAGAATATAGAATCTCGCATTTAATAAAACATTTAGATCAATTTTCAGAGTTGGAAAGAATAAGATATACCACCTCACATCCAAGGGATATGACAGATGATTTAATTGAATGCTATTCGTCAAGTCATAAATTAATGCCTTTTGTTCATTTACCTATTCAAAGTGGCTCTAATAAGATGTTAGAGTTAATGAATAGAAAACATACTGTAGACCATTATTTAAAAATTTATGAAAGACTAAAAAAAATAAATAAAGAAATAGAATTTTCGAGCGATTTTATCATTGGCTATCCTGGAGAAACCCAACAAGATTTTGAAGACACATTGAATCTAATAAAAAAAATAAAATTTATTAATTCTTTTTCCTTTATTTATAGTCCAAGACCAGGAACAAAAGCATCGACATTAGATATGCTAGACAAAAATTTAGCTCAAGAAAGACTTACTCTAATTCAGGAAAAACTATTTAATAATCAAAAAGAAAAAAATAAATCATTGGAAAATAGTATAGTTGATGTGTTAGTTGAAAATAAAATGGAAAAACAAAATAAATTATTTGGAAGAAATAAATACATTTCACCTGTAATTTTTAATGGAAATGAAAGTAATATTGGTAAAGTTGTAAAAGTAAAAGTTCAAAATAGTAACCAGAACACATTATTTGGTGTGCTAGATAAAAAAAAGAAAGCTGCTTGAATTGGTTGATTTAAATAAAAAAAAAATTATTTCTGAATTAAAATATGTGTATTCTGAAAATAATACTTTAAGTATTATATTTCAAAATAATGATTTACTACTTGGTGTGGCAGGTGAGTTTAATAATAACTTGAAGGAACTAGAAAAAATTACAAAAACTAGCTTATATTCAAGAGGGAATTCTATCCTAGTAAAAAGTGATCCAGAGAAGAACGACTTGATAAAAAATGCTATACAATTTTTGACTGAACAATTTTTAATTAATGGAACTATTGAAAAAAAAGATATAATTTCTTCTATAAACGAATTTATGATAGACGAAAAAAATAACTTTGAAAAAAAAGTAGAATATATAATTAAAACACCAAAAAAATCTGTAATTCCAAGGTCTGAAAGACAGAAAGATTATGTAAGAGCTTTAAGGGAGTCCGACATAATTATTTCAGCTGGTCCAGCTGGAACAGGCAAAACTTTTTTAGCCGTTGCTGTTGCTTTAACTATGTTGTTAGATAAGAAAATAGAAAGAATTATTCTTTCTAGGCCAGCTGTTGAGGCTGGAGAAAGACTTGGATTTTTGCCTGGTGATATGAGAGATAAGGTGGACCCGTACCTTAGACCGTTATATGACTCTTTATACGATCTATTAGATTTTGAAAAGATACAAAAAAAAATTGAGGTAGGTGATATAGAAATTGCCCCTCTAGCTTTTATGAGAGGTAGAACTTTAAAAAATTCTTTTGCAATTCTTGATGAGGCACAAAACGCAACAGATACCCAGATTAAAATGTTTTTAACTAGAATTGGAGAGAACTCCAAGATAGTAATAAATGGTGATCCCTCGCAAATAGATTTACCCAATAAATCACTTTCAGGTTTATATAGATCAAAAAAATTACTTGGGCATTTAAAAGAAATTTCTGTAGTTGATTTTAATCATAAAGATGTAGTTAGACACCCACTTGTATCAAAAATTGTTAAGGCATATTCAGATCAAAGCTCAGACAGATGATAAAAGCCAATGTAATATCTGGCTGTTCAAATTGGATAAAAATTATAAAAAAACCAAATGATTATTTAAAGAAAAGACTTAAAATATTATCCAAAGCACCTTTATTCAAAAAAAAGAACCATGAATTCTCGATACTCTTAACTAATGATAAGAAAATGAGATATTTCAATCTTAAATTTAGAAAAAAAAACAAAACTACTGACGTTTTATCCTTTCCAATGAAAATTAAAGAAAAAAAAAGACTATATTTAGGTGATATAGCAATTAGCTTTGAAATTATAAAAGAGCGATCAAAAAAAACAAATTTCTTTTTAGAGTTTGATAAAATGTGGATACATGGATATCTTCATTTGATTGGTCATGATCATAAGAAATTAAATGATTTTAAAAAAATGTATAAAAAAGAAAAATTAATATTAAATTATTTTCATAAAGTAAATTGACTTTACTAAACAAAAACAAAATTCTTTTATACTTACTTGTTTTTTCACTCGGTATTATATCTTCTTTTAGCCTTCCACCTTACAATTTATTTTACATAAATTTCTTCTCATACCCTGCTTTTCTGTGGACATTACTATTTTATTCAAAAGATAAGATTGTTTCATTTAATATTGGATGGGTATTTGGATTTGGTTATTTTATTTCAAATTTATATTGGATAACGAATTCGTTAACTTTTGATGATATATTTAAACCTTTAATACCATTTGCTTTAATTTTAATACCATTATTTTTAGGATTATTTTATGGTTTTTCAACTTTGGTTTTTTCTTTTTTAAACCCGCAAAAAAATTTTTTATCAATTTTAATTTTAGCTACTGCTATGTCTGTATTTGAATATATCAGAAGTTTCTTATTTGGTGGTTTTCCTTGGAACTTAATTGCTTTTAGCTTTGTAAATTATTTAGAATTTATTCAAATACTTTCTATAACTGGGACCTATGCTTTTAATTCACTAGTTATTTTATTATTTTTATTTCCAACTATTTTATTCTTTAATTATAAAAGAAAAATTAAAATAAGTATATTTATTATTTCTCTGTTAGCTCTTTTCACTAATTATTTTTGGGGTAACTTAAATTTGAGACAGTTTGAATTAACTGAAAAAGAAGATTTAGGTTTTAATATTAGGATAATTTCTCCTACCATTAATATTAATAGATATTTTCAGAATGAAAATCCCAATGAACTTATACTTGAATTGATTAATATTTCTAAACCGAATCCATCAATCGAAACACTATTTATTTTACCTGAGGGTATTCTTTCAAATATTTACTTTGAGGATCTTAAAAAATTTAAAACTCTTTTCTCAGACAATTTTTCAAAAAAACATAAGATTATTTTGGGTATAAACATAAATGAAAAACAAAAGATTTATAATGCACTTTTAATGATGAATAATGATCTTAATGTTGTGCAAAAATATTACAAAAATAAATTGGTACCATTTGGAGAGTTTTTACCGTTTGAAAACATATTAAGTAATCTGGGATTTAAAAAAATTACTCAAGGTTACCAATCTTTCTCTGGAGATAATCGAAGAGATCTAATTAGACTCAATGATTACAGTTTTATCCCACTTATCTGTTATGAAATTATTTATTCTGGTCAAATAAATAACAGCAAAAAAAATTATGATTTTATATTAAATATCTCTGAGGATGGTTGGTTTGGAAATTCTATCGGTCCATATCAACATTACTCTCACTCAATTTTCAGATCTATAGAGGAAGGTAAACCAGTCATCCGATCATCAAACAATGGGATTTCAGCTTTTATAAATCCAAAAGGACAGGTAATTGACAAAATTTTAACAACCGATAAGGGATTTATTGAGATTCAGTCTTTCAAAAAGTCCAATAAAACAATTTTTAGCTCTCACGGTAATAAGATCTTCTTTTATTTTCTATCTATTTATATTAGTTTAATTTTTTTTTTAAAAATACGGGAGAATTAATGAAGAAAAATTTTTTATTTACTAGTGAGTCAGTGTCTGAAGGACACCCGGACAAAGTTTGTGACAGAATTTCAGACATGGTTGTGGACAGTTTTTTAGCTTCCGAACCCCAGGCAAGAGTTGCTTGTGAAACTTTAACAACAACAAATAAAGTTGTATTAGCTGGAGAAGTAAGAGGTCCAGAACTAAAAGAAGAAGAATTAATTTCAAAAGTAAGAGATTGTATTAAAGATATAGGTTATGACCAAGATGGTTTTTCTTGGAGAGATCAAACTAAAATTGAAACACATTTACACTCTCAATCAGCAGACATAGCAATGGGTGTAGACTCGGCTGGAAACAAAGACGAGGGTGCGGGAGACCAAGGAATTATGTTTGGTTATGCTTGTAATGAAACAGATGTTTTAATGCCAGCCCCAATTCATTATTCTCATAAAATTTTAAGACTGATGGCTGAGGATAGAAAATCAGGAAAGTTGAATGGAATAGAGCCAGATTCAAAAAGTCAAATCACTATTGAATATAAAGATGGTATGCCTTCAGCTGTAACATCAGTAGTTATATCTACACAACATTCAAAAGATGTTAACTTAGCTCAAGTTAAAGAACTTTGTATGCCCTATATAGAACGATCTATCCCTAAAAATTTATTAAGAAGTCTTGATGAAAAAGAGATTTATATAAACCCTACTGGAAACTTTGTAATTGGAGGACCAGACGGAGATAGTGGTTTAACTGGAAGAAAAATTATTGTTGATACATATGGTGGAGCTGCACCACACGGTGGAGGTGCGTTTTCTGGAAAAGATCCTACAAAAGTTGATAGATCAGCTGCTTATGCATCAAGATATTTAGCTAAAAATATTGTGGCATCAAAAGTTGCTGATAAATGTTTAATTCAATTAGCCTACGCTATTGGAGTTTCTAAACCACTATCAATTTATGTAGATTTGTTTGATAATGATGAAGAAAAGAACATGCATGTTGAAAAACTTATTAAAGAAAACTTTGATCTAAGCCCAAGAGGAATTAGAGAAATGTTAGGTTTAAACAAACCTATTTATGAAAAAACTGCAGCCTATGGACATTTTGGAAGAATTCCAGAGGACGATGGATCATTTTCATGGGAAAAAACAGATAAATCTGGAGTTTTTAGCAAGTAAATATTGTTGTAAATCAATAAAAAATAACTATATTTCATGCACATTGTTGAAATTTCAAAAATGGGCTTAGGCCCATTTTTTTTTGGCTAAAAAGTTATGTTGAATAGAAGAGCTGACAAATTAGAATTATTAAGAATTGCTGAGGCTGTAGCATTAGAAAAATCTATTGATAAAGAACTGATTATAAGTTCTATGGAAACAGGTATTGCTAAAGCGGCAAAATCAAAATTTGGATCTGATAATGAAATCAAGGTGGAAATAGATAGAGATAATGGAAATATAGGAATATTTAGAAAATTATTGATTACAGAAAAACCTGAAAACTCAAACATAGAAATTACTCTGGCAGATGCAGTAAAGTTAAATGAAATCAACAAAGACAAAAAAATAGGAGATGAGGTTTTACAACCTTTGCCATCATTTGATTTTGGAAGAATTGCAGCTCAAACAGCCAAACAGGTTATAAGCTTTAATGTAAGAGAGGCAGAAAGAGAGAGGCAATATAATGATTTTATTGATAAAAAGGACACTATATTAAGTGGAATAGTTAAAAGACTAGAATTTGGAAATGTAATAGTTGATCTTGGAAGAACTGAAGCAATAATTCAAAAAAATGAAATGATACCTAGAGAGAACATTAAGGCTGGAGATAGAATTAAAGCCTACTGTTTAGATGTAAGAAGAGAGCCGAGAGGTCAACAAATTTTTTTATCAAGAGCTCATCCAAAATTTATGGATAAACTTTTTGTCCAAGAAGTCCCAGAAATATATGATGGATTGATCGAAATTAAATCTTCTTCCAGAGATCCTGGAAGCAGAGCAAAAATTTGTGTAAAAGCCATTGATACTTCGTTGGATCCTGTAGGTGCATGTGTTGGAATGAGAGGTAGTAGAGTTCAAGCTGTTGTAAATGAATTACAAGGTGAAAAAATAGATATAGTAAATTGGTCTGAAGATCCAGCTATTATAGTAGCTAATGCGTTATCACCTGCTGAAGTTCAAAGAGTAAATGTTGATAGTGAAGCAAAAAAACTCGATGTTATATTAACAGAGGAAAACTTAAGTAAGGCTATTGGAAGAAGGGGTCAAAATGTAAGACTAGCCACAAAACTTTTAAATTATGAAATAAACATAATGACTGAGCAAGAAGACTCTGAAAAAAGACAAATAGAATTTAAAGAAAAAACAGACAACATTGTTAAAAACTTAGAACTAGATGAGACTCTTGGACAACTTTTAGTAGCTGAAGGATTTTCTTCGATTGATGATATTAAAGATTCTTCCCCAGATGCTTTAACAAAAATAGAGGGTATTGAGGAAGAGACAGCAAAAGAACTAATTGAACGAGCAAAAGAATTTTACGAAAAAGATCAAGAAGAAATCTCAAAAAGAATAAAAGATTTAGGTTTAGACAGTGATTTAATTAATCATGAGGGTCTTACAGCAGGTATGTTAGTTACCTTGGGTGAACAGAAGATTTTAACCTTAACAGATTTAGCCGACCTAGCATCTGACGAGTTAACTGGAACTTACGACGTGGTTAAAGGTGAAAGAGTTAAAATTAAAGGTTATTTAGAAGATTTTGCTCTATCAAAATTAGAAGCAGATAATTTAATTATGTCAGCTAGAGACAAAGTTTATAAAGATTGAAAGATGAAAAATGGAAAAAAAAAAATTAAAGTTATCTATAAAAGGAAGTTCTCAGAAGACTTTCAGTAGTATAGAGCAGGCTAAATCAAAATCAAAAAACACTGTTGTAATTGAGAAAAAAAGTTCAAAATTTCAGGGTAAATCGCAATTTTCTAGAGCAAATAATAGTAGTTTTGCACCAAATAGAAATATTTCTTCAAAGACAAATAATTTTACCAGACCCGTATCACCTCCTACCTCAGATTTTGAAAAAAGAAAATTAGCAGAGCAAAGAGCTACAAGAAGGTTAAAAGGAGAAGCTGCACCAAAAGATAATAAATCAAATAAAACCAACGGAAAAAGAAGAGAATTGAAATTAACAATTTCTAGAGCTTTAAGTGACGATCATGCTGAGATAAAATCAAGAAGTCTAGCTTCTTTAAAAAGAGCAAAACAAAAAGAAAATAGAAGTTTAAATCAAGAAGAAAATAAAGATAGCTTTGTTCAAGTTAAAAGAGAAGTAAATCTTCCAGAGATAATAACAATCAAAGAGCTAGCAAACAGAATGGCTGAACAATCCAGCAGTATTATTAAACATTTGCTTGGTATGGGAGTAACAGTAACAATAAATAACACAATAGATGCTGATACAGCAGAATATTTAGTTAAGGAATTTGGCCATAATCCAATAAGAGAGGCAAAGGCTGAAGAAATAATTGAAAAAATAAAAGAGGTTAAATCAGAAAATTTACAAAATCGCCCTCCAATTGTCACGGTTATGGGACATGTTGATCATGGTAAAACTTCAGTTTTAGATGTTTTAAGGAAAGCTAACGTAGTTTCAGGAGAATTTGGAGGTATTACTCAACACATTGGAGCTTATCAGATTAACCATCAAAATAATAAAATTACATTTATTGATACTCCAGGACACGCAGCCTTTACTGAGATGCGAGCTAGAGGCTCTAAGCTTACAGATATTGTAATTTTAGTTGTTGCTGCAGATGATGGTGTTAAACCACAAACCATTGAGTCCATTAAACATGCAAAAGCAGCAAAAGTTCCAATAGTTGTTGCTATAAATAAATGTGATTTACCAGAAGCAGATCCACAAAAAATTAAAAATCAACTTTTGGAATATGAATTAATTGCTGAAGACTTGTCTGGTGATACTCTAATGGTAGAAATCTCAACAAAAACTAAAAATAATTTAGATAAGTTAGTTGAGTCAGTTTTGTTACAAGCAGAATTACTAGATTTAAAAACAGACTTTGAAACGAATGCCAAAGGTATAGTTCTAGAATCAAAAATAGATGTTGGAAGAGGTCCTGTTGCAAACATTGTTGTAACTACAGGTACTCTTAAAAAGGGAGATTATTTTGTTAGTGGATTAAAATGGGGGAAAGTGAGAGCAATAATAAACGACCAAGGCAAAAATATTGATATTGCTGAACCAGCTACTCCAATTGAGATTATAGGTATTAATGGTCCAGCAAAATCTGGTGATGATTTTATTGTTTTATCAAGTGAAAAAGAGGCTAAATCCCTTTGTGAGGCAAGAGTTGAAGAGTCAAAAGATAATAAAATACCTCTTAATTTTGTGACTCAAGACTCTGCTTTTCAGAGCTCAATATCAGAGGAATTAAATATAATTATTAAATCAGACGTTCATGGTTCATCTGAGGCCATTAAAAATGCAATAGATCAAATAAAACATGATGAAGTAAAACCAAAAATTCTTCTTTCAGATATAGGAATGGTAACTGAAACAGATGTAACTTTAGCAAAGGCATCTAATGCTGTAATAATTGCATTCAATGTTAAACCAAGCAAAGAGGCAAAGAAAAGAGCTGAACAAGAAAAAATTTTAATTTCCTCTTATAACATAATCTATGAAGTATTAGATTTTATTAAAGCAAGGATGGCAGGATTATTAGCTCCAAATATACAAGAAACAATTATTGGAAGTGCAGAAATTCTTGAAATTTTTAAGGTTTCAAAAGTTGGAAAAGTAGCTGGGTCAAAAGTTGTCGAGGGCGAAATAACACAGAACTCTAATGCAAGAGTTATTAGAGATGGAGCTATAATATTTAATGGGAAAATTGGTTCTATATTTAGAGAAAAAGATCAAACCAAGCAGGTATCGGCAGGTTTAGAATGTGGAATTACACTTAAAGACTTCGCTGATTATCAAAAAAAAGATATTATAGAAGTTTATAACTCAACAATAACTGAAAGAACTATTTAAATGAAACACCTAGGAAAACCCATTACACAACGACAATTAAGAGTTGGCGAAATGATAAAACAAGCCTTAGGCACACTTTTTATTAGAGATGAAGCAAAAATACCAAATTTATCAACAAAAGAAATTACAGTTACAGAAGTAAGAATGTCACCAGATTTAAAAACAGCTAAAATATTTGTAATGCCTTTGGGAGGAAAAAACTCTGAAGAAATTATAGAAAAATTAAAAATTGCTTCATTCATGATAAGGAAAGTTTTATCAAAAAAAATTATCATGAAATTTTTACCAAAACTTTTTTTTGTGAAAGATGATTCTTTTGATTACGCAGAAAAAATAGAAAATTTAATTAAACAAACAAATAAATAAGGAAAAAAATGAAAGAAAAAGTAAAAGAACTTCAAATCCACGACAAGGATACTGGATCTTCTGAAGTTCAGATTGCTCAATTAACCGGAAAAATTGAGAATCTGTCAAAACATATTAAACAATTTAAAAAGGACAAACATTCTTCAGTTGGCCTTTTGAGAGCAGTAAATAGAAGAAAAAAATTATTAGACTATTTAAAGAAAAATAATATGGAGTCTTATAAAGAAGTGTTAACAAAATTAAATTTAAGGAAGTAAATGTTTAAAGTAGTAAAAAAAGAAATAGAAGTAAGTGGAAAAAAATTAAGTTTAGAGACTGGAAAGATAGCAAGACAAGCAGATGGATCAATTATAGCTCAATGTGGAGAGACAGTTGTTTTAGCAACAGTTGTTGGTGCAAAGAAAGTAAATCCAGATATGGATTATTTCCCATTATCAGTCAATTACCAGGAAAAATATTATGCAGCTGGTAAGATACCTGGTGGATATTTTAAAAGAGAAGCTAGACCTACAGAAAGTGAAACTTTAATTTCAAGATTAATTGATAGGCCCATTAGACCACTGTTTCCAGATGAATTCAAAAACGAAGTACAGTTATTACCAACAGTAATATCCTATGATAAAGAGAATGAAGCAGACATTTTATCTATCATTGCCTCTTCAGCAGCTCTTGCAATCTCTGGAATGCCTTTCATGGGTCCTGTGGGAGCCTCTAGAGTTGGCTTCATTGAAGGAAAATACGTCCTTAACCCATCTAAAAAAGAATTAGAGAAATCTAAATTAGATTTAGTTGTAGCTGGAACTAAAGATGCAGTTTTAATGGTTGAGTCCGAAGCAAATGGCTTGACTGAGGAAGAAATGTTGAATGCTGTTAAATTTGGTCATGAAGGTTTTGTTCCAATAATAGAAATGATCGAAGAACTTGCAAAAGAATGTAGAAAGCCTGAATGGACAGTTGAGAAGAAAGATTTATCTGAAGTAAAAAAGAAATTAGAAGAAGAATTTACTGAAGATTTAAAAAAAGCTTTCTCTACAAGAGATAAGCAAGATAGATCAAATCAAATTTCTCAAATTACTGAAAAAGCTAAAAATTTATATGAGGAAAATGAAACTTATACTGATTTAGATGTAAATTCTCAACTTAAAAATTTAGAAAAATCTATAGTAAGAACTGATATTCTTAAAAATAAAAACCGTATTGATGGAAGAGGTCTAGCAGATGTAAGACCAATTATGTGTGAAGTTGGAATTTTACCTAGAGTTCATGGTTCAGCTTTATTTACAAGAGGTGAAACACAAGCCATTGTAACAACTACACTTGGAACTTCAGATGATGAACAAAGAATAGAGAGTTTAGATGGTCTTCAAAAGGAGAGATTTATGTTGCACTATAATTTTCCTCCATTCTCAGTTGGTGAAACAGGAAGGATTGGGACAGGTAGAAGAGAGATAGGTCATGGTAAGTTAGCATGGAGAGCAATTAACTCTTCACTTCCATCAAAAGAAAATTTTCCCTATACATTTAGGATTGTCTCAGAAATAACCGAGTCTAACGGTTCATCTTCAATGGCAACTGTTTGTGGGACTTCACTTGCTCTTATGGATGCAGGTGTTCCGATTAAAGAGCCAGTTGCTGGAATAGCAATGGGTTTAATCAAAGAGGGTGAAGATTTCTCTGTACTATCAGATATACTTGGTGATGAAGACCACCTTGGAGATATGGATTTTAAAGTTGCAGGTACTAAAGATGGTATTACATCTTTACAAATGGATATTAAAATTACAGGAATTACATTTGAAATAATGGAGCAAGCTTTAAATCAAGCAAAAGATGGAAGAATTCATATTTTGGGTGAAATGAATAAAGCGCTTTCGAAGTCAAGAGATAATGTTGGTAAACACACTCCAAAAATGGAAAAAATTACAGTCGATAAAAAAGATATCGCAGCAGTAATTGGCAAAGGTGGTGCAACAATAAGAGAAATTGTTGAAAAATCAGGTGCAAAAGTTGATGTAAATGATGAAGGTGAAGTAACAGTCGCTGCTCCAGATGAAGAGTCTAGAAATATTGCCATGCAAATGATTAAAGACATAACAGCTAAAGCTGAATTAAACAAAATTTATAATGGAAAAGTTATGAAAATTATGGAGTTTGGTGCTTTTGTCAATTTCTTAGGTAAACAAGATGGGTTAGTTCACATTTCTGAGCTTGCAGACAAAAGAGTTGCTAAAGTAACGGATGTAGTCAAAGAAGGTGATGAAGTTAAAGTAAAAGTTATTGGATTTGATAGAGGAAAAGTTAAATTATCTATTAAGCAGGCTGCTATATAGATAAATGTCCAACCCATTTATTTTAATTGCTAGAATACGTGTTAAAGAGGGCAAGGTTGAGGAGTATCTCAAGATAGCAAAAGAAGCTGATGATGCTGTCAATGCTTCAGAGCCAGACATGCTTATTCATACTTTTGATCAAGATCCAACCGATCCTTTAAAATTTACTTGGAGTGAAGTCTACAGAAATAGTGAAGCCATGATGCATCATCTAAATAATGCCCCAGTTCAAGCTTATGTTGAAAAGCACAACAAAATTGCTGATAGGTTCGAAATAGAGGTTTACGGAAATATTACAGAAGAGACTATCAAAGCAATTAAAGAAACAAATATCCCTTTTAAACATTTTAAAACCACTTATGTTGGTTATACTAGAAGCGATATTTAATAAATTTAGAGGAGAATTATGAAAAAATTTGAAGAATTGATGTCTGTAAGTGGAGAGATAGAAAATATCAGCGCTGAAGAGGCAAAAAAAAAGTTAAATGATCCTACTGTTCAATTTATTGATGTAAGGGATAAAGAAAGTTTTTCTAAAGGAACAATAGGAAATGCTATTCATATGGATAGAGGATTATTAGAATTTTATTTAGCTGAAGGAAGTCCGATTGAGAATGATATTGTTAAAAATAACCCAGATAAAGAATATGTTGTTTTTTGTGGTGTTGGTGGACAAGGTACTCTAGCTACAAAGACTATGAAAGATATGGGAGTAAAAAACGTTAAAAACATATCTGGTGGAATGGCTGAGTGGAATAAAATTAAAGATTAACTCTCTGGAACGAAAAGCAAGCAAAGACCGTTGCTACAATATCTTTTTCCACCATCAGGACCATCATTAAATACATGGCCGTGATGAGCTCCACAATTTGCGCAAGAATACTCCGTTCTTTTCATGCCAAAAGAATAATCAGTTTTCGTGATAAACACACCTGGTAATGCCTCAGTGAATGAGGGCCAGCCGGTTCCGCTGTCAAACTTTTTAACAGATTCAAATAATTTCACACCACAATTAGCACAATGATACGATCCTTTTCTTTTCTCATAGTTTAATTCACTAGTTCCAGCACGTTCAGTACCTTCTTCAAACATTATTATTTTTTGTTCATTTGTAAGATCAGGATTAATTATATTGTACACGCTTTCGTCTTTTTTTAATTTTTTTTTAAAACCTACTAAATTACTAGCTAATGAGACAAAAGGATAAAATATAAAACCCAATATAGAAACCCCAGTAATTTTTAAAAAATTTCTTCTCATGATAGTTAAGTATTATTTAATTTTTTTTTTACCTAACTTATTTATTAAGAATAAAGCTATTGCAGTCAATAGGGCAAAAACTTCTAGTGCATGACCTGAACCTTCAAGAATTAATTGAACAAAAACAAATATTATACAAACTACAAACCAAACTAAAATTAACATAATGATAAAATTTTAAGATATATTTTTTGGATCTGGCATTCCTACTTTATTGTAACCAGCATCAACATAATGAATTTCACCTGTAACTCCGCCTGCCATATCACTTAGGAGATATAATGCTGAGTTTCCAACATCAATATTATCTACATTTCTCTTTAAAAAAGAATGATCTGCATTCCATTTATACAAGAATTTAGCATCCCCAATAGCTGATGCAGCCAATGTTTTTATTGGACCTGCACTTATTGCATTGACTCTTATTCCTTTAGCCCCTAAATCTCTAGCTAAGTATTTAACACTAGACTCTAAGGCTGCCTTACAAACTCCCATTACATTATAATTTGGAATAGCTTTATTCGCCTCATAGCTAAGTGTAATCATGCTACCACCCTCTTTCATAACTTTTGAAGCTTCTTTTGCAACTTCAGTAAATGAAAAACATGAAATTAGCATACTTCTTAAAAAATTTTCTCTTGTAGTATTTAGATATTCTCCTGAAAGTTCAGATTTATCAGAAAAAGCAATTGCGTGAACAACAAAATCAATTTCTCCCCATTGGGTTTTAACATCCTCAAACAATTTAATTACATCTTCTTTTTTTTCAACATCGCAGCTAAAAGTAACATCTGAATTTAGTTTTTCTGCAAGAGGAACCACTCTTTTTTTAAGAGCATCACCTAAATATGTAAAAGCTAATTCAGCACCTGCCTCTGAAAGTTTCTGAGAAATACCCCATGCAATAGATCTTTCATTAGCAACACCCATTATCAGTCCTTTTTTACCTTTCATTAAAGACATATATTAGATTTTCTCAAATACTAGGGTTGCATTTGTTCCACCAAAACCAAAACTATTAGACATGACAGTATTTAATGTTGCTTCTGTTTCTGTTTTAGCGACTATTGGAAATTTTTTAGCCTCTTCATCCATCTCACTTATGTTAGCAGAGCCTGTAATGAAATTATTTTTCATCATAATTAAACAATATATTGCTTCATGCACTGATGCAGCTCCTAGAGGATGACCTGATAAAGATTTAGTTGAGCTAATCTTTGGAATTTCACTTCCAAAAGCTTCTTTAACAGCATTCAATTCAGTAATATCTCCAACTGGAGTAGAAGTTCCATGAGTATTTATATAATCTACTTTATTCTTTGAAGTTGCCATAGCCATTTGCATACATCTTACTGCACCTTCACCAGATGGCGCTACCATATCATATCCATCTGAAGTTGCTCCATAACCTGTTAATTCTGCGTATATTTTAGCTCCTCGAGCTTTAGCGTGCTCATATTCCTCAAGAACTAAAACTCCTGCACCCCCAGCAATTACAAAACCATCTCTAGTTTTGTCATAAGCCCTTGAAGCTTTTTCAGGATTATCATTATATTTAGAAGACAATGCAGTCATTGCATCGAACATTGCAGTCATCGCCCAGTGTATCTCTTCACTTCCGCCAGCAAAAACAATATCTTGTTTGCCCATTTGAATAAGTTCCATAGAATTTCCAATACAATGTCCACTTGTTGCGCAGGCTGAACTCATTGTATAGTTTGTACCTTTTATTTTAAATGGAACAGCAAGTGTTGCTGATGCTGTACTTGCCATGGTTCTTGGCACAATAAAAGGTCCCATCAATTTTGGAGTTTTAGCTCTAGTTTTATCAGCTGCCAAAATGACATTTTCAATTGAAGGTCCACCTGAACCCATAACAATTCCTGTTTTGAAATTACTTACTTCACTTTCTTCCAAACCAGAGTCTTCGATCGCCTCTTTCATTGCAATATAATTGTAAGCAGATCCTGAACCCATAAATCTAATTGTTTTTCTATCTATATGATCCTCAAGTTTTATATTAGGCTTTCCATGAATATGACTTTTAAGATTGTGTTCTTTATATTCTTCAGAAAAAGAAATTCCTGATTTAGTATTTAATAAAGATTGATGAACTTCCTCCTGATTATTCCCAAGGCATGAAACAATCCCCAAACCTGTAATTACTACTCTTCGCATTACTTAAATAATCCTACTTTTAGACTGTCTGCAGAGTATATTTTTTTTCCATCAGCAAGAAGAATACCATTCGCAAGCCCAACTGTTGTTTCACCTTTAATCAATATTCTTTTCATATCAATAATATATGTCGCCATTTTGACATCTTTTAAAACCTCTCCTGTAAACTTTACTGTGCTTACTCCTAAAGCTCTTCCTCTCCCAGGATTTCCAAGCCAACCCAAGTAAAAGCCAACTAGTTGCCACATCGCATCTAAGCCTAAACATCCCGGCATCACTGGATCTTCTTTAAAGTGACAATCAAAAAACCACAGATCATCTTTTATATCAAGTTCAGCCTTCATCAACCCTTTGTTAAAAGCTCCATTTTTTTCACTAATTTCAGTAATTCTATCAAACATTAGCATTGGCGGAGAAGGTAATTTTGCATTTCCAGGGCCAAAAAGCTCGCCATTTGCGCAGCTTATCAATTCATCATAATCAAAGGAACTTTTTTTCATAATTTTTTAATCTTATTACTTGATTTACAAACATTATAATATAGATATTCTTTAGAATAATTATAATTAGTAATGGCTCACTCTGACCAATATATAGATAAATTAAGAAAATCAGGTCTAAGACCAACAAAACAAAGAATTAAAATTTGTGAAGTGTTGTTTGATGCTGAAAAGACTTTTCACTTTACAATTAAAGAGCTGGTTAAAATCATTGAAAATCAAGCAAATATTAAGGTTTCTTTAGCAACCGTTTACAATACTGTTCATGCATTTATAAGGAAGGGATATTTAAAAGAGATTCCACTAAATGCTTCACAAAGTTATTTCGACACAAATGTAACTCATCATCACCATTTCTTTGACGAGGAAGAAAATAAATTGATTGATATTCATCAAGATGATGTTGATGAAGTTAATATTAAAAGAACAATCCCAGGAAAAAAAATAAGATCAGTAGAAGTTATTGCTAAAATTGTTAGTGATAATCAATCTCAAAAATAATCCAATAATATCAAAAGTTTAAATAATACATTATATTTATTCTAAACTGTTGACATATTACAATTACTCTATATATAAACCACTTTAGAATCATTATTAATAGTAGGAGTAAATATGTCATTAAAAGGTAGTAAAACTGAGGAAAATTTAAAAGAAGCATTTGCTGGGGAAAGCCAAGCAAATCGAAGATATCTTTATTTTGCTCAAAAAGCAGATGTTGAAGGCTTTAACGATGTTGCAGCGGTATTTAGATCAACTGCAGAAGGTGAAACTGGACATGCTCATGGCCACCTAGAATATTTAGAAGAAGTTGGTGATCCAGCAACTGGTAAGCCAATTGGTGAAACGAAAGCCAATCTTGAGTCTGCAATTCAAGGTGAAACACATGAGTACACAGATATGTACCCTGGAATGGCTAAAACAGCTAGAGATGAAGGCTTTGATGAAATAGCTGATTGGTTTGAGACTTTAGCAAAAGCTGAAAAATCACACGCAGGTAAATTTCAAAAGACTTTAGAAAGCATAGCTTAAACAGAATTTGTGGACGAAGCCCCTCTCGTCCACAAAAACCACATTTAAAAAAATCTATGAGTAAAGAAGGCAGCACACAAGCACCTACAAGACACCCATTAAAATTTAGAGATCCAGATTTTATAAATCCTGAAAAAATTGATCAGGAAATGAGAAGAGTATTTGATATATGTCATGGATGCAGAAGATGCTTTAATTTGTGTGACAGTTTTCCAAAATTATTTGACTTTATCGATGAAACTGAAGAAGGCGAGGTATCAGATCTTTCAAGTGATAAGTTTAAACCTGTTGTAGATGCTTGCACTTTATGTGATATGTGTTTTATGACTAAATGTCCTTATGTACCACCACATGAATTTGATTTAGATTTTCCACATTTGATGTTGAGATATAGAACGGCTCAAAGAAAAAATGGTGATATTTCAAAAACTGCCAACCAATTAACTCAAATTGATAGAAATTCAAAAATAGGAATATTTTTTAGCTTTTTTATTAATTGGATTACAAATGTTAAAAATAAATTTGCTAGAAAAGTTTTAGAATTTTTTACTGGTATAGATAAAAGAGCTATTTTACCAAAATATAATAAAGAAACTTTTGCAAATTATTTTCAAAAATTTAAAAAAAATATATTACCAAAATATAAAGAAAGAAAAGTTGTAATTTATTCCACTTGTTTTGTTAACTTTAATAAGAAAAAAACTGGAGAAGCTGCTTTGAAAGTACTTCATCATAATAATGTTGAGGTAGAGCACTCTTATGCAGGTTGTTGTGGTATGCCTTATCTGGAACAAGCAGATCTAGATCAAGTTACAAAGCAAGCAGAGTTAGTTTCCAGAGAATTAATCAAATATGTTGAAAAAGGTTATAAAGTAGTAACCCTAACAGCAAGTTGTGGTTTAATGTTAAAGTTTGAATGGCCTCTATTAATGCCAAATGATGGAATAATTAAAAAACTTTCTCAAAATACACTCGATATTGATGAATATGTTATGGATATTGCAAATAAAGAGGGTTTAGTTAATGGTTTGAAAGAAATTGACGGAGGAGTAACAGTTCATAATGCTTGTCATGCTAGAGCACAAAATATGGGTAATAAGGCAAGAGATATGCTTAAATTAATTCCAAATATTAAATTAGATGTTGTTGAGAGATGTGCTGGTCATGGTGGAACCTTCGGTATTATGAAAGAAACCCATGACATAGCAAATAAAGTGGGCAAAACTACCGCAAGTACTGTTAAAAGAAAAAATAATAAGTATATGGCTTCTGATTGTCCATTGGCTGGCAAACATATAAAACAGTTAGCTGATGATACAAACATTGTTAATGATGAAGCTGTGCACCCAATTGAAATAGTTTCAAAAAGTTATGGATTATAGAATGTCAAAAGAACAAAAAATTATTACAAAAGATGATCTCCTTCCTTTAGATGCATACACAAAAGTTAGAAGACAAATGAGAAAAGAATTAGTTCAATTTAAAAAAAATAGAAGAGTTCTTTTAGGGCCTTATGCAACATTTTATTTTGAATGTTATGAAACAATGATAGCCCAAGTTCAAGAAATGCTTTACATCGAAAAGGGCGGAGACGAACAAGTTGCTGACGAACTTGCAGCATATAATCCTTTAATCCCTAATGGAAAAGAATTAGTTGCCACTTTAATGTTTGAGATAGACAATCCAATTATAAGAGCAGAGTTTCTTGGAAAGTTAGGTGGAGTAGAAAATAATATATTTATTAAAGTTGGGGACGAAAAAATTTATGCAGTTCCAGAAATGGATGTTGATAGAACTTCAGAGGATGGAAAAGCATCTTCAGTTCAATTTATACATTTTAAATTTTCAGATGATCAAGTAAATAAGTTCAAAGACCAAAATAATTCAATTGAAGTAGGTATTGATCATAAAGAATATTCACACACAACTAAATTTTCGGACGATAATATTAAAGCTCTTTCTGCAGACTTTAATTAACGATACCCCAAATTTTGTCATCTTTCAAAATCCAACCTGAGTAATCACCCGTACTTATATTACACCATTTTTCTTGGCATTTAATAACTTTTAAAAGACGACCCTTATCCAACTTTGCCAATGGTTTTGAATATTTCGTGGGTTTTCTAAATAGAATTTTTTCAGATTTGGTGATTATAGAACGTGAATTCCTCAATTGTGAAATATGGATCCAACCACTATTTTTTTTATGATCAATAACTCTTCTGAAATTTTCTTTTTTATCGATCACTTTTAGAGGTAATTCTATCTTTCTATAAACATATTTAATTGGATAATCAAAGCTTGGACCGTATCTAACATTTACTTTTTTATTTTTTAACATCAGAAAATAATTATTTTCTTGAGCGAACGATGAAAATGGTAAAAGAAAAAAAAATGAAAATATTAAATATTTTCGCATATACATCCTTTTCTTTTTCTGAATAATACTTTCCTAAATTTAAGATTTAATAAATCTATTATTAAAATATGTGAATTTAAATTTTTACCAACATTTAAAATTGCTTTCAGAACCTCATTGGCCTGTAGGCTACCTGTAATAACTGCCGTTGATCCCAATATACCATCTGTTTCACAATCCAAAACTCCTTCTGCTGGTTCACCTTGGTAAAAACATTTTAAACAGGGACTTTTTTTTAAACTAAAATCAAATGTAAAAATATGTCCTTCAAATTTACTTATAGCTCCAATAATAAGTTTTTTTTTATATTTTAACGAAAATTTATTTAAAAGAAATTTTGCTTTAAAATTATCAGTACCATCAACAATAACATCATACTTTTTCAGAATTTTTCCTAAATTTTTCTCGTCTGCTTTATTCCTATAAATTTTAACTTTTACTTTTTTATTAATTTTACTTATTTTTTTCTTTAAAATATTAACTTTATATTTTCCAACATCATCAGCAGTGAACATAATTTGTCGGTGTAAATTTGATAAACTAACTTTGTCATGATCCATCATCCCAATTATGCCAACACCTGCTCGTGAAAGTAAATCAATCACTGGTGACCCTAAACCACCACATCCAACAACTAGAACTTTGGAATTTTGAATTTTTTTTTGACCTAAAATCCCAACTTTTTTTAAAATAATCTGTCTTGAATATCGCTCGAGGTCTTTGTTACTAAACATTTACTATTTACCAGTAGATCCAAATCCTCCAGACCCTCTGATTGTCTCTGGTAATTCATTTGTTTCTTCAATTTCTACTTTTAAAATAGGCATTAAAACCATTTGAGCAACTCTATCTTCATGATTGACAGTAAATTCATCTTTACCGTGGTTAAATAAAATAATTTTTAGCTCTCCTCTATAATCACTATCAATTGTACCTGGTGTATTTAACACAGTAATACTTGATTTTGCGGCAAGACCAGATCTTGGTCTAATTTGAACCTCTGTATCTTCAGGAATTGCAATTGCAATACCTGTTGGTATCAATTTTGACTCATTTGGTTTGATTGTTACAGGTTCAGCTACACATGCCATCAGATCCATACCCGAAGATCCACTAGTTTTATAACTTGGAAGTTTTGCTTTTTGGTTAAGTCTCTTAAGTAAAACCTTTACCATTGATTAATTAAGCTCAGAGATAACTCTATCCACTATCTCAGATGCTATTAAAGATTTGTTTTTCTTTAATAACTTTTCACTTTCTTTATTTTTATAAAATATAGAAACTTCATTATCATCAGAGTCAAAACCTATTGTTTTATCAGAAATATCATTTGCAATAATCCAATCACAATTTTTTTGGTCTAATTTTCTCTTTGAATTTATTTCAAGATTTTGTGATTCTGCTGCAAATCCAATTGTAATCTTTGGTCTAAGCGAATTATGATTTGATATGTTTGATAAAATGTCAATATTTTTTTCTAACTTAAGATCCAAATTTTCGCTTTTTTTAATTTTTTCACTATTGATCTCTTTAACTTTAAAATCTGCTACTGCTGCATTAAAAATAGCAACATCAGTTGGTAGATTTCTGAGAGTTTCCCTAAACATTTCTTCTGCAGTTTTAACTGAAATAAATTTAACTCCCTCAACTGGGTCTAAATTTGTTTCTCCAGAAATAAGTGTTGTTTCAAAACCATTATCTCTTAATGATTTAGCAATTGCATAACCTTGTTTTCCACTTGATTTATTAGTTATAAATCTTACTGGGTCTATAAACTCTTTAGTAGGTCCAGCTGTAACTAATGCCTTATATTTTTTATTTTTTTCAATATTCTTAAAATAATTTTCTATAGTCTTTAATATATATGATGGTTCTGACATTTTGCCTTTTCCATACTCTCCACAAGCCATATCCCCAATTTCAGGGCCAATTATCTTATAACCATAACTTTTTAATTTTGATAAATTATCTTTAGTTGATTTGTGTTCCCACATTCTGACATTCATAGCGGGTACTAAAAACACTTGTTTATTTGATGCTAAAACAACAGTAGAAGCAAGATCGTCAGTTAATCCATAACTTAATTTTGAGATTGTATTTGCTGTTGCAGGCACAATTAAAATTAAATCTGCCCATCTTGAAAGTGAAATATGATCCATTTCAGTTTCATTTTCTGGACTGAATATGTCTTCATATACTTTTTCCTGCGAAAGTGATGAAATAGACAGAGGTGTTACAAAATTTTTACCACTCTTTGTAAGTATTGTTTTAATGCTTACATCTCTTTTTTTTAAACCTCTTATCACTTCTAAGCTTTTGTAGGCAGATATTCCACCACATATGATTAGAAGTATTTTTTTATTTTTCATGAGAAGAATTAAAATACCAATAGGGTTAAAATTACAAGAGATAATAAGCCAATAATAGACTGGTTTCTAAATGACTTCATTTCTTCTTTTTTAATATTTAATTCATTATAAGAGTTTGAATTTTGAGGTATTTGACCATTTGCAAGATAATTAAGGGCTTGGTTTGCTTTATCCATTACCTCAGGTAAATTCGGAAGACGTTTTAATACTTCGACAGAGTCTTTTAATGTTTCATTAATCGAATTTATAGGATCTTTAGTTTCTTTTAGCCATTTTTCTAGAACAGGTTTGGATGTTTCCCATATGTTTGTTTCAGGGTTTAATCTTCTTGCAACTCCTTCAACTACTACCATTGTTTTTTGTAACATAAGTAACTGAGGTTGGGTTTGCATATTAAATTTTTCAGTAACATCAAAAAGTTGTTTTAGCAGTTTACCACCTGAAATATTTTTTATAGAGTGACCGAAAATTGGCTCACCAATTGACCTTAATGCTTGAGCAAGATCATTGACTGGTACATTGTTTGGGACTAGTCCTGCTGCGAGATGCACTTCTGCAACTTTTCTATAATCTCTTTGTATAAAACCAAATAAAATTTCAGCTAAAAATCTTTTACTAACGTTATCTAACCTTCCCATGATACCAAAATCAATAGGAACAATTTGACCACTTTCATTTACAAAAATATTTCCTTGATGCATGTCTGCGTGAAAAAAACCATCTCTCACAGCATGTCTTAAGAAATGTTGAATTATATCAGTGGCAATTTGTTTTGTATCAATTGATCTTTTCTCTAGCTCTTCTGTCTCTCGAATAGATACACCGTCAATCCAATCAAGGGTCATTATATTTTCGCTTGTATAATCCCAATAGATCTTAGGAACTTCAAAACCCGCATCATTTTTGGTATTTTCAGCGTATTCATTAGCTGCAGCAGCTTCAAATCTTAAATCCATCTCAAGACTGGTAATTTCTTTCAATAAAAAAACTACTTCAACCAACTTTAATCTTTTAGTTTTTTTGATTATTGACTCAATAATATAGGCAAAAAGCATCAAAGCATCTACTTCTTCGTTAAAAATTTTTTTAATATCTGGTCTTAATATTTTTATTGCTACGTTTTTAATAACTCCATTATCGTTAATTTGAGCTTTATGTACTTGAGCAATAGAGGCAGCTGCAACTGGTTGACTAATATTAATAATTGAATTGTATAGTTCATCACCTAAATCTTTTTTAATCATATCTTTTGCTTTGGATTGTGAAAAAGGTGGAAGTTTGTCTTGTAAATTTTCTAGCTCTTTTGATAATTTATCTCCTATTATATCAGGCCTTGTCGCTAAAAACTGGCCAAGTTTAATAAATGTTGTGCCCATAGATGCCAGAGAATTTGATAATTTTTCGCCTTCATTTAAATTATCATGTGACTCATCTTTTTTTGTAAACGAAAAGGAAAGTAATTTGAATATTACACTTATTAGTAAAGGTGGTTTGTTAAATTTTGATACAATACTTAAAACATCTGACTTAGCGAGTTTTCTACCAAGTTTAAATAATGTAATTAATCTTTTGAACATTATATTTTCCAACCAGAATGAATAGCTACTATTCCACCAGATAGATTTCTATATGAACAATTTTTAAAATTATTTTGTTTCATTAAATCGATCAATTCTTCCTGATTAACAAATTCTTCTATACTTTTTGTCAAATATTCGTACGGGTCTTTGTCCCCAACAACTGCCTTTCCTATATGCGGAATTAATTTTGAATAATTTTTATATAAAAAATCTAAATTAGAATTTTGAATTTTTGAAAATTCTAAACACATATATCTTCCACCAGGTTTAAGAACTCTGTAAGCTTCTGATAAAGATTTATTTAAATTTTTTGTATTTCGCAAACCAAAACTAATTGTATAAAAATCAAAAGTATCATTTTTGAATGGCAACTTTTCTGCCTCTGCAACAACCCATTTTATATTTTTATACTTGCTAAGTCTTTTTTTCCCTTTTTCAATCATTTTAACGTTCAAATCTGAAGAGAAAATTTCTCCATTTTTATCTGTATTATCTAAAAATAATTTTCCTAAATCACCAGTTCCACAAGCAACATCTAAATACTTTTTGTTTTTTGTTGGACTCATCCAATTCATAAGGTTTTTTTTCCAAAGCCTATGAATTCCAAAGGACATAAAATCGTTCATCAAATCATATTTATCGTAGACTTTGTTAAATACTCCTTCGACGAGACCCGCTTTATTTTGAAGATTTTGTTGCATATAAATTATATTAAAACACTAATATAGTATGAAATGCCTGAATTACCAGAAGTAGAAATCGTCAAACAATCTTTGAATAAGAGTATTACTGGAAAGATTATTAAAGACATATTAATAAAAAATAGAAATTTAAGATTTAAAATCCCAAAAAATTTTGAAAAAAATATTGTGAACAAAAAAATTGTAAAAGTAGATAGATTTTCAAAACATTTAATTCTCAAATTTGAGGATAGTTCTAATTTAATGATACATCTTGGGATGTCAGGAACTATTCATTTAATTAACAAATCCAGAAAAAAGAATTCCATAACAAACACTAGTTTTTATCATTCTCCATTATTACCCAAAAAGCATAATCATGTAGAAATCAAAATTGATAACTTTAAATTAATTTATAATGATCCAAGGAGATTTGGTTATTTTTCTTATTTTAAAAATGATGAAGAAATAAATAATAACTTTAAAAAATATGGGCCAGAGCCTTTTGACCCATTATTTGATAAAAACTATATTTTTAATTACTTTAAAAATAAAAAAAAAAATATTAAGAATTTTTTAATTGACCAAAATTTTGTTTCAGGAATTGGTAATATTTATGCAAGTGAAATATTGTTTTTATGTAAGATTTTACCATCTAAAGAGGTAAGTTTACTTAGTTTAAATGATTGTCAAAAAATTTCTCAGTTTTCAAAAGTAGTTTTAAGGAAAGCAATTGACAAAGGAGGATCGAGTATTAGGGATTTTATGAATACAAGTGGAGACCAAGGTTCTTTTCAAAAAAATTTTAATGTTTATCAAAGAGAAAATAAAAAATGTTTAAAATATAGTTGTAAAGGGATAATACAAAAAAAATTTATTTCAAATAGGTCTAGTTTTTTTTGTAATTTATGCCAAAAATAAACAATTATTGTATTGACCCAATCATTATCTGAAGATATACACTCACGCTTATGGCGAATACAAAATCAGCAATTAAACGTACTAGAAAAATTAAAAGGCAAACAGCTGTTAACAGGTCCAGAAAGAGTCGTTATAGAAATGCATTGAAAAAAATGAACTCAATAATCGAAAAAAAGGATAAAAAAACAGCTTTAACATTTCTACCAAAGCTAAATTCTGAATTAATGTCAATTGCAAAAACAGGAATCATTAAAAGGCAAAATGCCTCAAGGAATGTATCGAGAATTACAAAAAAAATTAATTCTTTATAACAACCTCCAATAAGTAAAAATTTTTTCTAATACAACTTAAACGTACAATTTACTAATTAATTACTACATCTAAAAGATTAATTTTAAAAATTACTAGATATAGATTTAGTAAAATTTTAAATTTTAGATTTCTTACCCCATTAAGTTGAAAAAATATATTTAAAAGATTCAATCTAAGATTTATTCAATCATAAATTTTATTTATTTTTGTTTTTACAAATAAACTTATTGCAATAATTTTGCATAAGTCTTAAGTGGAATTTCCTCATGAAAAACAATTTACAAAACAAAAATTCACTCGAAAAGAAAATAGATTGGAAAAATATACAAAATGAAATGCGAGAAAAATTTGGTAATGAGATTTTTGAGAGTTGGATAAAAAAAATTGAGTTAGTTGAAGAATTCCATAATTATATTTTATTTTCAGTTTCAACCAGGTTTATTAGGGACTGGATTGTATCAAGATATTTAGACCAAATATTACAAATAATTAAAGAATATAAAAAAGACTTAGTAAGGATAGAATTTACCATAAAAGATAACAAAGATACCGAAATAAAAGAGTCAAATGTATCATCACAAAATTCTATTGAAACTAATAATGACAATGTCTCGTTTATAAAAGATTCTTATCTTCAATATAACAGAATAGATCCAAATAAAAATTTTGAAAATTTTATAACTGGGGGAAGTAATAAGTTAGCATTTGAAGCTTCAAAAAAAGTTTCAAAAGATATAGCGCATTATAATCCATTATACTTATATGGTGGAGTAGGAATGGGGAAAACTCATTTATTAAATGCAATAGGTCTAGAATTGAAAGAAAAGAATAAAGTAATGTTTATATCTGCAGAGAGATTCATGTACCAATTTGTTAAATCCATAAAATCAAATGAAATGGTTAAGTTTAAAGAGTACTTTAGGAATACAGATATTTTACTAATTGATGATATTCAGTTTATGAATGGTAAAGAGGCAATGCAAGAAGAATTCTTTCATACATTCAATGCCTTATTAGATAAAAATTCACAGATAATAATATCTGCAGATCGACCACCTAATAAACTATTACGAATACAAGAGAGAATAAAATCTAGATTTTCTGGAGGTCTAGTTGTCGATATTCAAAATCCTGATTATGAGCTTAGATATAAAATTATTAAATCTAAAACTGAAGAATTAAAATTATCATACTCAAATCAAGTTGTTATTTCAGAGGAAATACAAAAATTTATTAGTACAGAAATTAAAACTAGTATTAGAGAGTTAGTTGGAGCACTAAATAGAATTGTGTCTTTTACAAGGATTTATAATAAAGTTCCAAGCTTATCTGAAGTTAAAATTGTTTTAAAAGACTTACTCAACTTCACTGAAAATAAAGTAGATATTGATATCATCCAGACAATAGTCTGCAAATTTTATAAAATTAGCAAAAATGAAATGCTTTCTCCAAGAAGATCAAGATATCTTGTCAGACCAAGACAGACTGCAATCTATCTTGCTAAAATGTTAACATCCAAATCCTTGCCTGAGATAGGTAGATCCTTTTCTAATAGAGATCACACAACCGTAATCCACTCTGTTAAAACCATTGAGAGATTGAGAAAAGAGGATAGCGAATTAAATATTAATATTGATAGTTTAAAAAATAAGATTTTGTATAATAAAGAAAATGAAGTTTAGTTTAAATCAACAAGACCTTCAAAAATCTTTAAATTATTGTCAGGGTGTAATTGAAAAAAGAAGTACGTTGCCAATACTTTCAAATGTATTATTGGATGTAAGTAATGGGAAACTAACAATTACTGCAACTGATCTTGATTTAATTTTTATTCATCAAATTCCAAATGTCGAAATATTAGAAGAGGGCAAAACTACTTCATCTTCGTCAATAATGTATGATATTGTTAGAAAGTTTTCATCTGGAAGTAAAATTAACTTTTCTAATCCTAGCGAAAATAAATTGCATTTAGAATCTGATAAATCTGTGTTCAACTTAAATTGTATTAGCGCCTCTGAATTTCCTTTAACAGATGAAAATTTTAACGAAAATGAGTTTTCGATTAAATCAAAAGAGCTACTAAAACTGCTAAATAAATGTAAATTTTCAGTATCTAACGATGAAACAAGACATTATTTAAGTGGAATTTTTTTACATCAGACAGAAGTCGAAGATAAAAATTTTTTAACAGCTGCAGCTACTGATAGTCATAGAATGTCTATATCAAAGATAAGACTCCAAAATAAAGTCCAATTTGATCAAATAATATTGCCAAAGAAGACTATTTTTCAGCTTTGTTCATTATTAGAGGACTATGAAGGTGAGGTAAAAATATCAAATATTAAATCAAAAATTAAATTTGAAATTAACAATAGTATATTGATATCTAAACTTATTGATGGAAAATTTCCTAACTATGTACAGGTAATACCAAAAGAAAACCAAAAAAAATTAGAAGTTAATTTAAAATCATTTTTAAATTCAGTAGATAGAGTTGCTTCAGTCTCTTTGGATAAAAAAGATGGCGTAAAATTTAATCTTTCAAAAGATAATCTTGATCTTTCAGTTAACAATACAAATAGTGGTGATGGTAAGGAAAGTTTAAGTGTTAAGTTTGATCACGAGCTTGATATAAGCTTCAATTCTCGATATTTAATTGATGTTGCTTCCCAACTTGATGGAGATAACATTGAAATTTATTTAAAAGATACAGGTTCACCAGCCTTAATCAGAGATCCAGCTGATTATGATAGCATATATGTTGTAATGCCAATGAAAGGCTAATCCATTAATTTTAACTCAGTATATATTTTATCCTCTATATAATTAGTAAAATCTGCTGACTTCATTCCAGGTTTTACTGCTGGTAGAATTGATATTATTATTGTTTTTTTTGAAGATAAATTTCCATCTTTTGGCCAAACATTTCCAGAATTTATCGCCACCGGTTGGCAATTTATTTTTAATTCGTCATAAATTCTACCAACACCTTTTTTAAAAGGAATTATTTCATTTGGCAAAACTCTTGTTCCTTGAGGAAATATAATTAATGGTCTTTCTGAATTTCTTATAGAATTTTTTATTTTATCTATTAAACCTAAATTATTTTTACTAATTTTATTTCTATCAATTGAAATTGATCCTATCTTTTTTAAGTACCAGCCAAATATAGGTATTTTGATTAATTCATATTTTAAAATAAATATTGGTGAATTAAAAATTGTTTGTAGGTAAAAAGTCTCAAACATCGACTGATGAGAGCAAGCAATAAAAAACTTTTCATTTTTAATAATATTTTCCCTACCCTTAACAATAATTTTTGTTTGTAAAAAAATTCGAAGACAAACAGCAGCCCACCTACCCATCATTTTTCCACCGAATAAAACTATTTTAGTTGGCATTATTAATGATGGCAGGAATATTATTGAAATTATAGATATACCTAGGAAGAAAAAAAGTAAAAATAGAATTTTTCTTATCATTTTTGTCAAAAACTAAATTATATCTTTTAGTCTTTGTCTTTTTTTGATTACATTTATTTTTGAACCTTTTATTAATATTTCAGCAGGTTTAGGTCTAATGTTATAATTTGAAGATAATGATGAGCCATATGCTCCTACGTCACAAATAATAATATAATCTTTCTCATTTAATTTTTGAAATTTATTTGTAGTTAGGAATTTATCTGTCGTTTCGCAAATCGGACCCACAAAATCATAACTTTTCGAAGTCATTTTATTAGTTTTTTTTAATGGAATTATTTTATGCTTGGCCCCATACAATGCAGGTCTCATAAAATCATTCATAGCTGCATCCATAATAATAAAATCTTTTTTAGAATTTTCTTTTATATAAATAATTTTTGAAATTAATATTGCAGTATCACCTATAATTGATCTACCAGGTTCAAAAATAATTTTTGATTTATGCTTTTTTAAAAATTTTTTAATAATTTGATTATACTTTTTATAATTAAATTTTTTATTGTCTTTGTTATAATCAATTCCCATACCACCACCAAGATCTATATACTCAAAATTAAAGTTAATTTTTTTTATTAATTTATCTATAACGTTAAGCATTTTTTGGTATGGCTTATGATCTAGAATTTGACTTCCAATATGCACACTTAAACATTTTAGATTTAAAAATTTTGAATTTATTATATATTTTGAAACCTCAATAAATGTGTTTTCACTAACGCCAAATTTATTTTCTTTTTTACCAGTTGAAATTTGTTGAATTGTTTTTGCATCTGTATTTGGATTCAATCTAATTCCAATATTTACTTTTTTATTTTTAGATTTTGCTATACTTTCTATTTCTAATATTTCACTTTTTGACTCACAATTTATCAATAAAATATTTTTATCTATTGCATAAATCAATTCTGACCTAGTTTTACCTACTCCAGAGAAAACAATCTTTTTGGAATTAATTCCTGCTTTATGAGCAATCATTAATTCACCTTTTGAGACAACATCAGCTCCCAATCCACTTCGTTTAATCAATTTAAGAATTTCTAAATTACAGTTTGACTTTGTTGAAAAACATATGATTGGAGAAAACGATTTAAAACTTCTTTTAAAGTTACTTATATTTTCATTAATTTTTTTCGCTGAATAGCAAAATATTGGTGTTTCAAATTTTTTTATTACTTTAGTGAGTCTGGATTTTTCAACTGTAAAAATATTATTGATATATTTCATCTTTTTTTGGCATTTCAAATACGTTATTAAAATTATGAAATTTCATAACATTATTATTTAATGATGCCTCATACTTTGGCTCATTTTTTCTTCCACATGAAGTTAATAAAATTAGGCACATGGTAATTAAAGTTATTTTTTTAATCATAGTTATTTCTTCTTGTAACTTAATATCATTTTCTTAATGTTGTCGAAAGAAGTTCCACCATAAGAAACTTTAGAATTAACAGATTTTTTTAGCTCAAATACTTTCAGAACATCAGCTGTTAAACCTTTTTCAATTTTGTTTATCTCTTTTATAGTTAGTTCTGACAATTTTTTTTTATTTTTTTCAGCAAAATTTATGATTTTAGCTGTTTGTAAATAGGCTTTTCTAAATGGATAATTTAATTCTCTAACCATGTAATCTGCTAAATCAGTTGCTGTTATGTAGCCACTTTCTGCAAGTTCAATCATCCTTTTCTTATCTGGCGAAAAATTTTTAAGAACATCATTCAATATAATTAAGGAATTTTTCAATTGATCAAAAGATTTAAAAACAATTTCTTTATCATCTTGTAAATCTTTAAAATAAGAAAGGGGCAATCCTTTTAACGTTGTGAGCATAGAAAATAAATTTCCAAATATAAAACCTGTTTTGCCTCTCAAGTATTCTAAAGGATCAGGATTCTTTTTTTGAGGCATAATAGATGATCCAGTTACAATTTTATCATTCAAATTAATAAGTTTAAATGCATCTGAATTCCAAATTATAAACTCCTCTGCAATCCTAGAGATATGAACAGCACATGCAGAGCAAGAATATAGAAAATCAATTACAAAATCTCTATCAGAAACAGTATCAATTGAGTTTTTAGTTGGTCTGTCGAAACCTAATTTTTTTGAAGTATAAAATCTATCAATTTTAAAAGAAGTGCCTGTTAAAGCAGCTACACCAAGTGGATTTTCATTAAGACTCTCTAAATTATTTTGAAATCTATTTTTATCCCTATTAAACATCTCCAAGTAAGCCATTAAGTAATGAGCAAAAGAAACTGGTTGAGCATTTTTAAGGTGTGTGAAACCAGGCATAACTGTCTCAACATTTTTTTCTGCTTTTTTTAAAATATTTTTAATTGTTGTGTCAATATTTTTAACAATTTCTTTATTAGCATTTCTTAACCAAATTTTAAAATCTGTGACAACCTGATCATTTCTTGATCTCGCAGTGTGAATATATCCTGCGTCTTCTCCAATTAGTTCAAAGAGTCTGTGTTCTATATTCATATGAATATCCTCAAGCTTGTCATCAAAAATAAATTTTTTTTTTATAATTTCGTTCTTAATTCTATTTAAACCCCATACTATTTTATTTTTAATTTTAAAATTTATAATTTTTTGTCTAAACAGCATCTCAACATGTACAATTGAAGCTTCAATATCCTCTCTAAATAATCTTTTGTCGATTGAAATTGATCCACCAACCTTTTTAAAAAGGTTTGTTTTTTCCTTCTTAATTCTAGTATTCCAAATTGGCTGATTGTTTTTATTTTTGCCCATGATATTTACTTATTCTAAATTGTATGAAAATCATTTTTTTTAATTATCTTATAATAATATTTTACTTAATATCATCTAGCGTCTCATATTCAATAGAACGTCCAGAAATAAAGAATCTTATTGTACATAAAGACAAGAAAAAAATTAAAAATATAGAATTTATTAAATCTGAAGGTCAAAAAGTAAGTTTAGATAATTTTAAATCGAACCCATTAATAATAAATTTCTGGGCTACTTGGTGCGCTCCTTGTAAAAAAGAGATGCCATCTTTGGATAAACTTAAAACTTTAAATGAATTTAAAAATATTAATATTATTCCAATTAATATCGGTGGTGAAAGCTACAAAAAATCAAAAGAATTTTTTGATAAAATCAAAATTAAAAATTTAGATATATTTACAGGATCTGGACCAGAGTTTTCACAGTTGTTTAAACTTAGAGGGTTACCCACAACAATTCTAATAGACCGAAACGGTTTTGAAGTTGGGAGAATTGTTGGGTATATTGACTTTAATGATCAATCTTTACTTGATTGGTTACCAAAAATTTTATGAAATTTTCTTTAAATACAACAATAATTAAACCAGAAAATAATGACAAAGTTAAAAGTGCAGTAATTTTACTTCATGGATATGGAGGTGATGGAAAAGATATCAGTATGCTTACATTAAATTGGAAAAGATTTTTAAAAAATACAGTTTTTTTATGTCCAGATGCACATGAAGTATGCAGTATTAATCCAGTAGGGTTCCAATGGTTTGATTTAAATAATGAAGATCCAGAATATACTCTTCAAGAATCAAAAAAGGCAGAAAATGTTCTAAACAGTTATATTTCAGAAGTAAGTAATTATTTTGATTTAGAATATTCTCAAATTTGTGTTTCTGGTTTTAGTCAAGGATGTATGATGTCATTAAATGTTGGTCTAACATCCGAAAAAGAATTTAGTTGTATTGTAGGGTTTTCTGGAAGAATCATAAATATGAAAGACCTTTCTCAAAGAATAAAAAATAAAACTAATATTTTAATGATACATGGTGAAAATGACCCAATTGTCCCGCCAAATAATTTACTAGAAGCTAAGGACTTTTTCATAAGAAATAAAATTAAAATTGAAACTTTAATGATTAAAAACTGTGATCACCATATACCTATGGAAGCTTCAAGTGCGGCATTAAACTTTATAAAAAAAAAAATAATCAGTTAATAAATATCTAATATAATATTAGTTGTGTTGATAAAAAATATATTTAATGTATGTTTTAAGTATGATTGAGTTTTCCGATCAAAGTATCTCTTTAGAAAAATGTCCTGCATTAGTTTTAAATGCAGATTACAGGCCTTTAAGTTATTATCCACTTTCATTATGGAGTTGGCAGGACTCAATTAAATCTGTTTTCTTAGACAGGGTTTCTATTGTTAGTTATTACGATAGACAAATCAGAAGTCCATCGTTTAGCATGAAACTTCCAAGTGTAATTGCTCTTAAATCGTACATAAGACCTCAATCAAACCCTAACTTTACTAGATTCAATGTTTTTTTAAGAGATAAGTTTAGTTGTCAATATTGTGGTAGCAAAGATGAATTAACTTTTGATCACTTACTGCCAAGATCAAAAGGAGGCAAAACTAATTGGGATAATGTTGTAACAGCTTGTTCATCCTGTAATGTTAAAAAAGGAGGAAGACTAATAAAGAACTCAGGTATGACATTAAACCAATGGCCTTTTCAACCTACTACAGAGGACCTTCATAAAAATGGTAAAAATTTTCCACCAAACTTTTTACATAAAAGTTGGATGGATTATTTATACTGGGATGTTGAACTTGAACCGTAATTAAATTTTTTCAGAAATTTTTATAGCAACCTTAGAACCAGTTTTAATTACTTTATCCATAATCGAATAAAGACCCTTCTTCGTAGCTCCTTCCTCGTATGCTATATCTTTATGGTCTAATTCATCTTGTCTAAATTTTATTATTTTTTCTTTCAAGTTCTTTTCGTCCATTTCAATTTGATCAATTTGATTTTTGTAATGTTCATCAATTACTTCTTCAACAGATGCAGTACACAACATTGCTGCCTTTTTTCCAAGTATTGTTGAGCCAAATCCAAGGCCCAATCCAAGCAAATCCCATAATGGTAAAAATTTTGTTGGTTTTATATTTCTTTTTTCTATTTCATCCTCAAAAAAATTAGAGTGTTCCTCCTCGTGCTTTTTCATTTCACCAATTTTTTTTTTCAGCTCTTCATTCCTCACAATAGTATTTAGAGCAAGCAGTTGACCTTCATAAATTTTAATTGCACCTCTTTCTCCAGCATGATCTACTCTTATAAATTCTTCTAATTTTTTTTTATTTGTTTGCTTCATAAACTAATGTTCTAATAGAAATAATAACAATTAAAATTGATAAAATTGTATTAATTGCCGCTAGTGATACTCCAAGAATTTTAAAAGTAGCATCTTTGCAGTCGACTGGCATGTTTTTGTTGAGAGTTTCAAGTAATTTTGACTTATTTGATATATCTAGAGAGTTATTAGTACAACTAGAAATTTCCTGAATTAAATTATTTTCAATCCCGTAATGATATCCAGAAATTATAGCACTAATAGTAAAAATCATAATTATAACTATTATTATTTTGTCATTATTAAAAAAATTAAATCCAATAAAACTTGCAAATATTGCAGCTAGATAAGGCAACCTCTGGTAAATACATAACTTACATGGTTGATACTGCAATATATACTCAATGTATAACGCTGAGATTATTGAAATTAATGAGATAAAAAAAATAATCAGATAAAAATTTTTTCTATTCGGAAATAGGATCATATTTAACTAATAAAATTATTTAAAAATTTATATATAAAATAAGCAAAAATAATCAAAACAACTGATATCAAAATAGAGAATTTAAAAAGTTTTTTTTCAATAATTTTTTTCATTGTAGGTCCAAAGTTTCCAATTAAAAATGCTATCAAAAAAAAACGTGAACCTCTGGTTAAAATAGAAATAATAATAAAATATAAAATATTGAAGTTAATGAAACCACTTGTTATTGTTAGTAGTTTGAAAGGCACTGGAGAAAATCCAGCAATTGCTAAGAGAGTTATCCAGGCTATAACCCCACCTTCTGAAGATACTTTATCTTTTAAAAATGAAGCATCATCTACACCATAAATTTCAAAAATTTTAAGGCCAATTTCATTGAAGAAAACATATCCAATAAAGTAACCAAGGCATGCTCCCAAAATAGATCCTATAGTTGCAATTAATGCAATTCTAATCCATTCATGTTTTCGAGCTATTGTCATAGGAATTATCAAAACATCGGGTGGTATTGGGAATATAAAACTCTCAATAAAAGATACAAATCCCAAAATAGATTTGGATCTTTTATGACCCGCTAGTTTGATAGTTTTATTGTACAGTTCTTTAAACATATTTTCTTTTAATATAATAAATGATTTAATACTATTAGTTAAAATATACTAAGTTTTGGGCGAATGGCGGAACTGGTAGACGCGTTGGACTCAAAATCCAATAGTAGCAATACTGTGAGAGTTCGATTCTCTCTTTGCCCACCAACAATTTATGAGTACACGAAATATTAATAATTTAGTCGAACTGTTTTTCACTAGTTATAAAAAACAAAAAAAAGATAATATTCTTTTAACATCCTTAAAAGACACTAGTAATTATTTTACATGGGAAAAAACATTTCACTCAATTAAAAAACTTTCCTCAGAAATTAAGAAATATGCAAATAAAGGCGATAGATGTTTATTAATATCTGAAAATAGACCTGAGTGGTTTATAACTGATCTTTCAGTAATGTTATCTGAAGCTATAACTGTTCCAGCTTATACAACTTATGCAGAAAAAGATTACGAATATATAATTGAAAATTGTAATCCAAAATTAGTCTTTGTTTCTAATCAAGAACAATTTAATAAAGTTAAAGAAATTATAAAAAAAAAGAGTTTTGTTGCAAAAATATTTTCTTTTGAACAATTAGATATAGATTCTGAGAGTTATATTAATTTTAATAAATTATTTTCTAATTTAGATTACCAAGATTTAAATATTCCAGACTTATCAATAAAAAGGAATGATCCAGCTTGCATTATCTATACATCAGGAACACAAGGTAATCCAAAAGGTGTAATCTTAAGTCATGGTGGTATTTTAAATAATTGTGATGGTGCACTTGATATATTAAAACCTTTACTAACAGATCAGACAAGATTTTTAACTTGGTTGCCTCTTTCACATTCTTATGAACACACTGTTCAGTTTGTTCAAATAAGTGTTGGAGCAAAAATATTTTACGCAGAAAGTATTGAAAAATTAATTAAAAATATGAATGATTGCAAACCTCAACTAATGACAGCTGTGCCTAGATTTTACCAAAATTTATTTCAGAAAATTAATGCAAGTTTTAATAAAGCAAAAGGATTAAAGAAAAGTTTAGTATTAAAAATGTTAGAACTAGGAACCAAGAAGATAAACAAACAACCTTTAACAATTATAGAAAAATTAATTGATAATATTTTAGAAAAAATTGTAAGAAAAAAAATTAAAAGCCAATTTGGAGGTGAGTTAAAAACCTTCGTTTCAGGTGGAGGAGCACTTGATAAAGAAGTTGGTATTTTTTTAAATGCTATTGGACTACCTACATTACAAGGATATGGATTAACCGAGACCTCTCCAGTTGTGAGTTGTAACCCAATTGATGATATCAGGGTTGAGACTGTAGGTCCCCCGTTTAAAGGTAATGAGGTAAAAATAGCCTTTGATGGAGAAATTTTAGTTAAAGGTGAAAATGTAATGTTAGGCTATTGGAATAATCAAGAAGAAACTAATAAAGTTTTAAAAGATGGTTGGTTACATACAGGTGATATTGGAATTTTTGAGAATGGTTATTTAAAAATTACTGACAGAAAAAAAGATATTTTGATTACACCTGGAGGGGATAATATTTCTCCGGTTAAGATAGAAAATGAATTATCAAATTCAAAATTTATTGATCAATCAATTGTTTATGGAGATAATAAACCATACTTAGTTGCTTTATTGGTTTTGTCTGAAGAAAATTTGAATATTACTCATGAACAAATAGAAAAAGAAATTAATAAAGTAAATCAAAACCTTGCAAAAATAGAACAAATAAAAAAATTTTTTATAATTAATGAAAAATTTTCAATTGAAAATGGAATGCTAACCCCAACTTTAAAACTTAAAAGATATAAAATAGTTACAAAATATAAAAATCAATTTGAAAAACTTTACTAAAAAGTTTTGATAAAACACTTTATTAATAGCGATTTATTTAACTTTTTTAATTTTTAAAAAAAAAAATAAAAAAAAATATTTTTTTAAATTTTTTTTCAAAAAATTATATGTTTGACATAACTATGCAAAAAAAATAAAAATTAGTAATTAACGAATCATAAAGATTCGTTTATAAAAAAAAGGGAGCTAAAGATGGCTAAAAGAAAAAAGAAAGCTGCTAAAAAGAAAACTAAGAAAAAAGCTAAGAAAAAAGCTAAGAAGAAAAAAAGAAGATAGTTTAGTATTCTTTTTAACTGATAACGCTTCTCATGGCGCTTGCGTGGGAAGCGTTTTTTTTTACTCTACTATTTCTTGATTAATTATTTCTTCTTTGATTGGTTTTTCTTCAATTTTTTCTACTTGTTTCTCTAAGTTTCTTTTAAGAGCTTTATCAAGTTTTTTCTGAGCATTTTCTAAGCTTGAACCAATCACAATTTGGAACTCTGTTAATAATCTATCATAGGCTTTTTCAAATAATTGTCTTTCACTATATGACTGGTCGATCATAATATCATCACCCTTATTAAGATCTCTCACGACTTCTGCTAAGTCATATATTTTACCAGATGAAATTTTTGCTTCATACTCTTGAGCTCTTCGACTCCACATTGAACGCTTAATTTTTGGTTTACTTTTTAAAATACTTACACATTTATTAATTTGGTTAATAGTTGCAAGAGGTCTTAAATGAGATTGTTTATTTACAGGAACCATTCCATTTGCTTTATCTTTTTCAAATTTTAAAATATATGTTTCAACGTCAATTCCACCTATATTAATTTTTTTGGTTTCAGTTATTTGACCAACACCATGTTTTGGATATACAACATAATCTTTAGCCTTAAACAACCTTTTCTCAGTTTCTTGTTTTTTTACTTTTTTGATTTCAGGTTTTTGTTCATTATTTTTAGGAATTCTTAATGGATCAGTTTTTGTTTCGACTTTTTCTTTTTTTTTTTGATTTTTAATTATTTTTTTTTTATTTAAATCTTTAGTTATTTTTTTTACCTTTAATGTTTTTGTATTTTTTTTTACTTTTACAGTTTTCTTTGTTGAGGTAGTCTTTTTTTTTGCAACTTTTTTAGTTTTTTTTTTATTCAAGATTTTCTTTAAAATATTCTTCATATTTATTTTTTACATCTTTAAATTTTTCATGATCCGTTGGAGGATCTTTTTTTTCACTAATATTTGGCCATACATCTGCAAACTTTTTGTTTATCTCCATCCACTTGCCATTATCATCGTCATTATCTGATATTATGGCGTCCACTGGACATTCTGGCTCACAAACGCCACAATCTATACACTCATCAGGTTTAATTACAAGCATATTTTTTCCTTCATAAAAACAATCAACTGGGCATACCTCTACACAATCCATCAATTTACATTTGATGCACTTTTCATTAACTAAATATGTCATGTTTTTTTTTGTCGAACTTTCTCTTTAATGTCACCTACAACTTTTGGATCTAGATAAAGCAGACCAGATAATCTTCTCATAAGGTTTGTTTCGTACATATCAGCATCTTCATCTGAATATATGATGTCCCATAATGCCTCAATTATGATTTTTTTATCTTCATCACTTATATTTTTCACTTCTCTGGTAAAGTCAAGTATTTGATTTGAATCTTTTTCTTTTTCTTCTGCATCTTGTATAATTTTATCTATTTCCTTAGTGCCTGCGCCCATTTCAATAATTGCTTCTTTTATAATTTTTTTTTCTTTATCTGTATAATTCTCATCAATTTTAGCTGAGTGAATTAACAAACAAGCAACTCCTATTATCGAAGGATGGTTATCTTTTTTTTCAGTTTCCTCTTTCTTGAAAATATTAAACATTATTTTAAGTTAAGTTGTGAAAGAACATTAAACGGATTATCATTCATATTCTTATTGGTTTCTTTTTTAATTATTTTTCTCAATGGTATATATCTAAAGTGTAGATTATTTTCTTTTTCATAAATTTTATAATTCATCTTTTTAATTAATTTCACAAAATTTTCTTTATTACAACCTAGCAAATTCAACATTTCAGGAATTAATTTTATCTCTTTAATTTTATCTTCGGATTTAGTATTAAAAATCATTAAAAATAACCTCTCTAAAATATCTATCCTAACATATAGATTTTCAAACTTTTCAAAACCGCATAAAAGCATCAAATTTTTATCAAGTGTCTTCTTTTCTTCTAAAAAGTTTAATCCAAAAGTTGGTGGTAAGAAGTCAAAATTTCTATCATAAAAGTTTTTCCATAAAAGAATTCTTAAGGATACAGAGCTTGGTTTAAATAATTTAAACAAAAAAATGTGATATCTACCAAATTTTACACCTAAGTTTCTTAATTTTTTCCTCTCATCCTGATTAAGTTTATTTAAATAATTTATAACTTCATCTCTTTTAACAACTCCATTATTTTCATATAGATGATAAGCTAAAGCTCTTAGTTCTGAATTATTATCTTTAACATTTTTTAAATCTATAAGACTTTGTAACTCTGTTTCAATTTTATCATTTAGCCAGGACTGTAAATAAGAAATAAGTCTTAATTTTTCATTATTTTCAATCATTTCATCAATAATTATTTGAATTTGTGGATTTAGATAATCCGAGCCTGGAACTAATTTAGCTATCTGATTATTGTTCCAATAAATTTTAAAATCATCTTTCAGTTCAATTAAGCCAGTTTCAATTATTTGAGTTATTCTTTTGATAATTTCGGGAACTACATTTTGTCTTGCAGCCTTTTTTAATGATTTTACATCTGCATCCAATGTATCAACTTTAAGATCTAACTCTAATTTTAAACCTTTTAAACGCCCAATAAACTGTTCATTTATCATTACTTCTTCTTCATTAATAATCTCTGTTTCAAAAGTAATATCTTGCTTTAAACCTCTAGCTAAAACACTTGCTCTTTTGTCTATAAATGTTTTTGTTAACTCCTCATGGAGTCTATCCGATAACTTGTCTTCTAGATTTTTAGTTCTTTCAATCCAATAGTCCTGATTTTCAACCCAATTTGATTTATTTGACACGTATGCCCAGGTTCTGACATTAGCAATTCTATTAGATAAAGAGTCGACATTTCCATCTAATTTATCCAATAAAGATAACTGTTCTTTCATATAGTGATTTGGAACTTTTTTATCTCTACTTGTTAAAAAACTAAAAATTTTACTTACAACTTCATAGTGATGACCATACGTTTTTTTTACAAAATCAGGTATTTGGCAACATTCCCATAGTATTTCTAATACTTTGCCATTATCTTGGATTTCAATATTTGTTGCTTCTTTTAAAAAGTATTTTAATACCTTTTCATCTTGGCATTCATTTATTCGTCTTAGCCAGTCTTTTAGCGGTTTTTCCTCTAAAGATTTTAACAATGAAACTTTATTATTAAAATTCAATTTTGAATTTCTCCAAAAAATAGTTTGTATATCTGGAAAGTTATGAGATTCTAGTGCTTCAATTTCCTCAGCTCCTATTTCTTTACATTCTCCAGTCGTACCAAACATACCATCATTTAAATATCTACCTGCTCTACCTGCTATCTGTCCAATTTCTGAAATATTCAAATTTCTTAATTTTTTGCCATCAAACTTTTTTAAATTTGAAAAATAAACATTGTCTAGATCCATATTTATTCCCATTCCAATTGCATCTGTTGCAACTAAATAATCAACATCACCTGATTGGTATAAATTTACTTGTGAGTTTCTTGTTTTTGGACTAAGTGAACCCATAACAATAGCTGCTCCACCTTTTTGACGTCTAATTAATTCTGCTATCGCGTATACTTCTTCAGTAGAAAAAGCAATTACAGCACTTTTTCTATCTATTCTTGAAATCTTTTTGTGTCCACCAAAAGATAATTTAGAGAGTCTTTCTCTATTTTTAAATTCAACATCATCATCAAGTTTTTGGATGATTTTTTTGATAGAGTTTGAACCCATTAACATAGTAAGCTTTTCACCTCTCATATGTAACAATCTATCTGTAAAAATATGACCTCTCTCGTGATCATTACACATTTGTATTTCATCTATACCAACAAATTCTAAACTTTTATCTAATGGCATAGACTCAACAGTGCAAAGAAAATATTTTGCATTTATTGGAATTATTTTTTCTTCACCTGTAATTAAAGCAACTTTTGACGGATCTATTTTTTTTATAATTTTGTCATATACTTCTCTTGCTAAAAGTCTTAAAGGGAAACCAATCATACCTGAATCAAAAGAAAGCATAGTTTCAATTGCTAGGAAAGTTTTTCCAGTATTGGTAGGTCCGAGTACTGCTGTGATTTTATTTTTTGTCATTTCTAGCTTTGGTATAGGTTTTTTTACCAACACTATATATTGTTATCTCTAAAGAACAAAAATGGGCTAAAACTAGTCCGAATCATTGAGGAAAAAGTTCTCATTTTTATTATTTAATGCTTTAAGGTTATCATAATTTCTAAAAATTAAATATATTTTTTTATGCCTCAGAAACTGTGGGAAGCAAATTCTCAAACAAAATTAAAATCAAATTTGTTTGAATTTGAAAAGTTTTTAGCAAAAAAATTTAATTACACGCCTAAGAAAAATTATAAAAAATTGTATAATTGGACAATTGAAAACCCAAAGCTTTTCTGGTCATCTATATGGGAATTTTCAAATATAAAAGGCATTAAAAACGATAAATTTCATTTTCCGAAAGAAATTTTTAAAAGTAAATTTTTAATAAAATCTAAATTAAATTATGCAGAAAACTTGTTGTCTAAAAACGATAATTCAAAGGCTGTTACATTTATTAGCGAAAACGGATACCGAGAAGAAAAATCTTGGAATGAATTAAATGATAACACTCTAAAATTAATCAATTTTTTTAAAAAAATTAAAATCAAACAAAAAGACAGAATTGCAGCGTATACAGCAAATCAAATTGAGACAGTTGAGAGTTTTTTAGCAACTAGTGCTATTGGAGCCATTTGGTCATCATGTTCCCCAGACTTTGGTATACAAGGTGTTATAGAAAGATTTTCTCAAATTAAACCAAAAATATTAATAATTACAGATAGGTATTATTATAATGGTAAAGAGATCAATGTACTTGAAAGATTACCAGTAATTCTAAAAAAAATTAAATCTATTAAATGTGTTCTAATTATCAATTATCCAGGTAAAAAAAGTTTAAAACAAAATAAGATCAAAGGAACTAAAATTTTCTATTATAATAAAATTAAATACAAAAAAGAGAGAAAATATACATTTAAAAAGTTTGATTTTGATAAAGAGCTAGCAATTTTATATTCAAGTGGAACAACAGGAAAACCAAAATGTATATGTCATAGAGCTGGAGGGGTTTTGTTACAGCATCTTAAAGAGCATAAACTTCATTGTGATGTTAAGGAAGGAGATAATGTATTTTATTTTACTACTTGTGGCTGGATGATGTGGAACTGGTTAATGACTTTTTTGGGATCAAAAGCATCTATTGTACTATTTGATGGTTTTCCAATGCATAAAAGAAATGATTTACTATTTAAAATAGCTGAGAAAGAAAAAATTTCTCTCTTTGGTATAAGTGCCAAGTACATTGATCAATTAAAAAAACTTAACATAAAGATTAAAAATAAATATAAACTAAATCATCTCAAAATTATTTGTTCTACAGGATCACCCTTATCCTCAGAGGGTTTTGATTATGTTTATAAAAATATAAAAAAAAATGTTCATTTAGCGTCTATTGCAGGTGGAACAGACTTAGTATCGTGCTTCGTATTAGGAAATATATACTCACCAGTTTACAGGGGACAGATTCAAAATAATGGATTAGGGATGAATACTGATGTTTTTTCTGAAAAAGGAAAATCTTTAATAAATCAAAAAGGGGAATTAGTTTGTAAATCGCCTTTTCCTTCAATGCCAAAATTATTTTGGAATGATAAGAATAATAAAAAATATAAAAGTGCTTATTTCAAAAAATTTAAAAATGTTTGGCATCATGGAGATTTTGCTGAAAGAAAATCTAACGGAGGTTACATAATTTATGGAAGATCAGATGCTACACTAAATCCTGGTGGAGCAAGGTTAGGTACTGCTGAAATTTATTCTGTAGTTGATAAATTTAAAGAAGTTAAAGAGTCAATAGTTATAGGTCAGAAATGGGATAATGATGTAAGAATTATATTATTTGTTGTTTTAAAGAAACCTAGGTCGTTAAATGAAGATTTATCTTTTAATTTAAAGCAGGCTATACGTAAAGATGCATCCCCACGGCATGTACCTAAAAAAATAATTGAGGTCTCAGATATACCGAGAACAAAAAATGGAAAAATAGTTGAGATCGCTGTTAGAAATACTGTTGAGGGAAATAAAATAAAAAACATACAAGCTCTATTAAATCCAAATATCTTAAATGAATTTAAAAATTTGGATGAGCTTAAGAAACCCTAAATACTTTTAAATTTATATAGACAATAATAATTGATTGATATTAAATAGTAGTAATAATTAATAAATTGGAGTGAAAATGATTAAAAACTTATTTAAAAGTTCTCTAATGATATTACTTCTGACGCTTGGTTTGTCAGGTAAATCGCTTGCCCAAGAACTAAAATTTTTTACAATTGGTACAGGAGGAACAGCTTATACTTACTATCCGGTTGGTGGGATGATTGCTAATGCAATTTCAAAACCGCCAGGATCAAGGGAATGTGGTAAAGGTGGAAGTTGTGGAGTTCCTAATTTGATTGCATCTGCTGTTTCATCAAGAGGATCAGTAGATAATGTAAATGCTATTATTTCAGGTTTAAGAAATTCAGGATTTGCACAGTCTGATGTTGCTTATTGGGCTTACACTGGTACTGGTACCATGGAAGGAAAAGAACCAGCAAAAGATTTAAGAACTATTGCAGCACTATTTCAAGAACACATTCATTTAGTTGCTCTTAAAAAAAGCAATATTAATTCTGTTAAAGACCTAAAAGGAAAAAGAGTTTCACTAGATGAACCTGGATCTGGTACGTATGTTGATGCTAAATTAATTTTAGAGTCTAATGGTTTAAGTACTAGTGATGTAAAAGCTGAAGCTTTAAAAGGTAAAGCAGCTACAGATGCACTAAGAAATGGCAAAGTTGATGCAATTTTTGTCGTAGCAGGTTTCCCAACAGGAGCAATTGTTGAGTTAGCATCTGCAGTTGATGTAAAATTAGTTCCTATAGATGGTGCAGGAGCTAAAGCATTAACTTCAAAATATGGATTTTTCTCACAAAGCCCAATTCCTTCAGGAACTTATGAAGGAGTCGATGAAGTAAATACTGTAGCAGTTGGTGCTCAATGGTTTACGTCTGCAAAAGAAGATAATGAGTTAATCTATCAAATCACTAAAGCTTTATGGAATAAAGAATCTAGAAAGCTAATGGATGTTGGTCATGCCAAAGGTAAAACAATAACGCCTGATACAGCTCTTTCTGGAGTAGGAGTACCATTACATCCTGGTGCAGAAAAGTTCTATAAAGAAGCAGGACTTATAAATTAAATTTATAAGTATTCTAAAATAAATTGTGCCCTAGGTCGTTAGACCTAGGGCATTATTATGTCTCAATTTAATATTTCTCCTGAGGAAGTTTCAAAACTTGAAGAAAAGTTTGAAATAAAAAGTAACGAAAGAAAATTAAAAAATTTTTTAAAATTATTGACGTTTATTGCATTAGTTACAATGTCAATTTACCATTTTTATGCTTCAGGATTTGGAACAATTAGAGATATACTTCATAGAGGTATTCATATTTCTTTTGTAGTTGGCCTAGTATTTCTATTTTACAATTGGAAAAATTTCCCTGATGATAGATCAAAAGGAAAAGTTCAAATAATAGATATAATTTTTTCAATTCTAGTTGTAATAACTGCACTTTATTTACCTTTATTACCTCCCGAAATATTAGCTAGCAGAGTAGGAAATCCATCAAGTACTGAAGTTATCATGGGATCAATCCTTATAATTTTGACCCTTGAAGCTGCAAGAAGATCTATTGGATACACACTTCCATTGATATGCGTAATATTTATGATTTTTGCTCTATATGGTCCTATTTTCCCTGGAGCTTTAAAGCACGGTGGAAGTAGTTGGGCAGGATTTGTAAATCACATTTATATAACTAATCAAGGAATTTATGGAATCGCTGTTGGTGTTATGGCTCAGTATGTTTTTTTATTTATTTTATTTGGTGTACTTGCGACACGAATAGGACTAGGACAATTATTTATTGATTTAGCAATGGTAATAGCTGGACGATATTCTGGAGGACCAGCAAAAGTAGCAATTTTTTCTTCAGCGTTCCTTGGAACTATATCTGGGTCTTCAATTGCAAATACAGTAACAACTGGATCTTTAACAATACCTGCAATGAAAAAAGTTGGATATCCTCCACATTTTTCTGGCGCCGTGGAAGCCACAGCGTCAACTGGTGGACAAATAACTCCACCTATTTTAGGGGCTGCTGCATTTATTATGGTGGAATATTTAGAATTGCCTTTAAGAGATATTTTAGCGGCTGCATTAATTCCAGCATTGCTTCACTATTTTGGAATCTTTGTAATGGTTCATTTAGAGGCAAAAAAATTAGGACTTAGAGGTTTAAACGAAAGCGAGGTTCCTAAATTTATAAAAATTATACAAGACAATTGGCTTGCAATAGTTCCATTGTTTATCTTGGTTTATTTAATTTTAATTGGTCGTACACCAGATTATGCTGCAGTAAATGGAATAATTGCATGCGTCGTTATTGGATTTATTAGAAAAAAAAATAGACTTACTTTTAATGACTTATTTGAGTGTCTTGCAAGAGGAGCAAAGAATACTTTGGCTGTTGGAGCCGCTGCAACATCAATAGGGATTATAGTTGGTGTAGTTACACTAACAGGTGTTGGTTTTAGATTAGGTTATGTAGTAATCCAAACGGCTGGTGATATTGGAGGTTTCTTCTTAAACTTTTTACCTTTTAATTATTTTTCTTTAGCCGATCTAACATTATTTTTCTCACTAATACTGATTGCAATATCATGTATATTTATGGGTACAGGAGTACCAACTACTGCAACATACATAATACTAGTTGCTGTTGCTGCGCCTGCTCTCACTCAATTACAAATTGAACCTATTGTTTCTCACTTTTTTGTGTTTTATTATGGTGTTTTAGCTGACATAACACCACCAGTTGCCCTTGCAGCATACGCTGCTGCTGGAATTGCAGGATCAAATCCATTTACCACGGGTAATACTGCATTTAGATTAGGAATTGCAAAAGCCCTTGTACCTTTTGTATTTGTTTATTCACCATCTCTACTATTAGTTGCTCAAGGATTTAATTTTTATGATTTTTTTGTAACATTAATTTCAGCGATGATTGGAATCGGTTTGATTGGAATCGGATTTACAGGCTATCTATTTAAAAAAGTTTCTACTTTTCAAAGATGGTATTTGGGTATTATTTCACTATTATTTATTGCTCCTGGTTTAAGTTCATCGATCATTGGTTTAGTTTTAGTGCTGCCAATATTTGTTCTTCAATTAAGAAAATAAAACCTATCCACCTAGTCCAGCATTTGGTAGAGGTCTCTTTAAAATTTTCCAAATCCCAAATGCACTTGTAACTAATTTATTTTTACACTTGAGTTTGCAATTCATAAATACCATTGAATTTGTAACTTTTTGAATTTCTACTGTTCCCAATAATTCATCTCCAAGGTTTGAAGGAGCTATAAAATTTAAATCTAATGAAATAGTTACACATGGTTTATTTCCGCTTGCTTTATGACAAGCAGTACCCGCACCTGCATCAATGACTGTACAAATATAACCACCATGAGTTATTCCAGCTTTATTTAAATGTGTTTTTTTAATCTTAGTCTTAAATTCAAATTTTTTCTTAGTAATAGATCTAAACAATAAACCACCATTATGTTTTACGTAACTTGGCTTATTACTTAATTGTTCAAATTTTTTTTTCATTAAAGGACTATTGTCATAATTAGTATAAATAATAAAACTAAACAAAAGAAATATATTACAGATTTTTCAAGTGATATTTTCATTTATCCTTCCATTTTGGTGCGCCTGCTAGGAGTTGAACCCAGAACCTCCTGGTCCGTAGCCAAGCGCTCTATCCAATTGAGCTACAGGCGCAATTTGTACAGTTTTTATACATAATTAATTATGTAAATTATTTTTTTAGCAAATATTGATATATATATATATTACGAAAATGAATCTAGATTTATTAGTTCCTGATATAGGAGACTTTGAAAACGTTGAAATAATCGAAGTACTTGTAAAAAAAGGTGACAAAATCAATAAAAATGACCCTGTTGTCACTTTAGAAAGCGATAAATCAAGTGTTGAAGTACCATCTGATTATGAAGGCACAATTGAAAATATAAATGTAAAAATTGGTGATAAAGTTTCAAAAGGTGATTTGATATTAACTATCTCTTCAGAAAATAAAGATGAACATGACAAAATTAATAAAACTTTAGACGAAAAAATTCCGCCTTCAACAGAGAAATTGATAGAGGAAGCAGAAACTGCAACTAAATCTGACACAAAAGTTGAAACAAAAGTTACAGAACCAAAACAAATCAAGCAAACAAGATTGATTAATGAAGTTAAAATGGTTAGTAGTAACGACGATATTGATCCTGTTGAAACTAAAGAGTGGTTAGATTCCTTAAGTGCGGTTCTGCAAAATGATGGTTCTGAAAGGGCTCATTTTCTAATTAAACAACTAATTGATCAATCTTATAAAGCTGGATCTAAAATTCCTCATACTCAAACTACTCCTTATGTGAATACGATACCCCCTGAAGAGGAAAAAAGATCACCTGGAGACCAAAATATAGAACGTAAGTTAAGATCATTAATTAGATGGAATGCTGCTGCGATGGTAGTAAGAGCAAATAAAAAACATCCTGAACTTGGCGGTCACATAGGAACATTTGCATCAGCTGCAACTTTGTATGATGTTGGTATGAATCATTTTTGGCGAGCAAAAAATAATAAATTCGGAGGTGATTTAGTATATTTTCAAGGTCATAGTGCACCAGGAATGTATGCAAGAGCTTTTCTTGAGGGAAGACTAAATGAAAAGCAGTTAGATAGATTTAGACAAGAAGTGCAAACTGGTGGACTTTCATCTTATCCTCATCCTTGGCTAATGCCAAACTTTTGGCAGTTTCCAACAGTTTCAATGGGTATTGGTCCAATGTTAGCAATATATCAAGCAAGATTTATGAAATACCTAATCAATAGAGGATTAATTAAAGATGAGGGAAGAAAAGTTTGGGCTTTTCTTGGAGATGGAGAAATGGATGAACCTGAGTCACTTGGGGCAATTGGTTTAGCGGCGCGTGAAAATTTAGATAATTTAATATTTGTTGTTAACTGCAACTTACAAAGATTAGACGGTCCAGTAAGAGGAAATGGAAAAATAATTCAAGAATTAGAGGGTATTTTTAGAGGAGGTGGCTGGAACGTTTTAAAAGTTATTTGGGGATCTTATTGGGACTCACTTTTAGCAAATGATAAGACAGGACATTTAGTAAAAATTATGAATGAGACCGTAGATGGTGAATATCAAGCATTTAAAGCAAGAAATGGGCTTTATGTGAGAGAAAAGTTTTTTGGCAAATACCCTGAAACTAAAGAATTAGTTTCATCAATGTCAGATACTGATATTTGGAGACTTAATAGAGGAGGTCATGATCCTCACAAAGTTTATGCTGCATATGATAAAGCGGTCAATCACAAAGGAAGCCCCACAGTCATAATAGCTAAAACTATAAAAGGTTATGGTATGGGTAAAAGTGGTGAAAGTGTAAACACTACTCACCAACAAAAGAAATTGGATGTTGATGATTTAATGTATTACAGGGATAGGTTTGATGTTCCTTTAACAGATTCCCAAGTCAAAAATATTGAATATTTTAAACCAGACGAAAACTCTGAAGAAATTAAATACTTAAAACAAAGAAGATTAGAACTTGGTGGATTTATTCCAGAGAGAACATCATATTCGAAACCGATTAAAGCCCCAGTTAAAGATATTTTTGATTTTATGAAAAAGTCTACTGGTGAAAAAGAAATGTCTACAACAATGGCATTAGTAAGAATGTTAACTAATCTTTTGAGAGATAAAAATGTTGCACCAAAATTGGTTCCAATTATTCCCGATGAAGCTAGAACATTTGGAATGGAGGGTTTCTTTCAAAAAATAGGTATTTATGCTCATGAAGGTCAAAAATATGAGCCAGAGGACTCAGCACAACTTTCATCTTATAGAGAAGAAAAAAGTGGTCAGGTATTAGAAGAAGGTATTACAGAAGCTGGTTCAATGTCTTCTTGGATAGCAGCTGGAACAGCATATACAAATCATGATATTGAAATGATACCAATTTATCTTTTCTATTCTATGTTTGGCTTTCAAAGAATTGGAGATTTTGCTTGGGCTGCAGGAGATAGTCAAGCGAGAGGTTTTTTAATTGGTGCGACCGCAGGAAGAACAACACTTGCAGGAGAAGGTCTTCAACACCAAGATGGTCATAGTCATTTGTTAGCATCAACAATTCCAAACTGTATTTCTTATGATCCAACATTCCATTATGAATTAGCTGTGATTTTTAGAGAAGGTTTAAGAAGGATGCATGAAAAAAATGAAAATATTTTTTATTATATTACAACAATGAACGAAAATTACTCTCACCCTGCAATGCCAGATGATTGTGAGGATGGAATTCTCAAAGGAATGTATAAAATTAAAGAAACATCAGGTTCTAAAGAAGCAAAAATTCAATTATTAGGCTCTGGAACAATACTAAGAGAAATGATGGCAGCATCAGAAATTCTTAAAAAAGAATATCAGGTCGATAGTGAAGTTTGGAGTGTTACTAGTTTTAATGAGTTAAGAAAAAATGGAATTGAAGTTGAAAGATTTAATCTTCTAAATCCTGCAGAAACAAATAAAAAATCATATGTAGAGGAATGTTTAGGAAAACAACAAGGTCCTATCCTTACAGCCACTGACTATATGAGAATAAATGCTGATCAAATAAGACCTTTTACAAAAAAGAGTTTTTATTCATTAGGTACGGATGGATATGGAAGAAGTGATACAAGAAAAAACTTAAGAAATTTTTTTGAAGTAGATAAAGAACACATAGTTGCTTATAGCCTTAGCGTTTTAGCCAATGAGCAGCTTGTTGCATCAAAGTATGCTGAAGATGCATTCAAAAAGTATAAAATTGATAAAAACAAACCCATGCCAACAAAAATGTAAATGTCTGATCAATCAAATAAAATATCTGCAAGTCCAAAAGTTAGAAAATTTGCAAGAGAACTTGGAGTAGATATAAATAATGTTAAGGGAACAGAGAGATCAGGTAGGGTTGTTGAAAAAGATTTAAAAGACTTTGTCTCATCAAGAATCAATCATCCTCAGAATAATAGTGAAAGACAAAAAGAAAAAATTATTAAAAGCGAATATCAACATTCAGATTTTGGGGAAGTTGAAATTAAAGATATTCCTAGAGTAAAAAAAATAGCAGCTCCACATCTTGTAAATTCGTGGACAAACATTCCACATGTAACTAACCATGATGAGGCTGATATTACAGAAATGGAAGAGTTTAGAAGCTCAATAAAAGATAATTATACAGGAGAAAGAATAAAAATTACTCCTCTTGCATTTATTATAAAAGCATTGGTACTTTCACTTAAAAAATTTCCATCATTTAATTCATCAATTGATGATATTGAAAATGGAAAGATTACTTTTAAAAAGTATTTTCATGTTGGTATCGCAGTTGATACTCAACATGGACTTATGGTTCCTAAAATTAGAGATGCTAATCAAAAAGATATCAATCAGTTAAGTGAGGAATTAAAAAAAATAAGTGATGATTGTAGAAATTTAAAAATTGATAAAAAAGAGTTCTTTGGAGGGTCAATGACTATCACAAGCTTAGGTGGCATAGGTGGTTCGTTTTTTACACCAATAATTAACTTTCCAGAAGTTGCTATACTTGGCGTTGGTAGAAGTTATAAAAAACAGGTATTTATTGATGATAAATTTGTTCCAAGAACCATGCTTCCACTATCTCTCTCATATGATCACAGAATTATAGATGGTGCTGAGGCTGCGAAGTTTAATAACGAATTAAAAGATAATCTTGGGTCTAATTTTGCATATAACTTGAGTAAATGATTACTAAAATTGAAATACTAGCAGATGATGTGCACGTCCACTTTAATGAAGAAAATTCTGAAATTTTTCCTAATATTTGGCTAAGAGATCATGCAAAAGATGAGCAAAATTGGGATAAAAGGTCTAGCCAAAGGAAAACATTTACGGCAGCTTTAGATATAAATTTAAAAGTTAAAAAGGCAGAAATAATTGAAAATGGAAAATATTTGTGTGTCTCATGGCCTGATTTAGAAAAACCAGTTAAATATTCATCTGAATTTCTAACTAATAATAAAATAAAAAAGAAAAAAGAAGTAAAATCTAATTTAAAAATATGGAAAGCTAATGAAATAAAAGAAGAAATTTTTTTAGATTATAATTCAATTTTATCAAATGAAGGATTTAAATATTTTTTGAAAAATATTCATGACTATGGATTTTCAGTAATTAAAAATTGTGAAACTAATTTAAAGTCTGTTGAAACAATTGCAAATAGAATTGGTTATGTAAGAAACTCTATATTTGGAGGACTATGGAGTTTTGAGTCAGATGAAAATAAAGCAGATAGCGCATACACTCAAGAAGAACTGAGACCTCATACAGATTCAACATATAGTAATGACGCTCCAGGATTACAATTATTACTATGTTGTGAATATAATGCTCAAGGTGGTGAATCTATTATGGTTGATGGATTAAAAATAGCAGAAACAATAAAAAAAGAAAACCAGCCGATGTATGAATTAATGACAAAAATAAATGTTAAGGGAAATTATATCGGTGATGGTGTTTATCTTGAGGCTGAAAGACCAATATTTAAGTTAAATGAAAATAATGAAATAGTTCAAGTTAGTTTTAATAATTATGATCGAGCACCATTTAGATTTGAAAAAGATTTAACATTGAAGTTTTATGAAGCAATAAAAAAATTTGATCTTATTGCGAATAATAAAGATTATCAGTGGCGATATATCCTTAAACCTGGAGAACTTCTAATATTTAATAATTGGCGAATACTTCATGGTAGAGGATCGTTTAATGGAGTTAGAAAAATGTCTGGATGTTATATTAACAAAGAGGATTTTGACAGCTCTTGTAAGTTAAACGGAATAAATTAATTAATAAAATTATCTAATTAAATATAATGACAAAATCCCTTTCAATGGTCTGCGCGCTAGTCACAACTTTTATTTGGGGAACGGCTTTCATCGCTCAAGACACTGGTATGGATAATATCGGTCCATTAACTTTTAATTCAGCAAGATTTATTGTTGGCTTTTTTACAATATTACCACTTGCCTTATTATTTGAGAGGAGGAAAATTAAACTAGAAATACTTTCAAAATCGAAACTTTTTATAAAATATTTAGTTTTCATGGGATTATCATTGTTTTTGGGAACTTTTTTACAACAAGCTGCTCTCCAATATACAAATATTGCAAATGCAGCTTTTTTTACAGTATTTTACGTACCGATAGTTCCAATTTTGTTATTTTTCATCTACTCCAAAAAAGTTCATTGGAGTATATGGCCTGCAATTGGTCTTTGTATCCTTGGTGTATATCTTCTTAGTGATTTTTCTAACTCAGAAATTATGTTAGGTGATGGTCTAGTTATATTGTGCTCGGTATTTTGGGCTTTGCATATAATTTTTGCAGGTAAGTTCATGGAAGAATTTGATATTCCAATGTTTTATGCTGCACTTCAAGCATTATTTGTTGCAACACTTTCATTAATCTTTTCTTATATTTTTGAAGAAATAAATATTTCTAAAATATTAATGGAAAGTAGCTCTATTCTTTACGCAGGAGCACTATCAGGCGGTATAGCCTTTACATTACAAATGTATGCTCAAAAAAATATAGAAGAGGCACCAGCAGCAATTATTTATTCTCTCGAGGGAGTATTTGCAGCTGTAGCGGGATGGATTATTCTCAATCAATTTTTAAGTACTAATAACATGATTGGATGTTTATTAATATTGATTGCAGTAATTTCTTCTCAAATTTCACCTGGTTCTAAAAATTAGCTATAAGCAATTACAAAAAGAATTAAAGCAAGAAAAGTTCTGTAATAAACAAAAATATTTAAATTAAAATTTTTTACATAAATTAAAAAATATTTGATTGTTAAATAAGAAACTATAAATGAAAATATTATTGAATATAAAAATAATATGTTCAAATCTATATTTGCATTCATCGCATCTTTCAAACTAAGTATACTTGCTCCCGCTAATGCAGGTATTGATAGGTAAAAAGATATTTTTGAAGAATCTACTCTATTGAAATTTAAAAACCTTGAAGCTGTAATTATTATACCCGATCTACTTACACCAGGTATAACAGCTAAAATTTGAAAAATACCAATGATTAAAATATTTTTTAAACTTAAACTGGTATCAATTTTTTTTTTAATACTAGATCGGTCTGCAATAAATAATAAAATACCAAATATTAAAGTTGTCCATGCTATAACTTTTAAACTTCTTAAATTTTCAATCAGTCCTGACGTATAAATAAAATAACCAACAACAACTAATGGAAAAGAACCTAAAATTATAAGTAATAATAAAGACTTATTGCTTAAAATATTTACTAAATCCTTTCTAAAATAAAAAATAATTGCCAAAAGGGAACCTAAGTGAAGACTGATATCAAGTTGAAGCGAACTAATACTAAAGTTCGATATTTTTGATATTATTATAAGGTGGGCAGAGGAACTTACCGGTATAAATTCCGAAAAACCTTGTACAAACGCTAAAATTGATGCTTCTATATATTTTGAAATCATTAAGGACTCTCAATAGATAGTTAAAAGATTCCCTAAATAAGGCAATCATTTAAATGCATATCAACTATGCATAAAATAGAAAATATACCAAAATCAATGTTTTTCGAAAATATATGTCAGTATATATTACCTAGTAATACTTTAAGGATTTATGCTTCTGTTGTATAAGCCGATTCAAATGACAAATAAAATGCTTAAATTTGTGGATATAGGTCAACAAAATCCACCTAAAAGAGATAAATCCCAAAGAAAAGAGGATTTTGGAGAAATTTATCAAGAGTTTATTCATGAAAAAGCTAAAGAACAATCGAGCAGGTGCTCACAGTGTGGTGTTCCATTTTGTCAGGTTCACTGTCCATTAAGTAACAATATACCTGATTGGTTAAAGTTAACTGCAGAGGGAAGGTATGAAGAAGCTTACCATCTATCCCAAAGTACCAATAATATGCCGGAAGTTTGTGGAAGAATATGCCCACAAGATAGGTTATGTGAGGGAAACTGTGTAATTGAGCAATCGGGACATGGAACAGTAACAATTGGTTCAGTTGAAAAATATTTAACAGATAAAGCTTGGGAAAATGGCTGGGTAAAACCAATAAATGTAAAAATTGAAAATGAACAAAGTGTTGGAATTATTGGAGCAGGCCCCGCAGGATTAGCTTGTGGTGAAGAATTACGTAAAAAGGGATATCAAATAACAATATATGATCGGTATGACAGAGCAGGTGGATTGTTAATATATGGAATACCAAATTTTAAATTAGAAAAACATGTGGTTGAGAGAAGAATTAAACTTTTAAAAGAAGGTGGAATAAAATTTGTTCATAACTTTGAGGTTGGTAAAGACTCTACATTGAAAGAGTTACAATCAAAACATGATGCCTTATTAATTTCAACAGGTGTTTACAAAGCAAGAGAGGTTAACTTACCTGGAAATGATTTAAGTAATATTTTTCCAGCAATGGAATTCTTAACAGCTTCAAACAAAAAAGGCTTAGGTGATAAAGTCGAAATGTTTGATAACGGAACATTAAACGCCGAAGGTAAAGATGTAGTAGTAATTGGTGGTGGAGACACGGCAATGGACTGTGTAAGAACTTCTGTAAGACAAAAAGCCAAATCTGTAAAATGCCTTTACAGAAGAGATAGAGAAAATATGCCTGGATCAGCGAGAGAAGTAGGAAATGCTGAGGAGGAAGGTGTAGAATTTATTTGGTTAAGTAATCCAAAAGAGTTTAGAGGTACTAATAAAGTAAATAGTATTATTGTAGATAAAATGAAATTAACAGATCCAGATGAAAGTGGTAGAAGAAGACCTGTTGCAGAAGAAAACTCGGAATTTGAAATTAATGCTGATCTCGTGATTAAATCCTTAGGTTTTGATCCAGAAGATTTACCAGTTCTATTCCAGGAACCTAGATTACAAGTTTCAAAGTGGGGAACAATAAAAGCTGACTTTGATACCTTGGAGACTAGTATACCAGGTATATTTGCGGCTGGAGACATAGTAAGAGGAGCCTCATTAGTTGTATGGGCCATTAAAGATGGTAGAGATGCTGCGACTTCAATCGAAAGCTATCTTCAATCAAAACAAAAAATGAAGGTTGCATAATGGATATTCAAAACAAAAATCGTAAACTTTTAAAAAAAAATCATGTTTATGATGAAACTATGGAACATGATGCATGTGGAGTAGGTCTTGTTGCATCAACTGAGGGTCTAAAATCAAGAAAAGTAGTCGAATACGGTATCGAGGCTCTAAAAGCTGTATGGCATAGAGGCGCAATTGATGCAGACGGTAAAACTGGAGACGGAGCAGGTATTCATATTGAAATACCAAATGATTTCTTTGCGGAAAAAATTGAAATAACAGGTCATGAGCACGATAACTCAGATTTATGTGTAGGGATGATTTTTTTACCAAGAAACGATTTTGGGGGACAGGAGCAATGCAGATCAATTGTAGAAAGTGAATTAACAAAAAAGAATTTTAATATTTACGGATGGAGACAAGTGCCTGTTGATCCTTCTGTTTTAGGAGAAAAGGCAGAACAAACTAGACCTGAGATTACACAAGTTCTTTTTACTCATAATGATAAGTCAATTCATGGTAAAGATTTAGAGAGAGCCCTTTATGAAACTCGAAGAAAAATTGAAAAAGAGGCTTTAAGAAATCAATTAAACAATTTTTATATTTGTTCATTCAGCTCGAAATCAATAATTTACAAAGGAATGTTTTTAGCGGAGTCTTTATCTGATTTTTATCCAGATTTAAAAGATGAGCGTTTCATTTCACGTTATGCAATTTTCCATCAAAGATTTTCTACTAACACCGCTCCAAGTTGGGATTTAGCCCAACCTTTTAGATCAATTGCTCACAATGGGGAGATAAACACTTTAAAAGGAAATATTAATTGGATGAGAATTCACGAACAAGAAATGTTTAGTCCTTTGTTTGATGATATGGAAAATTTAAAACCTGTAATCCCTGCAGGTAATTCCGATTCAGCTTCATTAGATAATGTATTTGAATTATTAAATATATCTGGACATTCAGCACCTTTGGCAAAACTTATGTTAATCCCTGATGCTTGGTCAAAAAAAAGTAAGGTTCTTCCAAAAGATCATCAGCAACTTTTTAACTTTTTAAACAGTACAATGGAACCTTGGGATGGACCTGCTGCTATAGCTGCAACTGATAATGAGTGGGTTATTGTAGGTAGTGACAGAAATGGACTTAGACCTCTTAGGTATACAATTACAAGAGATAAACTTCTATTCGCAGGATCTGAGACAGGAATGATTGATCTAAATGAGAAGAAAATTGTTTCAAAAGGAAGATTGGGACCGGGTGAAATATTAGGAGTAAGAATTGAAAAAGGAAAAGTTTATACAAACAATCAAATAAAAAACTATTTGTCTAAAGAATACAAACACTTCAATAATCAAATAATTGAATTAGATAAATCATTAACTATAGAAAATGAAAAAAGTGAGTTTTCAGGTGCTGATTTAAAAAGGGTTCAACATTGTTTCGGTTATAGTCTTGAGGACTTAGAGTTAATTCTACATCCAATGGCTGAGGATGCTAAAGAAGCAACTGGGTCTATGGGAGATGACACTCCCCTTGCAGTTTTATCTGATAAATATAGGCCTCTTTATCATTATTTTAGACAGAATTTTAGTCAGGTAACCAATCCCCCTATCGATTCACTTAGAGAGAATAAGGTGATGAGCTTGAAAACTAGGTTTGGAAATTTAGGAAACATACTAGATTTTTCTAATCTTACAGAGGAAAATATTTATGTTTTAGATAGTCCAATTTTATCAAACACTCAGTTTGAAAAATTTATAAAGTATTTTGGAGACAATTATAAAATTTTAGATTGCACATTTAATACTGATCAAACTTTAGAAGAGGCTATTGAATTATTAAAAAATAATGCTGAAAAAGCTGTTAGAGAGGGCAATACTCAACTTATTTTGTCTGATAAAAATATATCTGAAACAAAATTACCAATGCCAATGCTGCTATGTATTGGTGCAATAAATACTCATTTAATAAAATTAGGCTTAAGAGGCTATGCATCAATTAATGTACAAACAGGAGATGCTCTAGATACCCATTCATTTGCAACATTAATAGGTGTTGGAGCAACAACGGTCAATCCTTACTTAGCATTTGATAGTTTATATCAAAGATATTCAAAAAAGCTTTTTGGGAATTTCTCATTTGATGAGTGCGTGGGTAGATATATAAAATCAGTAAATCTTGGACTATTAAAAATAATGTCAAAGATGGGTATATCAGTTTTGAGTTCATATAGAGGTGGATGTAATTTTGAAACTGTTGGATTGAGCAGAACAATTGTAAAAGATTATTTTCCAGGAGTATTATCTAAAATTTCTGGAATAGGTTTAACTGGTATTGAAAAAAAAATAAGATCTATACATAAAGATGCATTTGATATTCACTCTAATATTTTACCAATTGGTGGAATTTACAGATATAGAAAAAATGGTGAAACTCATCAATATCAAGGAAAATTAATTCATCTTTTACAAGCAGCTGTAGGCTCAAATTCATATGAAACTTATAAAAAATATACTAAGGGTATTTATGGTTTAAAACCAATTAGTCTAAGAGATTTAATTGATTTTAAAAATCAAGAGGCAATTGATATTGATCAGGTTGAACCAATAACTGAAATCATGAAAAGATTTGGAAGTGGAAGTATGTCCCATGGCGCTTTGTCAAAAGAGGCACACGAAACACTTGCTATGGGAATGAATAGAATTAAAGGAGCTTCATGTAGTGGAGAAGGTGGAGAGGATGAAGAGAGATTTAAAGTATTAGATAATGGAGATAGCGCAAATTCTAGAGTAAAACAAATTGCTTCTGCAAGATTTGGAGTAACTATTAACTATTTAAATAATTGTAATGAGATTGAAATTAAAATTGCTCAAGGTGCAAAACCCGGTGAAGGTGGACAATTACCAGGATTTAAAGTAACAGAGGAAATTGCAAGATTGAGACATTCAACTCCTGGAGTAACTTTAATATCGCCACCACCACATCATGATATTTATTCAATTGAAGATTTAGCTCAGCTTATTTATGACCTTAAACAAATTAATCCTAGGGCAAGAGTCGGTGTTAAATTAGTTGCCTCTTCTGGTATAGGAACAATTGCAGCAGGTGTTGCTAAAGCTAAAGCAGACATAATATTAATTTCAGGTCATAATGGTGGAACAGGTGCCACTCCACAAACAAGTGTTAAATATGTTGGTATTCCATGGGAAATGGGCCTAACAGAGGCAAACCAAGTACTAACTTTAAATAAATTAAGACACCTCGTTACATTGAGAACTGATGGAGGAATTAAAACAGGAAGAGATGTGGTGATTGCAGCAATGATGGGAGCTGAAGAATTTGGTGTAGCAACAACAGCGTTAGTTGCAATGGGTTGTATAATGGTAAGGCAATGTCATTCTAATACATGTCCAGTTGGAGTTTGCACACAAGATGATGAATTAAGAAAAAAATTTACTGGTACCCCTGATAAAATAGTAAATCTATTTTCTTTTATTGCTCAAGAAGTTAGAGAAATTTTATCAAGTTTAGGATTTAAAAATCTAAACGAAGTAATTGGAAGAACAGATTTACTAAGACAAGTCAGTAAAGGATCACCAAACTTAGATGACCTAGATTTAAATCCTTTGTTTGTTCAAGCTGATCCAGGCACAAACAAAAGATATTGTGAAACTCCTATAATAAATGAAGTACCAGATACTTTAGACCAAAAAATTTGGCCTGAGATAGAAAGTTTAATTAACAGAAAATTGCCGTTAGAAAATGTTTATTCAATTGAAAATACAGATAGAGCTGTCGGAACAAGAATTTCATATAATCTCTATAAAAAATTTGGAAATAATAAATTAGTGGAAAATACTTTTGCTATTAACTTTAAAGGTTCTGCTGGTCAATCTTTCGGTGCTTTTGGTGTTAAAGGACTTAAACTAATATTAAAGGGAGATGCAAATGATTATGTTGCAAAAGGTCTATCAGGCGCATCTATCGTGATTAAACTTCGAGATGAAAGTAATTTAATTTCAAATGAGAATACTATTATAGGGAATACAGTACTTTATGGAGCAACATCAGGATATCTTTTTGCAGCTGGACAGGCAGGTGAAAGATTTGCTGTTAGAAATTCAGGTGCTACTGCAGTAATAGAAGGATGTGATTCAAATGGTTGTGAGTACATGACAGGTGGGTCAATTGTAATATTGGGAGAGGTGGGCGATAATTTTGGAGCTGGTATGACTGGTGGTATGGCATTTATATATGACCCAAAAAGCCAGTTCGCAAAAAAGGCTAATCCTGAAACAATAGTTTGGCAAATGCCAGAAACAGAATACTGGAAAACCTATCTAAAAGATTTAGTTTTAAAACATAATGAGGAAACCAACTCTAATTTATCAGCACAGATTATTGAAAATTTTGATGATGAAATTAAAAATTTCTTACAAGTTTGCCCTAAAGAAATGTTAAATAAATTAGAAAACCCTATAACAAACAAAAGTTTAGTTGGAAAAGCTAGTTAATTTTTTTGATTATAGATTTTAACTCTTTGCAAATAATATTTAAATTTTTCTTCGATGAAAGGCTATGATCTCCATTTTTTATCACCAGTAGTTTTTTTTCTGCATTAGGAAAAATTTTTAAAACTTTTCTTGAATATATCACTGGAACCACCTCATCCTTCTGTCCATGAACCATAGTTACAGGATTTGTATTTTGTAATTTTCTATTAAGAACTTTATTGCTAGTTTTTTTACCATCTAAAATCAGCTGTTTTGTTATTAAATACTCATAATCACCATTCTTAATTTTTGAGATGCCCTTTTTCAAAATTTCACTTTTCGTTTTTTTTGGAAACTTTTTCCACATAATTCTTGTAAGAAATTCAGGAGCAGATCCAATTCCTAAAAAACCTTTAATTTGTGAACTATAATATCTATGCATTAACAAAGAAATCCATCCACCCATGCTGGATCCGATTAGTATAAAGTCATTCTTTTTAACTATTTTACTTATTGTAATTCTGGCGTCATTTGACCATTTAGTTATATTACCTCTTGTGAATTCTCCTGATGATCTACCATGACCAAAGTATTCAAGAGCTAAAAATCCAAGTTTATTTTGAATAGCAAATTTTAAAAATTTCCTTGGTTTGTCCCCATCAATATCAGATGCAAAACCAGGTAAAAAAACCACGTAAAGATTTTTTTTATAATTATTTGCTATATATCTTAGATTTTTATATTTAGAAATTCTTAGAAATTTATATTTTTTCATATAAAGTAATCATATTGATCAAGTTTAAAATATTATTACCATATGCAGCCTAAATTAAAAGTCCTACAAGTAATTCCTAAACTAGGTTACGGTGGAGCTGAAACAGGTTGTTATGATATTGCCCACTATTTACCAGAAAATAATGTTGGATCTTATTTAATAACAAGTGGTGGCGAATTATTAAAATTTGTTGACAAAAAAAAAGTCAAAGTTATTAGACTCCCAGTTCAATCTAAAAATCCAATACTTATTCTTCTTAACTCCATAATTATTTCAATAATTATTTTATTAAATGGTATTAATATTGTTCATGCTAGAAGCAGAGCCCCAGCTTGGTCATGTTTAATTGCAACAAAAATCACAAGAACAAAATTTGTTACCACTTTCCATGGAACATATAATTTCAAAAATAATATAAAAAAATTTTACAACTCAGTTATGGTTAGATCAGATTTAATTATTGCAGGTTCAAATTTTATATTTTCACATATTAAAGAAAACTATTCAGAATATTTATCTGATAAAAAAAAATTACTATCAATATTTAGAGGTATTAATACAGATTACTATGATGCTACTACTACTCTTGAAACAGATGAAGATAATCTGTTTAAATCTTGGGAATTGATTGTTGGTAAAAAAATAATTTTATTACCTGGAAGGCTTACTTCTTGGAAGGGCCAAGAAATGTTTTTAGAAGCTTTAAATAAAGTAAATATTCAATTGGGCAACGATGCTTTCATTGGAGTTATACTCGGTAGTGACCAGGGGCGAGACCTTTATAAAAAAAAACTGGTTAGATTGGTTGAGCAATACAGACTCACAAAACAAATACGATTTATTGATCATTGTAAAAATATGCCACTAGCATATAAAATTTCAAATATAATTATTTCTGCATCAATAGAGCCTGAAGCGTTTGGTAGAGTTTCAGTAGAAGCACAATCCATGCAAAAGATGATTATTGCAAGCAACTTAGGAGGATCTAATGAAACTGTGATAGATGGAAAAACTGGTATTTTATTTGAAGCAGGTAACTCAGAAGATTTATCTGAAAAAATTATTAAAGTCATGAGTATGGATCCAAATGAACTTAATAAAATGGGTAGTTTAGGAAGAGAAAACGCAGTAAAAAAATTTAATGTTGAAAAAATGTGTTTTTCTACTTATTCAGAATACAAAAAACTATTTAATTAATGCCAAATATAACATTACCTGACGGAAAAAAAATTAACTTTGAAAAAAGTATATCAGGTTTTGAGGTTGCAGAAAAAATTAGTAAATCTCTTTCAAAGCAAGCTTTGTTAATAAGCGTTGATGGAGAATTAAAAGATTTAAATCATAACATTTCCAAAGACTCCTCAATAAAGATATTTACATCAAAAGATAAAGAAGGTTTAGATACCATAAGACATGACACTGCACATATACTTGCTATGGCAGTTCAAGAATTATTTCCAGGGACACAAGTTACAATAGGACCAGTTATTGAGGATGGTTTTTATTATGATTTTGCTAGAAAAGAACCTTTTACGATAGAAGATTTAGAAAAAATTGAAAATAAAATGAAAGAAATAGTAGATAGAGATGAAAAAACTCACAGAGAGGTCTGGAAAAGAGATGATGCAATTGAACATTTTAAAAAAAAGGGAGAAATATACAAAGCTGAAATAATAGAAAGTATTCCAGAGGGAGAAGATGTGTCCTTATATTTTCATGGAGATTGGCATGATTTATGTAGAGGCCCTCACTTAAGTTCAACTGGTAAAATTGGAAAATATTTTAAATTAACAAAAGTCTCAGGTGCTTACTGGAGAGGTGACTCTAATAATGAAATGTTGCAAAGAGTTTACGGAACAAGTTGGTCTACTCAAAAAGAATTAGACGATTATTTAAATAGAATAGAAGAGGCTGAAAAAAGAGATCACAGAAAAATAGGAAAAGAAATGGATTTATTTCATTTCAGAGAAGAGAGTCCTGGATCTGTATTTTGGCATCAAAAAGGATGGAGCTTATTCCAAAAACTTATTTCATATATGAGAATGAAACAAGAAACAGCAGGTTATCAGGAAATAAATACTCCAGAAATATTAGATCGTTTATTGTGGGAGAAATCTGGTCATTGGGAAAAATTCGGGGCCAATATGTATACTTCTACCACACCTGATGAAAAAGTATTTGCAATTAAACCGATGAATTGTCCAGGTTGCGTTCAAGTTTTTAATCAAGGTTTAAAAAGTTATAGAGATTTACCACTTAAAATGTCAGAATTTGGAAAGGTTCATAGATATGAACCATCAGGGGCGCTTCATGGATTATTGCGTGTTAGAGCTTTCACTCAAGATGATGCACATATTTTTTGCACTGAGGAACAAATTACCGAAGAATGTTTAAGTGTAACTAATTTAATTTTGGAAATTTATAAAGATTTAGGATTTGAAGATGTAATTTTAAAATATTCTGATCGACCAGAATTAAGGGTTGGTGATGATCAAGTTTGGGATAAATCAGAAGCCGCCTTACTAGAAGCGATTAAAGCAACAAAATTAGAATATTCTATTAATAAGGGTGAAGGAGCATTTTATGGTCCGAAAATAGAATTTGTTTTAAGAGATGCGATTGGTAGAGATTGGCAATGTGGAACACTGCAAGTAGATTTAAACTTACCAGTCAGATTAGGGGCCTCATTTGTTGATAGCGATGGAAATAAGAAAGTTCCTGTTATGTTACACAGAGCATTATTTGGATCTTTAGAGAGATTTATTGGAATTTTAATTGAAAATTATTCAGGAAAATTACCTTTTTGGTTATGCCCAGTTCAAACAATAGTAATCCCTATCTCTAGTGATTTTGATAATTATGCAAAAGAAGTAAATAGTCAGTTAAAAAAAGTTGGGCTTTCTTCAGACGTAGATTTAAAAAATCACAATTTAAATTACAAAATTAGAGAACATTCATTAACCAAAGTACCAATGTTGCTAATATGTGGAAAAAAAGAAGTTGACAGCAACACAGTAACTATTAGAAGATTGGATTCTAAAAAACAAGAAACTATGGATTTAAAAAAGTTCTTACAAAAATATTCTGCTCTCAATAAAGCACCTTCAATTTAGTGGCAGATTTAAAACAAAACTACTTTCAGAGAAGAACAAAATCTAGAGGTCCTAGAACAAATCAAAGAATAACGTCACAAGATGTTCAAGTTATTGCAAGCGATGGCGATAACTTAGGAATTCTTAATTTACAAGATGCTATTAGTAGAGCTAAGGAACAAGGTTTAGATTTAATTGAAATAGCTCCAAATGCAAAACCTCCTGTGTGTAAAATTATGGATATGGGAAAATATAAATATGACGCGCAAAAAAAAGCGAATAAAGCAAAGAAAAAGCAAAAAAAGATTGAGTTAAAAGAAATTAAATTAAGACCAGTTACAGAAGTACACGATTATACTTTCAAAATAAAAAATGCTCAAAAATTTATTGCTAAAGGAGATAAAGTAAAATTTACAATAAGATTTAAAGGAAGAGAATTGCAGCACTCAAGCTTAGGTAATGAGTTAATGGATAAGATCAAGCAAGATATGGAGAGCGTAGGAAGAGTTGAGCTTCAGCCCAAGTTTGATGGTAAACAAATGATTATGGTAATCCAGCCTTTATAAGCTATATTTCTGGTTGTAAATTAATATTAATATTTGTATAACCCCCTTCAAAATTATGCCTAAATTAAAAACAAAAAGTTCAGCAAAAAAAAGATTTAAAATATCAGCTAGAGGTAAAGTAATTACTGCTCAAGCTGGTAAAAGGCATGGAATGATTAAAAGAACTAATTCACAGATAAGAAAACAAAGAGGTACTACGGTAATGTCAAAACAAGATGGTAGGATTGTAAAATCTTATATGCCGTATAACCTAAGAGGATAATATGGCTAGAGTAAAAAGAGGTGTGACAAGCAGAGCTAAGCATAAAAAGGTATTAAAAGCTGTTAAGGGTCAGTGGGGAAGAAGAAAGAATACTATAAGAGTAGCTAGACAGGCAATGGAAAAAGCTATGCAGTACGCTTATAGAGATAGAAGAAATAAAAAAAGAGACTTCAAATCACTTTGGATACAAAGAATTAACGCTGGAGTTAGATCAGAGGGTTTAACATATTCTAAATTTATAAATGGCCTAAGTAAAACAGGTATTAAAATAGATAGAAAAATACTCGCTGAAATAGCTTACGATAATCCTGAAGCATTTAAAACTATAGTTAAAAAAGCTCAAGCAGCATTAAATTAATTTTCATTGTTGTTTTTCTAGGGTTAACAAATATTCTATAAAAATGTCTGATTTAAAAAAAATTAAAGATGAATATTTAAATAAATTAGATAGTGATTTGAATATTGAAAGTGTAAATCAGATTAAAACAGAATTATTTGGTAAAAATGGGCAGATTTCTAATTCTTTTAAATCATTAGGATCTTTGCCGACTGATGAAAGAAAAAAATTTGCATCAGACTTAAATTCAATAAAAGACGAACTACAAGATAAAATAAATTCTAAGCTTCAAGAAATTGAAACTCAAGAGATTAACTCTAAACTTGAAAATGAAAAAGTAGATGTAACATTGCCTGAGAGAGAATTTAGTCGAGGAAAAATACATCCTGTTTCACAAGTAATTGATGAGATATCGTCAATATTTTCAGAAATTGGATTTAGCATTGAAGAAGGGCCAGACATAGAGAATGAGCATTATAATTTTACGGCATTAAATACGCCTGACAATCATCCAGCGAGAGATATGCATGACACTTTTTATCTAGACAATAATAAAGAATTATTATTAAGAACCCATACTTCTCCAGTACAAGTAAGAACAATGCTAAACGGAAAACCTCCATTTAAAATTATAGCTCCAGGCAGAACATATAGATCTGATAGTGATCAAACTCATTCTCCGATGTTTCACCAAGTCGAAGGTCTTCATATAGATAAAGACATAAACATGGGTCATCTAAAAGGATGCTTGAATTATTTCATAAAATCATTTTTTGAAGTAGATAAAATAAAAATGAGATTCAGACCTAGTCACTTTCCTTTCACTGAACCATCTGCAGAAGTAGATATCGGTTACGAGATAAAAGATGGCAAGATAGTAATTGGTGAAGGAGATAAATGGTTAGAAATTCTAGGTTGTGGCATGGTACATCCCAATGTGCTTAAGAATGTTAAAGTAAATCCAGACAAGTACCAAGGTTACGCTTTTGGAATTGGTATAGATAGACTTGGAATGCTTAAATATGGAATAAGTGATTTAAGAGCTTTTTTTGAGACTGACTATAGATGGCTTAATCATTTTGGTTTTGATCCATTGGATGTCCCATCTAATTACAGAGGTCTTAGCAGATGAAATTTACTATAAGTTGGTTAAAGGAGCACCTTGATACCCAAAAAAAAGATAATGAGCTAATTGAAAAATTAACAGATATTGGTTTAGAAGTTGAAAGTTTTGAAAATGTAAGCTCTGGTTTAGACAGTTTTAAAGTTGCAAAAATTATAAATACTGAACAGCATCCAAATGCAGATAGACTTAGAATATGTGATGTTGATATTGGTTTGGATAATATTGTTAAAGTAGTATGTGGAGCACAAAATGCAAAAAAAGATCTTTTGACTATTTATGCAGGCCCTGGATCAATAATTCCAAAAAATAACATGAAACTTTCTGTCAGTAAGATTAGAGGTGTTACTTCCTATGGAATGCTGTGTTCAGAGTCTGAACTTAATTTATCAAATGAAAGTGAAGGAATAACAGAACTAACAGCTAGTAAATACTCTGATAAAATTGGTAAAAATTTTTTCAAAAGTAATACTGAAAAAGTTGTAGATTTATCAATTACACCTAATCGTCCTGATTGCTTAGGGGTAAGAGGTATAGCTAGAGATCTTGCTGCTGCTGGAGTTGGTAAATTAAAAAAAATTTCACTTAAAAATAAAAAAAAAATTAGATCACAAAAAATAAAAGTTTCAATTACAAAAGATAAAAATCAAGGTTGTACTGTTTTTGGTAGTTGCTTAATTGAGGGTGTTACTAATAAAGAAAGTCCTCAATGGCTTAAAGAAAAAATTATTTCACTTGGTCAAAAACCAATTTCAGCAATTGTTGATATTACTAATTATGTGATGTTTGATTTAAATAGGCCTCTGCATGCATACGATGCAGATAAAATTGACAAGGAAATTATAGTAAGAAATTCAAAAAAAAATGAAATTTTTGAAGCTCTAGATAATAAGGAATATAAATTGGATAATGATATGTGTGTCATTTCTGATAAATCTGGAGTTTTAGGCTTGGGTGGAATCATTGGAGGAACACGTTCTGGAACTGAAATTAAAACTAAAAATATTTTATTAGAATCAGCGTATTTTATTCCTAGATCTATAAGAAAAACTTCAAAATTATTAAATATTGATACTGATGCAAAATTCAGATTTGAAAGAGGTATCGACCCTCAATCTATCAAATTAGGTTTGTCAAAAGCTGCTGAATTGATATCTGAGATATGTGGCGGTAAAATAAGTAATTTTGATATTCAACAAACCGATAAGCATGAAAATAATAAAATTAAATTTAATATCTCTTTATTTGAAAAAATAACTGGTTTTAAAGTAAATGATAATGAAATAATTAAAATTTTAACTGATCTAGGATTTGAAGTTTCTAAGAAGAAATTAGAATTTGATTTAAAAATACCCACTTGGAGACCTGATATAACTCAACCAATAGATATAGTCGAAGAAATAGTAAGAATTAAAGGATATGAGAACATAGAAACCTTACAACCTGAAAAAACCAAAATAAAAGATACTTTAAACGCACAACAAAAACTCTTTCACTTTCTTCAACGTTCTGTGGCATCAAAAGGTTATTTTGAGACTGTAACATGGTCATTTACAGATTCAAAAATAAACAAAATTTTCAAAGAAAATCTAAAAGAAATAAAAATAATAAATCCAATAAGTTCAGACTTAGATGTTCTACGAAATTCGATATTCACAAATTTGACTTTTTATTTAAAGAAAAATTTAGATAGAGGATTTAAAGATATTTCGCTGTTTGAAATTGGACCAATTTTTAAGGGTAGTAAGCCAGGCGAGCAATTGACAGTAGTTGGTGCAATAAAATCAGGAAAAATATCAAGATTAAACTGGAACGAAAAAGACAGGATAGTTGATGTTTTTGACGCTAAGAAGGATGTAATTCAGACACTAGTCGAAGCTGGATACGATAGGCAAAGTTTTTTTGTGAGAGATAAGTCTCCTTCATATTATCATCCAGGAAAATCTGGTTCTGTCTATCTTGATAAGGATGAAATAGACCCTGTTGCTTATTTTGGTGAAATCCATCCAAATATTTTAAAAAAACTTGATATTAAAACTGAAGGTCTGGTTGGTTTTGAAATTTATATGGATTATTTAAGCGAGAATAAAACAAAACTTAAAGACCTAAAAGCAAATTTTGAGTACTCAGATTATCAAAAATCAGAAAGAGATTTTGCATTTGTGGTAGACAAAAGTGTCAGGGCACAAGATTTAATAGAGATAATATCATCAATTGATAAAAATTTAATAAGATCTATTAAAATTTTTGATGTTTATGAGGGTGAAAACATTCCTCAAGATAAAAAGTCGATAGCTCTCAATGTAACAATTCAATCATCTGAAAAGACTTTAGAAGAGAGTGATCTTGAAAAAATTAATAAGTTAATTATTTCAACTGTAGAAACCAAATCTGGCGCTAAAATTAGATCCTAAATGTCCACTGAAATTGATAATATTAGAAATTTTGCAATCATTGCCCATATTGACCATGGCAAGTCAACTATAGCAGATAGAATTATACATAAATGCGGTGGTTTGACAGACAGAGAAATGAAATCGCAAGTGCTTGACTCGATGGATATTGAAAGAGAGAGAGGTATAACTATTAAAGCTCAAACAGTAAAATTAAATTATAAATCTAAAGATGGAAAATCTTATATTCTTAACATTATAGATACCCCAGGTCATGTTGATTTTAGTTATGAAGTAAGCAGATCTTTGTATGCTTGTGAAGGTTCGATATTAATTGTTGACAGTACTCAAGGAGTTGAAGCTCAAACATTAGCAAATGTTTATCAAGCTCTAGATATAAATCATGAAATAATACCAGTTTTAAATAAAATTGATTTACCTGCTTCAGACATTGATAGAACAAATAAACAAATTGAAGATGTAATAGGTATTGATACATCCAATGCTGTTCCATGTTCTGGAAAGACTGGTGAAGGAATTGATGAAATTTTAGAACAAATTATCCATACTCTGCCAGGTCCAAAAGGTGAAAAAGATCAAAAACTAAAGTGTTTATTAGTAGACAGTTGGTATGACACTTATCTTGGCGTAGTCATTTTAGTAAGAGTAATTGATGGAAAAATTAAAAACAATATGAAAATTAAAATGATGTCTACAAATCAGGAATATTTTGTTGAAAAAGTAGGAGTTTTTACACCTAAACCAAAAGATGTTGATGAACTTAATTCTGGAGAGATTGGGTTTATAACAACAGGAATAAAAATTTTATCAGAAACAAAAGTTGGAGATACAATCTGTGATGCATCTAAACCATTATCAGAGTCATTACCTGGTTTTAAGCCAAGTAAACCGGTAGTGTTTTGTGGACTATTCCCAGTCGATAGCTCAGAGTACCAAAAATTAAAAGACGGGTTAGCTAAATTAAAATTGAATGACTCTAGCTTTTCCTTTGAGCCCGAGTCTTCTTCGGCTTTAGGCTTAGGTTTCAGGTGTGGTTTTTTAGGTTTATTGCATTTAGAAATAGTTACAGAAAGGCTTGAAAGAGAATTTGATATAAATCTATTAACTACAACCCCTGGCGTTGTATATAAGATCCATATGAATAATGGTGAGATAAAAGATTTACAAAATCCATCAAGTTTACCAGATCCAAGTTTGATAAAATTTATTGAAGAACCTTGGATCAAAGCAACTATTATTACTCCCGATCAGTATCTTGGACCTATTATGAAAATATGCCAAGATAAGAGAGGAATCCAAACAAACTTAAGTTATTCTGGAAGCAGAGCAGTTGTAAATTATGAATTACCATTAAATGAAATAGTATTTGATTTTAATGATCGATTAAAATCGATGACAAGTGGATATGCTAGTTTTGATTATGAAATAATAGGCCATAGAGAGGGAGATCTTGTTAAAATGGGTATTTTAGTAAATACTGAGCCAGTAGACGCTCTAGCTATGATGATACACAAAGACTTTGCTCAAAAGACCGGCAGAGAGGTATGTGAGAAATTAAAAGATTTAATTCCAAGACATAACTTCATGATTCCAGTCCAAGCAGCAATAGGTGGAAAGATTATTGCGCGAGAAACAATTAAAGGTTTTAAAAAAGATGTTTTAACCAAAATTCATGGTGGAGGAGCTACTGATAGAAAAAGAAAGCTACTTGAAAAGCAAAAAAAAGGAAAAGCAAGGGCAAAACAATTTGGAAAAGTTGAGATCCCACAGGAAGCATTTATAGGTGTGCTCAAAATATCTAAGGAGAAATAAATGGAGAGGTGGCCGAGTGGTTGAAGGCGCACGCTTGGAAAGCGTGTATAGGGGAAACTCTATCATGGGTTCGAATCCCATTCTCTCCGCCAAATATTTAATAATTTTTATAATAATAATCTTTTTTACCATCACTTTCTATCATATGGATTTGATTAAAATTTTTATCTCTTAGAATATTATTCATAACAACAAAATTTTTATCAAATATTTCGATTTGTAATAAAACACTATTTTTATTTAGATTATTTTTTAAACCTTGAATAACCTCTTTTTCATGTCCCTCTGCATCAATTTTCAATATAATATTTTTATTTTCTACACTTAAAATATCATCTCCTTTTTTAAATTCCGCATACTCAGTATGTAAATTATTTAATATTTCACCACTTTGTGCGACTCCAAATCCACCAGTTTGTACATAATTTTTTTTTTTCAATGATTTCATAAGTAATTTTGAATTTTTATTTGAAAGTCCAAATTCAAAAATCTCAATATTGTTTATATTTTTATTAAGTTGAATATTCTTTTTAAATTTTAATATTGTTTTTTTTATCGGTTCAAAGCTTTTTATTTTAATCTTATGGTCATTTTTTGCTACAACCATGCTATATAACCCTGAATTTGCACCAACATCTATAAAATAGTCAAATTTCGATTCTTTCATTAATTTAATAAGATAATCAATTTGAAGATGTTCATATTCACTGAATAAGAATATTTCCTTATCCATTGGTTCTTTTATATTTCCTTTTAGTTTAAGACCAAAATACTCATAATTAATTTCATCAGTATTAAGATAACTATAAATTTTTTTAATTATAGAGGGATATATTCTTTTTATAATTGGAATTCTTTTTAATAATTTTTTAATCACTGTAAACGATTCATACATAATTTTGATAAAGTTGACTAAAAAAATTCATTTTTATGATAATTATTAAGTATTAAAAAAATTTATAAGAATCTTGTTTATAATGTAAGTATTTCCTCATTAATTTGAGTAATAATTTAATACAAATTGTATTTAAAAATATAAAAATGCTATAAATAATATTTCCAATAATAAATAAATGAATAAAAAAAATAATAACACATACCAAGCAGACTCAATTAAAGTTTTAAAAGGTCTTGAAGCGGTGAGAAAAAGGCCAGGAATGTATATTGGTGATACAGACGATGGAACTGGCTTACATCACATGGTATATGAGGTTGTAGATAATTCGATTGATGAAGCATTAGCAGGTCACTGTAAAAAAATTGAAGTAAGTATAAATTCTGATGGATCAATTACAGTTCAAGATGATGGTAGAGGAATACCAGTTGATTTTCACAAAGAAGAAAAAAAATCTGCTGCAGAAGTAATAATGACCCAACTTCATGCAGGAGGTAAATTTGATCATGATTCGTATAAAGTTTCAGGAGGATTGCATGGTGTTGGAGTTTCAGTAGTAAATGCTCTCTCACAAAAATTAGAATTACAAGTTGAAAGAGATGGAAAAAAATATTTTGTTGAGTTTGTAAATGGTGAAACTAAAACACCGCTAAAGATAACGGGTAAATCAAAAAATACTGGCACAAGAATAAATTTCTTACCTTCCAAAGATATTTTCTCATCGATAAAATTTAGTTTTTCAATTATTCAAAAAAGAATGCGTGAGTTAGCTTTTCTGAACAAAGGAATTAAAATTATACTTAATGACTTAACCCAAAAAAAAATAAAGTCTGATGAATTTAAATTTGAGGGAGGTATAAATGAGTTTGTTGAATTTTTAGATGAAAAGAGGGAAAAATTAAAAAATAAAAATGACAATGATTTGTTTAGAAAGCCAATTTATATTGAAGGTATCAAAAGTGATATAGATGTTCAATGTTCGCTAAAATGGAATGCAGGATATAATGAGGATGTTTATCCTTATACTAATAATATTTATCAAAAAGATGGAGGAACGCATCTTCTAGGTTTTAGAAGCGCCCTAACGAGAGTTGTAAATAAATATGCATCAGAGCAAAATTTATTAAAGAAAAGTAAAGTTCTTCTATCTGGGGATGATGTAAAAGAGGGTTTAACTTGTGTTTTGTCAGTAAAAATTCCAGATCCTAAATTTTCCTCACAAACAAAAGATAAATTAGTTTCCTCAGAAGTAAGAAATATCGTTGAAGGTATTGTTAATGAAAAATTATCAATTTGGTTTGATCAAAACCCATCAGTTTCCAAAACAATTTTGACAAAAATAATTCAGGCTGCTGTCGCGAGAGACGTAGCTAAAAGAGCGAGAGAAAACGTAAGAAGAAAAGGAGCCTTGGAGCTGACTGGATTACCTGGAAAATTGGCAGACTGTCAAAATTCTAAACAAGAAGGTACAGAATTATTTATAGTGGAGGGAGACTCTGCTGGGGGCTCGGCCAAACAGGGTAGAAATAGGGAATACCAGGCAGTATTACCTTTAAGAGGAAAAATATTAAATACATTTACTGAGATAAATGGAATTAAAAAGAATGGTAGTCAAAGTGACTTAAGGACAAAAACTTTATCAAAGATGATTTCATCTAACGAAATAGTTACGCTTATAAACGCCCTTGGGTTAGATCCGAAATCAGAGGAATTAAACTTAGAAGATTTAAGATATGGAAAGATTATAATTATGACGGATGCAGATGTTGATGGTTCTCATATAAGGGCATTACTTTTAACTTTTTTTAATAATATTCCTTTTAATAAATTAATACAAAAAGGTCATGTATATTTAGCTCAACCACCTCTTTTCAAAATAAATAAAGGCTCTAAAGGTATTTATATAAAAGATGAAAAAGATCTTGAAAATTATATTATTAAAAATTCTAAGAATCTAAAAAATATTAAAAGAGGATCAAAAGATTTTGAAAAGGTTATCCAACAAGAAAAATCAAGTCTAAATATCCAAAGATTTAAAGGACTTGGTGAAATGAATCCTGAGGAATTATGGAATACAACGTTAAATCCAGAAACTAGAAATCTTCTTCAAGTTCAATACTCAAAAAATTTACAAAAAGATCAAAATTTAATACAAACATTAATGGGAAATGATGTTGCATCTAGAAAAGATTTTATTGTAGATAATGCAATAAATGTTGTTAATTTAGATATTTAATTAATGGGAAGAAGAATCAATTCCAAATCATCTCATTTAAACAAAAATACATACGTTAATTTAAGATGGATTGGTGTAATAGGTCAATTTATTACTATAAATGTTGTTGCATTTTTATTTAAATTTGAATTTAATTTTTTACTAGCAAATATAATAGTTTTATTTGGTGCCTTAAGTAACATTTTTCTGTTCTATTTTTTTAAAAAAAATCAATTGCAAGAAAATATATCTTTAACTTTTCTTACTCTTGATATTATACAATTAAGTTTTTTACTTTATTTAACTGGCGGTATAATAAATCCATTCTCTATTTTTTTAATTATACCCAGTATATTTGCTTCAAATAGTTTAAGCATTAAAACAAACATTTTATTAATATTTTTGACAATATCTTCTATTATTCTTCTTACTTTCTATCATCAAGATTTACCCTCACCATTAAATGAATATATTTTTAGTAATTACTATTATTATTCAGTTCCTATTGCCTTAATTATTGCACTTATTTTCCTAAGTTTTTTTGCTTTAACATTTGGGAATGAGTCAAAAGTTAGAAAAGATGCATTAGATAAAATTCAGGAAGTTATTTCTAAAGAGAATGAGTTAGTATCATTAGGTGGACAAGCTGCAGCAGCTGCTCATTCTTTAGGTACACCACTTTCTACAATAAAAATTATTTCTCAGGATTTGTATAATAATTTTAAAAATAATAAAGAATTAAAAAAAGATGTTAAACTGCTTGTAAGTCAAGTTGATCGATGCAATGAAATATTAAAAAAATTATCTTTAAATCCTGTTGTTGAAGATGATTTTATAGATAAGGATATTACTCTACACAATTATGTAAAAGAAATTGTGAACTCTTTTAAAGAAATATCAGATAAAAATTTTATCATTAATGCTGAGCAGAATTATAATTCTTTTGAAGTTTCAAAATTAATTGAAGTTGTTTATGGTATAAGAAATTTTATTGGAAATGCAAATAAGTTTGCAAAAAAAAATATTTATATTTCAATAACAAGTGATAGTGAAAACTCCTCGATATCTATCGAAGATGATGGTTTGGGATTTCCAAAAGATATATTAACCAAAATTGGGGATCCATATATAAAATCATTACAATCTAACAATAAATCAAGAGCAGGATTGGGTTTGGGAATATTTATAGGTAAAACTTTGTTAGAAAAAAATAAGGCAAAACTCTTAATTAGGAATTCAGAGACCAGAGGTGGTGCTGAAATTAAAATAGAGTGGTCTAATAAAGATTTAATTAGTATTTAGTGAAGCTTTTTATTTTCAAATAGTCCACTTAATTGATCTATCATAACATCACCAAGTTCTTGTACATCAGAAATTTTGATAGCTTTTTTATAATATCGGGATACATCATGACCAATTCCTATAGCTAATATTTCTACTTCACTTTTATTCTCAATAAATTTTACAATTTTTTTTAAATTTTTCTCTAAAAAATCTCCTGAATTAACCGACAATGTTGAGTCGTCAACTGGTGCGCCATCTGAAATAACCATAAGGATTTTTCTTTCCTCTTTTCTTTTCTTTAATCTATTAAATGCCCAAGTTATTGCTTCGCCATCTATATTTTCTTTTAATAAACCCTCTTTTAGCATCAATCCCAAATTTTTTTTTGATTGTCTCCAATGAGAATCAGCACCTTTGTAAATTATGTGTCTTAAATCATTAAGTCTTCCAGGATTTTTCTTTTTACCCAATCTATTCCATTCCTGGCGACTTTTGCCACCTTTCCAATTTTTCGTTGTAAAACCGAGAATTTCAACTTTAACTGAGCATCTTTCTAATGTTCTAGATAAAATGTCAGCACATATTGCTGCTATTGTTATTGGCCTTCCTCTCATTGATCCAGAATTATCAATTAAAAGAGTTACAATTGTATCTTTAAAGTCTAAATCTTTTTCTTTTTTAAATGATAATGAATTATATGGATCAATGATAATTCGAGGTAATTTTGAACTATCTAACAATCCTTCTTCTAGATCAAATTCCCATGATCGATTTTGTTTTGCCATTAATTGTCTTTGTAATTTATTTGCTAACTTAGTAATTAAATCTTGAAAACTTGTAAGCTGTTGGTCTAAATTTTTTCTGAGTTTTTGAATTTCCTCAGTTGTATCTAAACTTTCTGCTTTTGCAACTTCATCAAATTCAGTAGTAAATATTTTATATTCTTTATCGCTTATACTTAAATTTTTTTTTTGTATAATATTTTCTGACTCTGTGTCTTCATTATTTTCACTACCAAGTTGATCTTCAAGTCTAAACTCATTTACATCATCCTCACTATCCATTCCCTGACTTATATTTTCTTCTTCACTTGTTTTGCTAGAGTCATTATTATCTTTGTCTTCATTGTTGTTAGAATTATTATGATCTTGCGTATCATCATTTTCTTCATTTTCTTTTTCAGTTGTGTCATCATTTTCAAATATATCCATACTTTCTAAAATTTCAGAAAATTTAGCATTATATACTTCTTGATTTTCTAGATTTTGTTTTAAAAACTCAAAGTGTTTGTTTATTGACTTGTTAAAATCTTTCTCCCAAAATTTAAGAATTTCTTTATTTTCTGGGTATAATTCAACATCAAAAAACTTGTTTGTCATATAAATTTCAAAAGCATCAACAATATTTGTATCTTCTTTTTTTGTTATTTTTTCTTGTTTAAGATGTTGAAGTCTATTTTTATAATTTTCTTTAAAATTTTTGGAAATTCCTTTTAGCATCTCTGAACCAAGAAGTTCATATCTCACCTTTTCTGCAAGCTGGTAGAGTGTTCTGCAAGAGGGATTTTGTGGATTATTTTTATCCAATAATTTTCTGTTTGAAAATCTTATTTTTAACGCCTCTGAGTCTGTTTCAGCCCTTAATTTTTTAAATTGATTTTTATCATTAATATTGTCAATTTCCCCAACATCATAAACTTTTTCGTCACTTTTTTTATTTTTGACAACCTTAAAGTCATCTGAAATCACTTTGTATGTTGATTGAAGGGCTTGTTTGAATTTTTCTTTAATACTATCTTCTTTGTTCATCAAATTTGAATATTGATCATTGATTCCGGTAGTTCATCCCCAAAACATCTTTGATAATATTCAGCAATAGTGTTTTTTTCAGCATCATCACATTTGTTTAAAAATGTTACCCTAAATGCATATCCTATATCTTTGAAAATTTCAGAATTTTCTGCCCAATGTAAAACTGTTCTAGGACTCATTACTGTAGATATGTCACCTGCCATAAAACCTTTCCTCGTAAGTGAGGCTACTTTTATCATATTCGAAACTTGCTCTTTACCTTTAGGATTATTTAAATTTTTATTCTTACCTAATATAATTTCCATTTCTTTATCTAAACTAAGATAATTTAAAGTAGATACAATATTCCATCTATCCATTTGTCCTTGATTAATTTGTTGTGTCCCATGGTATAATCCAGTTGTATCACCCAGCCCAACAGTATTTGTTGTTGCAAAAAGTCTAAAAAATTTATTTTGTTTAATTACTTTATTTTTGTCTAATAGAGTAAAACTACCTTCTGACTCAAGTACTCTCTGAATAACGAACATTACATCTGGTCTTCCAGCGTCATATTCATCAAAAACTAAGGCTACGGGATTTTGAATTGACCAAGGTAGTATTCCTTCTTTAAATTCAGTTACCTGTTTACCATCTTTGATCACGATTGAATCTTTTCCTATTAAGTCAATCCTACTAACATGACTATCGAGATTAATTCTTATACAAGGCCAGTTTAGCCTAGCAGCAATTTGTTCTATGTGTGTCGACTTACCAGTTCCATGGTATCCTTGGATTAAGACTCTTTTATTAAAAGAAAATCCTGACAAAATAGCTAATGTTGTATCTTTATCAAACTTGTATGTTTTATCAATCTCTGGGACATACTCACTTGATTTTGAAAACGCATCAACTTCCATGTCACTTTCAATTCCAAAAGTTTGTTTAATAGATAATTTAATGTCAGGGGTATGGTTAATATTTGGTGTCAATTTTATCCTTATATGTGTTTTTTAATTGAGTATAAGCTAAAGTTATTACTTTAAGCTTGTCTTCAAATTTTTTATTACCAGAATTCATATCAGGGTGAAATTTTTTAACAAGCTTTTTAAATTTTTCTTGAACTTTTTCCCATTTTAATCCAACACTGATTCCTAGTATATTAAAAGCTTTTAAATCATTGTTATTAAATTTAAATTTATTCATATTATTAAAATCATTATTAAATTTAAATTTATCCATCTCATCTTTTAAAGCATTGCTCCAAAGAACTTTAAAAAAATTATCAGATGAACTAAAACTTTGTGTTGGTTTGTGCCAAGTCATGTCAGACCTTAAAAAATCAACTATTTGTTGATCACTCATACCTGTAAAATAATTCCAACTTTTATTAAATTCTTTAACATGGTTTAAACATAGTAATCTATAATCTTTGCTATTGTCTCTTTCTTTAGGTGCTTTAAAAAGACCTTCCTCTGAGCAATTATTCCAATCACAAATATATTTCATGATGTATAATACTTTATAAAATGAATATTAATCAACTAATTGAAACTGTAGAAAAAAAAATTTTGTCGCAGGATTGTATTTCAAAAGTTTATATAGAGGACAAGTCTTTTTTACACAAAAATCACAAATCCAATGAAAATGGAAAATTTCATATTGTTCTTTCGATTAAGTCTGATGAATTAAAGAATAAAAGTAAGTTATACTCAACAAGATTTATTTATAAAATTTTAGACAATGAATTAAAAAATTATATTCATTCATTACAAATCAAATTACTTTAAACTGCTAGATATGTATTTTTTTAAATTTGAGGGACTGATCTGAAAGTCAACTATTATCTTTCCGAAATCCTTTATTAAAATTAGATTAATGTTATTTGAATTATTTTTCTTATCGCTTCTCATATAATTCATAATTTTAGATACATGTTTTTTTTTAAACAATTTTTCAATTTGTGGTTTCATCTTAATTCTATTAATATGATCTAAAATAATATTAAATTTTTTTTTTGATAAAATTCTTCTTTTAAAACTGAATTCCACAGCATTTTTAATACCTAAGATTACAGCTTCTCCATGATTTAATTTTTTAGAAAAACCTAAAGTAGACTCATAAGAATGAGCAAAGGTATGGCCTAAATTTAATACCTTTCTGTAGTTTTTTTCGTTCTCATCTTTTTCCACAACTTTTTTTTTTAAATTACAGCTTTTAATTATGGATCTTTCAATGAAAGGTGACTTTAATTTTAAAATTTTTTTTAAATTTTGGTCTAAATAGAGAAAATTATTAAAATTATCAATAATACTACTTTTTAATATTTCAGCATATCCACAAATAATTTCTCTTTCTGGTAAAGAAGCTAAAATATTCATATCAGAAATAACTAAATCAGGTTGATAAAAACTCCCAATCAAATTTTTTCCAAATTTATTATTTACACCTGTTTTGCCTCCTATTGATGAGTCCACTTGAGACAGTAAAGTTGAGGGAATATTTACAAATTTCATGCCTCTTTTAAATGTGCTAGAAGCGAATCCAACTATATCTCCAATAATTCCTCCACCAAAAGAAATAACACAATCTTCTCTATTAAATCTATTTTCAAATAAAACTGTATGAATTTTTTCAACTGTTCGGTAATTTTTGTTTTTTTCTGATGCCGTTATTTCTATTTTAAAAAGTTTATTTGTGTTTAACTTTTTGTATAAAAGTCTTTTAAACTTATTGGGAATATTTTTGTCTGTAACAATTAAACATTTATCAAATTTTAGACTATTAGCTTTTAAAATTTTATCAATTTTACCTATTAAATCTCTTCCAATTACAATTGGGTAGTTCTTAGTGCTTGTTTTAATTGAAATTTTATTTGTATTCATAAATATCTAATATCTTATTTATAATTTCAACTTTGTCTAATTTATCACAATTAATCCTGTGACTCGACAAGCTATAGAATTTTGATCTTTCTTTGATTAAATTGTTAATTTGACTCTTAGTAAGATTTATCGCTAATGGTCTTTTCTTGCTCTTATATATCCTTTTTATTATTGTTTCATTTTTCCAATCTAACCAAAAAGATACACAATTTTTCTTACACATTTTCCTTATTGAGGAATTAATAAAACCTCCCCCACCTAAAGATATTACAGAATTTTCTGAACTAAGAAATTTTAAAGATATTTTTTCTTCAATTTTACGAAAATAATTCTCTCCAAATTTATTAAAAATTTCTGATATTTTAGAATTCTCATTTTCTTCAATTTTTTGATCAATATCAATAAATGTTAAGTTTAATTTTTTTGATAAAATTTTGCCAATTGATGATTTTCCAGATCCCATCATTCCAATTAATACAATATTTTTATTTGATTTCATGAGTTTCTATATTGAAAAAACACAAATATGTCTTATTTTGAAATTATTAAATTATATGCAATTTACAAAAAATACAAGTAAAGACAAAATTTTTAGCTTAGGGGCAATTTTAAAAATTATAATAGCTATTTTCATAATTGTATTTGGCATTATTGTGATTAACCAGATTAATTTGCCTGCTCCAGATAAACAAATTGAAAAAATTTTACCAAATGAAAATTTCAAAACAATTAAGTAAGATTTTAATTTCTGCTTCTTTTTTTTTGTTTGTTCTATCTGCACAGGCTCAGGAAGTTAGAGAAATTTGGTCAGAAATAGAAAATAAAGAAATTAAAAATACTGATTCAAAAAATATTGAAGACACATCTATTAATATAGACCAGCTTGAAGGCGTTAAAGTAAAGCTTTCTGATGAGAATATTGTAGTAGATCAAAATTTAGACAATTCTAATATTTTATTGGCTGGATTATTTGACCCTGATGACAATGATTTAAACCTAGATATGTGGTCAAAAACTGACGGAATAAAAATTAAAAAGTTACTAGAAAAAATACAGTCTAAAAATTTATCAAGTTTCTCTGAAAGGTTAATGGATGTAGCATTGTTAACAAACTCTTACGTACCAAATCAAAATTTTTCATTAAACGAATTCGAAAATTTTACACTTGACCATCTAATTAAAAAAAAAGATTTTGATTTAGTTGAAGAATTTATTCAAAAAAATTCATCAATAAAAGATAAAGAAAGACTTATAAAACATGTAGCTGATTATTACTTGTCATTAAACAAAATAGAAAATTCATGTTCTGCTATTGATAGTTTGAGCTTAATAACTGATGAATATTTAACATATTTCAAAATTTATTGTTTAATAACTCAAAATAAAAAAGATGAGGCTCAGTTGTTATTTGATCTTAATTCTGAGCTAGATTCTTTAAATGACTTTTTTGTTAAAAAGTTTGAAGTATTGATGGGATATGTGGATAATAACTTTCTATTGTCTGATGAAAATGTTCTTTATTTTCACCTATCTCACAAAACAGATAAGAATTTTTTATACTATCCATCCGTAGAGTCTGACGAATTTATTTGGAAATATTTGTCTAACTCAAATTTGCTTAAAAATTTAAATGATTTTAATCTTAGTGACATTGATCAGGTTAAGTTTTTAGAGAAAGCAACTAGTGAAGGTATTTTTGATGAAAGCGATCTGTTGAATTTGTACAAAAAATTCCAATTTGAGATTGATGACCTTATTAATTACGAAGTCGCATTAAAAAACTTAACAGATTATGAAGGAAGAGCTCTAATGTATCAGAGATTTTTACTAACAGATAATATAGAAAATAAACTTTTACTGTTATCAAAATTGAATAAATCCTTTGAAACTTCAAATTTTAAAAAATCATTTGATGATGAATTATCTAAGTTATTAAAAAAAATGGATAAAAAAGAAATTCCTTCAAAGTTTTCTGAATTCTACCTAACTAATCTAGTTACTGAAGAAAATAGAAAAAATAAGATTAAGTTTAATAATGAAGTTTTTCATCAATCAAAGGTATTAAATTATTTTTTGAACAAGCAAAGCTTACCTAAAACACAAAAATTAACTGATAATTTATTGTCAAAGATGAAAAAAGATAAAAATTACTCTTTCAATTTTAAAGATGTTATTTTATTGCAATCATTGAGATCAGATGGAATTCAAATAGATCAAATTGATGAACTATCTCAATATAAATCTGAATTAAATTCTGAATATGACAAAATGATAGAGAATAAGGAGTCGGGCATGATATTATTAAAATTAGTTGAGATTATTGGTGAAAAAGAATTGAATGAATTAAATAGTGAATCGCTAAATTTTATAATTGAAGTTATGAATAGAACAAAATTAATTAGCTTGAGAAACGAACTATTGTTGGAAATTCTTCCATTAAAAGTTTAAAATACTTCAATCAATCATGACAATAAAAACTATTATAACTGAACCTAACAAGATTTTAAGACAAGTCTCAAAACCAGTACCAGCAGTGGGTAATGAAGAGAGAAAGTTAATGGATGATATGTTGGAAACAATGTATGCAGCTAATGGTATTGGTTTAGCGGCAATTCAAATTGGAATTCCTAAAAGAATTATAGTTGTGGATATTTCGAAAGATGGAAAGAAAAATCCAATGTATTTTGTAAATCCCATAATTAACAACAAAGATAAAGAACAAACAACATATGAAGAGGGATGTTTATCTGTTCCTGATTATTTTGCAGAAGTTGACAGACCTAAATATTGTGAGGTTGAATATCTAGATTATAATGGAAAAAGTAAAGTTTTAGAAGCAGAAGGGTTACTTGCAACTTGCATACAACATGAAATGGATCATCTTGAGGGCATTTTGTTTATAGACTACTTATCAAAATTGAAAAAAACAATGATTGTTAAAAAATTATCAAAAAGAAAAAATCCTCCTGATAGAATTATTGTTTAATGAGCAAAAAAATTGCTTTTATGGGAACCCCAAACATTTCTGGGCAAATACTCAAATCGTTGTATCAAAATGGTTTCGATATTGAGGTTGTTTATACTCAACCACCTGTAGCATCGAATAGAGGGCACAGACTAAATAAGTCACCCGTTCATATAATGGCTGAAATATTAAATATTCCTGTCAGAACTCCAACTGTATTAGATAATTCTGATGAAAAAAACTTTCTTCACAAAAAAAATATAAGTTTAGGTATCGTTGTTGCTTACGGTCAGATTCTTAAAAAAGATATTTTAGAAATTCCAAAATATGGATGGATAAATATTCATTATTCACTTTTACCAAAATTACGAGGTGCAGCTCCCATTCAAAGAGCAATTATGGATAATGAAACATCAACAGGTATTTCTATAATGAAAATTAATGAGGGTTTAGACTCTGGTCCCGTCTGTAATCAGTATTCTATAAATATTTTAGAGAATGAAAATAGTGAGGATTTATCACAAAGATTAAGTAATTTAGCATCTGAAAAAATACTACAAAATATTGATGATATATTTGATAAAAAAGCAAATTTTAAAGAACAAGATCATAGCAAATCTACATATGCAAAAAAAATTAAAAAAGAAGAAGGAAAAATAAATTGGGAGGACAGTAATTTAAAAATAATAGGAAAAATTAATGGTCTATATCCTAATCCAGGAGGTTGGTTTGAATTTAAAGGGGAAAGGTACAAGATACTAAAAGCAGAAAAATCAATTTTGAGTGGAAAATCAGGATATGTCTTATCAGATAATTTTGAAATTGGTTGTGGTGAAAATTCAATAAAGATCATTGAGATACAAAGACAAGGTAAAACAGTTCAAAAAACTAAGGAATTTCTGCGTGGTAGCCAAATTACTAAAGGCACTGATTTGAATTAAACATGTTCAGATATCAAATTCTAATTGAATATGTTGGATCTTCTTTCATAGGTTGGCAGGTTCAAACAAAAGGCAAAACTATACAAGGATTAATTCAAAAAAAAATTTCATATCTTTTAAATGATAAAATAACACTTATTGGTTCGGGAAGAACAGATACTGGTGTTCATGCAATTGAGCAATCTGCACATTTTGATGTCACTGAAAAAATCCAAAATTTAAATAAATTTTTAAAATCAATTAATTATTTTTTAAATAAATATGAAATAGCCATTTTAAAAATAAAAAGAAAAAATATTAGATTTCATGCACGTTTTTCTGCAAAAGAGAGAGTTTATAAATATGTTATTTTCAATCAATTAAGTAAACCGATCCTTCAAAATAAGCGAGGATGGTTTGTTATTAAAAATCTCGAATTAGAGATAATGAAAAAAGCAGCAAAAAAGTTAATTGGAACTCATGATTTTTCAACTTTTAGAGCATCTGGATGTAATGCAAAGAGTCCAATAAGATCAATTAAATCAGTTAAAATTAAAAAGATAAAAAACAAAATTGAATTAGAGTTTAGATCTCAATCATTTTTAAAACAACAAGTTAGATCAATGGTTGGTTGTTTAAAATATATCGGTGAAAAAAAGTGGACATTAAAAAAATTTACAAGCGTAATTAAATCAAAAAATAGAAATTTATGTGCACCGCCAGCACCACCAGAAGGATTATTTTTGAAAAAAGTCTTATACTAATTTTTCCTATTACCCATTGCAAATTTTTTATTAATTCTCCACCTTGATTCTGCTCTTACAATATAGCCACAACAATTTTTTGACTTACATTTACAAGGAAATTGTTTGTAATCTTTGTCATAACCAAATCCATAGTCACAAGTTAATTCCTCACCTTTTTTGATATCTCTTATAGCCTTAACCCAAATTTTAAGGCCCTTACCATCGTAGTCACAATTATTTTCACACGAGTGATTTATTAGACCAGCTGTATTCCATGGGAAATCTCCATCGAGATCATATCTTTTATTTACTGTAAATAAATATATTGGCTTACTATTATCGTATTTGTCAGAATTCTCAGTTTGTTTTTTGGTAATTAGTTTACCAATATAATCTATTATTTTTTCACCTTCTTTTATATCTCTTGTGGCGTAAAGTCCTTTACCTTTTTTATCAATATCAGACTTTTTAATCTTATATAATTTCATGTATTTGTGTTTATTGATTAAAAAAATATTATCAATTAAATTCTATCAAAGCATCAACATGCCTTTGAGTACTATCTTGTAAGGCTTTAAGATCATAACCACCTTCAAGAATTGAAACGACTCTACCATTACAAAAAGACTTAGAAGTCTCCAAAGTCCTTTTGGTAATTTTATAATAATCCTCTGTGCTTAATCCCATTTGAGCTAATGGGTCGTTAATATGTGCATCAAAACCCGCAGAAAATAACAAAAATTCGGGTTTGAAATGTTTTATTTTAGTTAAAACATTTTCATATGCATTTAAATATACTTCAGATGTTGTTCCAGCCTCTAGTGGAATATTCAATACATTATTAAATTTTCCATTTTCCTTATTTGAACCTGAGCCGGGGTAATAAGGGTATTGGTGAGTAGAAACATATAATACCTTTTCATTATCATAAAAAATATCTTGAGTTCCATTACCATGGTGTACATCAAAATCAATTATTGCAATTTTTTTGTATTTATACTTTTCAATTAAGTAATTAGCGCCAACGGCTACATTATTATAGATACAAAATCCCATAGCTTTATCTTTTTCTGCATGATGACCTGGAGGTCTAACAGCACAAAAAGCATTCTTAAATTCTTTATTTTGTACTCCATCTATTGCTGTAATAATTGAACCTACTGCATCGTTAGTGGCATTTTTACTGCCAGGGGAAACAATTGTATCACCATCTAAAAATACTAAACCTTTTTTTGGAAAAGACTGTTTAACGTGATTAATATATTCTATTGAATGGGTTTTATTTAAAAAAAATTCATCAAATTTATTTGGTTTTTTCCATATAAGATTTTTGTTATCTATTTTTTTAAAATTATCAATTATTGCAGTAACCCTATCAATTTTTTCTGGATGACCATTTCCAGTATTATGGTTTTTGTATGTATCTGTAGTGATTAGACCAGTCTTCACTTAAAATAATTTTTTAAAACATTTGAATATATTAAACTTAATTTTTTTAAATCGGTTAGTGAGACAGCCTCATCAACTTTATGCATAGTTTTTCCTACTAAGCCAAATTCTAAACAAGGAGCTATTTTTCTTATGAACCTTGCATCTGATGTGCCCCCAGTAGTTGAAAGTTTAGGTTTTATTTTAGTAACTTTTTTAATAACATTTTGTATCATAAATGTTGTACTATTAGGTTTTGTAAGAAAAGCTTCACCTGAAACACTATAATCAATATTATATTTAGATTTAGTTTTATTACATACTTTTTTTAAAATTTTATTTATTTTTTTTTTAATGGAATTTGAGGTATGCAAATTATTAAATCTTATATTAAATGAAGCATATGCAAGACCTGGAATTACATTGTCTGCAGTATTATTTATATTAATTTTTGTAATTTCAAGATTTGTTGGTTGAAAATCCTTTGTGCCTTTGTCAAATCGTATATCTTTTAGATCTTTAAGTATTCTAACTAGAGCAGTCGAAGGGTTATTTGCTCTATGAGGATATGCCACATGCCCTTGAACTCCTGTAATTGTTAATCGACCGTTCATACTTCCTCTTCGACCAATTTTAATCATTTCACCTAATTTATTTGGATTAGTTGGCTCTCCAACCAAGCAAAAATCTATTTTCTCTCGTTTCTTTTTTAAATAGTCTACAACTTTTTTGGTTCCATTAATGGCAACACCTTCCTCATCTCCAGTGATTAAAAGACTTATTGATCCATTAAATCCTCTATTTTTTTCAACAAAAACGCTTATAGCAGATACAAATGCAGCTATTGAGCTTTTCATATCATTTGCACCCCTTCCGATTAAATGTCCTTTTTTAATTGATGGTTTAAACGGATTTACTGTCCAATCTCTTAAATTTCCAGCAGGAACAACATCAAGATGTCCTGCATAACAAAAATTAGGACTTTTACTCCCTAATCTTGCATATAGATTTTTAACTGGAGCACTTCCTTTTTCTTTAAACTCTAGAATTTTAGTTTTAAATCCAAGTTTTTTTAATTTTTTTTCCAAAAATTTCATTATTCCCACATCTAAAGGGGTTACAGTTGGAAATCTAATTAGCTCTTTGGCTAATTGAAGTTCATTTATAATTTTCATCAAAACTATTCTCTCAAGAGATCGTTAATAGAAGTTTTAGATCTTGTTTTCTCATCTACTTGTTTAATTATTACTGCACAATATAGTGAGGGTGCAGTTGAGTTATTTTTATCTGGAAGTGAACCTGGAACTACAACTGAATAAGGAGGAATTTTTCCATAAGTAATTTCTCCAGTTCTCCTATTAACAATTTTAGTGGATTGTCCTATATACATTCCCATACTTAGGACGGATCCTTCACCTACAATTACACCTTCTACAACTTCAGACATTGCACCTAGAAAAACATTATCTTCGATAATAGTTGGTAAGGCTTGTGCAGGTTCTAAAACTCCACCCACACCTGAACCAGCGGAGATATGACAATTTTTTCCAATTTGACTACAGCTTCCTGCTCTTGCAAACGTATCAATCATTGTTCCTTCGTCTATGTATGCCCCAATGTTAACGTAGCATGGCATTAAAACTGCATTCTTTCCAACAAAACTTCCTTTTCTTACTGGTGAGTTAGGCACCATTCTAAAACCCGCTTTTTCATGATCTTCTTTTGTCCATCCTGCAGTCTTACCCTTTAGTAAGTGAGCTTTATCATACCAACTACTATATGGACCATTCAAATTCTCCATTGGATACAATCTAAAACTTAACATGATTGCTTTTTTCAAATGTTGATGAGTTATCCATTCACCATTTATTTTTTCAGCAACTCGTGACTTTCCACTATCTAAATCATCAATAACTTGATTTATAGTATCTTTTAAAGACTGATCTGAAGCTGGATTTATTTGATCTCTTATTTCCCAAGCTTCATTTATTACGTTTTCTATACTCATAATTTATGAGTTTTTTAATATCCTTATTTCTTTTAAAAATAAAGAGAGATTTTCTATTTTATAGTCAATATAGTCTTCATCAGATTCTTTTTTACCCCAATATTCATTATTGATTAGCCAAACAGTTGTAGCTCCTCTTTCTTTTCCAATTGACAAGTTTTTTGCAATATCTTCAATATAGATTGTTTCTTTTGGGTCAATATCAAATTTTTTTACCATCAGATCGAATGCTTTTGCTGCAGGTTTTGGGCTATATTCCGCGTCAACTATATCAAATACGTCATCAAATAGATCATCAATCCCCAAATGTGTAGTTATATTATTAACATGTTCACTGCTTCCATTGGTAAAAACGAACTTTCTTAAATCCAATTTCTCTATTTCACCTCTCAAAACTAAATCCTTTTCCATAAAAGATAGGTCAATATCATGAACAAAATTTAAAAAATCTTTTGGAGGGATATCATGATGTATCATTAATCCATTTAGACTTGTATTATATTTATGAAAGTAGTCAGTTTGTAATTTTTTAGCTTCGACCAAGTTAATTTTTAATTTTTCAGAAATGTATTGTGTCATTCTTTTACTTACTTGACCAAATACAGACTCTAAATCCTGATAAAGAACACCATCACAGTCAAATAAAATATTTTTTATATTTTTCATTTTCTTATTAATGTGCCAGCACCTTTATCTGAGAATAATTCAAAAAGAATTGAATGTTTTCTTCTTCCATCAATAATTCCGACACCAGTAACTCCATTCATTATTGCATCTAAGCAGGTATTAATTTTAGGTATCATGCCCTCAGTTATAATTTCATTATTTATCATCTCTAAAATTTCAGATGACGTAATTTCCTCAATAAGCTTTTTTTCTTTATCAAGTACACCTTCAACATTGGTCATTAATAATAATCTTCTACATTTCAAAGATTTAGCTATAGCACCAGCAGCTGTATCTCCGTTAATATTAAATGTTTGATTATTTTTACCTAAACCTAAAGGTGATATTATTGGAACTGAGCTTACTTTTATTATATCTTTTATTATATTTATATTGATTTTGCTTGGCTTTCCAACAAAACCAAGTTCCTCTGCTTCTGGAATAACTTCAATAACATTATTTTTTTTTGTGTTTATCGAGACTGCATTTGATCCTTTTTCAATTAAAGAATTAACAATGTCCTCGTTAAAATCAATAAGGACATCCTCAACTATATTTATAATTTTTTCATCCGTAACCCTTAAGCCTCTAATAAATTTTGATTGAATATTTGATTTTTCTAACTCTCTTTTAATTCTAGGGCCACCTCCGTGGACTATTATTATTGATAATCCTAACTTATTTAGAATATTTATATCTGAAATAAAATTGTTAAAAATATTTCTATCAATAAAAACGTTTCCCCCATATTTAATGACTATTAATTCATTTTTGTATTTATCTATATATTTTTTAACCTCTTCGATGGAAGGACCATCTTTTGGTACTATTTTTTCTATTTCCATTTCTATTAAACAGTTTTGACAGTCGTTCTTTTGATTATTATGTACTGTTGTGCCATTGTTAATATGTTATTTATAGTCCAGTAAATAACTAGTCCTGCAGGGAAAGGAGCTAGTATTACAGTCAAAAATAATGGAAAGAACATAAATATTTTTGCTTGAACAGGATCGGGAGGCGTTGGATTTAGTTTTTGCTGCATCCACATTGAAACACCCATTAAGCACGGCCATACACCTATTAGTAAAAAAGAAGGGGGATCCCACGGAATTAGTCCAAATAAATTAAATATGGATGTAGGATCTCTTTCACTTAAATCTTTTATCCAACCAAAAAACGGCTGATGTCTCATCTCAATTGTTACAAATAAAACTTTATAAATTGCAAAGAAAAAAGGTATCTGTATAAAAATTGGAAGACACCCGCTTATTGGATTAACTTTTTCTCTTTTGTATAATGCCATCATCTCTTGTTGAAGTTTCATTTTATCCTCTTTATGTAACTCTTTTAGTCTTGTCATTTCTGGCTGAAGAACTTTCATTTTAGCCATGGACCTAAATGAGTAATTTGCAAGTGGAAAAAATGCTAATCTTATACAAGCAGTTATCATTATAATTGCTATTCCAAAATTGCCAGCTAGATTAAAGAAATATTGAATTGCAAAGAATAAAGGTTTTACAATGAAGTAAAACCATCCCCAATCAATTGCTAAATCAAACTTATTAATATTTTCACTCTCAGCATATCCATCAATAACGTTTACTTCTTTTGCAGCAATTATTACTCTAATTGAGTTGCTTTTTGTTTCGTTTGCACGAACTTCTGTTGCATTAGTCTCAATAAAATTTGCTCTGAACTTATTTTTATAATCAAAATCAGATCTAAAACTTTTATCTTTTTCGGGAATAAGACTAGTCAGCCAATATTTATCAGTTATTCCTAGCCATCCAGATTGTGCATTTTTAGAATATTTTTTGTCCTTAATATCATCATAATCCTCTTCAACTAATTGATCATCAAAAACTCCAATTAAACCTTCATGCAAAATATAAAAATTAGTTACATCAGGGGCTACATTTCTAATAATTTGTCCGTATGGATAAAAGTTATAGGTTTTATCCGAATTATTAATAATCGTTTGTTTGATGTTAAAAAGATATTGTTTATCTATGCTTATTTCTTTTAAGAATTTAATATTTTGATCGTTAGTCCAACTTAATTTCACTGACGAATTAGGTGTGAGTTTGTTACTTCCTTCAATGCTCCAAAGAGATTTTGAGTTTGGTAAATCAATATTTTTGTTAGTAGTTGCCCATCCAGTTTCTACATAATATCCATTATTAGACTGCTTAGGATTTAATAAGATTACATTATCATCTCCATTTAAAGTATTTGTATAATTTTTAAAAGTTAAGTCGTCTATTGAAGACCCAATTAATGAAATTGAGCCTTTAATTTTCTCATTTTCAAAAAGAACTCTCTCGTTTTCTTTTAAAGCATCATTTCTAGATATTTTAATTATTTCTTCATCCTGGACTAATGATGGTGCATCCGTAGAAGAATTTTCACTGGTAATATTTTTGTCATTAGAAATGTCTTTTTGGTCTACTACTGCTGGAGCGAAAAATAGACTATAGAGTATTATTACAGCTGCACTTAGAGATATTGCGGCAATTACATTTTTTGTATCCATAAATTACTTTTTCTTTTTGACTGGATCAAATCCCTCTCCACCACCCAGAATTTTTATCGGATGACAACTAAGTATTCTTTTAAATCCATTAATACTTCCTTTTAAAATTCCATTCACTTTTATATTTTCAATAAAATAATCAGAACATGTTGGAAGATATCTACAATTATTACCTAGATAAGGAGATATAAATATTTGATAAAATCTTATAATCTTGATCATTAAAAATTTAATAAAATTGGTCATTTAATTTTTTTAAAGTCTTCTATAGTTGCATTTTTTATTGTTTCATAAGGGTCTTTGCTAACAGATATTCTTGCAATCAATAAATAACAATAATTAAGATTGATATTAATTGATTTCACAGCTTCGTTCATAATATTTCTTAGTCTTCTTTTAATTCTATTTCTTGTTACTGCATTTCCAATTTTCTTTTTGGCTACAAAACTAATATTTAATCTATTATTATTTTTATCAGAAAGTTTTTTAAAGAAAATTGTTAAGTATTTGTTAGAAATTTTTTTTCCACTCAGAATAGACTTAAAATCCTCATTTTTAGAAAGGCTAACAATCTTGTTTTTCATTAAGCGTTTGTTAATTTTTTTCTTCCTTTAGCTCTTCTTCTTTTTAATACTTTTCTCCCACCCTTTGTTTTTTTTTTAGCTCTAAAGCCAACAGCTTTTTTTCTTTTTCTGTTACTTGGTTGATATGTACGTTTCATTGTTGTTAAATTAATGTTAAATTTCGGTAGTTATACAAATATATATATATAAGTACAGCGATTTTTAATAAGTTAAAAATCAATGAAAAGAGAAAAAAAAATTAAACTATTTTTAGGCTCTGCCTACATTTTGATAGTATTTGTTTTTTTATTGATTTTTTTTAACAACTTTTCCTTTCAGGATTTTTCAAGTTATGAATTAATAAGACAAAATAGAGAAGCTTTAGAGAATATTAAAAATAGTAATATTTTTTTATCAAGTATTATTTTTTTAATAGGCACCATAGTCTGGGTCCTCTTATTAGGCTTTGGATCACCAGTATTTCTAGTTGGTGGTTTTATTTTTGGTAAGTGGTTAGGAACTGTACTAGTAGTTTTTGGATTATCTATTGGTGCAACATTTCTTTATATTTTTGCAAACTATTTTTTAAAAGATTTAGTTGAGGAAAAATTTTCATCTCGTTTTAGCAATTTTACTGAGAAGTTTAAAAAGAATGAGTTTGTTTTTTTTCTAATCTATAGATTTGTAGGTGGCATTCCTTTTTTCATTTCAAATATTTTACCTACAATATTTAATGTTAAGGTTAGAAATTTCTTTCTAGGATCAATAATTGGTATGACCCCACAATTATTTGTTGGAGCATCTCTCGGTGCTGGTTTGAGTAAGATATTGGAGGAAAATTCTGAGGTACCAAGTATTTTAGAATTAATTTTTTCTCCTGATATTTATTTACCAATTCTGGGAATTATAATTTTAGTTATAACTGGGTTTTTGTTAAAAAAAAATTTTTATACAAAATAATAGTGGTGCCCCCATCCAGAATTGAACTGGAAACTCATCCTTACCATGGATGTGTTATACCATTTAACTATAGGGGCAATATTTACTTAAATTAGTGTATAAATTTAATTTTTTCAAATTATTGCCTTAATTTTTTTTTAAAATACGTTATATCTATTTGGGAAAAATGTTATGGGAATTCACTACACATATGGAGCTAATAAAAATGCAAAGCTCATGGAAAAAAAAGCTAAAAGAGAAAAAAAGCTTGCAGAAAAAAGAGCAAAAAAACAGGTGAAAACTGGCCCAGTAAAAAATGAAGAAGACAAAACAATTCCTCTTGATCAGGTTATAACGCTTGACCATCTTACAAATCCTGACAAAAAATAAATAATGAGTTCAAAAAAGAATAATTTTAGTAAACTTGAACTTGCCTTAAGAAAAAATTTAAAAAAAAGAAAAGAATTCCAAAAAAAAACAAAGAAAAAAAATAAATAATGTCGGTCCAATCTGATAAGTGGATTATACAAATGGCCAGAGACAATGATATGATCTCTCCTTTTGAAGATAAACAAGTTAGGGGAGACAAAATATCATTTGGTGTATCATCGTATGGCTATGATGCGAGAGTTTCTGATGAATTCAAAATTTTTACCAACGTAAATTCTGAAATAGTAGATCCAAAAAATTTTAAATCCTCAAATTTTATTACTAAAAACTCATCTGAATGCATAATACCACCCAATTCATTCGTATTAGCAAGGACTGTAGAATATTTTAAGATACCTAAAAATGTTTTAGTTATTTGTTTAGGAAAATCCACATATGCTAGATGTGGAATAATTGTCAATGTTACACCTCTTGAACCAGGCTGGGAGGGACATGTGACATTAGAATTTTCCAATACAACTCCATTACCAGCAAAAATTTATGCCAATGAAGGTGTTGCTCAATTTGTTTTTATTAAGGGCAATGAAGATCCAGCTGTTTCATATGCAGATAGAAATGGTAAATACCAAGGTCAAAAGGGAGTCACACTTCCAAAAATATAAAAATGGACAAATTTATTGTTAAGGGTCCTTGTAAAATAAAGGGCGAAATTTCAATCTCAGGCTCAAAAAATGCTGCTTTACCAATTTTGGCCTCGACAATCTTATTCGAAAACGAAGTCATAATAAAAAATTTACCTCGTGTGAAAGACATTGATACAATGATAAATCTTTTAAAATCTCTTGGTTCAGAAATAAAATTTAATAAAAATAGAAAAATTGTTAAAATAACAAAGAAAAAAAAGCAAAATTTTTTTGCATCATATTCACTTGTTAGAACAATGAGAGCTGGAATATTAGTTTTAGGAGCACTTGTTACCAAACATCAAAAGTCTATTACTTCTTTGCCTGGTGGCTGCCTAATAGGGGCAAGACCTGTAAATTATCATTTGAATGCGCTTAAAAAACTTGGAATGAAATATGATATTAAGAAAGGCTATATTCATGCACATACGAAAGAAAAACTCAAAGGTGCAAAAATCAGATTTTCAAAAGTTAGTGTTGGAGCAACTGAAAATACAATTATAGCTGCATGTTTAGCAAATGGAATTACTGTTCTTAGAAACTGCGCGATTGAACCAGAAATAATTGATTTAATAAATTTTTTAAAATCAGCTGGTGCTAAAATAAAATTTATAGGCAAACGTACTTTGAAGATAGAAGGCGTTAAATCTTTAGAGAGCACAAGTTATTCTGTGATGTCAGATAGAATAGAAACAGGAACTTTTTGTGTAGCAGCATGTTTAACTGGAGGTAATTTAAAAATAAATAATTTTGATCCAAAAATTATTAAAACAGAATTATCATTACTAAAAAGAGTTGGAGCAAAAATTAAAGTAGCCAAAAATCAAATTCATATATCTGGTCCAAAAAAAATCAAAAACTTAACTAATTTAGTTACTAAAGAATATCCAAACTTTCCCACAGATTTACAAGCACAGTTTATGGTTCTACTTTGTAAGGCTAAAGGCAAAAGTTCAATAACTGAAAGTATTTTCGAAAATAGATTTATGCATGTAGCTGAACTAAGAAGATTAGGTGCTGAGATTATAATAAAAAAAAATAAAGCATTTATTTCAGGTGATACTAACTTTCAAGCTGCTGAATTAATGTCTAGTGACCTAAGAGCTTCGGTTGCATTAGTTTTAGCTGCAATAGTTGCAAAAGGATCATCTGTAATCAATAGAATTTATCACTTAGATAGAGGATATGAAAATATAGAGAGTAAACTTAGAAAAGTTGGTGTAAATATTCGACGGATTAATTGATGGAAAATCAATATTTAAAAAAGATAATTGCACAAACTCCTGAAGATCTTCATATTATCTCAGCTTGCTGTTCCGAGGGGAAAGTTAATATTGATGATGTTAAATATTTAGCTTCTAACAAGATTTTTCTAATTTCACTAGCAAGATTTAGCAAAGAAGAGGAAAACAAAAATAAATTAATAAATAGTATTATCAAATTTGAATTTATTAATTCATCAAAATCAAAGAATATAGACCAAAATGACACTAATCTAACATTAGAATTACTTACAATTGATATTTTTAAGAAAGGGGAGAATTTTGAAATAACTATGTTATTTTCGGAAAATAGAATTATAACTCTTGCCGCTGAAGTAATTGAGGTGACACTAGAAGATCAAAAAATAGCAAATGATAAAAGTAATTAATTGTAATAAAAAAAACTATCTAAATAACTTAATTAAGTTTTTAGATTTAAGGAGATCTGGAAAAAGAATTGAAAATAAAACTATATCTAACATTTTAAAAGATATTAAAAAAAATAAAAACAAAAGTCTTTTAAAATACGAGAAAAAATTTAGTAAAAATAGTCAAATTAAGCCTAGTATAAAGCAAATTAATAAGGCAATTAAATCTTTAGATCCAACAATTAAAAGAGCTATAGATTTTGCTTATAAAAGGATACTCAAATTTCATAATTTACAAAAAACTAAAGATATTTTTTACAAAGATAATCTAAATAATAAAATAGAATATAAATACGTACCAATTCAATCAGTTGGCATTTATGTTCCAGCAAATTTACCATCAACTTTGTTGATGAATGCTATTCCAGCAAAAATAGCGGGTGTAAAAAGAATTGTACTAGCAAATCCAAAAAATAATGGAAAATTAAATCCTGCAGTTTTATATGCAGCAAAAAAATTAGGAATTAATGAAATTTATTCAATGGGAGGCGCACAAGCCATAGGTAGTTTAGCTTATATTCAAAAAGTAAATAAAATTGTTGGTCCTGGCAATATCTTTGTAGCTGGTGCTAAAAGACAAGTTTTTGGAGATGTAGGCATTGAAGGAATGATTGCAGGCCCATCTGAAATAACAATATTAGCAGATAGCAAAACTAGTTTAAATGAAGTTACAACATCTATGATTGGCCAGGCAGAACATGACTCAAATTCACAGTGTATATTAATTACCAAGGATTTAAATTTAATTAAAAAATTTAAAAAAGAATTAGAATTAAAATTGAAACAGATACCAAGGCAAAGTATTGCCACTAAAAGTATAAAAAGTAATGGACTAATCTTAAAAGTATATAATGATAGACAAATTATTGATGCAATTAATGAGATAGCTCCTGAACACTTAGAAATAAATGTTGGCAATTATAAAAAGTATAAAGATAAAATTGTTAATGCGGGAAGTATTTGTATAGGAAAATATTCTCCTATGGCATTAAGCGACTATGCTGTTGGGACAAATCATGTATTACCAACTAATGCATCAGCTAAATTTTCCTCAGGGTTAAGTTTAAGTGAATTTTATAAAAAAATTAGCCTTATAACTCTTTCAAAAAAAGGTGTTGAGAAAATAGGAGAATACGCTACACATCTCGCTGAGTATGAAGAATTAAAAGGTCATGCTTTGAGTATAAAATCTAGAATAAATAAGGAGTAACAAAATTTGTCGAAACAAGATTTATTGGAATTTAAAGGTAAAGTAATCGATTTATTACCTAATGCCATGTTCCGAGTAAAGCTTGAAAATAATCATATTGTTACAGCTCACACAGCTGGTAAGTTAAGGAAGAATAGGATTAGAGTTCTTCAAGGTGATAATGTAACAGTCGAAGTAACACCTTATGATTTGACAAAAGGAAGAATTATTTTTAGGTTTTAAATAATGGCTTCGTAGCTCAGTTGGTAGAGCAGAGCCCTGAAAAGGCTTGTGTCGCTGGTTCGAGTCCCGCCGAAGCCACCATTTTAGAAATAAAACCTTGCAGCAAAAATGCTTGCATTCAATTTTAAAATCTAATAACTATCCCGCTAGCTGAAGTTTAGCTAAGTTTAATATAATAAAGAAAGAGTAAAAGAAAAGTATGAGTACATTAAAAGGAAAAGTAAAGTGGTTCAACGGTAAGAAGGGCTACGGGTTTATAGAAAGAGAAGACGGAGAAAAAGATTGTTTCGTTCATGCAAGCGCAGTTCGTGAAGCAGGACTTCGTTTTTTGAATGAGAACGACGCTGTAGAATTTGAAATTCAGGATGGAGACAAAGGTCCAAGCGCAGTGAATTTAAAGAAAACTTCTTAAAATTTATTTCATTTAAAATTTTGTATAGGAATAAAAGTAGGTAAACCCTATGAATATTCCTATACAATACATACTTGCATTTTAAGTCCAAAATGCTATTTAACCTCCATGATTAAAAATAGTAAAATTTTAGTATCTCACAAAAGACATCATTTTCATGCTGGCTTGCAGCTAGCTATTTAACTATTTTAAAATTTAAATTTAACTCTAATTAGTATAAAACAATAATAGGCCCTGGTGGTGAAATGGTTATCACGAAAGTTTGTGGAACTTTAGTTTTTGGTTCAATTCCAAGCCAGGGTACCAAAAAATGAATAAAGAAAATAAATTAATACCTGGGTTGCCCCCAGGATTTGAAGATCGTTGGGATAAGAAACTTCTTCTCAAAAAAAAGCTGTTATCAGTAATTGAGAATAATTTTATTAAGTTTGGTGCTGAACCACTCGAAACACCATCGTTCGAAATCAGTGAAAATATAGGATCTTTTCTAGCAGAAGATGAAGCTAATCCTATGTCTGATGTATTTTCATTTAAAGATGGAGATAAAAATATTACCCTTAGATATGACCTATCTAGCCCTCTAGCAAGATTTGTTGCTCAAAATAATCAAGAGTTGCCTTCAATTTATAAAAGATATGCTATTCAAAATGTATTTCGTAATGAAAAAGCAGGCAATGGAAGATATAGAGAATTTTTGCAGGCAGATTTTGACATTGTAGGAAATGTTAATTCATCACAAGCTAACGCTGAACTTTGTGATTTAATTTCAGCAACACTCTTAGAATGTGGATTAAAGAAAGATCAATTTACAATCAATGTAAGTAACAGAAAAATAGTTCAAGGTTTAATAGATGAATTACAAATAACTGAGGAAAAACAATTAAGAGTTATTAGGGCAATTGATAAACTTGATAAGCCTGGATTTGGAATAAAAGGTGTAGAGGACCTTTTGAGAAAGGAAAGAAAAGATACTAGTGGTGCTATTCCAAAAGGTGCAGACTTAAATGATAAGCAGGTTTATAAAATATTAGATTATTTAAAAATTAAAGATTTAAATGAACTTAAACAAAATTTAAAAAATTCACTATCGCAAGAAGGAATCAAGGAATTAGAAGACTTTTTTGAAATCCTTAGATATGGATCAAACTTAGATAAAGTCAAAACCAACTTTACAATTGTCAGAGGCTTGGCATATTATTCTGATTTCATCGTTGAAACTAATTTAAATTTTAAAGTTGCAAATAATAAAGGTAAAGAGGTAGATATTGGGAGTATTTGTTCAGGTGGAGCCTATGCACAACTTATATCAAGATTTAAAGGAGTTGATATTCCAGGTACAGGTATAAGTTTTGGTGTAGATAGACTTTTGTTTGCATTAATGCAATTAGATCAGTTTCAATTAGACGAACAAAAACCAGTTTTAGTATGTGTAATGGATCAAAAATACTTAAAAAACTACTACGAAATTTTAGATCTTTTAAGACAAAACAATATTAATTCAGAAATATTTTTAGATACCAAAAAAAATCTTGGTAAGCAGCTTACTTATGCAAACAAACGTCAATTACCAGTTGCAGTAATCTGTGGTGAAAATGAATTTAAAGATAATACAGTGACCATTAAAAATTTAAAGGGTGTAAAGGGTGAGAACAACAAAACAATTCCCAAGAAAGATTTAATAAATGAAGTCAAAAAACTTATCTGAAAATATACTTAAATCTTTAAAATCAAGTGGGTTTGATTATATAGATTTAGATACAGTAATTCCAACCAATCTAATTCTCGAGAGATCTGGGGAGACATTTAGAAGTTTAATTTTTTCATTTATGGATCAGAATGGAAAGGAAATTTGTTTAAGACCTGATTTAACCATTGCTTCTTGTATCAAATATCTCAATCAAAAAAAAAAGAGATCTTCAAAAGTATTTTATAATGGTCAAGCATTCAGAAAAGTTAAGAAAAAAAATGAAAAAATTATCAGAGATCAAATAGGTTTCGAGATCATAGGATCAAAAGATGAAAAAAGAGATGATAAGCAAATAATAAATACTGGTATTAAAGTTTTAAATAAATTTAAATATAAGTCTGGGAGTATAACAATTGGAAATGTGGAAATTTTTCACTTATTGATAAATAAATTAGATATTCCAAAGAGGTGGAAACTAAGATTGCAAAGACATTTTTGGCGAGAGGGTTATTTTAATGAATTATTGAGACGTCTAGAGACTAATTCAGATGTAGATGAAACTATCGTTGAGTTGGATAAAAAAAGATATCTTAAACTATGTAAACAAAATCAAAACAGAAATATAGCAGGGCGTTCCTTAAAAGAAATACTGATTAGATTTGATTACAAAATCAGAGATCCTAGAAGACAAGTAAAAGGTCAATATGTAGTAAAGATCATAAGGGAATATTTAAAAATTAATTGCAAAATGAGTAATGCAGCAACTACTCTAAATGCTTTTTTTAAAAAAAATAAAATAAATCTTATTGTTGGTAAAAATTATTTTCCAATCATAAAAAATAAAGTTTCTAAATTAAATGTAAATTTTTCATCTTCTTTTGGTAGACATCTGGAATATTACACAGGGATGGTATTTAAGATTACAATAAATTCAAACTCTAGAAAAATACAGGTTAATGGAGGTCGTTATGATAATCTTATTTCTGATTTAGGATCTTCAAAAAAAATTCCAGCAGTTGGAGGCGCAATAAATTTAAATGATTAAAATTGGTATTCCAAGCAAGGGTCGATTAAGAAAGGATACTTTAAATATATTTAAAAATAAAAATCTCAAAATTCTATCAGAAAGAGGTGATAGAGATCTCTTTGGATATATAAAAGGAAATAAAAGTATAAAAATTATTTATCTACATGCTAGAGAAATTATCGAAAGATTGGGTGATGGATCTCTAGATATTGGTTTTTCAGGATATGATTTATTAAAAGAGACTGAATTAAATATCCAAAACAAAGTTAATATTGCAAAAAAGCTAAAATATGGACATGCAACTTTAGTATTAGCTGTTCCAGACGAGTGGATTGATATTCAGACAATAGCTGATTTAGAGGAAATTTCCTTTGATTTTAAAGATAAAAAGAAAAGTAGGATGAGAGTTGCAACAAAATATCCAAATCTAACTAGAGAGTTTTTATTTTCAAAAGGTGTAACTCAATTTAAATTAGTTCCTTCTCTTGGAGCAACTGAAGTATATCCATTTACTGGTTCATCAGAAATTTTATCAGATATAACTAGCACAGGTGAAACTTTACGTGCGAATAATTTAAGAGTCTTAAAAGATGGAAATATTCTTAAAAGTACTGCAATTTTAATGTTTAATAAAAAATTAGGTAACAAAAAAGGTTTGAAGAAAATTTTAAACTTGCTTAGCTCTTAACTCTCACTATTATCTTAAATTTATGGATACGATTCTATTGATAATATTGCTTTTATTGTTTGGTGCAACTTTAGGGATTTTGTATCTAAATTTAAGGCCAAAACCAAAAGAAGAGAACGAAAATAAAGATGTTGAGGAAATAGCTAATTTAAAGTCAGAAATTGTTTCTCTAAAAGATAATTTAAATAATACTATTAATAATTCATTAGGCTCAATGTCTACTTCATTTAATAATCTTTCTACAGGTGTTACTAAAGATATGACGGAAGCTTTAACTAAGGTAGATGAAAAAGTTGGCAATTTTAATCAACAAGTACAGTTATTGAATCAAAGCCAAGAAGGCATAAGTAAAATTTTAGCAGGTGTTAAAAAATATGGAACACTTGCTGAATTTAGTTTGGATGCTTTAATTAAAGATTTATTACCAGCCTCTCAATTCATGACTAATGTTAAAATGAAAGAAGATACAAGTGAAAACGTTGAATTTGCAATTAAACTTCAAGGTGATGTAATGGTTCCAGTTGACTCCCATTTCCCAGTTGAAAAATTTAAGGCAATCACTGATGGTTATGATGCAGATGATAAACGAGCTATTGCAGATGCTAGAGCAAAATTAGCATCAGCCTTTAAAGTTAAAGCTAAAAGTGTAAATGAAAAATATATAGTCCCGCCAAAAACTACAGATTTTGCTATCGTTTATGCGCCGACTGAAAGTTTGTATAAAGAATTGACTGAGTACCAAGATCCAAGCACAAAAGAATTATTAACCCAAGAATTAATGAGGAAACACAAAATTGTAATTTGTGGACCAAACACTTTATCTGCTTACCTGCAGTCTTTGCACATGGGTTTTCAATCCCTCAAAGTTCAAAAGGGAGCAACTGAAATATATACTCATTTAAAAACGATTAGCACACGGTTTTCAAGACATTTTGATAATATTATAGTCTTGAATAAAAAACTAGAAGAGGCAATGGCTGTTGTTAATAAGTTTGGAATGGATGCAAGATCTATTACGAGAACTTTGGAAAACATAAAAGATCCAGAGCAGTTTGAAAAAGCTCTTAAAACAGATAATGTAGAAAAACTTGAAGATCTTCCTAGACAAGCCAAAAAATAAATATAATTTAAATATAATTTCTCATATAAGAGATGCATGAAATGGAATAATAAATTTAATTATCCGAAGTCAACAAGATCAATCGAGGATGGTTATAGAAAATATTTTTTAGGTGAAGAAAAACTTCCAAGTGTTACAACAATATTAGGTGTTACTAAATCTGACGAAGAAAAAGCTGCTTTAGCGAACTGGAGGGAAAGGGTAGGCTTTAAAGAAGCTAATAGAATTAAAACAGAGGCATCTTCAAGAGGAACATCAATGCACTCATATATAGAGGATTACTTAAGAGGTAGAATTAATGAAAGTTTTTTTGAAACTAATGAACAATACAAAAATATGGCTAAAGAAATAATTGAAAAAGGCATAGATAGTAAATTAGATGAAATTTATGGAATTGAAGAAACTTTATATTATCCCGAACAATATGCAGGCACAGCTGACTTAATTGGTATTTATCAAGGTAATGATGTTGTTATCGATTTTAAACAGAGCAATAAACCAAAAAAAACAGATTATATTCAAGATTATTTTTTACAACTTGGAGCATATACTCTAGCTCATGATGTTGTTTATGGAACAAAGATGAAAGCTGGAATAATTTTACTTTGTACAAAAGATGTTTTGTTCCAAGAATTTAAAATAGAAGGTGCAGAATTAGAGATGTATCAAAATTTATTCTTAGGAAGGGTCAAAAAATTTTACGAGACGAATAATATAGCTTGACTTTAACAGACCATTTCATAGAAGAGATAAAACTAACTAAAAGCTACTTGTTTAGATGCAACGGTTTAGTCCTAAAAAACTTTTCAAAAACCCTTCAAAACATAGCTAATTTAAGTTTTAAAATATGAATTTAGCAATTTGGGATATAGAATCATCAAGTGCCAGCACTGATTTCGGTAGTATTATTGAGATTGGAGGAATTTTAGTCGATGAAAACTTTAAAGAGAAAGACCGATTTAATTTAAGGTGCAGTCTGCCTGAAGGAGAGATATTTCAGGCTATGGCCTTAATAGTCAACAAGACATCAATAAAACAACTAACTCAAACAAACTTGAGTCACTATCAAATGCTAGGTGAAGTTGAAAAAATATTTAAAAAATGGAGTCCTGCAATATTTTTAGGTTGGAGCAGTCTTAATTTTGATGAAGAGATGATAAGGAAAGAGTTTTTTAAAAATATTAGATATCCTTATATTACTAATGCAGCACCTAATAAACGACATGATGGTATAAACATAGCGCGAGCTGCGTATGCTGTGGATCCAACTATCTTAGAAACGGAAATTAATGAAAAAAATAATCCCGTATTTAAACTTGCATCTTTAGCTCAAATGCAGGGTATTGATGCAAGTGATGCTCACTCAGCACTTGCTGACGCTGAATTGACAGCAAAAATTTTAAAGATTATTAAAAATAAACAAGAGCACACTTGGGAATCTTTTTTAAGAACCGCAAATAAATCTGATACAGAAACCATAATGAAAAAAGGGGAAATTGTTACATTAAATGAATATTATTATGGCAAATCCAGACTACATTTAGTTGTACCATTACATCAAAAACATTGTATTCACCCAATTTACCAAGGATGGTATTACTCCATAGATTTGAGAACTGAAATTCAGCCTTTAATAAATAAATCAATAAACGAATTAAAATCAGAAATGAAAAAGTCTCCAAAATTTTTAAGAACAATTCGTGCAAATAAAGCACCTATTATAATTGATGCAAAATATGGAATGAGTACTGAGCCTTATAATAAACTAGATAAAAAAGTAATTAAAAAAAGAGCAGAATTTGTTCAAAATAATGAACAATTTTCCCAAAATATTTTGACAGCCTTAAGGGAAGTTGCTGAAGAAAAAGAGCAATCAAAATCTCAAGAGGATATTTACGCTGAAGAAAGTATTTATACAAAATTTACTTCAAACAAAGATACAGCTCTTTTCCCAACTTGGCATGCAGCACCATGGAAAGAAAAATTAAATTTATTAGATAAATTTGATGACGATAGATTGGTTGGATTTGGTAAAAAAATTATATTTCAAGAGGCTCCAGAAGTTTTGCCAGAGGCAATGTATAAATCAATTAGAAGAGAAATCGCTAAGAGAATATTAAGCGAAAGAAAAGAGAAATGGTGGACAATACCTACTTTATATAATGAAATTGATACTTTAAGAGAAAAATACACTAATGAAAATGATAACGAAAAATTAGCTCTTTTAGATGAATTCAATACCTATGCAATGTCTATTCAAAAAAAGTACGAGAATGTTTGATGTATAATATTAAATTTAAGCATTTTTAACTATTGAATAAATAAAATTAATTTATATAAAACTCATATGGCAACAGTAAAATCTACAGACGAAAGTTTTGATCAATTAGTCAAAGATAATAAGATATTAATATGTGATTTTTGGGCAGATTGGTGCAAACCATGCCATATGGTGGCTCCTAGCCTAGAGGAGATTTCAAATGAAATGTCTGACCAATTATCTATAGCAAAACATAATATTGATGAAGAGCCAAATACACCAACAAAATATGGTGTTCGAGGAATTCCTACGATGATTTTGATGAAAGATGGAAATCATGTTTCAACTAAGGTCGGAGCGGTTCCAAAAAGTGAAATTGTTTCTTGGATAAAAGAAAATATCTAATTTAAACTTAAAACTTCCCCAGCAAGATATAGCGAGCCTAAGAAGAGTATAATAGTGTTTTCATTTTTTGATAACGATTTTATACTATCCTCAATACCATTAGAAAGTTTTAAATTTAATTTTAAACTATCTAACTTTTTTCTAAAATCTTCCTTTGAAATTGCACCATCTTGATTAGGAATATCAATTAAAGTAATTGAATTTACTATATTTTCAAAAGCCTTTATAAATTCTGCATGTTCTTTGTCTTTCATCATACCTACAATAAGGTTTACTTCTTCATTTTGATTTTTAATCCAATTAGCAATAGAAAAACTTGCGCTAATGTTATGACCACCATCTATTACCAGTTTATTATTTCCAGCAATATCTTTTAATTTACCAGATTTTATCTCTTCTAGCCTCGCTTTTAATGAAATATTTTTAATACCATTTTTAATGTATTCATCTTTAATATTAAAAATTTTTCTTGATGCAGCAATTGAGGTACTAATATTATAAAGTTGGTGATCTCCAAGAATACTTGGTTCAGGTAATACCAATTCTCCTAATCCATCTTGATATTGAATAAATCCATTTTCAGACTTTGCAATATTAAAATCTTTACCAAAAAAATATTTATTAGAAGTATTTTTTTCTAAAGATTTATCTATTTTATCTCTTATTTCACTATTTACTTGTTTATTAATAAATATATTTGAGTTTAAAAGTTTAGCTGTTTTCTCATATATTACCCCTTCAATTGATTTATTTTCAAGCCATTGAAAGTGATCATTATGAATGACACCAATGAGTGTCATTAAATTTTCTTTAAATACATTTGTACTATCAAATTGATGGAATAATCCTGCTTCTATTATATTTATATTATCTTTGAAATTCTCAGCATATTTTAAAAATGCACATGTTAAAATTTCAAATAATGTTGCATTGTCATCTCCTAAAGTTTTTTCAACATCAGTCAGTAATTCTATTAAATCTTCTTCATTGATCTCCTTATCTTCAAAAATGTATCTTTCTGTATAAGAGAGAAGGTGGGGAGAAGTGTAAAGATTAGTTTTATGTCCAGCTAGGTTTAGTATTGACTTAAGACTATAGCACATGCTTGCTTTAGCATTAGTTCCAACAACTGTGACAACGTTTTTTAATTTATCTTGTGGATCACCCAGTTTTTTTAATAGATTTAAAGTTCTTCCCAGAGATAAGTCTAGTTTTTTTTTATGATGCTTCTCTAGTTTGGATATTAGTTTCTGAAGTTTCATTTAAATTTTCTAAATGTATATCAGAATTTTTTCTAAGTAATATCGATAGAAGGTTGCCAACTTCTTTTTGTATATCTTTTCTTTGAACAACTCTGTCAACAAAGCCATGTTTCTCAACAAATTCAGCTGTTTGAAAATCAGAACTTAACTCTTCCTTAACCGTTGCTTGAATTACTCTTTTTCCTGCAAATGCTATTAGACATCCAGGTTCAGCAAGATGAATATCTCCTAACATTGCAAAAGAGGCAGTTATTCCTCCAGCAGTTGGATCAGTAAAACAAACTATATAGGGTAAATTGTTGTTCTTGAGTTCATTTATGGCAAGTGTTGTTCTAGTCATATTTGCTAAAGCAATTGTAGACTCAAACATTCTTTGTCCACCTCCACAAGGAAAAAATAAGTAAGGCGTTTGATTATCTATTGCATGTTGTACTCCATAAATTATTGCTTCTCCTTCTGCGGCTCCAACCGAACCTCCAATAAAATCAAAGTTAATCGCACCTGCAGTTACTTCAATTCCATTTATTTTTCCTTTAGCAATCATAACTGCACAATTTTGATTAGTTTTCTTTCTCGCAATTTTAAGTCTGTCTTTGTAAGACTTTGTATCAACCCAATTTAATGGATCTTCTGTAGGAATAGGTGATTCTAAAATTTGATAAGCGTTTTTACCGAATAGTATATCAAACCTTTGTCTACAACTAATTCTATGATGTTTACCGCAAAGATTACAAACCCATAAATTATTCTCTAAATCTTTCTTTAATATCGGACCTTTGCAACAACTGGTCCAATCTGAATTTGCTATATCCTCTTTCGAAGGTCTTTTTCGCAGCACCTTCTTTATTTTTTCTCCAAAATTTATAGCTTTTGTTAACCAATTCATGATATTTTTTTTCTTAGTTTACTAACCATCTTACTTACATTTATGACAGGATTTTGTCTATGGTTTAAACTTCTAGTAATTTCTTTACAAATTTGACTTCCTACAACAAGTCCATCTGTATTTTTAAAATTTGATATAGTTTTCTCAGTTATTCCAAAACCAATAACACAATTTTTTTTAGGACTTATTTTTTTTATTTTATTATAATTAGATAATATTTTTTTTGGAGAAACTTTTAGCTTTCCTCCTGTTGTAGACAGCATGCTGATATAGTAAATCATTTCATGAGAATCTTTTGTAATACTTTTTAATCTTTTATTCGATGTTGTAGGAGATAATAACTGTATAAAATTAATTGAATTTTTTTTACATTTCTTAGAAAAAACTTTGTTTTCTGGCCATGGTAAATCAACTACTATTAAACCATTAACACCTGATTTTTTACATTTTTTTAAAAAATTATTTTCACCATATTGGAAAATCATATTGTAGTAACCCATAAATATTACTGGTTTTGAATTTTTATTTTTTTTAAAATCTCTTACAATTTCAAAAATATCATTCATCTTAATACCATTTTTAATCGCTCTATAAGCACTAGTTTGAATTTGGCCTCCATCTGCAACGGGCGTGTTATGAGGTACACCGACTTCTAAAATATCTGCATAATTTGAAATCGCTTTTAAGATCTCCAAAGATTGCTTCTTTGAGCTATCACCAGCCACAGTATAAGTAAGTAACGCTGGTCTTTTCTCTTCTTTCGCGTTTTTAAATGCAAGGCTAATTGGATTTAACATACTTCTTTCCTAACTTTTTTTCTAAAATTCCACGGTCTTTGTATGCATCTCCGCAACTATTAATAATTACAATTGTATCCTTGCTCAATTTTTTTGATTCCTTAATAGCAACCGAGAATGCATGACTTGGTTCAAGAGAGGGTCTTAAATTTTCATATTTTGTAACTATTCGGTATGCTTTTAAAGCCTCTTCATCACTAGCTGCCGTATATCTTGCACGCTTCACATCTTTTAAAAAGCAATGGAGTGGAGAAATTCCAGGATAATCAAGACCTGCAGATATTGATTCTGTTTCCTCAATCTGACCATCGCTATTTTGATTTACATATTGCGCAGCACCATGAAGTATGCCAATTTTTGAACCATAAGTTAAAGGAGCTGCATGCCTTTTACTTTTACTTGGCCCTCCAGCCTCAACCCCTATAAACTCAACTTGTTTTTTATCATAATCCATAAATTCATTCCAAAACCCAAAACTTGAGGAACCTCCTCCCACACAATTATATAATTTAAGTTTTTTAGGAACTTCACCAAATTCATTTATTAATTGAACTTTAAGCTCTCTAGATATTTGACTAGTACTCCAACCACAAATTCGAACAAAAATTGCGGGTCCCACAGTACTTCCTACACACATTGCCGTTGTATCACAATTTGCAACCCAAAATCTCATACATTCAGAAACAGCATCTACAAGTGTTTGACTTCCTGAATATACAGGAATTACATCTGCACCATTTTTCTTCATTGCTTTAACATTCGGTTGTTGTCTCTTTATGTCTTTTGCGCCCATAAAAATTTTACATTTTAAACCAAATTTCTTAGCAGCCATGCTTAACATCTTACCAGCGTACCCGGCGCCGGTGTCTCCAATTATTACTTTCTTTCCAGACCTTTTTGCTAATAAACAATGCACAGTTGCATTATATATTTTGTGAGCTCCACCGTTAGCATCAGAAACAACCTTTGACCAAATCTGTGCTCCACCAACATATTTTGTTAAATTACTTAATTTAATAAATCTTGTCGGTGTTCCAATCCAATTTTTGAAATATTTATCTCTTTCTCTTATAAAGTTTTTGTCATTTTTTAATTTATTAAATTGTATTTCTAGATCTTCTATAGGTTTTTTTAGTGTTTCAGGTACAAAATTTCCACCAAATTTTCCACCCCAAAAGCCAAGCCTATCTCCTTGATCTATAACTGGAATTCCTTTTTTAAGTTTCATTTTTAGTTGCAAGATTTAATAGTTTATCAATTTTTTTTAAATCTTTTATACCTTTCTCATTTTCTAAAGAACCACTTAGATCAATGTAGTAATCTTTATTTTTAAATTTAGGAATATCTTCTATTTTTATATTTCCAGCAATCATTTTATTTATTGAATTAGGTATAGAATTTAATAATTCATGATTAAATCCAATTGATTTCTCGTAGCCTTTTCCATCAAAAAGAATTAAATCTGAAACTTCATCATAAGCTTTATATATATCGACGTCCTTTTTACTACTTATTGTCAAAGCTGTAATTATTTTAATGTTGTATTTTTCCTTTATTATTTTTGTCTTTTCAGGGCTAACATCATACAATTGATAAAAATCAAAACTAAGTTCTTTAATTTGCTCTAATATTTTATTATCTGGATCAACAAGAACAGCTACAAAGCTAATCTCTTTTTTTTTTATATTAACTAATTTTTTTAATTTCTCATATTCGACATATCTTTTACTTTTTTTGTAATTACTAATGAAGCCCACAAATCTTGGTGGAAATTGATGATTTACAATATAGTTTAATGTTTCAAGATCAGAGACCCCACAAATTTTTATTCCTTTGACCATTATTTTAAATGATTGATTAAGTTTTGCAGATTATTTTTAATATTACCTTTGGTAATTGGTCTACCAATTACCAGCCAGTCGCTTCCATTTTTATATGCCTGTTTTGGTGCTAAGGTTCTTTTCTGATCATCAACATTAGAATCAAACCTTATACCAGGTGTTATTATTTCCTTTTTAAATACTTTTCTGACAATATTTACCTCTTTCGGGCTACATACTATTGCATCTAGTTTTGCTTGATGTGCTAATCTAGCCTGTTGAAGTACTATTTTTTTAACTTCTCGACTGTATCCAATTTCTTTTAGCGATTTATTATCTAAAGAAGTAAGAATTGTTACACCAATTAATTTAGTATTACCCGAAACTTTTTTTGCAGCTTTTAATGCTGTTAATCCTGAACTTATATGTATTGTTATATAATTTAATTTTAAATCCTTTACTGCTTTAATTGCAGATACGCAAGTATTTGGTATATCCATTATCTTATAATCACCAAAAGTAATTTTATTTTTAAGTTTTGAAATAAAATTCCTTCCATTTTTAGAGTTTAAAAATTCTAATCCAAACTTGTATCCAATCTTTAATTTAGAACTTTGGGTTTTTTTTATTATATCTTTTACTTTGGCTATATTATTTGTATCGCAGGCAACAAATATTTTATTCTTTTTCATTAATTCTCTTTTTCCATTCTTGAGAAATTTTAAATAATATAGATTTTTTTTCTGGAGTGTTTAACTTTTCATTAGTTTTTGGGTTTCTCGATACTCTGGCTTTTTGAATTCTTGGTTCGATAGAAAAATTTTCTCTTAATTCTACTCTTTCGCCTCTTTTAATAGCCTCAAGCATTTCATAGATTGAAATATCAAATAATTTGACTAAATCTTTTTTCAGAAAATTTGGATAATTTTCTGCTAATTCTTTAATTAAGTCTGATTTTACAACTGACAATTTTTATTCAGTTTCCTTTTTATTTTTTTTATCATCTAGCTGTTCCGAAAGCGACGAAAAAGGTAGATTTTTTCCACTTAGTGGGCTTGAATGTTCCTTAATAGCTTTTGCATTCATAATTTCTTCAAGTAATTTAATACTTAAGGCAACTTTTCTTTTTTCAAAGTTCAATTCTGCAATAGCCGCATCTATTCTTTCGCCTCCTACAAAACGTGAAGGTCTAGCATCAGTCGCGCTCATAGCAATTTGTGATTTTTTTATTAAAATTTCAATATCGCATCCCTCTGGTTTTACAAATAAACCTTTATTATCAGATGAAATTACCTTTACAGTAATTGCGTCATTGATTTTTTTATCCTTAAACCAATCAAATGGATCCTTGTTTAATTGTTTTAATCCAACTCTAACTTTTTGGTCTGCTTTCTTAATTTCTAAAACTTTTACTTTTAATTTATCCCCTTTTTTGTACTTTTTGAGTTCATCCTCAGGTTTACCTGTAAATGAAAGATCATTTGAGTGCAAAAAACCATCAATATCAAAATTGGCTAACTTTAAATAAATAGCATATTCATTAAAGTTACTGATTTCACCTTCTATATCTGAGCCAACGGGATAATTTTTTTCAAGTTGAGAATAAGGATTTTCTTGAGTTAATCTATGAGAAATAGCCACTCTTCTTTTGTCTTTGTCAATTTCAGTAATAACGCAATCTATTTGGTCACCAACATTAAAAAACTTTTTTGGTGATATATTTTTTTTAGTCCAACTAATCTCACTACTATGTAATAATGTACTAAGACCTGGTTCCAATTCACAAAAACAACCATAATCAGTTATTTTCACTACTTTCACTTTATATTGATTTCCAATTTGATAGTTTGATATATGTTCAAAAGGATCAGGAGAAAGTTGCTTAATTGAGCATCCTACCTGCAATTTTTCCATATCAATAGAGATTATTTTAAGATCATGCTTTTCACCTATATTAAAAATTTCATCAGGATGATTTACTCTACTGTAACTTATTTCTTGTAGGTGGCAGAGTGTATCAATAGTTCCATCAGGGGTTGTTACTTCAAAGAAGCAACCAAATGAAGAATACCCTTTCACAACAGCATCTTTAATAATTTCTCCAATCTTAAATTTTTCAATGATTTTTACTTTATCTTCTTTTTTGCTAGAAGAAACCACCTGTCTTCTTGATACAACACTATTTCCTCTCACCATATCAATTTTAATAAGTGCAAATTTTTGTTCCACACCAATTAAATGATCTATATTTTTAATAGGTTTGTCAGAAATTTGTGATCCAGGACAAAACATAAGAGACTTTGTCTCAACATGCTCAACTATTACACCACCTTTTGTTTTTTGAATGATTTTACCATTTATCAGTTCATTATTTTCGTAGCATTTAACTAGTTGGTTCCAACCTTTTATTTTTTGCGCTTTCTGTGCAGATACAACTACATCACCATTTTTATCCTCTATTTTTTCAAGTAATACCGAAATTGTTGAGCCTTCTTTTACTTCCTCTTTTATACCCATCATTTTAACTTCATTGACGTCAATTACTGGTTCGCTTTTTAAACCTGGAATGAAAAGAAAAATATACTTACTAGTTATTTTTGTAATTTTACCCTCTATTATTTTTCCCTCTTCAATTTTATTTTTTGAAAGTTGACTATTTAATAATTTCTCAAAATGTTGGCTAGCAGGTGATGTTAGGTCTTTATAAATTTCCATTAATTATTTAATTTTTTGTCCATTATAGCTTTTATCTTTTTAAAGCAGGCTTTCTTACTTAATTTAGTCGTATTAATCAAGATAGAATCTTTTGTTTTTTTTAGTGGCCCATGCTCTCTTCCTTTATCTAATTTATCCCTTTTTCTAAGGCTTTTAAGCACCTCCTTATAACTAATATTTAAATTTAATTTTTTGTACTCGTCAAAACGTCTTTTTGCTCTAACATTAATGCTTGCGGTAATATAAAATTTAAACATCGCATCTTTTATCTGTACAGTAATTATATCTCTTCCATCTAATACAGATCCATTATATTTTTTTGGAGGATTGTAAGCACATTCTTGTTGAAATTTGTGAACTATATCCCTAATTTTTTTATCTCTAGCAATTTTAGATGCTGATTGAGCTACTTCATTAGATAATAACGTTTTATTTTTTAATTTATTTAAATTTAATGACTTAATTTTATTTAGTACTAATTTATAAGAAAATTTATTTTTTTTATTTATCTTTAATTTTCCAATGTACCTATAAATTTTTCCAGTATCTAAATAAAATAAATTATAATATTTTGATATTAATTTTGCCTGAGTTCCTGCACCAGCAGCTGCAGGTGAATCTATTGCAACTGTAATTATATTTTTTCTTTTTTTCAATGTATTTGTGCCCCAATATTTTTTAAAATTTTAATAAAATTTGGAAAAGATGTATTTATTGAGTCTTTATCACTAATTTTCCATTTCCCACCTAATGTTAATGCAGTTATGCAAGAAAGAAAAAAAATTCTGTGGTCTTTTAAAAAATTTTTCATTTCATATTTTTTAGAAAGAACCAATTTCGGATTACCATGAATATTAATATTATTTTTAAATCTATCTACCTTAATACCAATTGATCTCAAAAATTTAACTCCTAAATCTAATCTTTTTGACTCTTTCTTATTCATTTCACCTAGGTCTTTAAATTTAGAAACACCCTTCGATTTAGCTGCAACTAAAAAAATAATTAAGAATTCATCAATTGCAGAACTGTTTAATGTTGAGGGGCAATTTATTGCTTTTAAATTACAGTTACTTTTAACATGAATATTTGCTATTTTTTCACCTTTATATATTTTTTTTCTTTCAAGTTTAATTTTTGCACCCATTTTATTCAAAATATTAATTATTCCAACTCTGCTCTCATTCACGTTTACATTTTCAATTACTATTTTTGATTTTTTTGAGAGAAGTGTTAACACAATAAAAAAAGATGCAGAACTAATATCACCTGGAACTTTGTAGTTAAATCCTTTAAATTGATTGAGACCTTTAACTGTAATTAGTTCATTACCCATAATTTTTTTTATTTTTATGGGATACTTTAAAAATTTTAACATTAATTCAGTGTGATTTCTCGATACTCTTGTGTTGAATACAGAGACTCCTGGTGTATTTAAAGCAGCTAAAATCATGCAAGATTTTACTTGAGCACTACCAATATTTTCGTCATAAGTGATTGGTCTTAGAAAATCCGAACCTAATATTTCAATTGGAAGAAGATTTTTCTTACTTTTAATATTTGCACCAAATTTTTTGAGAGGATTAATTACTCTTGAAAAATCTCTTTTTGACAAACTTTTATCTCCAATCAATTTCACCCTTTTTTTACTTTTAACTAATAATCCTAGAATTAATCTTGCCAACGTACCTGAATTTCCAGCATCGACTGTAATTTTTTTTTGAATATTAAAGCCATTTAAACCGAATCCTTCAATGCAGTAGGTATTTCCCAGTTTTTTATATTGAATACCAAGTTTTTTTACTGTTTTTAATGTATTTAAAACATCTTCGGACTCAAGCAAATTAGATATTTTTGAAATACCAACTGCTTGTGAGGCAAGAAGTATAGTTCTTATAGAAATACTTTTATCTGAGCTTACAACAATTTTCTTATTAAATTTATGAATTTTTTTCTCAATTAAAATATGATTGGACATTAATGAATTAACTTATTTTGAATTCATTACCAAAGTATGCAGATCTTGCACTTGAATCTTTTACAATCTCACTAGGGCTACCTGAGGCTATAATTTTGCCATTAGATAAAACGACTGCTCTATCCACACAACTTAATAAATCTCTTGCTTGATGATCACATACTATAACAGTAATTTTTTCTAATGACTGTAAATTTACAATAATTTCCTGCAACATCTTTATTGTTAAAATATCTAATGCTGCGAATGGTTCATCTAACAAAAGAATCTTTGGGTCATTTATTAAGGCCATGGAAATTACTAATTTTTTTTTTTGCCCACCAGATAGATGTTTAGCTTTAATTTTTAATAAAGGATCAAATTCAAACTGAGATATAATCTTCTCAATTTTACTTTTTCTTAATTCTTTTTGTTTAATATGAATTTCACCAACAAGTTCTAAATTTTCAATTAAATTTAAATCTTGTATAAAGCCCCCATATTGTGGGACATATCCAATTCTAAACTTTGTTGCTCTCTCATAAATAGGAAGATTTGTACAATCTTTACTATCTATCAAAACTTTGCCAAAATTAGGATCTTTCAAACCAGTGATAATATGAAAAATAGTAGACTTTCCAACACCGTTAGGACCAAGCATTCCCAAAATTTCTTGTTCATTAATTTTTAAATTTAAATTATTTAAAATTTGTCTTTTATTATAAAACATGGATATATTATCTAATTGTAAGATAGTTTTCTGAGCTTTGAAATTTTTAATTCTAAATTTTTTAATTAACGCCATTACTCTGTAACAACCTCAATTTTTTTAATTGCGCTTTCAGGATTTATATTTATGTTTTTTGTTTTTAAATCAAATTCCACTATACCTGCCTTCATTTTTGACTTTGGATCTGTTATCAATACATTATTATAAGCCACTGCTTTATTTGTTTCCATATCTATATCAAAATTTATACAAGTAATTTCTTTATCCTGATAATTTATTATTACATTTTTATAAAATTTTGAATTTAAATTTACTGAATTGTATTGAGCAAAATCTGATACAATATAAATTGTATCTCTTTTTTCTGATGTTATTTTACCTTTTACATTAGTTAAGTCTAAGATATCTGAATTATTAACATTTGATCTTCCTGAATTTGCCAAAAGATGAAAAATATTTCCTTTTTGATCTACAGAAGTATACGCTATGTCTTTGACAAGATCTTTAACCTTTGTATTTTCTTCCTCATTTTTCATCTCAGTTTCTTTTAAATTAGTTTCTTTAATTATTTCGTTATCTACTTTTAAACTTTTGGCTTTGCTAGAATTTTCTATTTTACCATTGTTTGTCTTTGTGTCTGAAAGTGA